>JBEKOL010000018.1:0-65913 GCA_049521775.1 Syntrophales bacterium
CATACCACCATGCTCGTACCGATCAATGTAACGACGAAACGTCCGATCGCACACACCTAAAATCCGTGCAGCTTCCTCCTGCGTCAACCGGCTCTCACTCCAGCCAAAATACACCTCTTCAAATCGCATCTTCCGGATCTCCTGTAACATCTCCGTCCGTCTCATCGGGCACCTCCATCGGCGACCATATTAAACCGGACAGATTACGTGCTACAATACCGGACATATTACTTGCTTCTGACATTGTAAGAAACTAGACTTGACATAGAAGAATTTTTTCTTCTATACTATATCTATAAAAAATGCTCTTCTTATTTTTTTTAATGACCCTTAACGTCGCATGCCTCTGCCCGACTTCACTATCATCAACCTCCGGCTCTTAGCAGCCACGGATCCGGCCTTGGCGGACCGCCTGACCGGCTTGCCCGTCAACGCGTCGTGGATCGTGGAACCGACCCCAGCGGGCGTCCCGACCCTTATCGCCGCTCTGCCCGCCATGGCCCCGCGCCCACTTCACAGCCGAATCGATCCCCTTCACGAGGCCCGTTTATGGGCGGATCTCCAGCCCCTGCACGACGGACCCCTGGTCATTCTCGGCCTTGGACTCGCCTACCCTGCACTGGAACTCATCCGGCGGCGACCGGGGCAGCGCATCGTTTTCGTAGAGGCCGATCCCGGCGTCCTCCGGATGGCCTTCAGCTGGGTGGATCTGTCCCTCCTTCTGTCTCCGGACTCGGTGACGATTCATCTCCCGGAAGACACCGACGAGTTTCACGGCTTTCTGGACGCCCTGCCGGGTGATCTTCGCTACGGTCTCTACACCCCGGCCATGGCCCTCCATCCCGGCCGGTACGACCGTTTGCGCGAAAGCCTCGACGCTGAGATCGCCCACCGCCGCGAGGTTGCCGAACCGGCCACCTGCACCGCCATGGGCATTCTCCTGAAGGAACTGGTCGCGTAGGCCCGCCATGAATATCCTCGTCATACGCACCCACCGCTTCGGCGATATCCTCCAACTGACCCCCATGATAGGCGGCCTGAAGCGGCGCTATCCCGGCTGCCGCATCCATGTGCTCACCGACGAGGCCTTCACGGGCCTCTTCGTAGGCAACCCCGATGTGGACGTTCTCATCGCCGTCCCAGAGGTCACCTGGCGTCTGACCCTGCGGAACCGGCCGGAACAAGCGGATCGCGTCCACAACGAGGTGTCTGAGCTTGCGGCGGCTTTGCGGGCCATCGGTTTCGACCTGGTCATCAACCGCCAGTATGAATGGGGCGGCGTTTTGACGTCTTTGGTGGGAGGAACACTGACCGTCGGCGGGAGCTGGTCACGAGACAAAGGGTTCTTCTTTGCCGACGAGGCCACGGCGGCCCTGTACGATGTCACCCGCCGCAACCGACGGGAGAACCGGCGTAACCTCGTCGACTGGGCCTGTCGCATTGCCAGCCTACCGGAGGGGATGCCGGTGGAGATGTTCTTTCCATTAACGGCGATGGCCCGGTGGAAGGCAGAGCGCCTGTTGGCGAACCTGCCCCCCCAAGACATCGTGGCGGTCCAGCTGGGTGCCGCCCGTAGTTTCCGACAGTGGGGACCGGAAAGGTTTGCCGAGGTAATCGCCGGGCTCGTCCGCGACAAGGGCAAGACCGTGTTGCTCATCGGCAGCGGTGATGAGTGTGATCTGGCACAGGATGTTCTTGCACGGCTGGGTCAGTTGGGAGACAAAGTCAGCAATCTGGTGGGGAAGACGAACATCCCCGCCCTGGCAGGGGTCCTGGCACGCTGCGAGTTTCTACTGACCGGCGACACTGGTCCCATGCATTTGGCCGCCGCGGTGGGTACCCCCACGGTGTCTCTCTTCTTCGGCACCGCCTATCCCTGGGAAACGGGGCCGTACGGTCCGGGCCACGTCATCCTATTTTCCGATGTCCCTTGCGCCCCCTGCGCCGATCCCGCCGTCTGCCCCTACGGGCATCGCTGCAAGCGGGATCTGACGCCGAGTCTGGTCCGTCGGGCCATCGAGGCCCAGGAAACCTATGTGAGCAGTGGAACCATCACGTGGTTCGCCGATCCGGCGTCTGCGGTAACGCTCCTCGTGACGGATCGGGACGAGACGGGGGAGCAGGTACTGCAAGCACCGAGGCTGGACGGAAGCTACGACGCCCTACGTTCCGCCCTGACAGGTCAACGGCAGCGGGATACCGTGACGACCAATCTCGCAGCGGAGCTCTTCGCTTCTACCGATGATCTCGTTCAGACTTTCTTGTCCGGCTCAGCAGAGCGGGGACTCGCCCGTTTCCCCGAGCTGCTGGAAGATGTTCTGGTTTTCATTGCCGCCGCAAGGAAGGTAAATGAAACACACCTGCCCGATCTGACCGCCCTCTGCCGAGAGGCCGCTTTGGCCCAGGAGCGCAGGGACATTGTCACCTTGACGGATATAGCGGAGCATGGCATAAAGCCGTTGATCCGCCGGGCCAGCCATGGCTTCGCAACCTGCGCGAACCAGCCGGATAATCCCCTGATTTCTGAACGATAGCACCCTGATGAGCGACCCATTATTCCAGAGTCTGGTGGCAAGAGATGATGCGGCAGGGCGAATCAGTGTCGCATTGAACCAGCCGGCTAAGATTCGGCTGATACTCGCCGCCGTGCTTCAGACTCTCAGGAAGTTGACCACCTGCGCGGCCATCGCACCAGCCAAACGGTCACGCCAGGCCTTGCTTGTGGCCACAGAACCCGAGGGAATGGTGAGTGCTTACGTCTTTATTCATCTCTTCGCGACATGTGTATCATGAGGCCGCTTGCCATAATCAGGGCACCTGCGAAATCGAGAAGCAAAACGCCAAATGGGCGCGGTGGTTAGCGTAGATGGCCGCTAACGCGGCGTTCTAGCCGACCACTGCGAAGCGCTACGGCATTTAAAAAAGCAATTTTGGGGCAGACATCTCTGGGCGCTAGGGTAGCTCGCCGTAAGCTCCGGCAACATAACGGATGCAATGATCCAGCAATATATTCAAGAGCAAGAAGGTGAGCCGGTAACTGATGACAGTCGATTTGAAATCGACCCCTCTTAAACCCCTCGACTTATAGTCGAGGGTAATTCAGTTTACCTCAACTTCGGATTGAAGCTTATTCGAAAGGTGCTACATAATCGCCTTTTTCGCAAATCTTGCTTTCAACAATAATGGGTAATCTGTCGGTACAATCAAGGGCGTTGATAAGTACGTGTTACCACTAACCGCGTCCCCTTGCCGTAAACGTTTTATATATTTCTTGCCATCTCGCTGTAGATTTCCAGCACAAATAATGATAGACAACATAATAAAGTCAATCCTTGCAATTGAGCTTTGCTAAAACTTAATTTTGGGAAGTCTGCCCCGTTTATACTGCCTCCTATTCTTTTTGAGCGAGATGATAAAAACAAGTTAGGAGAATTAACAAATGGCAATTAGCGATGAGTATAAGGACATTATCAGTTATCTCGAAAAGGCAATCAAGATCATCGAAAAAATGGGGGTGCGTATTTTGGATTTTAAAAAGCAGTCCATAAAAGTTATGCTGCCGAAGGAACCAAATGTGAATCACGTCGGTACGGTATATGCCGGGTCTCTCTTTTCGCTGGCGGATTTTGCGGGAGGGGTTCTATTCTATTCCGCTTTCGACCTCAGGAAATACTATCCTTTATTGAAAGAGGTTACGATCACCTTCAAAAGACCCGCGACTACAGATATTACGGTTGTTACATCGATGACCTCTGAATACGTGGAAGGGATTAAAAAGATTGCTGATGAAACTGGAAAGGCAGACTGGGCTTTGGATCTCGAACTGAAGGATGAGCAAGGAAACATCTGTTGTATTGTCCACTGTACCTTTCAGATGAGAAGATCGTAAGATACAGGCTACCGTTACGGTTACGAAAACTTAGAGTGAAAGAAGGTTTCCCGTGAGTATGCCACGTGAACTGCAAAAAGAAGAGATCATCGACCTTTTAAACAGGTGCTGGATGACCCATGACGGGATGTGGTTCCACCACTGTTTGAAGAACTTCGGTATAGAAAAGGCGAATGCGCTGAATAAAGCGGCAATTAAATCATTAGCGCCGATGGAGATTGACAGGATTAAGAAGGCCCTCGGCCTGGAGAAACAAATTAAGAATTTTCAGGAGTTCAAAGATTTCTTTAATGCCACCTCTCATTTATTTATACCTGGTTTTATGAATATCATCATGACTTTCCCGAAGGAAAAAATACTCCACTGGGAATTTGAGTCCGGGAACTGCTTCGCGTACAAAGGAATAAAAAGAATAGGGGCTATCGATCAATACGAATGCGGCGTTATCTACAGGCTCGCGTGCTGGTTTGACAGCCTCGGGATCAGATATAATATAACACCCCAGGTACGAAGATGTTTAATGCTTGATAGCGGTGTATGTCAGGGAGAATTTGATTTCGATTTTAGATGAATCACCAGCAGGGGCAATTTAGGACCTGTCTCTCTTACGAAGGTAATTCAATTTTTGCATATGTCTTGAAATAATATCTGATAAATTTTATTTTCCCACTTTCGCTCATCATCATGAATTTTTCAAACTCAGCCATATCCTCCTTTCCACGACCATGCATCTGGACATCACCATTTTCAAATTTACTAAATATGTGGGCATGAAATAGAAAAACTTCCTCCCCGCTCGTCAGCTGCGCGGTATGACAGGTCACGTAACAGTTCTTGGCAAGCTCGTAGATGCCTTCTAACTCTATGTTTTTGACATTTCCTTTATACTGCTGATCGAAATTATCTCTTGCCAGACTGTCTATCTTCCTTGTCAAGGTTTCTTTATCCGCTTTCCCCTCCTTAGCAGATAGAAAGAGCTGGTGAAGAAAATCATCCCCCAACAATTTCTGCTGATCTTGTGCACAAATAATGGATGCACCGGCAAGCGAGAAGAAGACGGAAAATAAAATTAATAGGCGCATCAGTTTATGCATATCTTTTCTCCTTCTTATCACGTCCAATCCTGTTATGCGTATCGGTAACTCTTGATTATCCGGTAAAGTTCGCCAAAAAGTTTTTTTATCACGTTTATGTCGTATCTACAAATTTATACCCGATTCCCCTGACGGTCAGGATATACTGCGGTTTATCCTTGTCCTCTTCTACGGCCATCCTCAGACGGCTGATATGGACATCGACGGTGCGGGGCTCCACAAATGTTTCATCCCCCCATACGTAATCCAGAAGCTGATCTCTAGTGTAAACCCTGCCGGGATGTTGTGTAAAGAATCGCAAAAGTTTTAATTCTGTAGGACCGAGATCTATTTTTTTTCCATCTACAGTAACCTCATAGGAGGTGTAATCGAAGCGGAGCCCTTTGTATGCAAACCGTTCTTTTCTGTATGGGTCATGACGAACTTCCGCCCTTCGCATGACCGCACGAACCCTGGCAATCAACTCTCTCACATTGAACGGCTTTGTGACGTAATCGTCTGCCCCCATCTCAAGGCCCAGTATCTTATCTACCTGATCGCCTTTAGCTGTGAGCATGATAATCGGAAGCGTTTCTATTTCCGGATTCTTTCGGATAAATTTACATACTTCTAATCCTCTGACACCGGGAAGCATGAGGTCGAGAATGACCAGATCCGGTTTTTTCGCATCAACCAGTTTGAGCGCGCTTTCCCCATCGTAGGCTTTGATAGTTGTAAATCCTTCCTTCTCAAGATTGTAACTAACCAAATCTACGATATCTTTTTCATCGTCAACAATAAGAATTTTTTTCGGCATAACGTGTCTCCAAAGGCACCCGCTTTGTCATTTCGACCAAGGGAGAAATGCTTGTCCCGACCTAAGGTCTCATAAGCATTAAAAAAGATGCTCCAGGAGTTTTTTCAGACTGTTGACCTTGATACACTCCACCTTTTTCTCTGCAGATCCATTTCTAGAAGATGTCTGAGGAATGATGCAGCGACTGAATCCCATGCGGGCTGCCTCCTTGATCCTGATGTCCATTTGGGAGATCCCCCTCACCTCGCCTGCAAGACCCACTTCACCGAATACCACCGTGCCTTTATCAATAGGTTTGTCGAGAAAACTGGAGGCCATGGATGCAACAATTCCGAGGTCGACTGCCGGCTCGTCCACCTTCATTCCGCCTGCCACATTGATAAAAATATCATGACCGTTGAGACGGAAGCCGCACATCTTATCCATGACAGCGGCAAGCAAGGCTACCCGATTATGGTCCACCCCGATAGTCGTCCTGCGCGGCATACCGAAATTAGTCGGATTGACAAGAGACTGTATCTCTATAAGTATCGGCCTGGTGCCCTCAATGCTCGGTACAACCACGGAACCCGGCGCCCCTTCCGGCCGTTCCGTCAGGAAAAATGCCGAGGGGTTAGCAACTTCATTTAAACCGTTGCTCCTCATTTCAAAGACCCCTATTTCATTGGTCGGCCCGAATCTATTCTTTATGGCCCTGATGATACGATAAGCATGACTTGAGTCACCCTCGAAATAGAGTACCGTATCCACCATATGCTCCAGCACCTTCGGGCCTGCTATGGAGCCGTCCTTGGTCACATGCCCGACAAGAAAGACGGGAATGCCTGTCTTTTTTGCAAGGAGAATGAGACGTGCTGATGACTCCCTGACCTGCCCGACGCTTCCCGGCGCGGACGTGAGAACCGGTGAATAGATGGTCTGAATGGAATCAATTACTACCGCGCTCGGCGATATCTCCTTGATATGTTTGACAATGCTATCAAGGTCAATCTCAACTAGAACTAAGAGATTTTTCGATGAGGCCCCGATCCGTCTGCCCCGGAGCTTTATCTGCTTTGCCGATTCCTCACCGGAGATGTAGAGGATCTTCAAATCCTTTTCCGCGAGATTGTTGACCACCTGAAGAAGGAGCGTCGATTTGCCGATACCGGGGTCGCCACCAACGAGCGTAACCGACCCGTTCACAATACCGCCGCCAAGAACCCTGTCCATTTCCGCAATCCCCGTAGTCATCCTCTCTTTCTCATCGGCAACAATCTCGTCGATGGGCAAGGGGGCTTCGTTGAACTGGATGCCCGCGGGACCCGCGGGATCAACAGCTCTTATTTCTTCCTCGGCAAACCGGTTCCATTCATCACACGAGGGACACTTACCCAGCCACTTTGGTGACTGGTGGCCACAGTTCTGACAAAAAAAGGCTGTTTTAATCTTTTTCAATTAGAAAATCCCTCTCCATAGCTCTAATGTCATATAACCATATGTTTTTTTAACACATCAGTCAATACGAAACCAGATCAAAAAATCTTGAGTAATCATTTCAATGCTGATATATTCCAACGTCTGTCAAAAAAAATCGGGAGATAGTTAAATATGCATAATCCAAATTTTAGTTCCGGCCCTTGCAGCAAGAGGCCCCATTGGAGTCTTGATCTTCTCAAGAACGCCCCCGTCGGCAGGTCCCATCGCTCATCCCTGGGAAAGGAAAAACTGGCAAAGGCCATAGCCGAAAGCAGAGCGATTCTGGGAATCCCGAAGGACTATCTTGTCGGAATAATGCCCGGATCCGACACAGGCGCTTTTGAAGCGGCCATGTGGACCCTCTTAGGGCCGAGGCCTGTTACTGTACTGGTCTGGGAGAGCTTTTCCGAAGGCTGGGCAACGGACATTACCAAACATTTGAAACTCAACCCCACTGTCCTGAAAGCAGATTACGGGAAAATACCGGATCTGAAGTCAGTCGACTGGTCCAATGATTGCGTCTTTGTTGCAAATGGAACAACGAGTGGCGTAAGAGTGCCCGACTGGAACTGGATTCCGAAGGATAGGGAGGGGTTATCCCTCTGCGATGCCACCAGCGCTGTTTTTGCGATGAATATCGACTGGTCAAAAGTGGACGTACTGACGTATTCCTGGCAGAAATGTCTTGGTGGTGAAGCAGCCCACGGCACGCTCGTCTTAAGCCCGAAAGCCATACAGCGTATAGAGACTTACGATCCGCCGTGGCCGCTCCCCAAAGTCTTCCGGATGAAAAAAGGGGGGAAGATTGATAAAGCTATCTTTGAAGGCGATACCATTAATACTCCATCCATGCTCTGTGTGGAAGACTACCTCGATGCCCTAAAATGGGCAAAGGAAATAGGACTGGCCGGCCTCATAGAGAGGAGCGAGAAAAACCTTAAGGCCGTCGAAGAATGGGTGGGGAAAAATGATTGGACAGATTTCCTTGCGGCCTCAAAGGACACACGATCGAGCACATCGGTATGTCTCTCTGTAACCGGTGAAAAAGTGCGTAAGCTCTCCAAGGACGATCAGGCAAAGTTCCTCAAGAGCATCGCCAGCGAACTCTCCAAGAAAAATATTGCGCACGACATAAATTCTTACCGGGATGCGCCTCCGGGTTTCCGTTTCTGGTGCGGCCCGACGATCGAACCGGAAGATATTAAAGATGCCTTGGCAGAAATGGCGAAGGTATATAATCAAAAAATTAAAGAATTATGATCCCATTTGGATTATCAGGATATCTCATTAATTAATTTCAGGAGGATGACGACTATGAAAAAAGTTCTCGTAAGCGATACCCTGGCTGCCGAGGGCATTGAAATACTCAAGAACGCACCTGGGATTGAGGTGGATGTAATGACAAACCTCACACCGGATGAAC
The DNA here is from genome assembly GCA_049521775.1 of Syntrophales bacterium. Lineage (GTDB taxonomy): Bacteria > Desulfobacterota > Syntrophia > Syntrophales > UBA2185 > Fen-1135. The sequence continues at coordinate 8,661 of JBEKOL010000018.1, forward strand.
TCAAAGGTGTCATTAAGGATTATGATGGCTTGGCCATCAGGAGCGCCACGAAGGTGACCAAGGAGATTATCGACCATGCAGAGAAGCTCTCTGTAATCGGACGGGCGGGTATCGGTCTTGATAATGTGGATATTGCCGCGGCGAGCAAGAGGGGCATCGTATGCATGAATACACCCGGTGGCAATACTATCACTACGGGTGAACATACCATCGCCATGATGTTTTCCCTGGCGAGAAAAGTGCCGCAGGCCACGGCGTCCATGAAAGAGGGAAAGTGGGAAAAAAATAAATTCATGGGTGCGGAGCTTTATAACAAGACCCTCGGCATCATCGGTATCGGACGCGTCGGTACCATCGTCGCCGACCGGGCCATGGGTCTGAAGATGAATGTTATCGCCTATGACCCCTTCATCTCACCGGAGGCAGCAGGAAAACTTGGGATCACCCTCGTCACTTTAGACGAGCTGCTGCAGAAGTCCCATTTTATCTCAGTCCATACCCCAATGACAAAAGAGACAAGGGGCATTATCAATGCTAAGGCTTTTGACAAGATGAGAAAAGGTGTTTTTTTGATAAATTGCGCCCGTGGCGGAATTATCACTGAAAAGGACCTCTATGACGCCCTCGTCTCAGGAAAAGTTGCCGGCGCCGCCCTCGATGTTTTCGAAGAAGAACCGACAAAAAATAAGGAGCTCCTCTCTCTCGGCAACGTAATCTGCACGCCCCATCTGGGTGCGTCAACTGATGAAGCCCAGATTAATGTGGCCATCGCCATCGCCGAGCAGATAGTGAACTTTCTCACCAAAGGAGAAATTAAAAATGCCGTTAATTTCCCGTCTGTCAGCGCCGAACTGCTGACTGTTATCCAGCCTTATTTGGACCTCGCGGAAAAAATGGGAACGTTCGAGGCGCAACTGGTTAAGGGCGGCATCAAAGAAGTTACTGTAGAGTACAGTGGAGATATCTTGAATTACAATGTCGCTCCCATCACCATTTCCCTGCTCAAGGGGCTGCTCACACCCATACTGAATGAGAACGTAAATTATATAAACGCACCTCTAATCGCCAAAGAACGCGGCATCAGGGTTGTCGAGTCAAAAAGCAGCGAGTCAAAAGATTACACGAGCATGATATCGCTGACTGTCAAGACAGCCCAGGAAGCTGGCTATGCGGTGGGCACGATCTTCGGGCGACAGGATCTCAGAATCGTCAGGGTCAACAAATTTACTGTCGAAGTGATCCCGGAGGGGCATATGCTGGTGGTATCCAACTATGACAAACCCGGAGTCATCGGCAATCTTGGCACAACTCTGGGAAACAACAATGTAAATATTGCGAGACTCCACTTGAGCCGTGAGCAGATCGACGGAGAGGCGCTCGTAGTACTGACAACGGACACGATGGTAAATCGGGATGTTCTCGATAAGCTCCGCAATCTGGCCAATATCATCTCCGTTACGCAGCTGGAGATGTAGACAGGAGAAGCGCTAATGGCAAATGTCGCTGTTGTTGGAACACAATGGGGTGATGAAGGTAAGGGGAAGGTCGTTGACCTGTATGCGAAGAGCGCAGACGTCATTGCGCGGTTCCAGGGCGGAAACAACGCCGGCCATACTCTCGTCGTAAAGGGTGAACAGACAATCCTACACTTGATACCTTCAGGAATCCTGCATGATAACAAGATTTGCGTAATCGGCAACGGGGTAGTGGTAAACCCCAAAGTTCTTCTGGAAGAGATAGACAGCCTCAAGAACCGGGGACTCTGGCCGCCCAATACGAAACTGTACGTGAGTGAGAGAGCTCACGTTATCATACCTTATCACTGGAAGCTTGATGTTGCCCGTGAGTCTCACGGCCTCGGCAAGAAGATTGGGACTACAGGAAGAGGCATCGGACCAGCCTATGAAGACAAAATTGCACGGGTAGGAATACGGATGTGTGATCTTTTAGATGATCAGGCATTCAGAGAAAAAGTCACCAAGAATGTGGAGGAAAAGAACTTTTATCTGACGAGACTTTTCCAAGAAGACCCCTTGGATGCAGAAGCGATTTACAACGAATACAGGGCCTATGCCGAGCGTCTCCGGCAGTATGTGACGGATACATCGATGGTCATAAACGACCAGATCAAGAGAGGAAAGAGAATCCTTTTCGAGGGAGCTCAGGGATGTCACTTGGACATTGACCATGGCACATTTCCCTATGTCACGTCATCAAATACCGTCGCCGGCAACGCCAGCTGCGGAACCGGTGTAGGGCCGTCGGCCGTCGGCGAAGTCATCGGGATATGCAAAGCATACACGACAAGGGTAGGGGAAGGTCCGTTTGTGACAGAATTGACCTGCGCAATCGGAGACAGTATACGTGATGTGGGTCATGAATACGGCGCAACTACAGGAAGAAAACGGCGTTGCGGCTGGCTGGACATGGTACTGGTAAGACAATCTTTACGGCTCTCCGGCATAACGGGAATTGCTCTCACCAAACTCGATGTTCTTACGGGCCTCGAAAAAGTGAAGATATGCGTAGGCTACCGGACACCGCAGGGAGAATTCACAGAATCCGTCCCTTCAAACCATCGCCTCCTTGAACAGTGTGAGCCCGTTTATGAAGAGATGGAGGGATGGAACGAGAACATCGGCAAGGCCAAGCAGATCGAAGAGCTTCCGCGTAATACCAGGTTGTATATTGAGAGACTGCAAGAGCTCGCAGGCACGAAACTGGTGCTGATCTCTGTGGGATCGGGGAGGGACGAAACGATAATCCTGAGAAATCCCTTTGGCGACTGACAGCTTTTTTCCTTGACAACTCAAGAGTCTTCCTAGTAAGAGGGCGAGCTCAAAATTTATTTTATGGGCGGGCCGTTAGCTCAGGTGGTAGAGCAGCGGACTTTTAATCCGTTGGTCGGGAGTTCGAGTCTCCTACGGCCCACCAGATAAACAAGAACCTGTCCCAGTTAAATGTTCCCCCCGAATCTTCTCTGTCACTCAGTGGCGCTTTTTATTAGATGGCCTTCGTCAACTACTGTTATTGCGGCTGTCTCATTAATAAACTGGGATTGAAAAAGGGACCGCGTATTGATATGAATGCGATCCCACACGGGGCATTACGGCCCTCTCTCACTTTTCTACAGCGAAAAATAATTTGCAGGAAACAGTATCAAAGTGCCAAGCATAATTCTAAAAAAATGTCCCAAGGTTTACATCCTGGAAACGCACCGGTCCAAGACACCGGATTCCACACTTCAATTTGTCCAGAGTGTCAAAGAGCTGGTCAGCATGATTGGCTTCCGCGAAGCATCGGATCTCGACAGGATCGGGATTCCGGTCTTTATCTGCCACCGCACAAGGCCTGACAATTCAAGAACGAGCCATACGGGCAAGGGAGTGTCTCAGATTCAGGCCCAGGTTTCATTGACCATGGAGTCGATCGAACGTTATTCATCGGAATTCAGGGACGAGTACAAAAACAAACTGGTAAGAGGCAGCTATAACCAGTTGAAACGGAAATTCAACATTCTTGATCCTCATGACATGATTCTTTCGAAAAGCAGCGATTACGATCATGATCGGTATATTCACTGGACATGGGGATGCGATCTGGCGCGGGATGAGGATATCCTGGTCCCTGCCTGCGCGGTCTACCATCCCTACCATCTGGATAATGCCTTTCTTATAGATACTCATACAAACGGCATTGCGGCAGGCAATACTATAGAAGAAGCCGTTGTGCACGGTCTTGCTGAGGTAATCGAGCGTGACGCATGGAGCATCGCACGCTATGAAGGCAATTACAGCGACGCCCTGTTCATAGAGGATGAATCTGCTAACCAGTTCATTATCAATATTTTAGACAAATTCGAACACGCCGATATAGAGATCGTCGCCAAAGATATTACTTCAGATATCGGCGTTCCGGTGATAGCCGCCTTTTCCCGTGACCTAGTTTATCCAACCATGAAACCCATAGACGGTTTTGGCGCCCATCTTGATCCCCGTGTAGCCATGATCCGCTCACTTCTCGAGATCGTGACCACCAGAGCTTTGTTCATTCATAAGTTTGGAATCGATGGAATGTGCGAAGCTGTAACTGCCTATCTTGGTGAGCAGGAAAGCACTGATGATCCACGGTTTTATGCATATAACCAAAAGGGCCTTCGCGATATTGAAGTGAGCTACAGCAGAGATATCCTCCTGGATATCAGGACCATAATCGAGAAACTGCAGGCAAGGGGTTTGGAGCGAGTGATAGCAGTAGATCTTACAAGGACGGATGCAGGCATTCCAACTGTTCGTATGATCGTTCCCGGACTTGAGTCATACTGCTTTGACAAGATGAGAATGGGAGCGCGCATTCTCAAAGGTTAAATGAAAAACTGAATGAAGAAAACATCAATTCTCAAGGAGGTCGAAAAGGTCGAGATCCTGACGCTTCAGGATAACTTCATCGAGATCACAGCCTCCGACAACAGTGCGATTATTTCGCGAGCCCGCTATCTCAAGCATGGAGAGATCAAGACTTCCATACGGGCCGAACATGGCTTTTCTGCCATAGTAAAAACTACTACCGCCGGTCGAACCGGAACGCTTCTCTTTGATTTCGGATTTTCCGAGGACGGTGCAGCAGCAAATGCCAAGGCAATGGGCGTCGATATGGGCGAGATTGAAGTGATGGTCCTATCTCACGGACACAGTGACCACTTCGGCGGTTTCAATAAATTGGTTAGAATGATCGCAAAAGACGGAGTAGAATTGGTTCTTCACCCGGCGGCTTTTAGACAAAAGCGATACCTCAAGTTTGGCGGCGATTTCAAGGCCCGCTTCCCCGAGGTGACAAGAAAGAAAATAGAAAAAACAGGTGTCCGGTTAAGAGAGGCAAAGGAACCTCTCTTGTTGTTAGATGGTGATGTTTTGTATCTCGGTGAGATTTGTCGTCAGACGGAATTTGAAAAGGGCATGCCCTATGCCTTCTTTACAGACAAAGGTATAGAGACTTGGGATCCCATCGAGGAGGATACGGGCATCGCCATAAATCTTAAGGGAAGAGGTTTGGTTGTTCTTACCGGATGTGCGCATTCCGGCATCGTCAATACGGTCCATCATGCAAGGACTATAACAGGCGTTAATCCTGTCCATGCCATCATGGGCGGGTTTCACCTTGCGGGTCCTGCCTTCGAGCCTATCGTTGAAAAGACAATCGAGGAGTTGAAAAAAATAAATCCCGCTTATATCGTGCCAACTCATTGCACGGGAAGGAAATCAGTAATGGAAATCGAGAAGGCAATGCCGTCGCAATTTATCTTGAACATGGCGGGAACAGGGCTGACCTTTTCTTCATGAAGCCTTTGCTTTGGCATTCCCAAAAATATATGCACACCTTACCTCGAAACATTGCTCCCTGTGACATACAGTTTGCAGAACAGGTGTAGCTGCGATGAGTCGCCTATCTACTGCCCGGATGTGAAGTAGTCCTATCCGAATCTTTATACCACCAGAAATCGTTGCCGCCGACGGGATCGTAATATCCATAATCCCCCTCTATTTCAATGACAGGCGCATAGTCCGTTTCATTTGCTTCATGAATCAATCTGTCCGAAGTCATGACTGAGCCGATGAGACATCCATGCTTCTTGATCGCCTCGATAGCATATGCTGAACACGATGGGTACATTTGGCAACGATCTCCGATCACGGGAGAAATATACTCTTGGTAAAACCTAACTGCCTGTATCAAAAAATATCCGCAAGATGATACGTCAGTATCCTGCGCCGGTGTCTCTTCCATATACGAAGCGGAATCCCTGTCATCCCAGGGCGCAAATGGCTTCTCATCCATGCAGAGGCAGGGAACAGCAAGACCCATAGATACTGTGATTATAGGCACCATGACAACAAGTGCCATTCTAATTCGAAATATTCCTGACTGCCGAGCCACGAAATAGTTCCTTTTATCAAACAATTTTGATGCGACAATTAGGTTTTATATTTTATATGAGGGAGATTGTGCAAGATAAATATATCGGCTGATACGGTGATTTTATATTTTGTTCAATTTGAATGGCCTGTCAATCACCGAGGCAGATACCGATTTCCCGGGCTGTGCTGATCTTGTCACTATCTGTGGGTACAGTCTTAATGCGTCCTATAATATTTTCAAGAGGAACGGCCTTGATATGCGGCGGATCAAGGGCCACCATCGTGCCGAACTTCTGCTCACCGACGATACGGACGGCGGCAGCGCCGAAACGGAGGGCTATCAGCCTGTCAAAAGTTGTAGGTGTGCCGCCGCGCTGCAAATGACCAAGTACCAACGAACGCGTCTCTTTACCGGTATGCTTTGCAATTTCTTTTGCTAAGTACTCCCCTATCCCGCCGAGAACTACATGCTGGCGGCCGATTTCCCCCTTCCATTTTTCAACAGCGCGACCGCCGACCGGCGCCGCACCTTCTGCAACTACAACAATGGCGTAACGTCGGCCGCGGACTTCGCATTCCATTATGTGATCGCAAACCTTTTTAATGTCAAACGGTATCTCCGGAATGAGAATGACGTGCGCCGCACCGGACAACCCGCTGTTCAGCGCTATCCAACCTGAATGACGTCCCATAACCTCAACTACCATCACCCGCTCATGCGATTTGGCTGTGGAATGAAGACGATCTATGGCTTCCGTGGCAATACTCACGGCAGTGTCAAAACCGAATGTTACAACGGTCTCGCATATATCGTTATCTATGGTCTTGGGAACTCCGACAATCGGTATCCCTTTCTTATATAGACTATGAGCAATTCCCAGGCTGCCATCACCGCCGACCGCTATCAGGCAATCAAAACGAAGGCGATTAAAATTCTCGACAACCTTATCTGATACATCGCGTATTTCCACCTCGCCGGCCATGTTCGTCACAGGCATCTGAAAAGGATTGCCGCGGTTTGTCGTGCCCAATATCGTCCCGCCCGTGATGGAAATATGACTTACTGTCTCGGGGGTTAAACGGATAATCTCATCAGTATTAAGGAGACCGGTGTAGCTGCTCTTGATGCCGTATACTTCCCAACTCCTGTTGTAGGCCGCCATGACAACAGCTTCAATGACCGCATTGAGACCCGGCGCATCTCCTCCCCCGGTATTTATGGCAATTCTTATTCTCTTTTCCATCATGCACCCCTCCCATTCGGCTTCATCGCCTGATACCTTGTTAAGTTAGCAAATATTGTACCATCCTTTATAGTCTGTTATTACGCATAAATAGGCCAGCTACGAGCATATCCGGGGTCATTATATTGCCAATAAGCATGCAATTTTTTCCTTCTTTAGACGTTGACGTTGCATTTTCAAATAAATACTAATATAAGCGGACTAGTGAGCGGAGAGCATATGGATAGACCCGTTTTGAGAAGAGACATTCAACCCGTCGCCACAACCATTAATGGCCGGCGGATGATAGCATTTCATGATCCCTATCATTTGGCCGACCGCAGCATCGCTCTTGATATTAATACACTCCCCCTCCTGCAACTCCTTGATGGATTTCATGATCTGAGGGACATTCAGACCATACTGATGAAGCGGCAGGGCGGTCGCATCGTTTATGTCTCGGAGATAGAATCATTTATCGAGTCCCTTGACAGGGCTTGTCTTTTGGAAAGTCCAATTTTCAACCAGAAGATGTGCGGACTCCGCAGCGCGTTCAGCAGCCAGCCCATAAGGCTTCCCGTCCATGCGGGAAAGTCCTATGTGTCAGATCCGGCTCAGCTCGCGCAGTTTATTGAGAATATAGAAAACAATCTCAGTGAGAAATATTTGCGGCATATCCCGGATAATATTGCGGGCATCCTGGCTCCCCATATCGATATCAACATAGCCAAAGATACCTATGTAAATACCTACCGTTATCTGAAGGGCAAGAACTACGATATTGTTGTGATTTTAGGGATCAACCATAATATGCAGGAAGGACTTTATTGCGTCTCGGAGAAAATTTACGCAACTCCTTTCGGAGAGATCAAGACTGATAAGAATTTTATCAGAGAATTAAAGAAGGCGTTACCTGCGGGAACTCTGGCGCCGGATGATTTCGGCCACATGACGGAACATTCCATCGAGTTTCAAACCATTTTCTTGCTCCACTACCTGCGGGATCCATTTGTTATAGTGCCTATTCTCTGTGGGGGCGTTCACGAGTTCATCCACCAAGGAAGAAATATCCTGACTGATGAGAGGTTCCGCGGGATGGTGTCCCTGATGAAGCAGTTGCTAGAAGAGAGGAAAGGGCACATACTTCTTGTGGCCGGAGTCGACCTTTCCCACGTGGGACGAAAATTCGGCGATCAAGCGCCCGCGGATGCTCTTCTTCCCCAAGCGAAAGCCCACGATAAAATGATGCTCACGTTTCTTGGTCGTGGAGAACCGGAGAATATCTTCCAGAAGGCAGTCGAAACCCTGGACAGGTACCACGTCTGCGGTCTTCCTGCTATCCTACTTTTCGCCAGCCTGCTTGCAGAAAACCGCACGGACATACTTCACTTTGATACTTACCACGAACGTGAGACGGACAGCGCCGTAAACTACGCATCATTGATTTCTTTCTCCGCATAACTTCATCCCGGGAGAGTATTTTTAATTAATTTCTTAAGGAAATATGTGGATGAAATACGGCTCAATCTGTCGTCAGTATGATGGCATTGCAAATGTACAAATACAATTGACATCATCGAAAATTTAGAATATTTTTATTAGATGAATAATCGAAGTTGGGAGGGCTCATGGCATGGCTTCTTATAAATTGTGCAGATTATTGCCAAGGGTGTCTCTACTACTGCTACTGCTGCTGCTGAGTTTTATTTGGATTGCTGCTGCCGGCGAAGCACAGGGGCAAACACTTTACCGGTATATCGACAAAGACGGCACGGTGATCATCACAGATAGCCCCCCGCCCGGAGTCAATGTTAAGACATTGGATTCGTTGCCTAAAATTACAGAAGAGCAAAAAGCAGCATTGGAAAAAGAAGGCAATGAAAAATCGCAGAGATATCGTGAGACCGAGACGAAAAGGAATGAAAAGGAAGAAAATATTAAAGCTATCAAAGAAGATTTGGAGAAGGCAAAAAGAGACGAAGAAAACTACAGGGCGAATATGAATCAGGCCTCCGGTTATGCACAGAGACACCACTGGCGTACGCTTGTGGATGAACAGCAAAAGCTTATCGAAGAAAAGCAGAAGAAACTTGACGACCTGGAAAGCCGACCCTGACTTGAAAACAGAAGAGTTTCATCCGCTCACCAACTGATCTTAAATAGAGCCTGAGTCCATAGGGTGACTATCGGAACTTGTGCACAGATCCAACCAATTATAGCATGTATGCTATCCCGCAGATTGTTCAATGACACTGGCCGGAATGTAACAAAAAAATAATCTCCCTAAAAACACCCCTGTAAATATTTTCTGGCTATTTCTTCAGCCAGAGTGGAGGGATCCGATTCTTTCTTCAGTATTTTTTCGACCATACTGTCGAGTTCACCCGTTTTGACGAGCATCTCTAATACAGGTTCGAGGATGCTGTATCGCAGGGCCTCATTCAGCTCATGCAACCTCTTGCGCCGCTGCCTGTCACCGATAAGATCACTGCTTATCAGATAGTCAAAGTGTTCCTGCACCTTGGAAGATAATGTTCGAAGGTCCTCTTCAAATTCTTCAGGCTTAAAGGAATTCCTGAGTGTAACGACAGGCGGCTTCCAAGCCCCGGGAGGAGTCGGTGACATTTCGATCATGGTCATCAATTCCCGCTGGAGTTTCGCTGCTCCGTCACGATCCGCCTTGTTGACGACGAATACGTCTGCAATCTCCATGATTCCTGCCTTGATTGCCTGGATTTCATCTCCCATACCAGGCACAAGGACAACGACTACCGTATGGGCATAGTGGATAATCTCCACCTCCTGTTGGCCCGTACCTACGGTTTCTACAAATATCACATCTTTCCCCATTGCATCCATAACATGGATGGCATCGCCAACTGCCTTTGAGAGGCCGCCGAGTGAACCCCGCGTGGCGAGGCTCCGTATGAAGACGCCTGTATCCTCGGAATGGCGCTGCATACGGATCCTATCACCGAGCGTTGCTCCTCCCGTAAAGGGACTTGTCGGATCAACGGCGAGAACCCCTACCGTTTTTTCCTTCTTACGGCTTGTCTCGATGAGACCGTCAACAATAGTGCTCTTCCCTGCCCCAGGCGAACCCGTAATCCCAACGACCTGGGCCTTGCCCGTATATGGGAAAATATGTTTTATAGCCAGTTTTGCTTCGGGGATACTATCCTCTATATCTCTTATAAGGCGGGAGGCAGTCCTAATGTCACCCGCCTTAATCCTCTTTCCTCTCTCCATTACGTTCTTTCCACCGGTTTTACATTTTTGTTAACCCACGTCACGATCGTATCCAGGGTAGTACCCGGTACAAAAATCGCCTTGATGCCTGCGTCATAGAGTTTCTGAAAATCCTGTTCGGGGATGATTCCCCCGCCGATCACGGTGATATCATCTGCACCTTTCTCCTTCAACAGATGGACTACCTGGGGAAATAAATACCGATGTGCCCCCGATAGACAGCTCAAGCCTACGAGATCCACGTCTTCCTGGATTGCCGACGCTGCAATCTGCGCCGGTGTCTGATGACACCCCGTATATATTACTTCAAAACCAGCGTCCCGGAAACACCTGGCTAAAATCCTGGCGCCCCTGTCATGACCGTCAAGACCTGGTTTTGCTACCATAACACGAATCTTTCTCTTAACCATTACCATCTCCTCCTTCAATCAGTCCTAATAGAGTCCCGGATCACGATACTCACCATAGAGCTCACGATAGACGTCGCACACCTCTTGGATACTGGCCAGATTCTTAACGGCCTCAATACAGTGGGGCATGACATTTTCACCCTTCTTGCACGCATTTTTAATGTCTTCGAGACTCTTCTTTACTGCCTTATTGTCCCGCTTTCTGCGGACTGCATTCAACCGCGCGATCTGATCTTCTTCAACTTTATCATCAATCTCTAAAAGAGGGATGGGTATCTCTTCATCGGTAACATATTTGTTGACGCCTACCATAATCTTTTCACAGGAGTCTATCTGCCTTTGGAACTTGTAGGCCGCATCAGCTATCTCCAACTGCGGGAACCCCTTATCTATTGCGGCAACCATACCGCCCATCTCGTCAATCTTATTGATGTAGTCCCACGTCTGCTCTTCCATTTCGTTGGTTAATGCTTCGACGAAATACGAACCTGCCAGCGGATCAACCGTATTGGCAGCGCCGGTCTCTTCCGCGATGATCTGCTGGGTTCGAAGCGCGATCTGCACCGCATGATCCGAAGGAAGACACATCACCTCATCAAGGGAATTGGTGTGCAAGGACTGGGTGCCGCCAAGGACAGCGGCGAGGGCCTGCGTGGCCGTCCGCACGACGTTGTTGTACGGCTGCTGAGCCGTCAGCGAGCATCCGGCGGTCTGAGTATGGAAGCGCATCCACCACGATCTCGGGTCCTTGGCCTTATAGCGATCCCGCATGACTTTTGCCCAGATCCTCCGGGCAGCGCGCATCTTACAGATTTCCTCGAAGAAATCTACATGGGAATTAAAGAAAAATGAAAGTCGCGGAGCAAATTCATCGACGTTCAACCCTTTCCGGTTTACGACGTCCTCCACATACTCCATGCCGTCTCTAAGAGTAAAAGCAAGTTCCTGAACCGCCGTGGAACCGGCTTCCCTGATATGGTATCCGCTGATGCTGATGGTGTTCCATCTGGGAACATATTTCGTCCCGAATTCAACGGTGTCACTGATGAGTCTTACTGACGGCTCCGGTGGACACATGAAGGTCTTCTGTGCAATGAATTCCTTCAGCATGTCATTCTGGATCGTGCCGCCTATCTTGGTAAGCGGTATACCCTTGATCTGTGCCGCTGCACAGTACATCGCCCAGAGCACAGTAGCCGGCGGATTGATTGTCATGGACGTGGTAACCTCATCCATGGGAATACCGTCCACCAACTGCAGCAAATCCTCGAGGGTATCTATGGCGACCCCGCACTTCCCACACTCACCACGGGCCTTGGGCGAGTCCGAATCGTAGCCCATAAGAGTTGGAAAATCAAAGGCTGTACTGAGGCCGGTCTGTCCCTCTTTGAGAAGCATATGCCACCGTTTGTTGGTGTCTTCAGCGCTTCCCATACCGGAAAACATCCTGAACGTCCAGTATCGCCCGCGATAACCCGTCGCCTGATTGCCACGCAAGAATGGAAACTGGCCGGGGTATCCAATATCACGGACAAAGTCCATATCCTTTATATCGTCAGGACCATAGAGCCTGTTGATTTCGAGATCTGAAACTGTGGACCATCGTTCCCTCTGGTCAGGAACTTTACTGACCACCTTCCGGACCTCATCCTCCCATTTTTTCTTGAGCTCGCTGGATTGACTCAGCACCTCTTTTGCAAAATACATATTACCCCCTCCTTCCAATAAATCTGATATAATTACTATTATCAGTCAGGACTCGACTATCGAATCCGTGAATTGTCTCTCCTCCATGCGGGTTTGTCAAAAAGAAAAAAGGACTACCCGCAACCTCGATGCTATCAATAAATGGACAACTATCCAAATTTATGTTATGCAGTCTCCGGTCATAAAACAGCACGAACTCCGGAGGTACAGCGATGAAAATCAAAATGCCCATAAAGTTTCACGGCAATTATAGGGTCACCATACGCCAGGGTGCATGGGAAGCCCGCGAACGATGCCAAAAACTCATCATCAGAGAACTTACACCGGATGAAAAAGAGCAATACTACAAACAAATGGATGAAAATGATGTGCCTACACACCAAGTAAATTTTTTCGACTTCGGATGCCGCCGCATCATAGAGGGCAAACTCACAGTAAACGAAGATGACAGGGTAGCTTTCGCAGTAGAGGAAAAAGAGTATGAGTTCTCACCCTTCAAAATCGAAAAATAATTTTCATCAAAGCATATACTAAAAGACGAACGTCTCTTCAGAAATCTCCTTTTCTTGTTTCCATGAGACGAGCCTTATCGTCTTGACGGCTTTATCTCATACTCAAAAGTTTTCTTGCGATAACCACCCTCTGGATCTCGTTCGTCCCCTCATAGATCTGGCAGATCTTCGCATCCCGCATGTGTCTCTCAGCAGGATATTCCTTGGTGTAGCCGTAGCCGCCGAATATCTGCACGCCTTCAATCGCGGCTTTCATTGCCACGTCGGATGCATAGCACTTGGCCATGGCCGATTCCTTCTCAAAATCGAGATGGTTATCTTCCATCCAGGCGGCGCGAAGGAGCATCAGTTCCGCTGCATCGAGCTCCATCGCCATGTCGGCGAGCTTGAACTGGATCGCCTGGAACGTTGCAATCGGCTTGCCGAACTGCACCCTCTCTTTTGCATATGCAAGGGCGTCTTCGAGAGCGGCCTTTCCGATACCGCAGGCCTGGGAACCGATGCCGATTCTCCCTGCATCCAGTCCCATCATCATCTGCTTGAACCCCTGTCCCGGTTTGCCCAAGAGGTTTGCCGCCGGTATCTCAGCGTCCTCGAAGACAAGCTCAGCCGTACCTGATGCAAGGATTCCCATCTTTTCCTCGACCTTGCCTACCTTAAAACCTGGGGTGTTCTTCATATCCACGATAAGATTGATGACCCCTTTATATCCTAACGCGGGATCGGTCGTAACCGCTAAAACGCAGTAGTGCGCCACATTACCGTTCGTTATGAAGATTTTGGTCCCGTTAACTATATATTTGTCACCTTTCAATACAGCGCGACACTTCAGTGCAGCAGCATCCGATCCGGCGCTTGGCTCTGTTAACCCATAGCATCCTTCGACCTTCCCGCCTGCCACAGGAGTAAGGTATTTTTTCTTCTGTTCTTCCGTTCCAAAGGCCAATACGGGGTACCCGTAAAGAGAATTGTTGACCGACACAATAACACCGCAGCTTGCGCACGCCTTGGAAATCGCGATCAGGCTGTGGACGTATGTCACTGTATCCATGCCCGCACCGCCATACTCCTGCGGAACTGCAATTCCCATAATACCCATTTCGCCGAGCTTACGGCAGATCTCTTCCGGATGCCTGTGGGTCTTATCCAGTTCTGCGGCTATGGGTTTAATCTGCTGTTCTGCGAACTTCTGTACCATCTCCCTCACGTCCCGCTGATCTTCTGTTAAACCAAAATTCATGGCTCATAACCCCCTTAGAATAATGTTATATTAAAGCATTGTATAAAACGGCGAATTACTTTCCAGTGTAAACAGGTTTTCTCTTTTCTAGGAAGGCCTTCATTCCTTCTTTCTGATCATCCGTGCTGAAGCACTGGGCGCAGCATTCCATCTCCAGTCTGATTCCGTTATCAAGCGCAAGATCATAACCATAATTGATCGAATGCTTGGCCATTTTTAGGGCGAAACCAGGCATGTTGACCAGTTTCCGCGCGAATTTCTTCGTTTCCGGGAGAAGCTGATCGAGAGGAAATACCCTGTTTACAAGACCGATTTCGAAAGCCCTTTTCGCATCGATCTGCTCGCCACCCATGATGAGTTCCTTGGCCCTCCCCATTCCTATTAAACGCGCAAGCCTCTGAGTTCCTCCCCATCCTGGTATCAATCCGATCAGTATTTCCGGCTGGCCGAAACGGGCTGTTTCGGACGCAAATCTCATATCGCAGGACATGGAGATCTCCGTGCCGCCGCCCAGGGCAAAACCGTTAACGGCAGCGATGGAAGGCTTGGGCAGCGTTTCAATCAACCGCAGAGTCTCATTACCAAGTTCCATAAATGCAAGGGCCTCTTTAGGCCGCAAGTTCTGCATCTCTGATATATCAGCACCTGCTACAAAGGCCTTGTCTCCTGACCCGGTGAGGATGAGAACCTTTACAGCGTCATCATTCCTGCAGAGTGTAGCCGCATCCATAAGCTCCTTCATAGTTTCCGTATTCATCGCATTCAAGGCCTTGGGCCTGTTAAACATTATTGTAGCAACACCATCCTCAACTGCAAACAAGAGGTTCTTGAATTCCATCCGATGTACCCCCTTTTCATTTTCTTCTGATGCCTCAGAAAAACATTCCGAGTGCATATTGTTTTTCTCGTCAGCTTTTAGACATCTCATACTGAGGCTTGCAGCCATGATCTCGGGCGGCACTCCCCGCCTAAAGCTAGCTTTACAACCGTCGAAAGTATATTCTCGTTACGAAAGAATATTTTTCGAATTAAGGCATTACTTGCTGTAATCGTAGAATCCTTTTCCCGTTTTTCTTCCCATGTAGCCTGCATCCACATATTTCTTAAGGAGCGGACAGGGACGGTACTTGGAATCGCCAAATCCTTTGTAAAGAACGTCCATTATGGCCCAGCATGTATCGAGACCAATCAGGTCAGCCAACGCGAGAGGACCCATGGGGTGATTCATGCCCAATACCATAATATCATCAATGGCCTTTGGTGTGCCCACTCCTTCCATCAGAGTATAAACGGCCTCATTGATCATGGGCATAAGTATCCTGTTCGATAAAAATCCCGGAAAGTCATTGCATTCCACGGGAACTTTCCCGAACTGCTTGGACAGGGCCTCCGTTGTGTTGTACGTCTCCTGAGAGGTAGCTAAACCCTTGATGATCTCCACGAGTCTCATCACGGGAACGGGGTTCATAAAATGCATCCCGATAACTAATGCAGGCCTCTTTGTTGCACCGGCTATCCTCGTAATGGGAATAGAGGACGTATTCGTGGCAAGGATTACCCCGGGCTTGCAGACTTCATCAAGTTTTCTGAATATCCCAAGTTTGAGGTCTTCTCGCTCTGTCGCTGCCTCCACAACAAAATCGGCATCCTTCATGTCTTCCAGCTTCGTGCTCTTCTTGATGCGGCCCATTATTTCTTTTTTCTGGTCAGCCGTCAGCTTTTCCTTGGCAACAAGGCGGTCCAGGTTTTTTGAAATCGTATCGTACCCCTTGTCGACAAACTGGTCTGCAATGTCATTCATGATTACATTCAGGCCCCCTGGGCTTGCAGCAACCTGAGCTATGCCGTTGCCCATCTGACCGGCTCCGATAACACCGAATGTCTTAACTGCCATCACTACCTTCCTCCCGTTATTTTTTTGTTATCAGAACATCAGCTTTCCCATTGAGGCAAGTCAAAAGTCTTTTCCCTTACCGTTTCATCGGAGATAAGAAAGCGATACACGGTCGAAAAAAAGAGCTTGAGCCTCAGGGAAAGTCAATCGTTTACACTTTAATAAGCATCGCGTCACCCTGAGCATGACCCGAGCAGATTCCACATATCCCGATCCCGCCGCCTCTTCGCCGCAGTTCATAGGCAAGAGTCATGACTATCCTCGCGCCCGTCGCACCTATAGGGTGACCATACGCGATGGCGCTTCCATTCACATTGACCCTTTTATACATATCTTCTTTACTCATGCCTAAAATATAGCGGGCGCTGACCAAGACAACGGCGGCAAAGGCTTCGTTGATCTCCAGCAGATCTATCTGATTGAGGGTCATACTATTCTGCTCGAGAAGTTTCTTGATTGCGAGTCCCGGCACTGTCGCAATGTCCTTCGGCGGCTGGGAAACCTCGGCGTAATCGAGTATTGTAAACAGGGGTTTTATGCCCAGTTTGTCGGCCATTTCCCTGCTCATTAACAGACAGACGTCTCCGCCATCATTGACACCCGGTGCATTGCCGGCTGTGACGCTTCCGGGGCCTCCGGTGACCGGGCTCTTATGATTGAAGACGGGCGGCAGCTTAGCTAACCCTTCCATCGTAGTTTCCGGCCTCGGTCCTTCATCTTTGTCGAAGATGACGATCTTCTTGCCCTGCTTCACTTCAACGGGAAATATTTCATCATCCAATTTCCCCGTCTTCATGGCCTCAACTGCCGCCAGTTGGGAGCGAAGGGCCCATTCATCCTGGTCCTGCCGTGTAACTCCGAATTCATCACCAACCTCAGAGCCGTGAATGGCCATATGCCGGTTATAGAACGCGTCCCAAAGCCCATCGTAAACCACTAAATCAAGGGCCGGCCTAGTCGGGAGTCCCATCCTCGCCCCCCATCTCATCTCAGGCAGAGCATATGGGCCATTGCTCATGCTTTCCTGGCCGCCCGCTACGCAAATTTCGGCCCTTCCCAGTTGAATCATCTGGACCGCAAGATCAATCGGCTTAATACCTGAAGAACACACTTTATTGATTGTAATGGAGGGAATGGATTCGGGGAGACCGGCCAGTATAGTCGCCTGCCTGCTGGGGATCTGCCCACACCCTGCAGGAACTACCTGCCCCAAGAAAACGTAATCCACGTCAGATGGCTTGACCTTTCCGTTTGTCCGCCTGATTACTTCTTTGATCGCCAAGGCCCCGAGTTCAGGAGCCGTGAAATCTTTCAGCGCTCCTCCGAATCTGCCGTAAGGCGTACGGCATGCTTCAACAACGACAACTTCTCTGACGTTCTTGAATTGACTTTTTATCTTTCGTCCCATGGTTGAGAAATCAGGTTTTCTCTCACCGAACTTTGAGATTGGCGCATGAGCATACATCTCTGCCCTGGTCTTTTCCAATTTCTGTGGCACTTTTTCCATTACTACCCCCATTTTTTAGCTTTGCAAAATCGGATTTTGTCTTCGGAGAAAGAAAAGAAACAAGATACCATGAGCGCTTTCGAAGACAATTTTCAAAGCAACTTTTTAAACTGAACGGGAGATTTCTCTTCCGTTGTTATCTTACTCGCCATATAGCGTCAGCAGTGGCAGGTCTCTAATAGCGGAACCCTCCACTCGTCTGCACAAGCTGGAGATCGCGGCTAATCCGATGAGTCAGAAACCTCCACTACTTATATATAGGAACCCTGAGCTATCACAAACCCCGAGATCCGTCTACGCCGATTCTTTCAGGCTGTTAATGATGTCCCTTGCAACTATCATCCGTTGGATTTGATTGGTCCCTTCATAGATCAACGTAATCCGGACGTCTCTCGCATAACGTTCGACAGGAAATTCATTGGTGTAGCCATACCCCCCAAGCATCTGAATAGCGTTGAAACACGCCCTGTCAGCTGCTTCGGTCGCAAAATACTTTGCCATAGACGCTTCTCTTGCAAAGGGCTTGCCCTGCTCTTTCTTGAACGCTGCATTCATGAGGAGAAGTCTTGACGCCTCCAACTCCGTATAAGATTCTGCAATCATCCACTGGATAGCCTGGAAATTTGTTATGGACTGATCGAATTGCTTTCTTTCTATTGCATATCGTGTGGCGTAATCCATCGCTGCAAGTCCGATGCCTAAAGCGAGAGAGCCGATTCCTATGCGTCCACCCGCGAGTTCTCCTGTGGCCGTCTTGAAGCCGCCATTCATTTTCCCCATGAGGGCTGATTTCGGTATCCGGCAGTCCTCAAAGATCAGTTCATTCGTTGAAGATGCGTGCTGCCCCATTTTGTGCTCTAACCGCCCGATCTTAAGACCGGGGGCACCGCTTTCTACGAGAAATGTGCTGATTCCGCTGCCTTTCTTCGCCTTTTTATCGGTCACTGCCCAAACGACAAACACGCCCGCGTATTCGGCACTGGTAATAAACATCTTTGACCCATTCAGAACCCATTGATCACCGTCCAGAACGGCAGATGTCTGAAGCGCGGCGGCATCGGAGCCTGCCACGGTTTCAGTCAAACCAAAACCGCCGGCATAGTATTCACCCGAGCATATCTTCGGGATGTACACCATTTTCTGTTCTTCGGAGCCAATAGCCTGAATTACCTCACAGACCATATTATTGACGGACATGGTAACAGCCGTGGAGGCACAAGCCCTGGCGATTTCCGTAACCGCGAGACTGAAGGACACAACGCCTGCCTCGGAGCCTCCATATTCACTCTTCACATTGATGCCCATCAAACCGAGTTCTGCAAGCTTCTTCAAATTCTTTAGGAAGACAGCCCGATCACCTACCTGGTCCAGCCGTGCCGCTACCGGTTCCAGTTCAGTCTTTGCGAAGCGCCGAGCCGTGTCCTGAATGATTGTTTGCTCTTCTATCAGATCTAAATTCGTATGCCTTCCTCCCTTCTAACTATCCTGCCAGCCTGCCTGAACGGCAGGTTGACAGGACCCACTATATTAGAGTTGTTTCTTCTAACCAATAATTGACTTGATCGCTGCGGGATATTCCGTTTTCGCCGGCAGGAAGATCAATTCCGGATCAACGAACTCTCTGAGGACAAAGAGTTCCTTGTAAGTCGGGTTTGGGGTATCACCTTTAACCTTTGAAACATTCAGATCAAAACCGCAATTCTCTTTGACCTTCTCCACGGTGATACCGGGGTGGCAGGTCTCCAGGTAAATTATCCCCTTTTCATCGAACCGGTATACGCCCATATTCGTTACCACGCCACAGGGGCCGCAATCCGCATAAGGTGTGCCTTTCCAGACTTCCTTCTTCGGCTTCCACTCCCGTGTCTTGAAATCCCAGCACCACCAGCCGGGTGTTGTTGTATAATCGTTTCTCTCCAGAAACCTCCTCTTCTCCTGGAGGATAATGTAAGCAGTCCTCTTTGCCATCGTACCGATATCCGAGTTCCCCCCGGACCCTGTGAAGCGGTGTGACGGGGCATAGTAATCACCGATGGATGTAACATTCACTCCGCCGTATTTATCGATAGCAGCCCCCCCTAGGAAACCTAAGGTGACAAAACCCTGCTGCAAATAATAGCCGAAGGTATCCACCAATCCGCCAAGGGTGGAAGACATATTGGCAGCCCGCTGGTCAGCCACGGACATGGGCACATGCATGGTCTTCCCGTCGCATACTCCCGATTCGTATATCAACACCGCGTTGGGCGCATTCAGCATGTTGGCGGCCATAATCCCCACCATGGGAAGTCCCGTACCGGCAAAGACGATATCATCGTTCATGACCTCGTGAGCAATTGCGATAGCCATCAATTCCGGCAGGATAAATTCGCCCGCTTTGGCTTTCTCATCGGGCATCTTGTCGATTAACTCCATCAATTCTTCCATTGTTTTAGCCATTTTCATTCCCCCCCTTCCTTTTAATAGCCACTTCGAGCGACGGATAAAGGTATCTTCATCCTCGGTGCCGGGTTCTTTCCTCTCATCATCTTGGTGCTGTATCCGGTAGTACTGTCCGCTTTAAGGGACAACAATTTCCTTGCACCGAGCTTAACAACAAAATCTTCCCAGTTCTTTGGACCAAAAACCCATTCATCGAGCCATTTTTTCAAATCCTCGACGTTTCTTGATGCTTTATCCATTTCCCTCATAAAGGGCGCGTCATAGTCATAATAGAAAGGGACACCGCTCGGGAAGGCTCCCCAGGGCGCTTCTACAATGGCGTCAACAGTAAAGAAGGGAATCTGATTGGCTTCCGGATCCTTCCTCATCTCTCCCTCGGCAACTACCTCTTCGGCCGTAATTACGACCTTGTCACAGGCAAAGGCGATTTCTTTGTCAATCGTCCCGACGCCTCGCCATCTTGCCGTCCCCTTGTCACCTACCTTAGATACGTGAATGACTGCCAGTTCCGGCCTTGCAGCAGGCAGGAGTACGACCTCTCCATCACCAAAGAAAGGCTCTTCAATCTGAATGAATTTTTTCTTCGGAATCCTGGGATTCTTGCCACTTCTCTGGCCAGCTTTGCCCAATGCATCATAGTCCGGATTGTAGAGGTCTGATCCCAGTGGCGCATAATAGGGAATGAATGGCGCCCCAATGGCCCCGGCAAGAAATCTCATGGCCATTGCGCCGTGAGAGTAGTCCTCAAGGATTATCTTTCCTGCCTTGTAAATCCTTTCCATGTTGATGTCGAGTTTTCCCGCCATCTCGCCCCAGCCCATCCAGTCGGTTTCATAAACTTTAATAGCGCCGACGGTGTTAAGAAGCCAAGTGCAGCAACTGCCATGCCTGTCGATAACATGCAGGTCCTTGTATTTTTGTCTTACTACTTCCCAGGCAAAGGCCATCGGGTTTCTGTTGAATCCCGTAAACCCGCTGAAGGCAATCTGTATACCGTTATGCATGTATTTCTTGACGGCTTCTTCAAGCGTCATAATTTCAGCTTTTTTAGCTTTCCCGCGAATTCTCGCCATAACTTCCTCCTTTTCAAAAAACATTGCCAATTCGCACACCCGCCTCGTTCACGGAAACAAAATCCCTGTGCACGGGCAGCATATGCTTAAATGCGAGATAAAGGGGCCGGTCAGCCCCTTTACCTCGACTCGAATTAATTAATGATGCTCATCATGAACGTAGAAAGGCCACTTGTGGAAGAACCACTCGTTCCAGAGCAGGGGAATGATCCACCAGAAATTCCAGATGAGAGACTCACCGTTGATAAACCTTTCGGCTATATCGTGCTCCATATGGTGATTGCCCAGTCCCCAGTAACCGAAGTTGAGGTGGTAGAAACACACATACAGAACTGCTGTTAGAATAAGCACCCCTACTGTTCTAAACCAAAAACCTCCCCAGGAATCTACATTCTTCTGCGGGCACATATCATCGAAGTAGTGATGCCACTGGAGGAACGGAATCAGGGTAAAACCGGCAATCTCCGCCGAGTGGTACCACAGGAAGCGTATGGGATTCCCCTTATCCCCAGCGGGCAGATGGTGAGTGATATCGTCCATGTTCGCCCATAGCGGAATCAGTTTCAAACAGATTAAAGCACAGATATAGGCAAGGGCTATGACGCCGCAGAAAGAGATAAGACCTTTCCAGGGCTGGGGAAGCTTGATGAGCGACCAGGGTTTCATACGCCATACATTAGCAGTCATGAAGAGGACGATGACCGCCCACTCCCACCAGCCGAATACCCAGTGCAAGTGGGGAGTGCCGCCGATACCACCCCACCAGGGAGTGTTCATGCCATAGGCGTTACCGAACATCTTCTCGAAGACCAAACCGAAGAAGGGAACGATAAGAACGACGTAGAAGAAAAGGGTGAGCAGACTGCACCAACCGATCTCCGCAAGACCGGCTGCCGGCTGCTCCAGGTTGCTGGGACGGATAGGCCATTTTCCGAAGAGGATTGTAACAAAGGGATACGCGAAGAATCCAATCAACACAAATCCTACGCCTGCACTCTGCGCAAAGTGTGCGCCTTTCATCGCTTCGAAACTGAGTGTCTTCCCGCACGCTTCGGGCAACGCCGTCGCTCCTGCCGCCGCCAGTGCATTAAGATTGGTTTGACTTAAAAAATTGAACCCGAGACCTAAAACCCGATCAAAAATGACTTCGATAAGGAACCACACACCAATCAGGTTCACAATGGTCATCACCACTCCTCTGACGGGTGGCGACAATTTCTGAAAGGGCCAGTCGCCCAAAAACATGTGCTGCCATAAACCCACAAGAATCATCCAGGCGAGTATAAGAACAAACGGATAAGGAAATAAGCCCATGGGCCCACGGGGATCGCTGAAAAGATACCATGTAATCCACGCGATCACAAAAAATGCTATGGTAGAAACGATGCCTGTCATGGGTTGACCCCAACGAGGCCGTAATTCTCCTGCCATAATGTCATCCTCCTTTTTTGATTCCAATTAAAGTTGTTAAAGTCTTCCAGAAATCGTTTACCGGATCATAACTCTAATCTAAACCTAATGACCACCTCCTTCCATCACATTAAAGAAATCAATTATAATTCCCCCATGGTGACTGCCTAAATCCCCGCATTATATAAATTATTCCTCTGCTTTAAGAATGAACCACCTCGCCATTGTTCCGCCGCTTTCATTCTATGGAGCCTTTTGATGCAGGTCATGGAGTATACCGTACTAACTATTGGTATCTGTTAATGATATAAGTATCTAAAACTGAAAAGGAAAAATTTGGGAGCTTTAAGCTGCTATCAGATTTTACATCTTATATAGGTATAAAGATGAAAAGACAATATTAAAAGATTAATAATTAATATTAAAAAATATTTAACTTTTCGGAAATCACGTGGATAAGTAGGAGCGAAGATTATGCTTTTTGGTTAAGCTGAGTTTGCGCCGGATATGATAACGGTATACATTAACTGCACTTTCAGAAACGTTAAGAAGTGCCGCTATTTCTTTAGTTGTTTTTCCCTCCTTTATAAGATTGGCTATCTGCACCTCTCTGTTGGTAAGATTCAAGTACTTGACTGACAATTTTTGGGCAAAGGGTGATACGATTTCTCTTAGATTTGATTCGAGGATGTTGACATAGGATGAACCCTTCAGATCTATGCGGCTCTTCAATTTCTCAATATAGGGCAGTATGAGGAGCTTCACATTTGACAGTACCTTTTGCTCAAGCTCATTCTTATCCTCTTCTCTCTGCTTAAGCAGGACCCTTAAGGCCGCATTTAGGTCTTCAAGTTCGTTTGTCTTTGCCTCAAGCTCAATCTCCCTCTTTTCCAGCATTTCCTCCGCCTGCTTGCGCACTGTAATGTCACGGATCGATTCTATGGCACCGACAATGCGTCCTTTGCTGTCGTAAAGGGGACTTGCCTTTGCCCAAAGGAAGGCTCTCTTATCCTTCAAAGCAGGAACCCACGTCTCCACGATCAAGTGGGCCTCCTCCTTCTTGAAAACAGAATAATAACTCCGCTCAAATTTTTTGTCCGGTTTCAAGACGAGGTCAATTAAAATAGGCCTTCGTATGCCGTAAAAGGGTAACGCATATTCGTAGTCACCTTTCCCTAGTATGTCGAAAGCCTTAACCCCTGTCATTTCCTCTATGGCGCGATTCCATGCAATCACGTTCCCTTTCCTGTTGATCGCAAGTGTTGCATCCGGCAAGAAATCAATAATATCCGACAACCGCCTCTCTGATTCCCTTAGTGCTTCTTCCGCCATCTTGCGCTTGGTAATGTCTTTCGAAACTACCGTTACGGCTATTGTCCTGCCTTCAGAATCCTTAACAGGACTTAGTGATCTCAGAAAGTATTTATCATCTCTTTCACTCTTGTGTTCATGCTGGACTGCCTGGCCCATTTTGAAAATACC
The DNA here is from genome assembly GCA_049521775.1 of Syntrophales bacterium. Classification (GTDB taxonomy): domain Bacteria; phylum Desulfobacterota; class Syntrophia; order Syntrophales; family UBA2185; genus Fen-1135. Next base: position 32,725 of record JBEKOL010000018.1, read on the forward strand.
GCCGATGATTTCCGTGAATTCTCTCGCATCTTCTTCAGAATGGAAGTCATCATATGATTTTCCTTCCATATCACCTAAGGAAATGCCAAACCTCGACAGGAGCCCTTCATTCATGAATAGATACCTGCAATCCTTGTCAACGAGATACATCAAATCGATGCTGGATGCGAGGGATCGGTATTTTTCCTCGGATTCCTGGAGCATTTTTTCCGCCTCTTTGCGCTCCGTAATGTCCCTGATCGACTCAATGGCGCCCACGATATCGCCTTTGCTATCATAAAGGGGACTGGCTTTTGCCCAGAGGAAGGCTTTTTTCCACTTCAGGAATGGTACCCAGGTTTCTACAATGAGGAGATCTTTATTCTTTTCGAGGATAGAATAATAACTCCGTTCGATTTTCTTATCCGGCTTCAGTACCAGATCTGCCAAAATGGGCCTTCGTATGCCGTAAAAGGGCAACGCATATTCGTAGTCACCTTTCCCTAATATGTCGGAAGCCTTAACCCCTGTCATTTCCTCTATGGCATGATTCCACGCAATAACCTTACCCGTCAGGTCAATTGCCAGTGTCGCGTCCGGCAGAAAATCAATGATATCCGCCAGACGCCTCTCTGATTCTCTCAGCGCCTCCTCCACCCGCGTGCGTACGGTAATGTCTTTGGAAACAACAGTTACTGCTGTTGTTCTTCCGTCGGAATCTTTAACGGGACTTAATGTCCTGAGAAAGTATCTGCCATCTCTTCCGCTTAGGTGTTCATGCTGGACGGCTTGGCCCGTCTCGAAGATACGTTTTACGATGTCCGCAAATTCTTTCGCATCCTCTTTCAGATGGAAATCATTGTAGAATCTCCCTTCCATTTTGTCTAAAGGAATACCAAACCTCGATAAGTGCCCTTCGTTCATGAACAGATATCTGCAATCTTTGTCAACGAGATACATCAAATCAACAGTGGATGCGAGGGATCGGTATTTTTCCTCGGATTCCTGCAACATTTTTTCTGCTTCTTTGCGTTTGGTAATGTCCCTCATCGACTCGATGGCACCGACCAGTTCTCCTTTGCTGTCGTAGAGGGGGCTTGCTTTTGCCCAGAGAAAGGCCTTCTTTCCTTTTAATGAGGGAACCCACGTCTCTACAATCAGGATGTCCTGCTCTTTCTCGGGAATAGTATGGTACTGCAGTCCAGTTTTCTTATCCGGCTTCAGCACCTGATCGATCAAGAGCGGACTTCGCTTGCCGTAGAATGGCAGGGCATACTCATAGTTCCCCTTGCCCAGCATGTTCTCAGCTTTCACTCCCGTCATATCCTCCATGGCCCGATTCCATGCAATAACCGTCCCTTTACGGTCAATAGCGAGAGTCGCATCCGGCAGAAAATCAATGATATCGGCTAGACGCCTCTCCGACTCCCGGAGGGCCTCTTCCACCTTTTTTCGCTGCGTCACGTCGATTGCATTGCCGAGGAGAGCCTGCTTACCGTCATACTGGATAGGAGATACTATTTGAAGTATCGATCTTATTGTTCCCTTCTTGGTAACCATCCGGAATCCGAACGGCGCGGGATCTCTTCCCTGCAGCATCTCACGAGCTTTCTCCTTAACCATCGCCCTGTCATCCGGATGGACGATGATATCCGAATCCTTTCCTATAAGATCTTCCGCCGTATAACCGGCATATGCAACTGCACTCGTGTTTATGTAACGAAATTTCCCATTCTGGACAACAAATGCGGCAGCAAAGGAGTTTTCAGTCAGGCTTTGAAAAAGCTTCTCACCTTCGCGTACCTTCTTTTCCGTCCAATCGCGCTCGGAGACTCTTTTTTCCGATCTGGACATCCCTTGCGATCTATCCTTATTCGTTAATTTCTTAGACATGTAATATACTCCAGTCCGGGCATTGAAGCGCACGTCCCGCAAAATAAGACTTCCCCTGAACCTCCCCATGCCTAAAGGCAGGGGGTTCTAAAGTCGAATCCAGCGGGGCCTCCCGGCTCTCGCGTTGCCGCTACAGCATCCGGGCTATGACCGCTGACAAGACTTCTTCGACAGCCGACCCGCTCTGCCGGATGCGCTTCCATTCAATAACTCATGAGTCGTCGCCATCGCCCCGGATACTATCACGACAGCTATAATACTACAACCTTGAACAATACACTTAACTCGATTGTCATTGACAGCCTCCTCTGTCTCTCCTATAATTCTTTTCACCGATTATGCAAAATCGAGTGTGGGAGGATGAAGGTTCCAGTTGAAAGCTGTCAGCTAACAGCAAGTACGAAAGCAAACATTTGAAAAGCTCAAATCCGTTCCGCAACTGAATGGGAAAAGAACCAATGCCATGAATATTCATTCCAATGTTCAACGCAGAATTTGGAATGAAGTCCCGGCTCAACCTGTGGAACAATTAAAGATGGACCGCCAGGAAGGAATCAAACACAAGAATTTCAGGATTGATTGGCACGGATACAACACCGATGACCTCAAAAAACGCGAGGAGAGGGTTGATGTGTCTCCCGCTGGCACAGAGGGACTCTTCATCGATATGGAATCACCAGAATGTGACGGTGAAGAGTAAATATAAGGGCTAAATTATTTACTCTTGACATAATTGGATAAATTCTGAGGCATTCTTTTAAAGGGAAACGCACATGTTTGAGGAAACCGCAAGACAATGGGTTCGCGAATTGTTCCAAGAAGGTAAATTAAGTGGACCTGATGAGGAATTCCTGAAACAACTAACCAGGGATTACGCACGGCAACTGGAAGAAATTTTTACCTGTGAGGTTAAAAAAAATTTGGAGAAATCAGGGAAAGTGGGAGAATTTGAAAGAATGCTACTATATGACAGTCAGTATATCAATAAGTATCTAAACCAGACTATTCCCGGTTACCCTGGCTTTCGGATAAATGTTTTCGACAGAGCGAAAAAGATAATTCTTGGTTATTAAAAGTCTGAGATGGCACACGTGAAAGTGATTTTCTTGGGTACGAACGGCTGGTATGATACTGACACCGGGAACACTGTGTGTATTCTCATAAGAACAAACTATTATGAGATTATTCTCGATGCCGGAAACGGCCTTTACAAACTGGATAGGTATGTAGATGAAGGGAATGCGAAACCCGTCTACCTTTTCCTCAGCCATTTTCATCTGGACCACATTACAGGGTTGCATACGCTGAATAAATTCAACTTCCGACAAGGCCTTAATATCTGCGTACCCACCGGCACAAGAGATACTCTGGAAATGTTTCTCAATGCCCCCTTTACGGCTTCCATCTCGCAGCTTCCATATTCAGTAAATACTTATGAATTGCCCAATGAAGCTAATAAACTTCCATTTGTGGTGGAGGCCCGAGAACTTAGACACCTGTCGCTGACTCTTGGATACAGACTTGAAATAGAGGGAAGGGTCATCAGCTACTGCTCCGATACAGGTTTATGTGAAAATGCCATCCACCTGGCCAGATCCTCAGATCTCCTGATTGCTGAATGCTCATACAAAAGCGGCCAGTCCTCTGAGAACTGGCCGCATCTAAACCCGGAGACTGCTGCAAGGATTGCCCGAGATGCCGGCGTAAGAAGCCTAGCTCTCGTTCATTTCGACGCAGAAGTATATAAAACTTTAGGAGAAAGGAAGGAATCAGAGAGAGTGGCGCGAGAAATATTCAAGAATACCTTTGTGACAACCGATGATATGGAGATAGATATATAAGTAAGCTCTGCGCATTGAGGGATAGGGAGCGGTTTCATGGCGAAGAAAATTTTGGTAGTCGATGATGAAGTGGTAGTTCGCGATCTGCTTGAAGATGCTTTTGGGATAGAAGGTTATGATGTACGACTCGCAGAAGGGGCCGAGACGGCCTTTGAGATTTTGAAAGAAGAAGACATCGAGGTCATATTCCTTGATCTCAAGTTATTCGGCATGAACGGCATAGAGCTTTGCAAACAGATAAGGAAAGACAACCCCATTGCTATAATCTTCGCGATGACCGGTTGGGCAGCATTATATGACATTGAGGAATGCCGTGAGGCAGGATTCGACGACTTTTTCACGAAGCCGGTGCAGACCGAAATGCTGTTGAAAGCCGTTGATGGTGCATTTGAAAGGCTCAATCGCTGGCGGAGACGGCATGGTTAAATTTTCTTAAGAGCACGTTGACAGTCAGCAGTCGAGCGGCTCGGTTCCGCCTTCAGCGATTAAATGAATCCGAGGCATTCTTATACTGAATAGGCAGAAGGATGACGCTTATCCTTCTGTTTCGAGGATCATTAGGGTAAAGTTTGATCAACAAATCATTATCCGCAAACCCCACTACTTTGGCGATCCTGTCCGCTGTTACTCCATCGTTTTCAAGAACCCGTCTCGCCGCGGATGCCCTGGCGGTAGAGAGCTCCCAGTTGGTCGTTTCACCGCCCTTATAAGGCAGTGCATCAGTGTGTCCCTCAACGACAATTTTGTTCGGTGTCTCTTTTATCGTCTCAGATACGAGCGACAGTATTTCCAGAGCTTTATCAGTGGGCTTTGCGCTACCCAGAAGAAACATTTGGCTCCCCTCGTTGTCAACAATTTGTATCCTGACAGATCCCTCATGCACGTCAACAAGAACTTGATCCTTCAGTGTCTTTAAGTTTGCCTCAACAGCGGCCTTGATTTTTGTTTTCAATTTCTCAGGAGACATCGCTTCCATTTTTCCGGGTGCATTACCGGCCGCTCGACGGGCGCCCTCGAATTCAAGAATGCCAATCCCGCCTTTTGTAACTTTCTCACCCTGTTCCTTGAAGACGGTGAATTCTTTGAAATACTGCGACAATGCTATTCTCTTGTCAGGAGAAACCATGGCCAGCAACCACAGCAATAGAAAAAAAGCCATCAGGGCCGTAATAAAGTCCGCGTAGGCGACCTTCCACTGTCCTCCGTGATGTCCCTCATGTTTCTTTATCTTTTTAATGACGATTATGGGTCTTAGTCTTTCTGCCATTATTTCCTGACCTGCCTGACAGCTTCCTCAACTTCTATGAAGTAGGGCCTCTGTTTCGCCGGAATCGCCCTTCTGCCGAATTCGATGGCGACCATGGGCGCCGCGTTATTGCTGACAAAAGACTTGAGGGCGATCTTCAGAACATTCAGATACTGGAATTCCTCCTGGGCAATATATTCCAGGTTTTTTGACATAGGTCCCACAAAACCGTAGCACATCAGAACGCCCAGGAATGTACCCACCAGTGCCGCTCCTATGCTGTGTCCCAGAACCTCGGGCGGCTCACCTATCTTTCCCATGGTTAGGACTACTCCTAATACGGCGGCTACAATACCCAACCCGGGGAGGGCGTCTGCAGTATTAGCCATACTCTTTGAAGGTATCAATGAATCTTCATGATGTTCTTCCAATTCCGTCTCCATCAGCGATTCAAGCTCGTGAGGCTCGATCGTTGTCGTGATGACCATTCTCAGAGTATCCGTAATAAATGTGATTGCATGATGGTTCTTAAGGATTTTCGGATAATTCTTAAAAATTGCACTTTCCTGCGGCGCATCGACATCGCCTTCAATTGACACGAGTCCCTGTTTTCTGATCTTGTAGAAAATCTCGCTCAAGAGCATCAGAACTTCAAGATAATCGGCTTTTACGAAAGGCTTGTTATTGAATATCTTCAAAACACTGCCCGATGTTGATTTAATAACCTTCATGGGCGATCCTACCAGAAATGCACCAAAGGCTGCGCCAAAGATTATAACGACCTCGGCAGGCTGGAGCAGCACATAAAGGTTGCCGTGTTCCATCAAGTAACCGCCGGCAATAGCTCCAGCAACAACAATGAATCCTATTATAGCTATCATATTTTCCTAAGGCTATCCCCTTTTCGCACTGAGGATTTCCCTTTGTCGCCTAAAAACAAATTTTATAATCTCGTCTCTTATGTCATCGCTCAATCCGGTAAATTTGACGGCCGTATTAAAGTCATCGCCTTCCCGTTCAGACTTGACCACGTCTCCGTACAAGTAAAGAGCCACGTGGGGATACATATAAAGTAAAATTTTCATTTCCAGGAAGGCCCCCTCATCGTACTTGTCTCTGGACTTGAAGCCCATCCCGGCGGCGCTGATATTTATTGCATTGAAAGTCAAAGAGCCAAACCCCTCACGTTCAACCGCTAGCGAACTGATGATGGAGTCAAGCTTAGCGTTTAACATGTTGAGCCACTGAGCCAGAGGCTTGTCATCTAGTTCCGGCGGTTTTGCAAAATTGTCCAGTATCGCCACCCCGGAAATTCGAGGCTTATGAATATCCCGCTCTTCCGGCGGCACAAGACGGACATCAAGGGGCAAATATGCAGCCACTCTCGCGTATTCTCTTTTGTCGCTTTTATAATCCATCGCTAATCTCTCTAAATGGAAGAACCTAATTAGTCCTTAACTCACAACAATATTTATTACACCTGATCCAAAAAACACGGACTCACTGGGGATCACCTATGCTGATATCTACCACGAAGGTCCCCTCTTCCATTTCAAAAGGTATTACAATACTGGGCCCGCCAAGCATATGCATGATTGAGTGATCCTTCCCGGAAACGACAGTGGGAAGCGAGGCAGATAGACTGACACCCATGGCTTCAATTCTTTTCCTTGCCGCACCGGATACCATATTAGTTATTTCACCAACGGCATCTCTGATTTCACCATTGAGGGAAGTTATCTCCTCGCCGAGCATGTTCGAAACTATTTTCAGTATGCTGCCCGTAGAGAAACTCAACGCAAGTGAACCTTTTATGGTGCCGGTGATACCGATAATGCCGGTAATATCACCTTTGGCTAAATTGTTTTTCTTGAGATAAGGCTTACCAGGCGTCGGATTGACAAACGCCATTGTCTTTAAGACCTCTACGGTTCCCTCCAGAAAGGGATTAATATATTTAACGTCCATAACGTATGCCTTTCAAAATTACTTTATATTCTCCAAAATCTTGTCTATTTTTTCACCAAGAACTTCGGCGGTAAACGGTTTCACAATATAATTGCTGACGCCGGCTTTGACCGCCTCCACGACGTTCTCCTTAAGAGACTCCGCAGTCACCATTAGAAAGGGCATCGCGCTCAATTCGTTATCTGACCTGACTGCCCTTAGAAGCTCAATACCTGTCATATTGGGCATATTCCAGTCGGATATTACAAAATCAATTTTTGTCGACTTCAGTACGTTCATGGCCGCCACACCGTCTTCAGCCTCGGTAACATTTTCATAGCCGGACTGTTTCAAAAGGTTCCTTACAACCTTTCTCATTGTCGCAAAGTCATCGACAACCAGGATTTTTATCTTTTTGTTGACATCCATAATCTATCCTCCCGCTTAAGATCAATTCTTCTTCTTTCCATTGCCTCCGAAGCCTTACAATTCACTCAATTCAAATAACCCTTCCGGATCCAGTATCAGTCCTATGTTCCCATCTCCTAAGATTGCGCCGCCCGATACCCCTTTTACATGCCTCAAACTTTCACTGAGACCTTTGATGACGACCTCCTCTTGACCCACGATCTCATCTACCAGCAGACATTTCGACCCGTTTTCGCCCTCAACGACCACGATCGTTGCTTCCCAGGGATTCCGGTAATCAGGTTCTATGTCGAATAAATCGTGCAACCGCACCAGGGGCAAGAGGTTGCCCATAACATTTATAACCTCGCCCCGACCGATGACGGTGTTGTAATATTCTTTATTGGGACGGAGCAATCTTCTAATCGCGGCAGTCGGAACAATGTATTTTTCGTGACCTACCCTCACGATCATGCCGTCGATGATGGCCAGCGTCAGGGGAAAGCTTGTCACGAATGTGGTTCCAAAACCGTAATGGCTGTTGATCTCTATCTTTCCTCTCAATTTGTCCACTGCCTGTTTCACCACATCCATTCCAACGCCCCGACCGGATACATCGGTTATCTTCTCAGCCGTTGACAATCCGGGAAGCAGGATAAGTCGATATATGTCCTGATCAGACAGGCCCGTTGCAGAAGCGATAGTGCCGTTACTTATTGCCTTGTTTAATATCTTTTCTCTATTTAACCCCTTCCCGTCATCCGATATCTCAATCATGATGTTGCCGCCCCTATGGTAAGCTTTCAGTTGGATTGTTCCTGTCTCTCCCTTTCCCGCCTTTATCCTATCCTCGGGAGGCTCAATACCATGGTCCACAGCATTTCTGATCAGGTGGACAAGGGGGTTATAAATCTCTTCCGTCATATTCCTGTCTATTTCCGTATCCTCTCCTTCTGTGACCACATTCACCGATTTTCCGGCAGATCTCGAAAGATCTCTGACCAATCGGGACATCCTCTGAAAAGTCTGCTTTATAGGAATCATCCTCAAGCTCGTGGACGTTCTCTGCAACTGGGATGTGATGCTGGATAGCTGGGAAATATCTCTAAAAAATTTTCTGTCCATATTGGATAGAACGATGGGACTCTGCCGTATCATAGACTGGGTAATGACCAACTCACCGACCATGTCTATCAGGTCATCAAGCTTCCTCGTATCCACTCTGATTGATGTCACGTCGACAACCTGACTCATTTGTTTTCTCAGGGCTTGAGATACCTGCTTGGGGGTTACCTTCCCTTCGGCAATTAGCGCCTCACCGATCCTCATATCGGGTGCTTTCTTAGTCAGCTCAAGTGATTCCTCCAAGGCATCTTCAGAGATCAGACCATCTTCAACGAGTATTTCGCCGATTTTCTTTGGTTCTGACTGCTCATATTTACCCTGTTGCGCAAATCGTATTCGCTGCTCCAGCGTCGGCATATCGATCTCAAGGCTTGCCGCTGCTCTGCCCTCCATGCGGTCTCTCACTTGCCCGATCATTGCCTTCAAGGCATCAGCGCCGTCAAGAATGATGTCAATAACCTGGGCAGTCACGGAAAGTTCATTGTTTCTCACCTTGTCCAGAAGACTCTCCAGGTGATGGGCAAGATCCCTTATTTCTTCCAGGTTGAGGAAACTTGCCACACCCTTGATGGAATGAAACGGTCTGAAGATAGAATTTACACAATCTTTATTCCCCGGGTCTTGTTCCAGACTCAGGATGTTCACTTCAATCTCGTTTATGTATTCAAGCCCCTCGACTATAAAGTCCCTCAATAAAGATTCATCCTGAATTTCGACCTTCTTTTCCGACCCGAAATTTGACTCATTATCCGGTTCAGCACGCTTTTCGACAGCGGTACTTTCGCATTCAAACACCGGTGTGGCACCTATCAAGCGGTTTACGGATTCCATAAAGCCACTGATGTTAGCCTGTTGATCTCCGCCTTTGTTAAGGCTCCGATCGATTTCCTGCATGATGGTTATGCCTTTTTCAAAGGTGGCAAAAGCGGTTTCCGTATCTTTGACCTCATCCAGTATCTTCTTCTCCAAAAGACTGCTTAAGCCTCTGGCTACGCAAGACAGATGTTCTATCTTCAAAGCCTCTGCACCTCTGATAATTGCATCAAGCTGATTGAGAAACTTCCCGGCAGTGGGAATGTCAACATCTTGATTTTCCAGAAATAGAAAGTCCGAAGCTATGCCGTCAATTAAGTTCATCAACTGATCATGTGACATCTTTTAAACCATCCTTAGTATTTCTTGCGCAACTTGTCCCAGCGGCACTACCTTGTCCACAGCACCGATTTTGATTGCCTCTTTCGGCATACCAAAAACCACACAGGTTTTTTCGTCCTGTGCGATCGTTCTTGCGCCTGCCTGTTTCATTTCTAATAACCCTTCCGCACCGTCTGCTCCCATGCCTGTCAGGATCACCCCGATTGAATTCGATCCCGCATATCTTGCAATTGACTTGAATAGAACATCAACCGACGGACGCTGGTGCTGAACCCTCGGACCGTCCTTCACCTCGACATAATATCGCGCCCCACTTCTCCTCAAAAGCATATGCTGGTTGCCCGGGGCAATTACAGCCTTACCCTGTATCACAGCATCATTGTCCTCAGCCTCTTTAACTGTTATCTGGCTTAAGCCGTTCAGCCTCTCGGCAAATGCGGATGTAAAATTCGCCGGCATGTGCTGCACGACAACGATGCCCGGTGAATTGGGCGGCATCCTGGAAAGGACATCCTTCAGAGCCTCTGTGCCACCTGTTGATGCCCCGATTGCAATAACCTTGTTGGTCGTTTCGGTAAGCGCTCCTATAGGTTCAGGCTTTTCAAAATTTGGCTCGTAGCCGCTTCGGTGCCGTATATTAGCCACCGAGGCAATCCTGATCTTCTCCGCCAACATATCGCTCATGTCGCCTACAGAATAGGAACCACCTGGTTTGCCTATAACATCAATAGCCCCGATCTCCATCGCCTCTAAAGCCATTTTGCTCCCTTTTGGCGTGAGCGAACTGACTATGATCACCGGTAACGGGAAGTACTTCATTATCTTCCTCAGAAATGTCAATCCATCCATTCTCGGCATCTCGATATCCAGCGTTATGACATGGGGTTGCAGCTTCACGATTTTGTCTCTTGCGACAAAGGGGTCTGGTGCTGTTCCCACGACTTCTATATCGGCGAATCTTGACAGCTCCTCGGAAAGTATTTTCCGAACAATGGCGGAATCATCAACAATGAGTGTCTTTATTTTTTGCTGTGTCATATATCCTGAAAATTCATCCTTGCTTTAGCCGGCCCCTGTATACCCTCATTCCGTCGTCTTCCCCTGTATATGAATCCCGCTTACGGCGAATTTGTCAGTCTGAGTACGGCGCCGAAACTCTCACCATCGGAGTCAAAATACAGCCTGCAAGAATCACTTCCCGCAACTGCCTTTCTTGGCGGCCGTGAAAAAGATGGCATGGACAGATCAAACTCTCTTGTCTGGTCCAGTCTCCCTAAGAAGTTTCCGCAGATCATGTTTGCCACTTCTTTCACACAATCCTCTATGTCCTCTTTAGTCATTTGTCCTGTTTCTAATCCCAACAAATTATGAACCATACTTTTAGCTAATCCGTCAGAGACTAAGATGCTCATTTCACCCTTCATTTCACCTTTAAATTGTATGGCCGCTTCCATGGCATAGTTTGAATATTCATCAGATACAGGCTCGAGAAAGACATAAAACATCTGTTCGACGACATCAAAAATCGCTGCCATCATTATCTCTTTCATTTCTTTCATGTGTTTCTTCATCCTCCATGCCTATAACTTCATAAAGAACTCTTCTGACATACTCGGGTGAAAACGGCTTTTTAATGAACTGTTTCGCACCCATTTTTAAAGCAGCATTCCTTTTCTCATCGCTGCCCTCTGTTGAAATAATGATGACAGGTATTTCTTGCAGATGGCTGTCCGCCTTTATGGCAGCCAGCATCTCAAACCCGTTCATCTCCGGCATATTCAAATCTGATAGAATGACATCCACCCATTCCTTCGACAAAATCTCCAGAGCCTGTTTTCCGTTCACGGCTTCATAGCATTGATCCATCTGGAAACCTGAAATCGTAATGATCTTTTTGATTACGGAACGCACCGATTTAGAATCATCAACGATCAGGACATTAAAGGACATCGCGGCACCTCATCATTTTTTTTACTTCTTGATAATGTCATCATGTTTAGACCATGCCTATCACTTCCTTGGCACGGTCAAGATCCTCCAGCATCAACATGATGCATTCTTCAAAATCTCTCTGGCGAAGTTTAAATTTAATAATTACTTCAGACAATCCCTTGTATGCCAGGCCGTCGCTCCCCAAACCGATTCCCATCATAATACAGGCCTGATCGGCGAGATAAACAAGCCAGGCCCCACTGTTGTCTTCATCCTGCATCAAATCAGGTCTGTGGTGGTATGCAATCGCATCCCTCATATCCTTAGGAAAGTTCCACTGAGAGGCTATGCTACCGCCAAGCTCCGCATGATTAACACCGATGATCTTTTCTTCCGCATCAAGAAAAGAAATCCCCTCCTTTGAAACGAGGTTATGAATTTGTGGAAATGACTCGTCGACGAATTCACCCATGATAACTTTGCCGATGTCATGGAGGAGGGCCGTCGTGTAAAGTCTGGCATCCTCGCAATGAAATATCCTCTTTGATAATATCTGGGTCATAAGGGCCACTCCCACCGAGTGCTCCCAGAGCTTGTTAGCCTCCAGACCATATCCCTTCGCTTTTCTGTAGAATGTCGACACTCCGGCAGCCTGGACCGCACGGACGATATTTTGCTGACCGAGGCGCATTATTGCGTCATTTATTGTTACGATTTTGTGACGGAGGCCAAAATATGCAGAATTGCATATCCTCAGTATATTGGCCGTTATCGCCTGATCATACTTGACCACATCTGCCAGATCCATAATGGAGTAGTTGGGATTATCAATCAAAGCCATAACCTTCATTGCCACTGCCGGAAATGCCGGAATGTTCTTGATAGATTTTAGAATTTTGTCTGAGATCATACCAACTCCCTGGTCCCGTTATGGGCCGTCCTCACAAAGACTTTACCCGTTGAGATATGTATGGAAACAGTTCGGTTGCAGTTGCTCCCCGTGTCCTCTCCTTCGATAAAAACGTTGTTCTTCCAGAACAGTCTCTTCATGGCGGTTACGTTTTTTTGGCCTATCCGGAAAAAATTCGCATCGTCCAGAATACTTGCCCCGCCAGCAACTTTCACAATCATCTGCCTTTTTTTTGCGCCAAGTTCATAACAAGTCTTAAACAATAGAGGTATCCCCGTATCCGCAAACATAGCTGGATTTTCGCCTGCTTTTCTCATATCTAGTGATGATTCTGGCAGCATAAAATGTAAGAGTCCTCCCACTTTAACTACGGGATCATAGACGGTGACACCAACACATGAACCAAGCGCATAGGTAACCAAAACAGCATCTATATTATTGCTCACCTTAAGATCTGAAATGCCGACAATAATCTCGCTCATAACTATTTTTGATAGACGCTCGGTCCTATATATTTGAATTGATGATTCAGCCCTGTCAGACTTTCAGAACGCCCTACAAACAAATATCCGCCATCCTTCAAGTATCCATAGAATTTACGCACTATCTTGCCCTGCGTCGGCTTGTCGAAATATATCATGACATTTCTGCAGAATATGACATCAAAGGGATCATCATAAGCAAGCGCATCCATGAGGTTGAACCTCACAAAATCAATTATTTCGTAAATTTCTTTTTTGACCCTGTAGTGTCCCCTCCAGTCGCCCTGACCGACCTGAAAATATTTTTTTAAAAGATCAGGAGAAATGCCCTTGACCTTTTCCTCGGGGTATACACCTTTTACGGCAGTATTAAGCACTCTTGTAGAAATATCTGACGCCATTATCTTGATATCAGACTGCCCGTTGTTGAATAATTCTCTCAATGTCATAGCAATTGTATATGGCTCTTCCCCCGTGGAGCACCCAGCGCTCCATATTCTCAGCTTCGGGATGCGACCTTTCCTGGGCATTTTTACTATCTCCGGTATGATCTTCCGTAGCAGCTGAAAATGCTCAACCTCCCTGAAAAAGCTGGTCAAATTTGTGGAGAGTGAGTCAATCATACAGATCAACTCATCTGCCCCCTGCTGAGTGGTGACGTAACGATAATATTCTGAGAAGGACCTAAATTTCCCCTCTCTCAGGCGCTTACCCAGACGCGCTTTAACAAGCTCTTTCTTTCCTTCATGTAAATGGATGCCGCAAAGATCGTAAACAAAACGGCTTATCTTCTCAAAATCAATATCTTTCAGTTCAATGGACGCCATATGCTAACACATTTAACTATTGCTGTTATCGATACAGCTATTTGCGAGCGTCAGAAATATTTGATGCCTCAATGCACCATCGATTCGGCCATAACGGCATCTGTTGTCAATACCTTGTTAATATCGAGAAGTATCTTAACCCCTCCTTTTACCTTGGCCATTCCCAATATATAATCCGTCGCCAATCTCACACCAAATGTCGGCGTATCTTCTATTTCTTCACCTTTAATATTGAGTACCTCAGAAACAGAATCCACAACGATGCCCATGACTGTCTTCTTGCCTGCTTTGCCTGCGATATCGACGACAATAATGCAGGTTCTGTCATTGTACTCCATGGCCTCCATGCCAAACTTCAGGCGCAGATCAATGACGGGAATAACCTTGCCCCTTAAATTAATGACGCCTTTTACGTACTTGGGGGTCTGAGGAACAGATGTAATATTCATGACACCGATGATTTCCTTTACCTTAAGTATCTCTAATCCGTATTCTTCACTTCCAAGACCAAAGGTAAGGTATTTTCCTTCTCTTTGCGGCTCTCTGTCCGCTGTCTGAGACATAGCGCTTTCTTTTGTTACTACTGATGTCTCCGGCATAGTTCAGTACCTCCTCATAATACTATTTTCCACAACCGTGTCCCTTCATTTCCTTAAGCCAAGCATATTGCCCTGGCCCACGTCTCCACATCTCAACATACGTGCAAGACCATCGAACAGAAAAATCTTTTTCTCACGTCAGACGAAGTCTTCATCCTTCAAGGGAATAATCCTTTCGGAATCTCCCCGGCCGTCTTGTGAAAGAGAAAGCTTCTTTACAGGTCTCTTCTGGGATAAACCCTCCCCCAGGTTCTGTCCATTGTTATCTCCAACCTTGAACATCGACATCGTGGCGGACAATTCTTCCGCGCTGGCGGCATTCTGTTGTGTAACCTGATTCATCTCGGCCACAGCCCTGTTCACCTGATCGATTCCCTGCGATTGCTCCTGGGATGCAGCTGCGATTTCCCCCATTAGCTCGACAACCTTGGTTGAGCTTACCGTGACCTCGCTAAAGACTTCATTGGTAACATTCAAGAGAGATTCTCCACCTCTGACCTTTTTAACGATATCCTCAATAAGAGAAGCCGTATTTTTTGCAGAATCCGTTGCTCGCAGGGCGAGATTCCTGACCTCATCGGCGACCACCGCAAAACCTGCTCCCGCCTCTCCTGCACGTGCGGCTTCCACCGCCGCATTCAAAGCCAACAGGTTCGTTTGAAAAGCAACTTCATCTATGCTTTTGATGATCTTCTGGGTCTGCTCGCTCGCAGTTGCGATCTCCTTCATCGATCTGGTCAGATCAGCCATAGAAACGTTTGCCTTTTCAATAGCCTGCTTGGCCGCGGCCATCAGCTTATTGGCCTCGGCCGTATTGCTTGCATTCTGTCTTGTCATGGAAGCCATCTCGTCCAGAGATGCCGATGTCTCCTCCAGTGCAGCAGCCTGCCGGGAAGATGATTCAGACAGAACATGCGAAATCGACAGCGACTGGCCTACTGCATCTCCCATCTTCATCCGCATGGTATTGATAGACGAAGCAAGATCACCTATCTCATCCTTGGAATCCACATTGATTTCCTGCGTAAGATCACCATCGGCTACCTTCTTGATTACCTCAATTGACTCTTTGATCGGCTGGGTAACAAGCCTGGTAATAAAAATGTTGGTCACCACTGATAGGACGATAGCGACTACCAGCACGATAATAAACGTTTTCATCACCATATTGAAGCTATGGATAGAAGAATCGTACTTGTCGCCGCTCAACTTTTTCTCCAGTGCCAGGAGTTCTTCCAATGTCTGGCTGAGTACCTGATATTTCTCATCCGCTGTACCCATGAACATCGTCGCCGCATTCAAATCCGCTTTCCCCACACTTATCACGCCAGTCGCCGGTTTCTGATATTCTAGCATGTCATCGAGAGTTCTTTGAAAGAGCTTCTTCTCGTCAGAAGTGAGGGCACTCGCTTTCAGCGTATTCTTTACGAGCTCAATGGTCTTTTCCAGAGTGGTCTTCTGTTCATTTGCAAGGGCGTCAATTTTCTGATCATCATAATTTGCGTTTGTCCAGCTGATAACCTTATAAATATTCGCATGGACATTCCCTATCTTTTTGATAAGATCGGCGCAGTCCTGGTAAGTCTTAAAACGGTTGTTGAATATGTCCTCAATAGCTGCCTTTTGATTCGTAAGCCCATCGTAGGCTCCATATGCCAACGCGATGAGGAATACGAAGACGACTGCAGGGAGCAACATCATTTTTTTGACCATCTTCAAATTTCTGATAACCTTTTTCACGTCAATACCCCCTTATAATTCAATCTTGACGGTCAGATAGGCACGAGGCCTATCTGACCATTCTTGCACAACTACTTGTATATTCCGCAAACTACAATGTAGTCGCCTGATTTTTTGAGATATGCCGATTTCGCTTCAACCTTCTTTGTAACAGGATTCGTCCACTTGTAATTAACCCATCCGATTCCCTTCGCCTTGGCCACATCTATAATCTCCCGGAAAAAGAGCTTTCCATCGGTGTCCCGGATATCGATAAAGTGCTGGCCTATCAACTTCTTGTTCGCACCATGTGACAAGATATCGCCCTTAAAGTCCATAATGTAAATATACAAATCGTCCTTCACAAACTGCCCCTTCGGGTCATCAAATGCCGCAAAGGCTTTTTCCTTTCCATTCGCCTGCAAGTATGCAACTGCCTTATCCACCATTGCCACAGCCTCCTTCGCTGTGCCTTTACCGGCATAAGCGATCCCGCATACTAAGAAGACTGCCACCATAATTATTGCCATCAGTTTTTTCATTTCTTTCCTCCCCTTTATCTTCTTCCTCTTGTTTATCTTTTTACCTGTCATCCTTTGCTGATTTACAGCTTGCCAACTTGACCCACTTATTGACTGAATCCATGCCACCCCCTTTCTATTTATTGCCGCCTATCAATTCCTCTGTGTCTAACCATCACTTATTCTGCCTGCCAAGCGCATTTCCTCTCAGCGCCTGCCATTGAATCCAAGGGCTCTTGCAATTTCTTGATACAGTCTTGCCCATCCGACAGTTACGGCCGCATTATCAGGAAACACGGCTCCTTCTCTTTTATGCCGGTTCGTGGAAACATTACCGATGAAGATGATCTTAATATCAGAATGAAGACCTTTGATTTTCTTTGCGAACTCTTCACCGCTCCCGTTAGATTTCCTAATTTTTATGAGCAGCAGATCAGGTTTTTCTTTGCCTATGGCGAGGGCCGCTTCAAGATTGTCCGTATATGTCTCCAGGACGCACTTTCCTTTGAGTTTTGCTGCTGCAAATATTTCTCTTATAAACTTGAAATCGCCTTTATTACTATCTACAGCCATGACTAATTTTTTCTGTTGCTTATATTTCACGCCGGAATTGATCGAATTGTGCAATCCATCTTTCTGAGAAAGATCGGCAACGCGCATGTGCGGTGCTTCAGGAAAGCCAAACTCTTTCCATAGTCTCTCTACCTCGGATGCAGGTATCTTGAGATGCTTGCCAACCTTGTACGCCTTCACGACCCCTTCTTGAACCCAGCGGTATATGGTTACTCTGTTGATTTCGAATAATCTTGCTACCTCTGAGGTAGAATAAAGAGATTCAGCCATATCAAACCTCTTGAATATTTACGATGAACCGATAGCAACGAATTAATCCATTGCAACCCCTGTACCTACTTATCGACACGCAAATGAAAAACTTTAAGAGCAGATAACAGAAACTCTGTACCTCTTGCGGTGACATAGATTAACAAGTCCTTGTTGGCTTTTTTCAGTAATGAAGAACCAGCAACGAATTAATCCGATGCAACTATTGTACCTTTCTCAGAACGCGGGTATTAAAACTTCAAGAAGTGTACGTAGGCGTTTGAATACAACAAACAGCAATTGCATGCTTCTTGCATATTAACCATGAATCGAAGGAATAGAAATGGCAGTAGAAATTAAGAGAGAAGAAATAGCCAAAATCACCAAGCAGTTGAATGAATGCAAGGCAAAGATTAAGCAGGGTAATGTTCACACCTGTCTTGTCTATTTCAAGTCAGTTCTGGAAAAGACCCTGAGTACGCAGATGCTGCCGTCTGACGAAAAAGTACTGCTGGAGGAAGTTAATTCTTTTCAGCTGACACTTTCGGAAAGCAAGGATTTCAAGAAGATATTCGGACCCGTATCGTTCCATGCAAAGGATCTCAGCAGTTCTCTTGAATTTGTTAAGCAATTAATCAGTGTTGGAGACGAAGGGGTACGGGATAATGTTGATCTTAGTCAAAAATCTGACGCATCTGTTCAAGATGCTGCCAAAGACATAGTAGCGGAGGCTCAAATGATCATGAATATTATAGATCAGGGAGAATATACGCAGGCGAGAGAACTCATAGCAGATAATGACCTCTTGGTAACCTTCATTGTTCAAACATACAACAGCAATGGCATTCGTTTCCGAAGAGAAGGGGCCTACGATAGGGCAATAGGTGAATTCGAAAAGGCTCTCGCTATCCTTCCAGATGATGAGGGCTTGCATTACAACATGGCAAGGGTCCTAGTGGAAAAGGAGGATTGGAATCGTGCCAAGGCATCCATACAGGAGGCTTTAAAAATAAATCCTTTATTCAAGGAGGGGAACGACCTGTTGAAGCATATAAATGCGAAAGCTTAAAAAGGATACCTTTGAAAAGCTTGCAAAAGGTTTCCCCATGGCAAAGCAAGTAAAGAATGCCCGGTTAAAATTCTTATCAGGAACTATTTGCCGCCTCATTTCTAATGTCATTGCTTAGAAACGGCATGATTTTCGCGTAAGTTCACAGGTTGAATGATTGACACCTGTTATTAAGGCGAATTCTCATGCAGGAAAAAATCAAAAGAATTGGCTTTATAATATATGGTGAGGGCTTACATAGAAGCATGTGATTGGAAGCCATCAAAAAAATACAATGGAAGAGGGATTGAAAACAAATTCTGATTTTCAAGAATGCATTCATCTCTCGGTGATCATCAGTAGAAATTTACACCAGGCCTGTCGGTAGGATGAGGTTTGTTTGTCAATTAAAACTATCCCCCTCATTTTGTAATTGAGAGGGCGGAGCTATATCGAGAAAACTAACCCATTCTCCCTCCGGTAAGACAAGTCAAGGCAGATGAACAAACAGTAACTTCCCGAATGGGAAGAAGCTAATGCCCTAGCTACACACTATTTCCTATTTGAAGTCCTGGCATGACTATTGAGTACAATTTGAAATCAATTTTTTTTAGCGCGAAAAGGCTCAGAACTTCCTTCATGAAAGGATATGTGCATGGAAATGATGAATGCAGTAAAGGATGAAGACCTGGTCCGAACAAAAAACTTGTTTGAACGGGGTGATGAGTTTTTTGGCAAAGGGAGATACGAAGATGCAAAACAATGCTTCCTATCTGTAATCGAAACAGAGCCCTGCAATATAGAAGCCTTAAACAATCTGGGTGTCATCGTCTACCAGGAGGGAAACAACAAGACAGCAACCGACTACTTACTCAAGGCGTTATCCATCGATCCCTATTATCGGGAGGCTGCACTTAATCTTGTACATGTGCTGAGAACAACAAACCAGTTGGCGGCGATAGCGCCCCTTTTAAAAAAATTGGTACAGCGCAACCCCCAGGACGAGGAAATGAAAAAAATCCTTGACGAGGTCGATCTTCTCTCCCACCGGGGCTCACACAGACCGTCTTTAGCTCCTAACGTTTCTGATGAAATACGCCGAGCAGAAGCTTTTTTCGTGCTATCCACGGGGTGTTGCGGAACTCATACGCTATCGAAGATTTTGATTTCGTCCAAGAGAGTTAAGATACATTTCTGTCCCACTCCGGCTATAGAAGGAGAATCGGTTCTGGCATGGAGCGATAATGTGAATAAATCTGATGTCCTTAGACAGAAGCGCTTTCCTCTCATTGCCGCAGCATTGAAAGATGGCTTCGTATATGGTGAAACTACGCCCGCACTTACGCCATTCGCAGATGCTATCGCCCAGGAATTAACGCATTCCAAATTTCTCGTCCTGGTCCGTCATCCGTATCAATTCGTTAGATCCGCTCTGAAACAAAACTTTTATCAGAGCCATACCGAAGATCCTATACGAATGCAACCTCCAAAGATTTCCGAATTCTATTTAACTTGGAAGTCTTTTAGCCAAATCGAAAAGATCTGCTGGCTTTGGGCAGAAACTTATAATTGGATACTCAAATTTTTATCCCAATTAAACAATGATAGATATTTGATCGTTCGTTTTGAGGACATCCAATCCGGATCATCTAAAATCCAAGAAATTTTCGAATTCTTGAATATTGATGGATACTGTGAGAAAGAGATAGCACAGATATTAGAAATGCGTTTAAATTCTCAGAACTATGGACGTTTTCCGACTCCGGAAATGTGGTCTCCCGCCACAAGAAATATTGTGAATAATACCTGTGGTTCTTTGGCTAAACAATTGGGGTATAACTTGGAAATGACGCCTGTCACCATTCTGAATCCGGCAGATCATCTTTACGGCCGACATATTCCGATGGTCAGTATTGGATTTCCTCTTTACAGCGGCGGCACCATGCTTGCTGATTCCCTAGAGTCAATTTTATCTCAAGATTTTGAGGATTTTGAGGTTATCATTTCTGACCATGGAAATGATCCCTTTGTTCAAGAAATCGCTATACATTACGAAAAATTGGATCACCGCGTAAAATATTTTCCCACAGATGACCACAGCAACTGCGCCGGTATCCAAAATTTCTTCCGTGTTGCTGAACTGTCGTCAGCGCCTTTCTTTATGTGGGGATCTTATGACGACCGCATGGAGAAGTCATACATAAGGAAGTGCTTTGAAAAGATTCACGAAGATGATTCCATTGTCCTCGTGTACTCAAAGTCGAAAGTCTATCAAAACCATTCAAAATATTTAGGCGTCGGTAATGATACCGTCAAAGCGGATCAGGACGATCCATGCGAACGATTTCTTCACGTCATCTGGGAGCTGAAGATGTGTAATGCAATGTACGGATTATTCAGACGTGAGGTCATCCGCAAGGCCCGTTCTTTCAGGAAAGACGCCTATGCACATGACACTCTCTTTCTTGCCGAAGTCGCACTGACGGGGAAAATCATTCAAATTGACGATTTTCTTTTCATAAGAAACCTGACAAGAAATTACGAGCGCTCCTTCGACGAGCATTACACGGATTTGATCCGATCAATGGATCCGCCCTGGTTAGAGGAAGGTATTACATTGCCATTTTGCCGATTGATGTATTCACATTGCGAATTGATAAACTACTCATCTCTTTCTTTGGATAAAAAAGAACAATTGACACGTGAAATCATCCGCTGTTTTAGGATGCGCTGGGAAAAACAACTACGATATGAGATCAACAGAGCTATCCAATTGATCAATGTGGGTTGCTTTTATTGTACATGGGATGGAAGACACTATGGGCCGGATATCAATGATCACGCAAAACATCTTGAACATTTTTATGTTACGAATGTCATAAAGGCACTTGGCGAAGCCCTTCTTATTTATCCGGAATGGGAAGAACTGAGAACTGCCTATAACAAGTGCCATCGCACTGCTAAAGAATTATCATCAAATACCATTAATAATTAAGGAAGCATTTATGTATCAGTGCCAGATATGTGCCTATGAAGTTGAACCTTTCATTTCTTTTGGCAGGATGCCAATTGCCAACGGTTTTTTGACACCGGCCCAATTCGAACACGAATATTTTTTCGATCTGATCGTCGGATACTGTCCGAAATGCAAAATGGTTCAGTTGCTTGAATTTGTTGACCGGGAAAAAATGTTCCATGAGCAATATGCCTTTTTCTCGTCAACATCTTCCTTTATGGCACGTCACTTTGGAATGTTTGCTGAAAGGGTCATGCAGGATTTTCTGGCAGGAGTTTGTGACCCCTTTGTTGTCGAAATCGGAAGCAACGATGGCATCCTTCTTGAAAACTTTGCCAGGCGAAACATACGCCATCTCGGTGTAGAGCCGTCAGCCAATGTTGCAGAAGCCGCTCTTATAAAAGGGGTTACATCCATTTGTGCATTTTTTGATGAAAACATTGCCCGACAGATTGTATCCAAGAACGGGCATGCCGACGCAATCATTGCCGCCAATGTCATGTGTCATATCCCATACCTTCATTCCGTAGCAAAAGGGATTAAGCTTCTTTTGAAACCCGACGGCATATTTATCTTCGAAGATCCTTACCTTGGGGATATTCTGGAAAAAACCGCCTATGACCAGATCTACGATGAACATGCATTCTATTTTTCACTGCAGTCAATACAACATTTATTCTCTCAGTACGAGCTCGAAGTTATTCACACTGAACCGCAGAACGTTCATGGCGGCTCCATGAGATACTATATTTCCCATAAGGGTATTCATGCGCCTTCTTCTTCCGTAATGACGCAAATCGACAAAGAACGTATGTTGGGATTACATCAACGAGAAACATATGAGCTGTTTCGGAAATCTGTGGAGAAATCCAGGGATCAATTAAAACAGCTTCTATTGAATCTCAAAAATGAAAACAGACGTGTAGTCGGTTACGCTGCAACATCGAAAAGTGCGACTGTTACAAACTACTGTAGTATAACCACGGACCTTCTGGAATATATAAGCGATACAACACCCATCAAGCAAGGAAAATACAGTCCGGGTGTTCATATTCCTGTTCGCCCTTATGAAGAATTCAAAACAGACTACCCCGATTATGCATTGCTCTTTGGTTGGAATCATGCTGCCGAGATTATGGCAAAAGAAAAGACTTTCATTGGTAGGGGTGGCAAATGGATAGTCTATGTACCGAAGGTGCAAATAATCGGATGATCCTCTGCAGTAACCCTTATGCCCAATATTTGGCACATAAGCCTGAATTAGACGAAGCCATCCATCGTGTTCTGGATAAAGGATGGTATATACTGGGTGAGGAAGTTAAAACCTTTGAAAACGAGTTTGCCACTTATATCGGCTTGTCTCACGGTATAGGTGTGGGGAGCGGTACGGAAGCTATTCACCTTGCTCTCGCAGCATCTGATGTGGGACATGGTGATGAAGTGATAACCGTTTCCCACACTGCCGTGGCCACAGTCGCTGCTATTGAATTAACAGGCGCTATCCCGGTATTTGTTGATATCGAGTCGCAGTATTACACGCTAAATCCAGAAAAGTTGGAAAAAATGATTACACCTCGAACAAAGGCCGTAATTCCCGTTCATCTCTATGGCCAACCCGCAGACCTGTCACCAATTCTTGAGATTGCACAAAAACATGGATTACGTGTGATTGAAGACTGTGCTCAAGCAACTGGTGCAACTTACAGAAATGGGCGTGTCGGTTCATTTGGCGATATGGCCTGCTTTAGTTTCTATCCCACAAAGAATTTGGGGGGATTAGGGGATGGCGGCATAGTGGTAACTGCCAATGACGAACTTGCCCAAAAGGCACGCTTATTGCGTGAATATGGATGGGTTGAACGCTATATCAGCCATGCACGCGGATGGAACTCCCGCCTTGACGAACTGCAGGCAGCCATATTACGAGTAAAACTTCGCTATTTGGATGGTGACAATACGAAGAGGACTGAAATCGCCAAACTATATGACGACAATCTTAGAGAAACAGGCATAAGCATTCCAAACTGCAGACGGGATGCTAGCCATGTTTATCATCTTTATGTGGTACGTTTACGGAGAAGAGATGACCTCTGGACTTTTCTGAAGAAGCGGGGCATCGGTGCCTTGATCCACTATCCAATACCCGTCCACCTGCAGCCAGCCTACCGAGGGCGCATTCGCTGCGGAGACGGCATGGAAGAGACAGAAAAAGCTGCTGATGAGATCCTCTCCCTGCCCATATATCCAGAGCTGACAGAGACAGAGCTTCACACTATAACGGCTGCAATCCAAAAGTTTTTGGAGAAAAACGATGATTGAAGGCGTCATGTTCAAAAATTTGGTAACACACTCGGACGAACGTGGGTTTTTTTGTGAGATCATACGTTTAACGGATGAATTTTTTGCCGAGGGATTTGGTCAATGGAGCCACTCCTTGATGTACACCGGTGTCGTGAAGGCTTGGCATATTCATCAAAAGCAAGTTGACTGGTGGTATGTAGCGGGAGGTGTTTTGAAAGTGGCCTTACATGACGCACGTCATAACTCTTCGAACTATAAAGAAACGATGGAACTTTTCATGGGTGAAAACCATACGGCAGGAGTTCTGCGCATTCCGCCTGGCGTAGCTCACGGCTGTAAATGTATTAGCGGTCCGGCGCACCTGTTTTACATAACATCTAATATTTACAATCCAGAAGATGAGGGCAGGATTCCGTATGATGACATCGAAATTGGATATGACTGGATTAAAGGTCCTTCGATTAAGTAATTCGCTTTAAATTACATTTTCTATGGGAAGAATATCGCCAAAATGAATGATCACTTAAATAGATTGCCACCAATAATAATTCTTTGGGGTGGCACTGGTCAGGCAAAAGTTTTACGCCCAATTATTGAGAGCTACGGTTCCAAGGTAGCGGCTGTCTTTGATGATACGCCGAATCTTCCCTCCCCCTTTCCGGATGTGCCTCTGTATTTTGGATTAGACGGTTTCCATGAATGGCTTCAACCGCAGTCTCGTCGTAATGAAATTGGATTTTGCGTTGCTATTGGCAATCCCTATGGGCGTGTACGAATGAAGTATCATGAACTGATGGTTGCTGCAGGACTATTGCCAGTTACAATAGCGCATCATAGCGCCCAAATTGCAATAAATGCCACCGTTGGAAAAGGTTGCCAGTTTATGGCAGGTTCAATTGTTAATCCTGAAGCAAAAATTGGGAGGCAATGCATAATAAATACAAAGGCATCTATTGATCATGAATGCACGTTATCAGATGGTGTAGAAATTTCCCCTGGCGCTACTTTATGTGGCCTTGTCATTTTGGGGATTAATGTATGGATAGGTGCGGGTGCAACAGTTCTGCCGCGTATACATATTGGGGATGATTCTATAGTAGGTGCAGGTGCGGTTGTCACGCAAGATGTCCCAGCAGGCGTAACGGTTGTGGGAATCCCTGCAAGAACCAATAGAAGCTGATAGACAGGCAAGAAAGATGTTTTATGATAACACAGCTGTAGAAGAAGGTCTAATTATAGAATGAGGAAGCCTGAATTGTTATCTGTTCATGAAACAGAAATGGTTAATCCTTGGAAGACTTTAACCTCAAGGGATATTTATGAGAATGAATGGATTATTCTTCAAGAAGATAAGGTTATTAGTCCACGGGGACTAAAGAGTCTATATGCCAGGATTAAGTTCAAAAAAAGGACAGTCGGAATTATCGCACTTGAGGAAGATAAACATCTTTGGCTTGTTGGTCAATATCGGTATCCTATAGACCGATATTCTTGGGAAATACCAGGAGGAGGTGCCTCAAAAAATGAAGATGTTTTGGGAGCTGCCAAAAGAGAACTAAAAGAAGAAACAGGTTTAACTGCTAACAAATGGCATCTTATCCTTCACATGTATACTTGTAATTCTATTACCGATGAGGAAGTCTTTATCTTCTTAGCAAAAGAGCTATTACATGGAAAAATGGAATTAGAAGAAACAGAGCGCATTATTCTAAAAAAGATTCCCTCACAGTTTGCTTTAGAAATGATAAATCACGGATTGATAACAGATGCTGTGTCAATTGCCGGTCTCTTGAAACTGATGTTCAACGAAAATATTTCAAATCTGCGGTAAAGATATGGAACAAATTTATATGGCTGGCCCTTGGATCACTGAGCACGAAATCAAGGTCGTTGAAGATTGCATGAGAAACGGCTGGTACAATTACAATTATGTAGAAACTTTTCAACGGGAATTTGCTGCATACCACAATCGCAAATATGGAATTATGACGCCAAATTGCACCACAGCAATCCATCTATTATTGACAGCCCTTGGCGTCAGCGATGGAGATGAGGTACTAATCCCGGAATGCACATGGATTGCAACTGCCTCGCCGGTGAGCTATCTTAGAGCAACACCCGTTTTTTGTGACATCGACTCCGTCCATTGGTGCCTTGATCCCGATTCTGTGAAAAGGAATATCACGTCAAAGACAAAAGCCATCATTCCTGTTGACATTTTTGGGAATATGCCTCTTATGGATGAACTTATTAGCATAGCCAATGAAAATAGAATTCCGCTTATTGAAGATGCTGCGGAAGCACTGGGCTCAACTTATAAGGGAATACGGGCGGGCAAATTTGGGATTGGCTCTGTTTTCAGTTTTCACCGAACAAAGACCCTTGTAACCGGCGAAGGGGGCATGCTGATTCTTGACGATGAAAAGCTTAATGAACGGTGTCTCTTCCTTAGGGACCACGGACGACGGCCCGACGGACCGGCCTATTTCAATTACGAAGTGACTTACAAATACATGCCTTTCAATCTGCAGGCAGCTGTGGGATACGCCCAGTTCCAGCGCCTCGACGAACTTATTGCCAAAAAACGCTGGATATTTGAAAGCTACAAAGAGCGTCTCTCTGATATCGAAGATATCCAATTCAACGCCGAACCTGAAGGGGGTTTCAACAGTGCCTGGATCACCGGGCTCCTGATCGGTGAAAGCCATAAACTGAATAAGGTCAAAGCAATGGAAATGCTTCAGGAACTAGGCCTACCCACGCGCCCCTTCTTCTACCCGCTGTCGTCCCTTCCCGCATATCCCGGACAGGAGGCGATTTATCGCCCACGAAACCCCGTAGCCTATAACATCTGTGACCGTGGCATTAATCTTCCCGGTGCGCTCATCATGACGGAATCACAGATCGACCGGGTATGTGAGGGTGTCAGAAGCATATTCAAGAAATAAGGGAGAGGAAAGATGGAACAATACAACGAAATTAAACTTCCGTCCTTGAGAGGCCAGAGGATTCTGATCACCGGTGGCCTCGGATTTATAGGCAGCAATCTCGCCCACAAATGCCTGGACTTAGGTGCCGAGGTCACCATTTATGATTGCATGGATCCGAGCTCAGGAGGAAATCTTTTTAATATCAATAAGATTAGAGATTTTATTCAACTTTGTCATTATGATATTTTGAATATGGATCGGCTGTCTGAACATATATTTGAAAAGGATATTATCTTCAACTGCGCCGCATCTACCTCTCATAGCTTTTCCATCCGCGAACCCTGGATCAATCTGGACGTGAACAGCCGCGCTGTAATCAATCTGCTGGAGGCCATCCGACGTTTTAACCGGGAAGCGAAATTTATCCATCTGGGAACCAGCACACAGTTGGGAAAGCTCCACTACCAGCCGGCCGATGAGAATCACGCGGAATTTCCGATGGACATCTATTCAGCCAACAAAACCGTCGCTGAAAAATATGTTCTGATCTATGCGAACATTTACGGCTTGAGAGCAACGGTCATCCGGATCTCCAACACCTATGGCCCCCGTGCAAGTATCCACAGCGCCGATTTCACTTTCAACAACTACTTTATAGGACTTGCTCTGCAGAATAAGACGATCACTGTTTTCGGAGACGGTACACAAAAGAGAAACTCCATTTTTGTCAGTGACGTGGTTTCAGCTTTAATACTTTCATCTCAGACTGAAAAGACAAATACCGAAACGCTCTTCGCCGTCGGCGATGAGCACCATAGCGTTTGCGAGATTGCGAAGGCTACAACAAGGTATATCGGCTCAGGAAAGGTCAAATTAGTTGAGTGGCCAAAAGACAGAAAACCGATGGAGATCGGCGACGCCATCATCAGCAATAAAAGGATTAAATCCCTTGTCAACTGGAAACCCATAACAGATCTGAAAGCTGGTCTATTATTGACAAAAGAGTACTATGAAACATGTCTTGATAGATATTTAAGGTGATATCATGAAGATACTCGTCACAGGCCCGTTGGGACATATCGGATCGAGGCTGATAAGAGAGATTTCAGGCTATTTCCCATCATCAGAGCTCGTCATGATCGACAACCTGTCCACCCAGAGGTACACCTCATTGTTCAACCTTACCGGTGACTGTATCTATCGTTTTATCGAAGGTGACGTTTTAGAGGCGGCTCTGCCTTCTGTAATGACCGGTTGCGAGGCGGTAATCCATCTAGCCGCAGTCACTGACGCGACAGGGAGCTTCCAAATCAGAGAAAAGGTCGAACATGTAAATTATAACGCCACCAGAAAGGTAGCCGAATGTTGCGTTCTCCTGAACATCCCCATGATTCACCTCTCCTCTACAAGCGTCTATGGCACTCAAAAATCAAAGGTGGACGAGGATTGTCCTGAGGAAGACCTGAAGCCGCAGAGTCCCTATGCTGAGACAAAGCTTATGGAAGAACGTCTCCTACAAGAAATGGCAGCGAAAAAAGGCCTGCGTTTCGTCACCTGTCGCTTTGGCACGATCGTCGGAGTCTCGCCGGGGATGCGGTTTCACACAGCCGTCAACAAGTTTTGCTGGCAGGCCGTTATGGGACAGTCCCTCACCGTCTGGCGGACGGCCCTGCACCAGAAACGTCCTTATCTGGCCATCGACGACGCTGTTGCGGCCCTCTTTTTCATTCTTGACAAACGGCGGTTCGACAGTCGAGTCTATAACATCGTCACGGAAAACATGACCGTAAATGATGTCATTTCCTGCATTCGGCCGTACACCGGTAAAATCAATATTCAGTATGTTGATGAGGAAATCATGAATCAGTTGTCCTATGAAGCCTCAAGCCGGCGCTTCCAGGATCTTGGCTTTGTCTTTACCGGTTCCATAGAAAAGAACATCGCTGAAACCACAAATCTTCTGCGAGGCGCGGGAGGTCCGTCATGACTGAGAAAAAGATGCTGAGCCGTGAAGAATTCGAGGGTCTGCTTCAGGAATCCGCCTTGTCCATGAGCCAGGATGACGGCCTTATACGAAGGGCAAGAGATCTGTTAATCGACGCCGATAAATATCGCTGGGTTCACCAGACGAACTGGCTCGGTGAACCACTCCTGAATCTGCCCCAGGACATGTTCGCCATCCAGAATATTATTTATAAAACAAGGCCGAAGTATATCATAGAGCTTGGCGTTGCATGGGGAGGGTCACTGCTTTTTTACTCAACCCTGCTTATGGTTTTGGGAGGGGAAAAGGTTATCGGCATAGACATTTATATCCCCGATGACCTCAGAGCCAGGTTGAATAGACATGGTCTTGTATCCGAAAAAATCATTCTCATTACCGGGTCCTCCGTTGAACAGACCACCCTAGCCAAAATAGTGTCCATAATCAGCGACAGCCAGGAAGTCCTAGTCGTTCTTGATTCCTATCACAGCCACGACCATGTCCTTGCCGAACTCCGCCTGTACTCACCACTCGTTGGCAAAGGACACTACATGATCTGCAGCGATACCATCGTTGAATATATACCGATCCAGGAACACCGGCCGAGGCCCTGGGGGCCTGGAAACAACCCGAAAACCGCGCTGGAGGCGTTCATGGAGGAAACAGACAGCTTCGTTGTTGATGACGTTGTAGACAAAAAATTACTGATCACCTGTAATCCAGGCGGGTACCTGAAGCGCATAAAATAAATGACTTATTATGGTTCTACACGCCCGATTTTTATAGAGATATTATCATGATAAACATTGTCGCTCCTTCTGTTATTGACATTGAAACAGTGCATGGGATTTGCAACGCCTCATGCATAATGTGTTCTATTCGATCGTCTTCCCAGCGGCCTCAGATCATGCATCAGGATATGTTTCTCAGTATTCTTAACAGGCTGATTCCATACAGGCAATACATTGAATATCTGAATATCGTGGGGCTGGGTGAGGCTATCCTGGATCCGGACGTCTTTGCAAAAATCCAAGCAGCCAAGGAAGCAAGATTCCGTCAAGTTAGCCTGCCTACAAACGGCGGTATCCTTGATGAACAGCGCACATCCATGCTTTTGGACAGCGGCATAGACATAGTCATATTCAGCATTGACAGCCTGATTCCGGACAAGTTTGAACGAATCAGACAGGGTCTATCCTTCCAGCGAGTTATTGATAATATCCACAGGTTAATAGAGCTTCGCAATTCGGGTGGATATTCCACAACGATATGCGTGAGGATGATCGAGCAGAAGCTGAATGATGATGAATGGCAATATTACACAAGTTACTGGTCTCAATATCTTGCGTTAAGTCGGGGCGATATGGTGCTCAGATTTCCCAGACACAATTGGGCGGATGCGGAATGCACCATCCCCAAAAGCGTCCCATGTCCCTACGTATTCGACCGTATTACCATCAACGCCTCCGGTATGATTCAGTTCTGTTGCATAGACGTTGACGCCTCGTTTTATAAGCTGGGTAGCGCTTTTGACGAAGATCCTGTAAATATCTTTAATGGAACTGTATTCAGGGAAGCACGCAGGCTGATGAAGGAGGGCCGCATCAACGAGCTTGAACATTGTTCACGGTGTGACGTTCCTTTGAAACGGCTACACAGGGAGAAGGCTGACCTGCACTTAGAGGAAAGTGAGATGTTCCCAAATTGATTTTCTCAGTATAAGCGAAAATTGCGAGGTTGTGTTATGTTTATGCATGGATCGAATTTAAGAATATTGTTTCTTGGGGAAATATTTCATACGTCCCTCGAAGAAATAAAAGAGAAATAGATTGACGGCCTGCATGCAGTAAATGTGATTGCCTCGGGTTGAATTATCTGAATCATAATCCATTGGATCTGAAGATTTATGTCCTTTGTAATGGAAGCAAACCATCGATGGTGAAAAAACTTAAAAAAAGAACCTTAATAAAAAATAATTTGCTGTTTGTCGGGGAGGGCACAGACAGGAATTAGACATGGTCATTGTTAATGCCGTTGCCATGCTGACCCGCAAGGTTGGCGATTATATTTACCGGGTAGCACAGCCATCTATTGCCTTGGGGAAAACCGGTAAAGCTACCGTAATTACAGTGAGCACAATCTCGCCCTGGTTTGAGACACTCTGTCTGTCTGGGGATGTTCTCATCCTTCATCTGCTTACTGAGCATGATCTTCTACCGATTATAGAGGAGAGAAAGCGGCAAGGGCGGCCTAGCATTTACGAGCTTTCTGACAACATTATTGCTTTACATGAGGGGATTGGGATTAGAGCCTGGTTTTCTGATCCAGTCAATCTTGCTTTGGCTCTTCAATACATGAGAATGGCAGATGCTGTGCAGGTGACGGGTTCCGGGCTTGCTGAGCAATTCCGGTCTATCAATTCACGGATTGTAATCTTTGAAAACCAAATGGCCACATTGGGTATGGTTGAAAGGCAGGCCTCTGACCGTGTTATTTTAGGATGGGCCGGGTCTTCCGGCCATAGACGAGACATTGAAGCGGTCAGTGACGTCATTGCTCAAGTCATGCGTGCTTGTCTCCACGTGGACTTTGCCTACATGGGAGACGAAACTATCTACCGCATTTTGTCTGTTGCCTTGCCTGCCGGACGTATCACTTATACACCGCCGGGAACCTTGAATGAGTATCTCAACTTCCTGCAAAAGATTGACATAGGTATTGCGCCCCTTCAGGATAATCCTTACAACCGCTGCCGTTCCGATATAAAATTTATTGAATATGCATCCAGAGGAGTTGTCCCGGTACTCAGTTCTCTTACCCCTTACAAAGCCTCAGTGCAACATGGGGAAAGTGGTTTCCTTTATGAATCACCTCAGGAACTCCTATCAATTTTATCAATGCTTGCAGGCGATTATAATCTTAGAGATCGTATAAGACAGGCAGCATATGCCTATGTGAAACACCATCGTATTGAGCAAGTTCATGCAGAGCGTCGCTTAGCCTTCTATTT
Organism: Syntrophales bacterium; assembly: GCA_049521775.1. GTDB lineage: Bacteria > Desulfobacterota > Syntrophia > Syntrophales > UBA2185 > Fen-1135. Next base: position 64,420 of record JBEKOL010000018.1, read on the forward strand.
GAGCCTTATTGAGAGTGGTGAAGACAGTCCTGTTCCTTGCCCAGAAGTGCCACTTGTTCGCTGCGATGAAGGAGCAGATTACTTCGAAGTATCCTCCTCACACGTTGAGACTCTCATTTTAGAAGGGATTAACCATGAAATGATCGGTGATTATGAAGGCGCCATAAAGACATACCAACACGCCACTAAGGAGTACTCTGATTGTTGGTTGCCGTGGTTTTGGCTTAGCTATTGTCACCTTCGTAGAGGCAACCCTGAAGCATCCCAATGGTTTGGCGAAGCCATCAAACGCAATCCGAATTCCCTCCGCGCTTCTTGGCTTAAAGCGAAAGCATTACAGAATCGGGAGCCGATGGCGGCATTCCAGGAATTGGCCGACGTGTTGAAATGTTGGCCAGACTATGCCCCCGCTGCTGTTTCGATGGCCGAATTGTTGGAATCACATGGCGTTTACGCAGAGGCGGAGCACTGGTATAACGAGGCGCTCCGGTCTAACCCTTTTTTCAGTTCCGCTGCCCTTGGCCTCGGACGGATCTATGACATCCAAGGTAAAATCGAACAAACTGGCATTGCCTTTGGCACGGCCGCAGACCTTGCGCCCGCCTGGGCCGACGCCCAGTACATGATGGCTCGTTGGTGCTTTTCGAGGAATGACCTGAGGCGCTCTGCTGAATACTGCAGTAGGACTTTATTGGCTGATTTATCCCACTCCGGAGCGCAAGACTTAATCGAAGAAATTAAGAAAAAAATAATCACCGATCAATCATCTAATCGGTTATCTCTTTCTAACAATCGCAATGCCCTTGGCAATTATCAGCGCATTGATACAACTTAACTATATTATATAATTTGTCTCGGAATAATTAATGAAGATGAAGAGGAAAGGAAATAAATCGACCATCGCCACCGCTATAGTGGAGAAGAACTTGAAAAAAAGAACCTTAACTAAAAATAGAGGGAAGCCCACGATTTCCCTGTGCATGATCGTGAAAAATGAAGAGGACTGTCTCGGGCGCTGCCTGAAGAGTGTCTGCGATCATGTGGATGAGATCATTATCGTCGATACGGGTTCGACAGACGGCACGGTTGAAATCGCTGAAAGCTACGGCGCCAGAATCTACCATCATCCCTGGGAAAACGACTTCAGCAAACACCGGAACCAGTCGCTCTCTTATGCCACAGGCGACTGGATCTTTCAATTGGACGCCGACGAGGAGCTGTTTCCGGAAGACGGATCAGCGCTGAGGGACGTCGTCCGGAAAGGGAAAGCCGATTATTATCATTGCTGCTTTTATGACATGAAAAAGGACGGCTCCGTCCAGGGCGTCTTTAACCTGATCCGTCTGTTCCGCAATGGTATGGGGATGAACTATGAGCGGAAGGTCCATAACCAGTTGCAAGGTCGGGGGAAGGAAGCTTTCAGTGCGATTCGGGTCCGGCACTACGGCTATGATCTGACACCGGAACAGATGGAGGCGAAGCATATCCGGACGA
>JBEKOL010000019.1:0-65021 GCA_049521775.1 Syntrophales bacterium
CCGATGCTAAATCTTTCCTGCAAAAAGCAGATACGATGCTTTACGAAGACAAGAAAGGAAAGGGTACCAGGTGTGCTGGATGAAAAGCAGTTGTGCCAGCGATTAAGTATGATAGTTTACTGCGAATTTTGCACACAGATCATTGACTATTGAAGTCGAGATTCACGCTCAATCAGTCTATGTAGTACCTTTCATCCCGAAATGGACAAGCCCGATCACATCAAATCCACATTATGCTGCTAACTGAGAACACCTACGAGTCAGCAGGTATGGCGAGTAAAATATATTGAAGATTTGCGTTTGGAATGATTGATCCACAACGACCACGCTAAGGATCATGTCGGCAGTATCGCCACATCCCTCTTGAGGGCTTCTTATACCTGATGATTTTGTTTTGTCTTCCCAAGTGAACATAGACCCACTGCGAAAGTTTTTCTAATGCCTCTTCGTCCGGGTGCGAAGCTTTAAGAGAATGCCGTATAGTCTTTCTTTGTGCATTAGGGTTCTTGGTCAGGAGATCAACTGCCTCGGCGGGTAGAAAGTTGACAATATTCCATTTCTGCTTTATGAAAAGCAAGCTCTCATCCTTGACGGGAATAGCTCTTTTTTTCTGCTCCGCGCTCAAATCGTTCTTTATTCCCTCCGTAACATAAACTCCGATGGGCAAGCCTTCTAGACTGTCATGTGCAAGTTTAATCCCCTTTCCTCCGCAAAGACTTATGCTAGTGTAGCGTGAACCCAGAATGCTTTTTGGGGATGGGTCGGTCATTTTAAAGGAAAAGAAGGTGTCTTTAACAATGGTTGCCCTGCTGTAGACTTTTTTTAAATGAAGGGCTGCTTGATAACTGAGCGAGAAGTCCACTAGGCGCTCAACAATATTGGAAATACTTTTCCTTGGAGAGGCTACTATGGAGTCGGCGAAGATGCTAACATCAAAGCTCTGTTCTATCTCATCCTTCTTGAAATGCTTGGAAAAGGAGATAGCGAACTGGCTCAATAGTGAACGTAATATCTTTTGGGCCTGTTGTTCTGCTAATCCAGTCTCATAAAACTTGCGAGTACCCAAAAGGTCTATAAAGACAATGAGAGCGTCATTTTCAAAAACTCGCTTTATAATGTTGAATCGATGTTCCATGGTTCGATTTTCGGATCAAAATAAATGCTACATTCGAGAGTTGATGTAATTTCATGCGGGTGCTTTTCGGACCCTCGGACATTCCCTTGCTCACGGGAAGTCGGGCGTTACCAACTGATGCCCTGTGTTTTAAGAAATTCCTGGGCTATTTCTACTCCTAATCTTGCGGCTGTTTTGAAATCCTCTATAAAATTCTCGTAGTTGCCAAGGCTAGAATAGCAATAACCACGAGCAACATAGGCCATTGTATCTTTCGGGTTCAGCTCAAGAGACTTACTGTAATCCTTGATCGCCTGCTGGTAGTTGCCAAGTTTAACATAGGCATTCCCCCGCTTATAATAAAGTGCTGCGTATTTTGGGTTCAGCTCAATTGCTTCGTTAAAAAGATTCATTGACACATTCGGGTCCATCTCATCAATGGCGCGGTTATAATCTTCTGTCGCCTTTTCTTTATTGCCAAGTTTTTCATAGACTTTGCTCCGCTTCAAATAAGCCCGTGTATCTTTCGGGTTCAGCTCAATTGCCTTGTCATAATCTTCTATCGCCCGCTTGTGGTTCCCAAGCTCAGCATGGGAATATCCCCGGTTATTATAAGCCTCGGCGTATTTTGGGTTCAGCTCAATTGCCTTGTCATAATCTTCTATCGCCCGCTTGTAGTTCCCAACTTTAGAATAGAGAAGACCTCTATTATTATAGGCCCAGCAATCGTTAGGTTCCAGAGTAAGAGACTTATCATAGTCCTTGATTGCTTGGCTGAAGTTGCCGAGCTTTTCATACGTCCCCCCACGGTCAAAATAGGCTAATGCTAATTTGGGGTCTAATTCGATGGCCTTGTCGTGGTCCTTGATTGCTTGGCTGAAGTTGCCAAGGGTTTTATACCCATCCCCGCGAGCAACATATGCCAATGCCAGTTTGGGGTCTAATTCGATGGCCTTGTCGTAATTCTTAATGGCCTGCTGAAGGTTACCGAGGTTACGATAAGTAAGGCCGCGGTTAAGATAGGCGGCTCCAGAAAGTTTGGGATCAAGTTCAATTGCCTTATTATAATCTTTCATTTCCTGCTCATAGTTGCCAAGATGACCATAAGCAGTCCCCCTGTTAAAATAGGTGTGTGCAGTGTTGGGGTCGAGTTCTATGGCCCTACTTAAAGCGTCAATCGCATCGCTATAACGTCCTGAGGCGATAAATGCGTATCCTTCTTCAGACCACTGATTGGCTGTGAGACTTTTAATTGTTTCCCGATAGGCGATTATCTCTTTCTCGCGTTTCTCGCCCGTTGCTGTCTCTAACTCTCTTCGCAGCCTTTCGGTTTCCCGTAATAGTTCTCCCGAGCGTCTCCGGAGGTCCTCAAGCTCCTTTGTCTTCTGGCGGTCTTGGCGCAGCGTGATGAGGGACTTGACGATCTCGTCCGGGTTCGCTGTGATCCTTACCTTTAGCCAGAAGGTGTGGCCATCCCATTTTTCATCCACTACCGCTACCCTTACAATACCTGCCGCGAGGGTGACGATCTGGTCCTTCGTCACCTGATGATTTTTCACTTCTGTCTCGCTCTCCAAGTAGGTCCCCAGTTCCTCCAGAAGAAGTCTCTTCACTTCCCTGAGGGCAATGGTCCGGCTTGAGTTCCTGCTGTCCACCTCGCTGGCCTGATAGGCGTATTCCTTGATGAATGTTTTCATTTCAGCAATAGAAGACTTGGGTATAAGCAATAATGCCGATAGAATTAATATTGCAATGGCGAGAATTAATTTATTCATAACGATCACACTTACTGCATTGGTATAAGTCTATATTGAAAATCTACCACTCAATACCTTCCTTCCGTAAAAAGTCCTGAGTTTCTTTGTCGCCTAATTTGGCAGCAATTTTAAAATCCGATGTTGCCTGCATGTAGTTCTTAAGATGCACATAAGCCCACCCTCGATGGGCAAAGGCAATTGAATTTTTAGGGTACAGCTCGATAGCTTTGTCATAATCCTTAATCGTCTGATTATAATTCCCGAGCCATGCATGGGCGTCACCTCTTCCCGCGTAGGCCATGGATGTTATACTGGTATCATAATTTAATTCAATAACCCTGTCATAATCCATGATTGCCCGCCTGTGGTCCCCAAGTCCTATATAGGCGCTTCCTCTGTATAAATAGACAAACAGATGGCTACTCGTTTTAGGTTCCAGTTCCATGCATCTGCTAAAATCCCTAATTGCTTGCGAATAATCCTTTGTGATGACAAGGGCTATCATCGCTCGTGAAAAATAAGCATCCGCGTACCCGGGATCCAGATCAATGGCCATGGTATATGAATCCATCGCTTGCTGCCAAGTCCCCCCAGATTTACTTAATGCATGCCCCCTTTCATACCAGTCTGTTGCACTTAATCTATTTACCGCTTTTTGATATTGGGCCTGTTCTGTTTTTCCTGCTTTTGCTATATCTAATTTCTTTTTCAGTTTTTCAACTTCCCTTAATGCATCATCTGCTCTCTGTCTCGATTCCTCCATCTCTTTTGCTTTTTGGTGATCTTGCCGCAAGTTATCTATAGACTTGTACACATCCTGTGGGTCTGCTGCCATTTTGGCCTTCAGAAAATATGTTTTGCCATCCCACCTTTCATCAATGATTTGAACCATAACTATACCAGCGGCGAGCGTAATAATCTGATCTTTTGTCATTTGAAAGTTCTTTACTTCTGTTTGGCTTTCAAGATAAGTCCCCAATTCCTCCAAAAGCATTCTTTTGACCTGTTCGAGAGCAAGGGCTCTGCATGAAACCTTACTGTCATACTCGCTTGCCTGGTATGTGTATTCCTTGATGAAGGTTTTGGTTTCGGCAAAGGCAGGTGAAATAGATATAAGGAGGAGCAACGCAATAATCAAAGATATTATTTTTTTCATCATTTATTCTTTCAAAATATAAAACCCCGCCTCTTTTGTGAAACGGGGTTTCAGTAATCAGTCCATGGTACCCTCACGCAAGGTTGAAGGGTTTAGGAATCTTAATCTCTGACTTTTATACGTGTTGTTATTAACACGATTTCCATGAGAAATCTACAATGAAGAGAAGAATCGGATGTCTAAGACTTACAGGAAGGCAGTCGTAAGCTGCATGAGATGGGAATAAGCTGCCATGGAATATCATGTTTACATTCGGTAATGCGCAGGAGCGATCCAGGGAAAAATTAAATGCGCCGGCTATTGTCTCCACCTACGAGTATGCACCTATTGTGGTTGAAATATTTTGAGGATTTGCGTTCGTAATGATTGATCTACTATTAGTTCAGCAGCGGATGGCCTAGGAGTGAAAAGAAGAAAGAACCAAGCTTCCCCGTCCGTCCGCTGCAACGAAAGTTAGGCGTTTCACCCGTACAATACTTGTATGTCAATATAATATTCCCAAATTTGTTATCCAACGGCGACGATCGCTTGTTTTGTATGCCAGTAAAAATTTATATTTTTCTAAAATACAACTATGCGGAATTTTAGGCTTCAACAATGCGCAAAGAAAGATCTTAATAAAACAAATTGATATGAAGGGCGAAAAAAATAAAATGGCAAAATGCTTCACTATGTCTGTTGGATTTAGAATTAAAAACTCAAGGCAAAATATAATTAAGACAAATAAAATTAAAAAACAAAAAAAATAGTGTGTGACAATCTGGTAGATTATGGGGTTAGTTTCTACGAAAATATCTTTTATCAGATACTTAGTGGTTATTGATACATCATTTTCACAATAATCGACTATTTTCCCTGTTCTCAGGATAACTTTGCATAATTTAGATTCCAGTTTTAACTTTGTATTTGCGTGCTCCTTGCCTCTATATCCTTTATAGACATAGTAACAAAATGCGCCACACAGAAATACCACTGCCAAAAAGATAAATGGCGAAAAAGGACCAACGGTTTCCATCAAAACTCCTTTTACACTGAGTGCCTAACGTGCCGATCAGCGGCGGCTGAAAGCCGTCCGTTGGATTTGCGGGTTAGGTGAACTGCTAACTGTCATGTACCCAACAATAGTCTTGCGGCCGCGGTATTCGTCGCTAGCCGAGCGCGCGGCACCACAGACACCGTCGCCTGCTCAAATAAGCGAATATCCGCGTCATGTGGATGGCTGACCTGCGGGTCCTGAAAAAAGAAAACGGTCTGGCACAACCCAGTAGTCACAGCATAAGCGATCTGAACGTCGCCTCCATAAGGTCCAGAATTCCCTGGTCGGATTTTTTTAAGTTCCTTTTTGGTATGGCCCATTGCCGCCATGAAGTCGTTGAGCCACCTACCTGTCGTGCCTGTCGCCAGAATCCAGTCGTATTTGAACAGCTTATCTGAATTCTCAACGGCGAACCGGCACAGGTCGAGTTTCTTATTGTCATGGGCAATCAATGCCACAACATTGCTGCAACGTTTGATACCGCGAAGTGGCCGGCTGGATTTCTGACTCGTAACTTCAAGCATCTCTTGGGCATTTGACGGATCGTTGAAACGCTCGCACCACTTTTGCACAAAGGTTTCTGCCGTGTAGGTGTCTAGCGCGATCGGGATGTTGTGGACGTTCGCCTCTCGCCACAGAACCGCGGTGTCAGCCTTCGCATTCATATCACTCCAGTCAACGAAATGAAGAATTCCGCCAAGCTTACCTTCCACAAGCGAATAGCCCACTTCGATCATTCCCCTGATGCCCGGCTTCTTCTTGTCGAGGCCACTCAGCACGACCTTCCGCCAATGATTGATGTCAATCTTTGAACTCCAGCGTATCCTGGTATCCTGCTCAATCAGATCCATTTCCTTATCGTCGGGATTTCGCTCAATGATCTTGACAAGATGCTTATATGTGCCCCCCGTCACACTCACCTTGAACAGTTTGGACACAGTGTACAGATTGCCGTACACGAATGTCCGCAGATGATCATTGTGATCTGTCCGAAAGCGCTCTGTTGTGATCAGCGCCACGGAACCTCGCGGAGGTGGGCCAGCTCTTTGCATAGTGCCTCCAATTCAACCTATTCAGACTACCTAACGGTGGGTATCAGCGGGAGCCGGATTTTTCGGCGAGCCGCTGGATTGCTTCGTTAAGCATCATTATAATTAAAAGGTTTATAGCGCTTACCGCGCATCACAAATTCAAATGTTAAGGTTTGCATTTCATGCAATCTGTTTGCGTCATACATACCTAAAGAGCCTAGGTTCTCCAAGACGCCAGTGATCTCCGCTACGCTCCATTCTATGGGGCTAAGCTTCGCCGGTTCCGCCTCCAAAAACTCTCGGAAGTGGGTCCACTTTTACGCTGGCCTCCCAGCCAGGATGAAGGCAATACTTGCCAACCATGAATCCCCATTGTTTGTTCGCAAGTATATTCTTATTGTTTTATCGCTTCATTCGCTCCGTTTTGCCTAATATCTTCTCCATCTCAACAAAAATAATATCCTGCCAGCGTTGTCGATCATCTGAGCCATAAAATACGTTAACTCTAGACACGAGAACACGCGTCCTCTCCGGCGATAGTGACTCAGGCGCTATGTAAACTATAACTCTCGGTCCACAAGACTTTATATCCTTGAACGATCTAAATCCTTCCACATTGGGCTCAGTTCCTTTCTCAATCTTAAAACCCCATTTCAACAACACATCAGTAGCATCCCTTTGAACATTTTCAACAGATTGTTTAAATATCACACCACTATTACCCTGGGTAAAACGTTTTGCAGTATCAAGTTGTTGTTCCTGTTCCATACCTCTGAGAAATGAGCAATTCTTTTCTCCTCCTTGCCTTCGCCGTATTGTCAAAATTAATCCTGCGTTTCTTTTTGCGAAAGATGTAACGTCGCAATCTGCTAGCTTGCTGTTCTTTGTGAACTGAAAAGCAAAAACAAATTATCATTCCCACCTAAAGTTATAATATATTCTGATGCAGCATAACTGCAACTAATCATAACCTCAGTAAGTTTATCAGAAAATGTGCTTTCAAATTCCTTTGAAAACGCTTCGGTCTTACTAATTGGGCCGAGTAACCATGAAACAAATGGATATGTTGAAGCATGATCAAGGAAGTAAATTAAATATGGGATTTTTTGAAAACAATCACGTGCCCAGACACATACCTCGGGTATTTCATAAAGTTCTCTGGTATCACCACCATATCCATTAATAGTTAATTTAAAACGATTGAGGCGTTGTTTGGCAATAGAAACTGTGGTTATATTCTTCACATAGTCTTTAATAGATATAATTTCTTTGTCAGAGCAAGTTTCGACAGACTGACGATCTACAGGATAACGGAAATAAGTTACTTTTATTTCTTCGCCTCTGCTGTTTACGCTTTTTTTCCGAAAAAAGTCAAATATGCCCACCTTCCTCTCCTTTCCGATTATGCTCAATTTCTTATGCACATAACGTTAAAGCTAAGGGGCGCGGCGGCTTCTTGCAGCGTCCCTCTTCAGCGCATTGTTATGCAAGTTCTTCTTCATGTTGATATCCCACGATTTAAGACATTCTCTCGACCCCTCATTTGACGCCACGAGCAGCCAAAGTGTCTTGTATGATAATATGCGTTCCCAAGAGTTGTATAGCCATGGCTTGATCATCGCCGCCGTAGAGGCGAATCCGGTCAAGCAGGAGAAGTGGATCCATCATCATCACAGCTACCTCAAACAGCATTTGAACCTTCTTGGGAGAAGTTTTCCAAAGGAGCTTCTGTCGAGCGAGGGACTCCAATTCGGTTGGCGCAGCATCAAAAGGTGCCTCAATAGACTCATGTGAGGCGTGCAGTCGATAGTACTCAACATCCTCGCCGCCATGCATGTAACTGATTGCCTCCTCCAAAGCATATAATCCTGTGCGCTTACCCGAGCGAGCAAGTTCGCGCGTTCGATTTACAGCTTTATCGCGTTCGTCGATATTTTGAGAAATGAGCTGCTGTGCCAATCCACTTAAGTGTGATTTTGGATCAAGCGTGATCATTGCCTTCCCTTGTGCATCAACGTTAGGATACTTGAACTCCCATACGACCATCCCACTCTTGCTGGAATGAAATCTTCTTTGATTATCAGCCTCAAAACACTTCTCAATTACGTGAGGCTGAACGCCGCGGGCCAGCAAGGTTTTCTTGACAGCCTCCCTGACGGAGAAATTCACCCCTACTGATGGCAACTCGCCCTCCAGAGATCGAACATTCAATTGTGGTGCATCCCACTCATTTGTGTCGAACATTACAATATCAGCATCTGGATACTTGTCATGCATTGCCTTCGTCCAATCACAGACGTTCTTATCGGAGTCGAGCAACCTATGAATCCCTAATTCGTCATATCCGCCGCCTTTTGCACATGCAAAAAAGCAATAAACCACGGGAGTGTTTGGCTTGTTACCACTTTTCTCCACTCCTTCGTGCTTGATTGACGTCTGAGCCGAAGCAATAGCTTTCGCCTTCTTTGTGAATGGCCACATGTGCCCTCCCTTTGCATAACGCCCCGCATAACCGGCTGGCAATAAAGCGTAGCGGAATTGCCAGTCCGAGTTGATGCGGTTGTTAGGCCTCTTTAATATTCCCCGGTGTCAAAGATTTACGCCTATTGGTTAGTCGCAAACTGTAATTTCTCATTACCAGAATTGCCACCATTGTTTTATGGGGACAAGGCCCAAAGAATCGAGGGCTCTGTAAGAGTCATACACAGTCTTACCTTCCCATCTGCCTTTAGACATTATACACCCCGACCCTGACAGCGGTTCTGAAGTGACGGATCTGTCTTTTTTAAACATAGTTGGTGCTGCAACGCCTGTAAACTCGAAACTGTTTTCGAGAGATGAACAAATGTAAGATAGGTTGTCCCTTTTGTCCGATTGAAATGCGACGCACCAGACTCTTTCATACCGATTAAGGGTTCGCTCTGTATCACCATCAAACAGATAGGTGGTACCTCTCAGATTTTGAACGTTTATAGCGCCCCAAATGATTTTCCAACCCACAAAACCATAGGAAGCGGTATCATATTTGTGAGTTAATTTATCAATGTCGAAGAAGGCACCTAATGTCGGTTTACTAGGCATCATCTCTTTGAACTCACGCATAATACTTTCACCGACCTTTTCTTAGTGAAGAACTATTTGCCATTTTTTAAATGAAGAATGGCCTATGTATGATTGATTCTCAAAATGTCTCATGAGGAAGTTCAACGGTTGTTCTCACATTGCAAACTGGTATGAAGAGTGACGGTGACTGTGAATGCGAGCTATCCTTATGTTTTTTCAATCTTCGTTTTTCTTCATCTAGCATCTGCCACTATTGTTATTTGTCATTCATGCCCAACACAATTGCTAAAGTAAAGGAAATACTAACAATCATGCAACCGTAAATATGAAAATTGAGCGGGTCAGAGAAGTCAAAGTTCAGCGCATTGGCATAGCTGAAGAACATGATAAACGCGGCAACGAGATTGATAAATGGTACGATCGAGAGAAAAGATAAAAGGACAAGCCCTAGCGTAGAGAACCGGAGATCAACAAACAAGCTCCAAATTATTGCCGTCAATTGGAGGATAATTCCTATTGGTAAACCCAATAAAATAATTTCCTGAATAGTCCATTGTTTTCTCTTTTTTTCTTTAACTTCTTCGAGAGCCTTTCGTTTTGCTTCCTCTGATTGTTTCAATTTGAAAACACGCGAGTCAGTGGGGGCTTCATCGGAAATTTTCAGACCAGATGGGACTTTATCCAACGGCACAAGAGGATGCACATACAGGATCTCTGTATCATGACAGTATTGGCTTGAAAAATACGATAGAAGCTTCTCATCGTCAGCGCATGATCCAAACTGGTCGTACACTCCACCAGTTCCCGACTTGTATCTAACAATGATGGCACCCTCCCTAGGTTCTATAGCTGACAATTGCTCGGCTAGTTGATAGTCCAACATGCCTGGATGCTTCTCTCTCCAAAATGAAATTCTATGGGAACCCATTGGATACCTCCTTGCTTCTGCCTAACAAGAAGATCAGCCGGAGCGCAGCTATCGGCTGGATTGATTTTGTTAGGCTTTCATATAAAAGTGTTACCCATGTACTGAGAACAATCTGTTACCTATGTTCCCGTTCGGTCATATTTATGCAAGTCGTCTATCAGTCTGTTAATCTCTTTTATATCATTCTCTCTATTGGGTGGAATCATCGACAAGACATCTTTATAAAGCTTCAGAGCATCTTCTTTTCTTCCGAGGGAAACAAAAACAGAAGCAAGATTTACATGGGCCAAGTAATAGCTCGGGTTAATCGCTATTGCTCTTCTATAATCTTCAATCGCTTTTTCTGAGGCACCCGAGAGGTTGTACGCGTTGCCTCGATTTATGTAGGCGCCGAAGTGGTTCGGAAACACGCGAAGGACTTCACTAAGGATATCAGCAGCATTTTCGTATTGCTTCTGTTGCATATGCTGGGACGCCTGCTCCATCAGTGACTCTGCATTGGCACGCAAGGCTTCCTCTTGTGGAGGGACGACACGCATGAAACTACCGCCCTTTTCAACGTGGGCTACAACTTCTTCAACAGTAGGCTCTTTGCGCTTTGAATCAAGAAAACGACTTAGGAATTTCTTTAGCATAAGTATTTTCCTTTGTATTGACGGGTTAGGCAATTATTAATTATTACTTCTTGTCCAGTGTCAAGGGCCAACCGCTTTGTTTTCCATATCATGACAGAGCTGACAACTTAGAAAAGAATTGGTCCCTGCCGAGACGGACGATTTCTTCCGCAGTGATATCAAGAAATATCGCCTTAAAATGATCGGCTCCACATTTGTGACAGCGCTGGGGTCCGAGACCCTCCACAGGCACTTCACGTGCAGAGGCCAATGCAAGCCATTCGGTGCTGATTTTCACTCCGCAGGTCGGACAAACAGCCTTGATAACCTGGGACAGATCAGAAGGAATGCGTCGAAGCACACACAAGTTAAGTATCACCGGACTTACGAAATTATCAAGTTCGGAATATTTCACTATCATGTCAATACTCTTTCCTGTGATTCGTCTTGCGACCTTTTCCACCTCGTCATTGGCTGATGGTTGGTAAGCCTTTTGGCCATTTTTACCAAAGAATCTGCGCCAAAATGACATTTATTTTCCTCCTTTCATAAGCCTAACGAAAAAATCAGCCGGAGCGCAGTGATCGGCTGGATTGATCTTGTTAAGCATTTTTATTCATGTGATAATTTAAATAGACCCTTTGTCTCCTTTAGCTTCTTTTTTTTGAACATCCACAAGTAACTTAGCGCATACACTGCTCATCTCATTATACGGTACTAAGAATACATGTTCTGGAAATGTACTAGTTGTTACCTTACGTGATCTTGAATTATATTCATAATGATAACTTTCTACCGGTTCAACCCGTTTTTCAAATTTCTTGCTTATTAAAACGACATTGTTATATTTATTAATAACCGATATTTCTCCAAATAAAATTGCCCCTGTTTCAATGAATTCAGTGTCTTTTTTAATCACATCCTTATTAAATATGGTTGGTTGATAATAATTTGCACCCAACCTATGACCATCCATATCTAACTTCACTGTAATATTTTCAATGCCTGACACAAGAGACCACCTCATTAACAGCAGTTTTAATTTGAGATACCAGTGGGGAATATCTTTTTCTAATTCTTTTCCTAACTTATCAGGGTATTGAATAATTATATTTATTTTCTTCTTTTCTGTGAGATTCTGGATTTGTTCTAAGACAAGCTCCCTTTTGTCTTCATATAAATTTAAGTATGTGAAATAAGCTTTGGGTGTATTAATTCTTTTTGCAAGATTCCAATTTCTTTGATCCACCTCGAAGGGTGTTTCATAGCAAGTCTCTTGATATTCTTGAATATAATACCGTCCTACCATAAATGCTAAACAAAGAGATAAAATGCCAAGCGGCGCCAGAATCTCGATACTATATTTTTCACATATTATAAAAAAAATTAAACCGATTATACCGATGAAGAGGGTTAGCAAGATTCTCTTTGTTATCCACCATGGTGTTAACTTATCAGCGCTATTAACCTTTTGGGGAGTTTTATCAAACTGAGATATTTTAAAATTAACGTCTACATTATTTTTGTGAATGAATTGCGTTTGAGAATTAACAGTATCCTTGCTTGCAGATGATACACAAGGTATAAGCATCATGGTTATTAACCATAAGAGGATACCAACAAGAATTAAACTCACAGCTCTGGTTAATCTCAGACGTTTGAGATTTTCTTGGTGGCATTTGTAGGTTAATTGTTCCATGGGATTCCACCTTGGTCGGAGGAAAAGGGAACAGGCTCAATACTGTTCGGCATGGTCTCTCTCCGAGTTTTGTTGCCTAGCGGCGAAATAAGGCGCGGGGGGCCAATAGCCTTTACAAAACCACCGATGCTATTCCCCGTCGCCTTGATTGATTTGTTGTACGCTATTTATTTCTCAATCAACGTTATTGGTGGAAAAGAAACTGCTAAAGTTGGAGTTTATCCTTTTCCATCGTATCATACACAGTTGATTACGTGGCACTTATTGATATTTTACTTGCATAGATTTTTAACACATTCGTCTAAAGTTAATCCTTGTCTAAGCTGTTCCTTTTTTAATAAGTCATTGCATCTATCTTTACAGCCTTCTATGTATTTTCCCATATCCAATTTTTGAATTTTGTCATCTATAGTATTTTGAACTTGAGTTATAAATGAAGGGTCAGGGCGGGGGTTAGCTACAGTTGATCCTTTAATCTCGACACGTGTCTCATTATTACCAACAGCTGTTAGTTCGTATTCAACAGCACCTTGTCCGGTCATTGTTATCGCCCAATATCTTACACCCTTTACCGCCTTATAAGCATAATTGGGAAAAGAGCCTAACACTTCGTTTACTACCTTATTCACTTTTTCGATATTATAAGGATAATTTTCTGCTGAGTAACTCAAAGAAGAAATAGACAACAGACATAATAGTGTCATGCTAAGTATTAGTGAAAATATTTTCATTATGCTCCTCCTTTTTTATATGCCCATTTTCTCGTACAACAATTAATATACCAAGTTGATATTTCCCCATATTTTGTGCAATCCTATATTAATCCAAAAAAAATGAAAAGAAATAAATGTGTTATAAAATCAAACATTATTGAACTTTTGCCAGTAGGTATTTTGTGACAATAAAGACCAAAAGCCAAGTTGGTAATATATGGGAAATTTGTCCAGGCACCATCAAATGTGCCGCAAAACTAATTTATCATGATCAATGATTATCAGTTCTAATCATGCACTCATCGCCATAATGCAATTTTAACGATTACAGGAAGTTATAAACACCCTCTGCCATCCGAAAAACAGCCTTCCATAAATTGCAGGTTTCAACCTGACATCGAGGCCGATTATTTTGTGATAACCGTCAAAAAAAGTAAAAAAAGCATTCGAGGAAGTAAAATATCTAAATTTTTTTAAAATCCCGCCATTTGAGAAGTAATATAGAGGTAAATCAACCCAGCATCCGGGTGATATCACGAAAATATCTCGGGAGGCTGTCCGGCGTGCGCTCAAAGAATACAACGGACTTGGGGAGAAATAAGTGGAAAAGTAGGATTAGAATTAACTGCAGTCCAAGTAATGAAGGATCAATTATAATGATCGCGGAAGAGATTGGGTATTTGACGATTCGCCATATCTCGAAATACCTCTCTATAAAAACTAAGACACTTTATGCCTTGGTTGGATGCGGCAAAATTCCTCACTATCGGGTGGGCCGTCTCATCCGGTTTAAGAAGGAGGAGATCGACACTTGGATGGAGGAGAATAAGGCGGACAAGAAAGATAACGCCAACATCCCTGCCGAGGCACACAGAGGTGGGAGGCAAAGAAAGGGTCCTACTCGGGGCATCGACAGAATCATCAAGACGACTATTGACCAGGTTAAGGAGAAAGAATATACTCCATGCTACGGGAAATCAGACCGGATCAAGGGCCTCGGAAAGGAGGTCGACCATGGGGTTATATAGAAGAGGCTCTGTCTGGTGGATGAGTTTCAACTACAACGGGCAACAGATCCGGCGTTCAACGGAAACGACGGACAAGAAACTAGCCCAAAGGATCTTTGACAAACTGAAAGGTGAATTTGCCGGAGGAAGGCATTACGGGTTGGATTATGACAAGGTGTCATTTGAAGACCTGAAGATGGATCTTGTAAACGATTATAAGCTTAACAGCCGTAAATCTTTAGATCGTGCCGAATGGAGTTTGAAGCACCTTTGTTCTTTCTTTAGTGGCATGAGGATCACGGACATTACATCAAGCCTTATAGAAAGCTATGTAATTTTAAGGAAGGAAGAAAAGGCCAGCAACGGCACGATAAATAGAGAACTGTCGGCGTTAAGAAGAATGTTTTCATTGGGTGTAAGACATACGCCCCCTAAGGTCGTTAATCCGCCTTTTGTGCATAAACTGAAGGAGTCACCACCTAGGGAAGGTTTCTTTGAATATGAAGAGTATGTTCGTTTACGGGATGCCTTGCCAGATCATTTAAAGCCTGTCCTTACAATCGCTCATTTTACCGGGATGAGAAAACAGGAGATTCTCAACTTGACATGGGATCGGACCAATGTCTTTGAGAAAAAAATAATTCTACGGGCCGGAACAACCAAGAATGATCAGGCAAGGATTATCTTTCTTGCCGGCGAACTTTATGAGGCAATCCTGGGCCAAAAAAAGCTAAGGGACAATCATTATCCGAAATGTCCTTATGTATGCTTCAGAGAAGGTCATCAAATCAGGAACTATCAGGCTGCATGGCATAGTGCATGTAAGAAGGTGGGGCTAGAAGGAAAGCTGCTTCATGATAATAGAAGGACTGCGGTCCGCAATATGTCGAGAGCGGGAATTCCTGACACGGTCACAATGAAGATTTCTGGACATAAGACTAGAAGCGTTTTTGACCGGTACAATATTACCAATGAAGATGATCTCCGGAATGCAGCTGAAAAGATGGCTAGGATCTATGAGAGAAAGCAGGTTGCTTCACAGAAAACCCCAAAAGCATCACAATTCCATCACAATCAAGGTCTGTGAAAAGGAAATTTGAAGATGTGCTTTGAGGGTGATTTTTATAACCTGTTGAAATTATTGGCGGAAGTGCATGGGAATCGAACCCACCTGGGACGGTTCTAGCGCCCCACACTGGATTTGAAGTCCAGGAGGCCCACCAGTGACCTTGGCACTTCCGCACGGTTACGGATACTGAGGCTTAAGTGTCTGTTCGAGAGATCCGTCAATCAATTGAATGGCTACCTCATCGCCCTTTTTGGCGGATGTGGAATTCTCCGGCAGAATGATTAGACCATTTGCCCTGACCATTGATTTCAGTATGCCGGAACCCTGATCTCCCGTAGATACGACTGTAATTTTTCCTTTTCTATATTCAATGCTGGCTCTTATGAACTGCTTCGTCCCTTTCTTTTTTGTGATGTCTTCACGGATCGTTGCTTTGACAATTCTCCTGAACAGATTCTTATGGCCCATCATCTTAAGAATTGACGGCCTGATAAACTGTTCAAAGGCAACCATCGATGATACGGGATTGCCGGGAAGCCCGAACATCGGAACGCCGCCCATGGAACCAAAGGCAAGAGGTCTTCCGGGTCTCATGGCAACCTTCCAGAATTGCATCTTGTTCCCCACTTCCTTCATGACATCCTTGACGAGATCATAGTCTCCTACCGATACGCCTCCCGATGAAACAATTATATCAGCCCGTAGGGCGGCTTTGAATTTCGAGACAAGGTCATCTCTCGTATCTTTCGCTATGCCTATCTGAAGGGGAATCCCGCCACAGTCAATAATCTGGGCGGCAAGGGAATAGCTGTTGCTGCTCACTATCTGCCATGGGTTCGGGTTTTCATCAATATCAACCAGTTCGTCTCCTGTCGCCACGACGGCAACTACGGGTTTCTGGTATACCATTATAATGGAGCGGCCCAGCGACGCGAGCATGCCGATTTCCGCCGGTCTGATGACATCGCCTCGAGAAATGACGAGTTCCCCGTCTCTTACATCTTCGCCTGCGAGCCTGATATCCCGACCCTTTTGGGCCTGTACGAAGACCTTGACTCTCCGCCCTTGCTTCGCCGTATCTTCCACTCTCACAACGGAATTGGCGCCATCGGGAACAGGCGCGCCGGTCATGATCCTTGATGACTCGCCCCTCCCGACGTCTTCTTTGGGAATAGCTCCGGCGGGTATATCCTCGATGACATTGAGAACGACGGGTTTCTCTCTCGAGGCGCCACGGGTATCTTCCCAGCGTACGGCATATCCATCCATCGCTGAGTTATCCTTGGGTGGAATGTTTCTGGTCGCGTATATATCTTCGCCGATCACCCTTCCCAAGGAATCCAGGATGTTGACCTTCTCCTGTCCTAAGGGAATAATTTCCTCAAGAATCTTATGCAAAGCATCTTCAACGCTGATCATTGTCTGATATCGAAAAGAATCCTGACCTCCCGCGAAGTTGTGCCGCAGCATCAAGCAATGCGGAAAGTCCGCGCATGTGCAATCCTGCAAATTTTCATCGGCTTATAATATTTCTCCCTTCCGTCGTAATGACAGAGGGGAGATTTTCAAAGCCCTCATCCTATAGTGGTTCTTTAAAATAGCTATCCCAAATGCCCCCCCTTGTCAACAACTAAGGTGAGCATCTTTGTCCTTGTATAAAATATGTGTATGATATAGGTGAGATTTTTGGCCCGCAAGCTTCCGAGGTGGATGCTTGCCATTTCTCAAGTGGGTGCATATTATATGAGTGAATTTTGATCCTGCAGTTTTACCCTCTGCTGAAATGGGATCGTAGAGATTTTGTACGTGAGAAAAATTATTAATAAAGAAAAAACCTTGGACAGTCCTCCCCTTGCCGCCCTGCTTGACGGGATAAGGAAGGGAGAAAAAAAACTGACTGTCAGCGGTATTCAAGGTTCAGCAAAATCCTTTCTCCTTTCGCTTATCTCCAGACAAATTAACAGGACGCTGATCGTAATCGCCGCCACGGAGAAGGAAGCCAAGGATATCCACCAAGATATTTCCTTTTTCCTCAACGGCGAAAACAACGCCTTCCTGTACCCGGCGTGGGATTTTTTTTCCACGGACATGCTGGCTTTTCAGAATGATGTAGAATTGTCCCGCGTGGAGATCCTCTGCAGCTTCATCACGGGAAAGCAGTCTGTAGTCGTAGTGCCGATCAAGGCCCTGATGCAAAAGGTCATACCCCGAAAAGTCCTCGAGGCCTATATTGAAACAATTTCCATCGGAGACACGATAGACAGGGATAATCTAGTTAAAAATTTATCACAGGGGGGCTACAAGAGGGTAACACTTGTGGATGAAAAGGGCCAATTCAGTTTGCGGGGCCATGTCGTAGATATCTTTCCTCCTACGGCTCTCTGGCCGATAAGGATGGAATTCATTGGGGACGAACTGGAGTCAATCAGGGAGTATGACCCCGCGTCCCAGAGATCTACCGGTGAATTGGTAGATTTTACACTGACCCCGGCAAGAGAAGTGATCCTCTCCGAAGAGAGAAGACAGCAGGCCGTAGAAAATATCAAGTACAGGGCTCTCGAACTGGAACTTCCCCGGATGGTGAAGACCAACCTTATCGGGATGCTGGAAAATGGCCTTATCTCTTCGGTGAATCCCATGTATCTGCCTCTCTTTTACGAATCATTGGAGAAGGCAGCGGGCGGGATTTCCTCTAAGACTCCAACAAAGGCGGGAGAAGAATGTCCCTCCGGTGCGCTGGGCACCTTATTTGATTTCGCACCTGAGAACTCCATCCTTATTCTCGATTATCTGCCAGCAGTCGAAAAGGCACAGGAGGATATTGAAAACTCAATCGATCGTTTCTTACTCAAGGCGCGCAGCGGGGATAAATTCCATTTGGAGAAGGAATCTTTTTATCTCACGGAAGAAGCTATTCTCAGGCAATCTGATAATTTTCAAAAACTATTGCTCGAAGATCTCCATTTCATGGATTCGCGTCATGCTGAAAATGATGCCGCTTCTTCAAATATAGAAATTCGTACAGACACGGATTGGCGGCCACTTCCTGCATCACCGAGACCGCATGAGGGAGACGGATTACTCAAGCCCCTCGCGGATAAGATAAGAGAGTGGCTTCATGAAGGGTATCTGGTGCAATTCTTAGGAACGGGACAGGAAGAGGTGGAGCGTTTGGATCATCTCCTGGAACAGTACAGCCTGCCCGTCACCAGGTCAAAGGTATCTTTCGCAGCCGACGTCGAAGAGCACAGACGCAACGGGCTCCTCGTCATCAGAGAGGGGAAATTGACGGGAGGCTTCCGTCTGCCCGATCTGAAACTGATTGTGATTACGGAAGAGGAAATATTCGGCAAGAAGATACCACGAAGGCGGGCGAGACCTGCCAGGGAAGGGTACTTCCTAAAGTCATTCGGAGATCTGAAAGAGGGGGATTATGCAGTCCACACGGACCACGGCATCGGTTTGTACCGGGGGCTTCAGAAGCTCGTCATCACTGAAATCGAGAACGACTTTCTCCTACTTGAATATCTGGATTGCGACAAACTTTATATACCGATAGACCGACTTGATCAGATCCAGCGATATATCGGCCCCGAAGGCGTCACGCCGAGAATCGACAAGCTTGGCGGTTCTTCGTGGGAAGCGGTGAAAGAAAAGGTCAAAAAGTCTGTCCGCGAAGTTGCGGAAGAACTGGTTTCCATATACGCCGCCAGGGAGGTTATGGACGGCCATGCCTTCTCCGCCCCCGACAGGATATACGATGAATTCTGTTCCACCTTTGAATACGAGGAAACGCCCGATCAGTCCAGATCTATCGAGGACGTCCTCTTTGACATGGGCCATGAAAAGCCCATGGACAGGCTGGTTTGCGGCGACGCGGGATTCGGGAAGACCGAAGTTGCCTTAAGGGCGTCTTTCCGGGCGGCCATGGAAGGGAAACAGGTGGCCATTCTGGTCCCTACGACGATACTTGCAGAACAGCACTTCCAGACATTTTCGCGGAGGTTGAAAGACTATCCGGTTCGCGTTGAAGTCCTGAACCGTTTGAAGACAAAGAAGGAGCAACGGGAAATTGTGGACGAACTAAACAGGGGGATCGTGGATGTCGTCATCGGGACTCATCGCCTGCTGCAGAAGGATATCTTGTTCAAGGATCTGGGACTTGTGATTATAGATGAGGAACAGCGTTTTGGCGTAACCCATAAGGAGAAGCTCAAGAAGCTCAGGACCCTTGTGGACGTCCTCACCCTGACGGCGACACCTATACCGAGGACTTTGCATCTTTCACTCGTCGGCATCCGCGATTTGTCCATCATCAATACCGCTCCGGAAGACAGGCTTCCCATAAAGACCTCTGTATTTGAATTCAGCGAGGACATAATAAGAGACTCCATCCGGCAGGAAATCAACAGAAACGGCCAGGTATTTTTTCTCCATGACAGGGTGCAATCCATATACACTATGGCTAGGCTGGTTGAAAAACTTGTTCCTGAAGCCAGGATCGGGGTTGTCCACGGCCGGATGAAGGGCGCCGATATTGAGGATACGATGGCAAAATTTATCCGAGGGGATTACAATTGCTTGGTCTGCACCTCCATTATAGCGTCCGGTTTAGATATTCCCGCAGCAAATACGATAATTATTAACCGGGCCGACCGGTTCGGACTGGCACAGCTGTATCAGATCAGAGGAAGGGTCGGGCGGTCTAAAGAAGAGGCTTATGCCTGCCTCCTGGTACCGAAGGGGGCGATGTTATCGCGGGACACTCAGAGGCGGCTCCGTGTTATAATGGACTTTACCGAACCTGGTTCCGGTTTCCGTCTTGCCTCCAATGACCTAGAAATACGAGGGGCCGGGAACATTCTCGGGACATCTCAATCAGGACAGATTGCGGCTGTAGGGTATGAATTGTATACAGAATTAATGGAGCAGACCATCAGGGAGATCAAGGGAGAAGAAAGACCCGTCGAAGAGGCAAAACCGGAAATACATTTGGGCCTGCCTGCATTCATACCCGAGGACTATATGCCCGACGTCCACCGCAGGCTGGTCACTTACAAGAGATTATCCATTGCCTCGCGAGATGAAGACATAGAAAAGATCAGAGAGGAGATTGTAGACTGCTATGGTTATGTGCCGCCTGAGTTGAAAAATCTTTTTGAAGTGATAGGCATCAGGAACCTCCTGGCAGTTGTCAAAGGGAAGAAGATGGTATACGATGGGAAAAATATGCTGATCGATTTTAGTCGGGAAAGCCCTGTGAATCCGTCGCGGATCGTCGAACTCGCTCGGAAGAAGATGGAAGGGATAAAGCTGACACCTGATTTCAAACTCAGCGTCTTCATGCCGGATCTCAGGGCGGGCGATATTACAAAGCAGGCAAAGGCGCTGCTGAAGCTGCTGGTCAATTGATGAATCTTTTGTTGAAAATAATATCAGCCGTCGTGCACAACTTCTTTTTTCCTTTCTGTCTGAAGGTTAAGTTTGACGCAGAGAAGCATGTGTTCCCCGTTGGCAACATCATACTTTGTCTTCTCTCAGCCGTACTAATTTGCACCACATGCGGTTGCTTGGGTAATGGTACGTCAAAACCGTTGGCAACTGTGAACGGCATGGTAATCTCGATCAGTGAGTTTAATGATAGATTTGCCAGAGATGCGAATTCATTACTGGACAGATCATCTTTAACCCCGGAAGACTATGACCGCCTCAAAGAGGAGGTTTTGAATATCTTGATTGATGAAAAGGTCATGCTGTTCCGCGCCAAGGAGCTGTCAATATCCGTCAGCGATGCAGAATTGGCGAAGAAGATTGAAGATATTGGAGAAAGCTATTCATTGAAAGATGGTTTTGACAAGGCCCTGGCGACGCGAAAAGTCAATTATGGCCAATGGAAGGAGGAACTGCGAAAACGGACAATCCTGGAGAAGCTGATTTCAGCGGAGGTAAATTCGAAGGTTCAAGTGAAAGAAGATGAGGGTAAGGCATATCACAGAGAGCACAAGGGCATGTATGCTCCGGAAAAAAGAGTGCACGTGGCCCAGATAGTTGTGAGGGAGCGGGAAAAGGCAGAAGCCGTCCTGAAGAGGTTGATAAGGGGCGAGGATTTTGGTAAGGTTGCCCGGGAAGAATCCATTGGTCCCGAGGCGGCAGCCGGCGGTGACCTTGGTTTTGTAAGTCAGGGCTTCATGCCGGAAGAAATCGATGCCGCTATCTTTTCGCAGCGACCGGGAGAAATAGGTCCGGTCATAAGAAGTCCCTTTGGATATCACATTTTTAAGATCATAGAGAAAGACAAGAAGGACAAGAAAGGGTGGGACGTTATCAAAGGCCATGTCCTTAGCGATCTGAGGAAGCAGAAAGAGGAACAGGAGTATGCGCTGTGGCTGGGTGCGCTGAGGTCAAAGGCGGCAATAAAAATTAACAGGGACCTTCTTAAAGTTGCAGGCCCCCAGATTAGTGAATCAGATTGACGAGGTATGACAGTGAAAATATCGGCTACATGGAAATATATTATCATCGCGGCTGGCATATTCATATCGGTTCCCGCCATGGCGGAAATCATGGATAGAATCGTTGCCGTTGTGAATGGCGACGTTATAACCTTATCAGAGCTAAATACCGCTTTTGAACCTTTCGGGAAAAGGATAGAGGAAGGATATAAGGGATCGGACAAGGAAAAGGTCATAGCAGAAAACAGGCTGGCACTGTTAAACAGATTGATCGACAACATGATTATTGATCAGGAGGCGAAGAAATCGCAAATTATAATCAAGGAGGAGGAAGTCACCGATACCATCAACGACCTCCTTTCCCGGAGAAAGATGAAGATGGAGGACCTGATAAATGAGCTTGCGAAAGAGAACTCCTCCATCGAGGCGCACAGAAAAGAAGTCAAGGCTCACCTTCTCCGCATGAGACTGCTCAGGCGTGAAATAAAATCCAAGATTGCAGTCACTGATGAAGAGATAGGTGAATATTACCGCAAGAACCGCGAAGCCTACGAGGGCAAAGAAGCTGTGCAGATCAAACAGATACTCGTCTTATTTCCCAAGGGCGCTGATGTAAAAACCAAGGCCAAGCTCCGGGAGGAAATGGATGCAATCCACAAGCGTCTGCTAAACGGAGAGCCATTTGACTTACTCGCTGCACAGTTTTCTCGAGAACCCGCGGCTGCAACCGTTGGTGATCTCGGTTTTTTTGAAAAGGGATCAATGCTTCCTGCTGTTGAAAGCGTTGCCTTTAGTTTGAAAAAAGATGAGATCAGCAAGGTAATCGAATCCCCTGTAGGTCTGCACATAATCCAGGCTGTCGACAGAAGAGGCGCGGGCATAAAACCCATCGAATCCGTCCGGGAAGAAATCAAGGCAAAGCTTGAAGAGGAAAAGACCGACAAGAAGTACGAAGAGTGGATTAAGGAACTGAGGAAAAAGTCCCTCATTGAAATAAAACCGCAGTGATAGCGTTATCGTAAGAAAGAGGCTAAACTGATCATTACGCTGTGCGCGGCGCGACAATCTTTTTGCAGTTAAACGTGCTCCGAGATGTTTGCCGATTTTGTCTTGAGCAAAGAGGAACGGCGGCAATGACTAAGAGAGGCACGTTTTTTAACCTTTGAAGAGTTAATTAAGGAATGAGCCACATAAGAATAAAAGGAGCTTCACAGCACAATCTTAAAAATATAAATATCGATATCCCTCGAGATAAACTTGTTATTATAACCGGGGTCAGCGGATCGGGCAAGTCATCACTTGCCTTCGACACCATCTATGCTGAAGGACAGAGACGCTACGTGGAATCCCTGTCCAGCTATGCCAGGCAGTTTATCGGTCAGATGGACAAACCTGATGTTGAATCTATCGAGGGATTGTCTCCCGCCATAGCGATTGAGCAGAGGACAGCAAGCCACAATCCCCGTTCGACCGTGGGAACGGTCACAGAGATCTACGACTACCTCCGCCTCCTTTACGCCAGGATCGGGGTTCCGCACTGCTATCAATGCGGAAAAGAGATTAGATCACAGACTATCGACATGATGCTTGATAGCATCCTGGCCTTTCCTGAAAAGACCAAAATCAGTATCCTCGCCCCGATCGCCAGGGGCAAAAAAGGGGAATATCAAAAAGAATTGAAGAAGCTGCAGAAAGATGGCTTTGTCCGGGTGCGCATCGACGGAGAACTGCGCGAACTCGGCGATGATATTGCTCTGGACAAAAATAAACGCCACAACATCGATGTCGTAGTTGACAGGTTATTTGTTAAGGAAGGGATTAGAAGGCGCCTCAGGGATTCCTTGGAAATTGCCACTCACCTTTCCGATGGGCTCGTTCGCGTCGATGTTACGGGAGGCGACGAGATTCTCTTCAGCGAGAAGTATGCTTGCCCCGAATGCGGCATCAGCATGCCGGAGCTGGCTCCCCGGAATTTTTCCTTCAACAGCCCCTATGGCGCCTGTGCTGATTGCGACGGACTCGGCACCAGAATGTATTTCGACGAGAACCTCGTAGTGCCCGATCGGGAACTTTCTGTGCGGGAAGGCGCAATCGCCCCCTGGTCTGGCCGGAGTTCCGTTTATCATTACCAGATGCTGGACGCCCTGTCGCAGCACTATGGTTTCGATCTAAATAGCCCCTTCAATCAACTGCCGAAGGAGATCCAGACAGTTCTTCTGTATGGCTCGGGAAAGGAGATGATCAGATTCTATCTCGATAGAGGGGGCAGACGCTTTTTTTACAGCAGGCCTTTTGAGGGGATACTGAAACAGCTTGACCGGCGCTATAAGGAAACCAACTCCAATGCCGTAAGAATGGACCTGTCGCGGTACATCAACCTACAGGAATGTCCGACCTGCCACGGTTCACGTTTGAAGAAAGAGAGCATGGCTGTCACTGTGGAAAGCAAGAATATCTATGATGTGTGCAGGCTTTGTATAAAAGAATGCCTTGCTTTCTTCGAAAAGCTGCCTCTGTCAAACCAGGAAGCCATCATCTCCGAAAGAATTCTCAAGGAAATTAAGGAGCGGCTGAAATTCCTTGTCGATGTAGGCATGGATTACCTCAGCCTGGAGCGTTCTTCCGGCAGCCTTTCCGGCGGCGAGGGACAGCGTATCAGACTGGCGACTCAGATTGGATCGGGACTCGTTGGCGTCCTTTATGTTCTTGATGAACCGACGATAGGTCTCCACCAGAGGGATAATGCGAGGCTAATTTCCACTCTCAAACGACTGAGGGACATGGGCAATACGGTTTTGGTTGTGGAGCATGACCCGGCAATGATGATGTCTTCCGATTATATTCTCGACATAGGGCCCGGCGCCGGATTTGACGGCGGCGAAGTTGTCTTTCACGGTACACCGGAGGAGATCTGCGCATGCGATAAATCCTTGACAGGCTTGTATCTCTCGGGGAAACTTGCCATCCCAGTTCCTCAAAAGAGAAGATCCATGCCCGATAGGTTTATTGTCCTGGAGGGTGCCCGTGAGCACAACCTGAAAAACATAGTTATCAAGATTCCCGTGGGACTCTTTACGGCCGTGACGGGTGTTTCCGGTTCCGGGAAAAGCACCATGGTGATTGAAACATTATACAAAGCTATGGCCAGAAGACTCGATAATTATCAGGGCGGCATGGGAAAGATCAAGAGGATCGTGGACCTCGGGGGAATTGAAAGGGTCATCATCATGAACCAGCAGCCCATAGGACGCACCCCTCGTTCCAATCCCGTGACGTATACAGGAATCTTTTCGCATATTCGGGATCTCTTCACAGGCCTTCCCGAATCGAGGATCAGAGGCTATAAGCCCGGCCGCTTCAGTTTCAATGTCAAGGGAGGCCGGTGTGAGGCCTGCGAGGGAAACGGCCTTATCAAGATCGAAATGCATTTTCTCCCTGATGTCTATGTGACGTGTGATGTCTGTCGCGGAAAAAGATTTAACCGCGATACTCTGGAAATCAAATATAAAGACAAAAACATTGCCGATGTCCTCGACATGTCCGTAAATCAGGCCCTGTCCTTTTTCGATAATATTCCGGCCGTACGATCCAAACTCCAACTCCTTTTCGATGTCGGTCTTAGTTACATCAGATTGGGTCAGTCGGCGACAACCCTTTCCGGAGGAGAAGCCCAGCGCATAAAATTATCGAGGGAGCTGGGAAAGCGCATGAACAGCAACACCCTCTATATCCTTGATGAGCCGACTATCGGTCTTCATACGGCAGACATTCAAAAGCTTCTCGATGTCCTCGTAAGACTGGTAGATATGGGCAATACAGTCCTGGTCATAGAACACAATCTTGATGTAATTAAGTGTGCCGACTATATCATTGATCTTGGACCCGAAGGCGGACCCGGCGGAGGTCGAATAGTTTCATCCGGCACGCCCGAAGAAGTTGCCTGTGCGGAGGAATCGTTTACTGGTCAGTTCCTGCGGAAAGTATTACATTGACATGCATAAGTGCCGCACCGATAGAATTTATCGTCGATGATAAATTTATTTTTTAAAAAGTTCATTTCAAGAAACAGGAATGTGATACTTGAGAAAAGCCAGCATGTCCGTGGTTTCATGCGGCTTTTAATGAAACATAGAAATACCGGAATCGTTTGGTCGCAGGAAGAAATTCATGATCTTAAGTCATATGTGAAGCGTTTTTCCCTCCATGTGCCGGTCTTGATAATAATAGTCTTGCCCTTTGGATTAGTCCTGCTTCCTATTCTTGCCGAAATTCTCGACAGGCGGAAAAAAAGACGCAATCAGTCAGCCCTCTCGTCGTAACCTGACTTCACAAGGATTGTTGATTAGGCTTGTGTCTTCCAGACCGGCACGGTCGCGCAGCATTTGTTTGCCTCTATGAATAGGTGTCGGCCCGCGTCAATTTTGTTGACGTTCTGCTTCAAATTTAATAGACTCCTATTGGAATTGGTGAGTGTGCGCAACGAGAAAAGCAAACACCGGATGCGGGGGGATTATGAAAATCAGGGTAAGGGATGAAAAGATCACCAGGGCCATCAAGAACCTGGAGGGGATCGATATTGTTCTTAAGACCGTCGAAGATGCCAAGAAGGCCATGCTCCTCATACTCCGCAAGACGGAAATATCCCGGACTAAAGACTACGAAGGCCTCGGGGACATCGCCATCACCCGGGTCGTCGAGCATACCACCAGCGCCGTGGAGTACCAGACTTATTACGAAGTAGAATTCATACTTACGGACGAGCGCTTCATCGACATGGAGATCGCTTTGATTAAGGAACTTCAGGCCACGTTTGAAAAATTATAGCCTGAAAGAAGCCAAGTGCCATTAAATTAAGACCAAAACCCTTCGGCTCATTTCACTCGTTCAGGGTCAATTCGACTAAGGCCTTTTTCATCGCCTTTGCCTTGAAAAAGGCCAAGTCTCATCGAATTAAACATTAACGACCATCAGATCGCGGGCAAGGATGAGGGGACCATCGCAGGTCTTCCGGCACTAAGCCGCGATATCTGCGAATTCGCATTCCGGATAAAAATGCGTCAGCAAAAGTTTCTTTGCCCCAGCTTCAATAGCGATTCTGCCTGCCCGTGACGGCGTGAGGTGACCTTCCACTTTCATTGCATCGGGAAAAGCGGATTCGCAGATGAGGATAGCTGCATCCCTCGCAAGAGCGATGGCATTTTCACAAAAATCCGTATCGCTAGTATAGGTTACGGACGATCCCGCCGCCGCCGTAACACGGTAGCCGATGCTGCTCTCGATGTGACACATGGGCAGGCTGTCCACCAAAAAAATATCATCCACGAACTGATCATGCTGATGGTTATCGACTTCTATTATCTTCATTAGATCAGGTTCTAATTCGATCCACTCCCCGCATACGGCATGAAGGCCTTTGTAAAAATTATCGAGTCCTGTCGCACCGATTACATGAAAAGGGGTGCGGCGGCGATATGTCTGGGGATACTTGGTAGCGAAGATGAAGGAAGCAAATTCACCCGTATGATCAGGATGCAGATGGCTAAGAAAAATGTGAGAGACCTGCGAGAGGGTGAACCCGGTTTCGAGTAGCCGCCTCATAGTTCCGGCGCCCAGGTCAAAGAGAAGCAACCTGCCATGGATCTGAAGAACGAAAGAGAATGAGCTTCTTATCAGTGAAGGGACGCAGGTTCCCGATCCTAAAATGGTCACTCTTATGCGCATGGCTTCTCCTTGCAGATACTATTTCGGTGCTTGAAGCGGTGTCAGCATGACAATGACCCGCCGCGACCGCGGACCGTCAAATTCACAGAAGAAGATGGACTGCCACGTGCCCAGGACGATCTCACCGTTTTCTACAAAAACCGTTTCTGAAGCCCCCACAATAGAGGCCTTGATGTGGGCCGCAGAGTTTCCTTCTGCATGACGGTAGTGATCATTGAAAGGAACAATTTTTTCCAGCTCCATCATTATGTCCCGCTGCACATCGGGATCGGCATTTTCGTTTATTGTCGCGGCTGCCGTGGTATGCGGAACAAAGACATGGCAGATGCCGCTTTTGATCCCGCTTTCTTTGAGAAGGATTTTGATGCGGTCGGTGATATCGATCATTTCAGTCTTTGCATTGGTTCGCACAGTAAACTGTTTCATGGTATCACTCCCTCTCTCAGTCTTTGAAAACGCTGTGAATGGATATGAGGGATAACTTGAAATCCCCCCGTGCCGCCCTTTTTCAAAGGGAGGATTGATGAAAAGGCCGCGAGCGCCTCCCTGGCAAATGCTCTGACGAGGACGGCATCTTTTCTCCCGTCGGGCCCTTCCACACCAGTATGCGCATCCACGCCGGCCGGCCGCACATGTGCTATGGCTTTACGGACATTCTCCGGATTGAGGCCGCCGGCCAGCATGACCGGCCTGGGAGAAATGTCGACAAGCCGACGACTTATATCCCAGTCGTGGGTCTTGCCCGTCGCACCGCACGCACCAGTTGCCGGATCATACGTATCTGTTATGAATGCGTCGCAATGAGGACCGATCTCCACAACGGATGACTCCAGCTCCGCAAGATTATTATCTTCCACAATAAGACTCTTGATAACAGTGAGATCGGGGGCAAGCGATTTGAGTCGGGCAATCTCCGTAAGAGATATACCGCCATGAAGCTGCACCTTGCGGGCTTCTATTTTCTTGCAAAGATCAATAATTTGTTCCGCCATGTTCAAATAAGTAATCAATACGGCAGATGCAGGCGGCTTCAGGAGACGGATGATTTGGGCAGCATCCTCTGCGGGCAGCTCCTCCTTATGAACTGTAAGTCCAATCGGAAATCCAATCTGATGGACGCCTGCCTCCACAAGCATCATGGCTTCTGCTCTGTTGGCGACGCCGGCTATTTGAACGATTCCTCGCATGGAAGTATCTACCAGCAGGGTGCAGGATGCTGCAGCTTACGCACCCTGTAGCATTTCAATTATTATTTCGGTGGCCCCTTTGGCCTCTTTTAGAACGTTTGCGTCATCGGTGATTGTTCCGACGAGATTGACCGCGCTTGCGGGAACAGGGTCAGGCCCGGCGCTCATCGGCGTCCGTCCGAAGAATATGGCCATCGCCCTTCCTGGCGGCCAGTAGCCGATATCGCCGACTTTCACCTTCGTTGTTGCCGTTTCATCGAGAGACGCCTTTACGGGTATCCCAAAGTAATATTCATCGCCCCATTCGTCAGGCCTTGCCTTGATGGGAAGCCTTTCTGCTATTGCTTTTGCACATGCTGTATCGAAGAGCTCGGCCCTTAACGTTACATTGCCCATAGTTATTTTCACCTTCGTCGGCATGACGTAAAATCCCCTCCTTTCAATATCCAATTGCTGCAGCGAATGATGTCCTTGATTTTCTATAAGCCGTAGAAGTCCACAAACCTATCTATGATCTTCAGGAACTCATCTGGTAATCTCCCTCTGACGGTCGCAACAATATTCTCCGGTATCTCCCTGTAAAATGCATGGGCAATGCCTCCCGCAATACATGCCATTGTGTCGCTGTCACCGCCGAGAGATACTGCTTTTCTTACGGCGTCTTCGAAATCTTTGGACTCCAGGAAGGCTATTATGGACTCCGGCACGGAACCCTGACACGACACATCAAAACGGTATTCTGGCTTTATATCGTCGAGGGTGCGGTTAAGGTTATAGGCGAAGCGCTTCTCTATCTCGCTTTTTATAAAATCCTTATTCCCGCCCTTACGGGCAAAAAAAATCGCGAGAGCCGTTGCCTGAGCTCCTTTTATTCCTTCAGTGTGATTGTGAGTGACAGAGGCGCTTCTTTCCGCTTCTTCCAGGACCGCTTCAATGGAATCGAAGGCAAAGCCTACGGGGCTCACTCTCATGGCGGAACCATTGCCCCAGCTGTTGTACGGCCTGCCGTCCGGCGAAAATATCCATTCATAGAACGACGACCCATAACCTGCGCCGGGGTACCTTCGCCCGAAGGTTTTAAAAGCTGTTGCGTAATCGACTTTTTCTAAAATTGAATAGGCTGCTGCCACTGTCAGGACCGTATCGTCCGTAAAATGCGAATGCCGGCCAAAGAGAGGAAAGTCCGTATACATTATGGGATAGGCCTCGTACACGGAGCCGATAACATCACCTGCAATTGCCCCTAACATATTCACTCTGAAGAGAAACGCTGAGCTGAAATATCAAAATTATTGAAAATAAGATGAGCCGCGATTCAATGAACTCTCGTCTAAAGCCTTATTTCCATCCCCTGGTAAACGGCAAAACACTCCAGTTCTTTATTACTGCCACCCGCAATCTTCCGGCAATCCGCTACTATCTCGTCTATGCGCTCGTCGGACCTTTCCTGGTTGTGGTGGAACAATCCGAATTTCCTGACACGCGCTTCCAGGGCTAACCTTAAGGCATCCCGATAAACAGAATGTCCCCAGGTTTTCGTCTTCTTATATTCCTCCTCGGTGAATTCGGCATCATGCACAAGAAGGTCTGCGCCGGCGGAAAAATCGCAATAAGCCTGGAAATCGACTCCACCGGGATGTTTAAAAGTTAATTCATTGTCCGTGAGGAAAACGAAACTCTTGCCGTCTTCCGTAAATCTATACCCCACGCCTTGATTGGGATGGCTGAGTGGGATAGGGGCAATAGACATTGAGTTTATGCTAAAAGGCTCCTCGCAGGCTTCATGGTAGATGATATTGGCTCTTATGTCTTCAAATTTGACGGGAAAGTTGGGAGGCGCCATGATTTTTGAAATCATCTCTCTTACGGATGCCTGCGCAAACGGGCATCCGAACATGGTCATCTCTGTCTTTGTGAAATATATGGGCTGGAAAAAAGGGAAACCCATGATATGGTCCCAATGGGCATGGGTAAAGATCATCGTATACCGGAAGCGATTTTCGGAAATGAGCCTGTTGCCGAGAGTTCTGATACCTGAACCTGCGTCAATGATGATTATTTCATCATCTTGCGTTCTTATTTCGAGACAGGTGGTATTGCCGCCGTACTTCAGATATTCTTTTCCCGAAACCGGTATTGAACCCCTTGCTCCATAGAATCTAACTATCATTATATATGACTCGCCGGATTTTATTATCTGCTTCTCTTATATCATCAGAGATATAAAATGCCTACCGCGGATTCTTACCCGTTACAGTAGGATTTTCAGGATATGCGGTCCATTCGGTGAACGACCCTTCATAGATCTTGACGCTGGGATAATTGAAGTACCACTTGAATAGAATAAATTCATTAGTCGCTTCACGACCTGTACCGCACGTGCAGATGATGGTCTTGTCCGGCCGCACGTCGTTTGCCTTGAGAATGGCAGATATCTTTTCATCAGATTTTAAAAGACTCTTATTTGCATCTGTCATTAAAGACGCCCAGGGCACATTGACAGCACCGGGGATGTGTCCGGGCTTGATCCAGTATGACTGCCCTTCGTAACCATCAGGAGGCCGCGCATCCAGAACCATGACATCTTTGCGATCCTTTGCCGCCTTGAATTCTTCGTATTGTATGTAGAAATCCGATTGGACGCGGACGGTGAAATCGGAAGTGACTGTTTTCGGAAACTCTTTCGTCAGGGGTTTACCCTCTCCTTTCCACTTGTCGAGACCGCCGTCAAGGACATAAACGCAGTCATGACCGAAACGCGCCAGGCTGTATGCCATCATCGTCTGTTCCAGACCATCGCCCCAACCTTTGGCCGCGCCTGTTCCCGTATAAACCACCGCAGGGACACCCTGCTTCAGACCCGCATAACGAAGGATAGGCTGGATTGTATCCAAAGGCACATATCTGGCAGGCATCCCGTTAATATACGTACGAAGCAAACCCTCGTTCAGATAAATGGCGCCGGGAATATGCTGCTCTATATAGTCATGAATATTCGGCTGCACATCCAGAATGGTAATCTCCTGCTTTTTCAGATTTTCATGAAGCCAATCTGCGGTAATCCATTTTACTATTCCGCTGCCGTAAGGATAGTTCTTCTTCATGGTCCACCTCCGATAACGCTTCGATAGAAATAGAACTTAAGAATAAAACTGTGAAAATTGCATCATTGATGGAAAAATAGCCGCTCGCTTATTCATTGTCAAGAATTTATATGCTCGGCACGTCCGTAAGGATAGGGATGTGCTCTGTTGCCGCTCCCGAATAATTTGCCATATTTTTTAAACATGCCGTAAGGAGAACCTTGGATTCCGCTTAATTATCACATGCCACAAAAAAGTTTTGATTTACATGACAATAACCTGTACATTTTATCATGTGAATGAAAATCAAGGGAGGTGGACATCATGCGAACCATCAAGATCAAAGGTATGTCCTGCAATCACTGTGTTGTGGCCGTGACTAAGGCCTTAAAAGATATAGATGGGATCAGTAACGTTAAAGTGGACCTGCAAAAAGCAGAAGCAACATTCGATGAGGTCAAGCCGGTAGATATGAAAATAGTAAAGGAACGCATCCGGAAAGCGGGATATGACATCGCCTGATAAGACGGCCGTTAAAACGACAATCTCCGTAGGCGGCATGACCTGCGCCGCCTGTGTGCGCCGCGTGGAGCAGGCATTGAAATCTGTTGACGGTGTGACAGACGTGGCTGTCAACCTCGCTACGGCCAGGGCGACAATCGAGCATGGCGAAACATGGGGAGGGATCGAGGCGGTCAGGGAAATAGTCTCCGATCAGGGCTACGATTTTCTCGGCATCACAGACAACACCCGTCCTGACCCCATAACTGCCGCCAGGGCAAGAGAAGTCAAAGAACTGAAAATCAAATTTGTCGTTGGCGCTCTCCTAAGCATTATCATTTTCCTTGGCTCTATGCAGCACTGGTTTCCCTTTTTGTCAACCGTGCCGAGGCAGACGATGCTGGTTATCCTGTTCTTCCTCACGACTCCTGTCGTCTTCTGGGTAGGGAGCAGATTTTATATCGGCGCTATGAAGGCAGCCCAGCAAAAGACGACAGATATGAATACGCTCGTAGCGGTGGGGGCATTGTCCGCATACTTATACTCAGCTCTGGCCACTTTTTCCCCACGGCTTTTTTCAAGCGCCGATATAGCTCCACATGTTTACTATGACGGCGCAGCCATGATCGTCACTCTGATAATCCTCGGCCGCCTCCTCGAAGCAGGAGCGAAAGGCAAAACGTCGGCGGCCATCAAGAAACTGATGGGGCTCAGGCCGAAGACCGCGCGTGTAGTCAGGGGCGATAAAGAAGAGGACGTTCCCGTTGAAGAAATTGCCAAAGGAGACATGATCGTCGTCCGGCCGGGAGAAAAGGTCCCCACGGATGGTGTCGTCGTTTCCGGCAGCTCTTCCGTCGACGAATCCATGCTTACCGGTGAAAGTATGCCTGTAATCAAAGAGGGCGGAGAGCACGTGTTTGGCGCCACGCTGAACAAGAGCGGCAGCTTCACCTTCAGGGCAACAAAGCTGGGAGCTGAGACTGCCCTGGCCCAGATCATTCGCCTTGTCGAAGAGGCCCAGGGTTCCAAGGCCCCCATCCAGAGACTGGCCGACAAGGTCGCATCCATCTTTGTGCCAGTTGTCTTTGCCATAGGCATAATTACATTTATCGTCTGGTACTTCTTCGTTCCTGAGGCGATTTTCAGCCGGGCTTTATTGAATTTTGCATCCGTCCTGGTAATCGCCTGCCCCTGCGCCCTGGGTCTCGCAACGCCGACGGCAATAATGGTGGGGACCGGTCTTGGCGCTGAGCACGGCATCCTGATCAAAGGAGGGGAAAGCCTTGAAAACGCCTACAAGCTCACGACGGTGGTCTTTGACAAGACCGGTACGCTGACCAAAGGAGCGCATGAGGTAACGGATATACTTACCGCGCCTGGCTATGAACAGAACCGAGTCCTGCAGATTGCCATGTCCATCGAGGCCGTCTCGGAACACCCCGTTGCCGCGGCTATTGTAGAAAGGGGACGCCATGACCGCATGGCCGTTCTTCCAGTGGAAAAATTTGAAGCTTTCGCGGGTCTCGGAGCCGGGGCGTTTATTAAAGGCCGGTATTGTCTTCTGGGAAACCAGAGGCTAATGGAAATGAGGGAGATCAGGCTCGACGGCCTCGCAGAAAAAGAGGGAATTCTCGCCACGGAAGGGAAGACATGCGTATTCATCGCCGAGGGGAATCAGGCGATTGGTCTTATCGGCCTTGCCGACGTACCCAGGGAATCGGCAAAAGAAACTGTAAACACGCTGAAGAACATGGGATTGAAAGTCGCCCTCATCACGGGAGACAATATGAATACCGGGAGAGCCGTCGGCGGCGCCCTCGGCATAGATCATGTCATGGCGGAGGTATTGCCGGGAGACAAGGCAGCGGAAATAAGACGACTGCGCGAAAAGGGCGAGGTTGTTGCCATGGTGGGCGACGGCATTAACGATGCACCCGCTTTGGCGGCGGCGGATATAGGGATTGCCATCGGCGCAGGCACGGACGTGGCGATGGAAGCGAGCGATATAACTCTTATTAAGGATGACCTGCGCTCCGTACCTATGGCCATCAGGCTTTCCCTGGAGACAGTAAGGGTAATCAGGCAGAACCTCTTCTGGGCCTTCATCTATAACATCATCGGCATACCCATTGCCGCGGGCGCATTGTATCCGTTTTTTGGAATTCTCCTCAACCCGCAGTTTGCCGCAGCCGCCATGGCGCTGAGTTCCGTATCTGTAGTGAGCAATTCCCTGCGCCTCCGGAGGGCAAGATTTCTCAGTCCATTCGTTCCTTCGAAATGACGTGCTACTGTGAGAGCCGGCGTCATCCTCCTTTTTCGAACTTCGATTTATCGGCGCCACAGATAGGACACATCCAGTCAGCGGGGATATCTGTGAACTTTGTTCCCGGTTTGACACCGGAATCGGGATCTCCTTTCTCCGGATCATAAACGTATCCACATACTGAGCAGGTATATCTATCTTCACTTTCGACATTGTCAGACGCCTGATAGGTCGGTGCTGTCTTCGGGGACTTGCCGCGTTTCACTTCATGATAATAGGCATAAGTCATAGGTTCCTCATCAGCATTGAGGATACCGCAATCCCGTACCTGACCTATAAAGATCGTATGGCTGCCGCAGTCCATTTCATTTACCACTTCTGCCTCAATGTAGGCTATGGTGTTATCCAACACGATGGGAACACCGGTTTTTCCGAGCCTGATATTTAAATTTTCAAATTTGTTGATATCTCTTCCACATTTAAAGCCTAAGAGACCGATTAATTGCATAGGTGCCAATTTAGATAAGACGGATACGGCAAACTTCCCGCTTGCCTTAATATACTCATAGGTAAGATTTTGCTTATTTATACCAACTGCAATAGTCGGCGGTTCTGATGTCACTTGAAAAGTGGTATTGGCGATTTGCCCATTGAAGAGATCATCTTTCCTCGAACTTACGACGTACAGGCCGTAACTTAGTTTATAGAATGCCGCCTTATCCATAGTCTTCACTCCTTCATTTCATGTTTCTTGAATATTTGAAAAATAATCTGAAAAGTCATCCCTTATTCTTTAATCTCCGGCGAGGCGTTCGGGTCAAAGGGATTCGTTCTCATGGCGAAGGAAAAGAGGTAAGGATAATTGTCCCGCAGGTGTTTCATATAGCTCAGCCATTCCGAGATCAGCAGGCTGTAAGCCCTCTGCATGTCTCCCGCTATGTGCTTCAAGTCCAGCTCTGAAAGTCTACTTAAATCCGGCCGTGATTCGAGTTCTTCTGCCAGATGGAACACCGCCATGAGGAGACCGGTGAACGCGTCATGCTCCAGGAGGTTCTGATTCTCCAAGAGCCTCATCATGAATTCCCTTTCCTTGACGAGCTTCTGTTTCAAGCGCCCCAGATCGCCCCTCCGGATACTGATTGCATAATCATATCCCTTCAGGCGCTTGCTCATATCGAGGAATTCCCCGGCAGACCATCGATTCGTAATGATGAGATCCCGCCTGATTCTATCCGTATTGGGATCAAATTCCGAAAAGAATTTCAACAGGTCTTTACCGACGACGCTGAAGAAAGACCCGATGACCATGTTTAATCTTTCCAGGATGATTCGTTTCTCCCTGATGGCGAAAACTTCATTGATGATTACTGTGAACAGCAAGACCTCGATAAAGGCGAACGCGATATCTCCGATGAGACGATAGAAGATGTGGTAGGCATCCCGGAAAAAGGCGTAGTGGATAAGATAAAAAATCGTAGAAAGGGTAACCAGTGATATTCCCAGAAGGAGCTGCCATTTGATATGCTTCATAGCTCATCCTATCAGACTGGTGAGAGGCCTATCCATAAAATCCCCCTGCGCCCCTTTGTCAAAGGGGGATTGTCAAAATGGTCTTTCTCCGAAGATGCTCCTGCCGACTCTCACGATCGTCGCCCCTTCCTCAATGGCAACCTCGTAATCTCCGGACATGCCCATGGAGAGCTCCCGCATTTCAGCACGCGCTATATTTGCATCAATAATCCTGTCTCTCAGTTCCCTCAACGCTTTAAAATAGGGCCTTGCGTCTTCAGGATTATCAAACCAGGGAGCAATTGTCATCAGCCCCTGAATGGAAAGATTATCGAGGAAGGAAATGTCCTTGACGAGATGCATGGCTTCTTCGTATGGGATGCCGCTTTTCGTTTTCTCGCCGCTGATATTTATCTCGATCAAAACTTTCATCGCCATGTCTTGAGCCCTGGATCTCCTGTTAAGTTCAACGGCCAAATCCATCCTGTCCACGGAATGGATCATATCAAAGAGCTTTACTGCATACTTGGCCTTGTTGCTCTGGAGGTAGCCGATCAAATGCCACTCTATTTTCCTGCCCCTCTTTTCAATCTTTCTTTTCGCTTCCTGGACATAGCTTTCCCCGATAATATCAACGCCGGCCTCGATGGCTTCCATGATCCTGTCGTCATCCACCGTCTTGGTCACGGCCATGAGCCTGACATCAGAAACCTTCCGGCCCGCGCGCAAAGCGGCGCCGGCAATGGCGATTCTGATTCTTTCGATATTAGCCTTCACCGTTGATTCCATTGGTCCCTCCGGTAAAGTCTATGGCTCCAATCCTTTTCAGTACATCCACAACCTCGCACAGGGGAAGTCCCATGACATTTGTGTATGAACCGTGTATCTCTTTTATGAAGAAGGCGCCCATGCCCTGTACGGCGTATCCTCCCGCCTTGTCGTACGGTTCCTGCGACCTTATGTACCATGCCATTTCATCTTCCGGAATTTCCCTGAAGCGGACAGAAGATTCAACGGCGTCTCTGATGACGATACCAGCACTCTTCCTGGCTATCGTAAAGCCCGTAAAGACTGTATGGATTTGTCCACTCAGCTTGCCTAGCATCTCTTTCGCTTCATCAGGCTTGCGGGGCTTACCGAGGACGTCGCCATTGATAATAACAATGGTATCCGCACCGATTACCCATGCCTCCGGATGGAGGGTGTAAGCAATCCGCGCCTTTTCTTCCGAGAGTCTCAGGACATGAGCCCTCGGCGCTTCCCCTTTCATGAACTTCTCCTCGACATTGCTCGGCATTATCTCGAAGCGTAACCCCAGGAGACTCAAAAGCTCAATCCGGCGGGGAGATGCAGACGCCAGAATAAACCTTCCGGACGTGGTCACCACTATAGATATTCCTTCTTTTTCTTATCTTCCAAAATTTCCACGACCTTCTTCACATCTTGGGAACTGCCTCGCTTGCAGATCAGCAAGGAGTCTTCCGTATCCACGATAATTAGATCTTCCACGCCGAGCAGGGTGACAAGTTTCCGGGGACTGTGGATGAGTGAATTCCTGGCATCGACGCCAACGAAGAGATCACGGCAATTTGCGGCGTTTCCATTTTCGTCCTTGTCTGACACCTCCCACAGGGCATCCCAGGATCCCATATCGGACCAGCCGAAATCTCCTTCAATGAGAAGAATATTGTCGGCCTTTTCCATGACACCATAATCAATGGAAATGGATGGAATCATCTGGTACAAACGCCGGACGACTTCCCTTTCCCCCTCTGTCCCTGTGGCATCTTCTATGTGCAAGAGTCCTTCATGTATCTGGGGAAGCCACTTTTCGATTGCCTCGAGTATTGTGTCAACATTCCATATAAACATCCCGCTATTCCAGTAAAAGCCTCCTTTCTTCAAAAAGGCCTTCGCCTGCTTGAGTGCAGGCTTTTCCCGGACGGATTTAACCGCATATATGTTTTCGCCGTTGATGACAGCTTTGAGGTCGCCCTTTTCAATATAGCCGTAACCGGTCTCGGGACCGGTTGGTCTTATGCCGATTGTAACAAGGTAATCGCCGCGACTTGCCATATCGGCAGAGATCGAAAGGAGTTGACGGAAACGCGACGCGTCATGAATCAGATGGTCCGCAGGAAGCGCAACCATAATATCATGCAGGGACTTCCGCTTGATATGGAGAGCGGCAAGACCTATGCAGGGAGCGGTATTTCTGCCGAGAGGTTCGATTATGATGTTCTCTCGAGGGATACGTGGCACCTGTCTCATCAGCTCGTCGGCATGGCTCTCTCCTGTGACGATCAGAATATTCTCTTCGGGGATAAGAGGCGCTATTCTCTCTATTGTCTCTTGGATAATAGTCCTTTCACAGACAATATCCAAGAGATGCTTGGGCATCTTTTCCCTGCTCTTGGGCCAGAAACGCGTGCCTTTGCCCCCCGCCATGATCACTGCGTACATCTGTTCAGATCTTCCTCCTTCATAAATTTTCAGCAACGTGCCTTGGGAATAATATCTGCTGTCGAATCAAAGACCCATCGAATCGCGCCACTTGCTCAGGCCCGATTCTACCAAGCCTTTTTCTGCGGGTCCGCCTTGAAACGGTCCCTCTTTCACTCGATTACCGTAACAAAAGAAATGGTGATTATCAATGTAAATAATGGATTGCGTAAATCAGCATCTGATCCAACATAGAGCTGTAGGATAGGTATTGGACTGAAGAGACCGCATCTAGAATAACGCTTCAGCGTGAAAAGATAATCATGCAGATTATCCTTGACAGCTTCGCACGAATGTATCACTAATATTGAGAATGTCACAAAGGTGAGGCATGTCTAAGATAATCAGATTCGGCGTTTCCTTAGAAGAAGCATTGCTTCATAATTTTGATAACTTGATCAAGAAACGCAAATACACAAATCGATCCGAAGCGATTCGTGATTTGATCCGCCGGGAATTGCTGAAGAAAGACTTGGAAGAGGACCGGGAAGTCGCCGGTGCAATAACCTTCATCTATGACCACCATCAACGTGACCTTTTAAATAAGATTATCGACGTCCAGCATGATCATCAGTACATCATCCAGTCATCGCAACATATCCATCTGGATCACCATAACTGCCTGGAGATTGTGGCGGTAAAAGGGAATTCCGGGAGAGTGAAGAAACTCGCCGACACCTTGAAAGCCCTCAAGGGAGTAAAGCACGGATCATTGAGCGTATCGGGCACCGGGTGAATCACATAGGGAGGCAGGCATTATTTTTTTGCTAATGGGTGGCACTATTATAAAAATAATAACACTTGATTTCTCGGCAATTTCACCGGATAAATATGGGTGAGGCTGAATGAAGAGGAAAAAGCTTCTCATATCCACGCAAAGGTCATTGCATTTTAGTGAATAAGCCGGTACATTAGCAGAAACAATATTTACATCCTTTGCCATGAGCGAAAAATATCCCAGAATATTCCTCAAGCCCGGCCGCGACGCCTCGCTCTCGCGCGGCCACCCGTGGGTCTTTTCCGGAGCTGTTGCCTCGACAGAAGGCCAACTCGAACCAGGCGAAATTGCAGTTGCCGTAACACATGAGAGGCAGCCCCTGGCTCTGGGCTTTTACAATCCCACCTCCGACATTGCCTTCCGCTTACTGACCACAGACGCAACGGGAGCCGTTGATTATCCTTTCTGGCAAAAACGAATCCGCGAAGCCATGTCCTTAAGGGAGAAGGTGATGACCGAGGCGACAACGGCCTATCGCCTGATCAACGCGGAAGGAGACTGGATGCCCGGACTCATCGTTGACAGATATGACAATTACCTGGCTCTCTCCGTAGAAACGGCGGGAATGGAGAAGCATCGTGATGCTGTTATGAAAATACTCTTCGAAGAGATGCAGCCCCTCGGTATCTATGAAAGAAGCGAAGGGCGGGCACGGCAACTGGAAAGTTTAGATGACCATACCGGCATCGTCTACGGAGAGGGCCCGCCGGAGGCAATCGAGATTACGGAAGATCACCTGCGCTTCAAGGTGGATATAATCTCAGGGCAGAAGACGGGTTTCTTCCTGGATCAGCGGACGAACAGGAAAATTGCCGAGCGATTGAGCAATCAAGCAACTGTCCTGAATTGTTTTTCATACACCGGTGCCTTTTCCGTCTACTGCGCCCGGGGGGGCGCCCGGCGTGTAATTTCCGTAGAGTCTTCGGAATCAGCGAATGAAATAGCCAGATGGAATCTCGAAAGAAACGGCTTTTCAGCAGATCAACACCCTGTAGTCAGGGCCGATGTCTTCAAATATCTGCGCGAGACAAATGAACTCTTCGATCTGATTATATTAGACCCTCCGGCATTTGCCAGAGCAAAGAAGGACGTTACAAAAGCATCGAGGGGATACAAAGATATAAATCTGCAGGCCGCAAGATCCCTCAGGGAAGGCGGAATACTTGCTACTTTTTCCTGCTCCAATTACATCGGCGAGACGCTCTTTGAAAAGATTGTCCTTGGCGCCTTGCGTGATGCCGGTAAATCGGCCCGGCTGCTTCAGACCATGGGTCCTGGTCCGGATCATCCAACAAATCTTGGACATCCGGAGGGACACTACCTCACGGGATTATTGCTGAACGTAACATCATAAGCGGAGAGGAAGGACTAACCTCAGGGGACTGGCTCCGGCGCGCGTCTTTCATTCACTATGTTTGAAGGTTCATACCGTTGCTTAGGAAGACCAATGACTCTATAGATCCTGATTTTCCCCATATCCTGTTCAGTTTCGTAATCGCCGATTTCATCGATTGCCGGCGGGAACTGAGAGGCAAAATATGTTTTCTCGCTGATGATGATTCCATTAGGCCAGGACTTGCAAAGGTCCTGCAGTTTGAAAACAAAATTAGCGGAATCTCCGATCACGGTGTAGTCCATTTTCTTGTCAAAGCCGATGTTGCCAACCACCACTTCTCCCGTGTGTATACTGATACCCATTATCAGCACCGTGCCATACTGTTTCATAAAGTAGTCATTGATGTGCACCATCGCCTTCTGCATTTCGAGGGCCGCTGAAACGGCGTTATCCGCATCCATGGGCGTGGAAACAGGGGCGCCGAAAACAGCCAGAAATCCGTCTCCGAGATACTTATCGACGATTCCATGATATTTGAAGACGATTTCTCCCATGGATGAAAAAAAGTAATTAAGGATAGTCACTGTCTTCTGGGGACCGATCTTATGGGACAGGCCGGAATAACCCCGGATATCAATGTTCAGCAGGGTCACAGTTTTAAATTCGTCGACCACCGGCCTTGCTGATGCGCTGTCAAGCACAATTCTGTCCACGATCTCTTTGGGCACAAACTTTTGAAATACGTTTCTGATACTCCGTTCGTTTTCGGCCATGGCCAGCGTTTCTTTGTAAAGCCGCGCGTTTTCCATAGCGATGCAGACCGAAGTGGATATGGCCTGGAGAAGGTGTTCGTCGTCATTATTAAAGACTCCGTCAATCTTATTGAGCACCTCTATGACCCCGATTACCTTGCCCTGAGAAATGAGGGGCGCACAGAGGACCGACTTAGTCGCAAAACCAGCCAGTTCATCAAATTCCGGAGAGAAATGCGGGTGCTGTTGAGCATTCTGGGCGATGACCGTTCTGCCCCGAGTAGCCGCATATCCGGCAATACCCTGGCCAAGCTTGATCCTGAAATCCCGCAGGGGTTCCATATTGATGTTAAATGCGATCTCCCATCTCAATTCGCTGCCCTCCAGGAGCATCAGAGAAC
This sequence comes from Syntrophales bacterium, assembly GCA_049521775.1. Taxonomy (GTDB): domain Bacteria; phylum Desulfobacterota; class Syntrophia; order Syntrophales; family UBA2185; genus Fen-1135. The sequence continues at coordinate 41,673 of JBEKOL010000019.1, forward strand.
CGGCTTCCACATTCATGATCACGCGAATCATATCCATTGTATACGTCAGAACTTTCTCTGTATCGAAGGTGGAGGAGGACAATGCGTTGCCAATCTGCCCGAGGGTTTCCAACTCGTGGGTCCGCCTGACGAATGCCAATGAAAGCTTTTCCTTTTCGATGGCACGGGAGAGGTCGCCTGCCATGCATTCGATGGCATTATGCATATCGGCCAGCAATTCCATCGGCACATTGCACAGCACGAGGACCCCTGTTGTGAGGCCATCTACTTTCAGAGGGGTCAAAAGAACGGTCTTGAAACCATGATCCAGGAAAATCTCCTTCTCTAAAGGATGCGACAGCCCGCCTGTATTTTCGAGGATCAGCGGGCGCTGCTGCTTGATAACCTTATCGATGACGGTTCCGTAGCAACTGTAGGAATTGCCTCTGGAGAGATTTGTGGAGACGAGCGCTAAAAATTCTGTAATTATTACATGCATCGAATTGTCTTCATCCAGCTCCACAATAATGGCCATGTCATATGGTATTGTTTCTCTGATTTCCTGGAGGATCGTATGGAGCAGTTCACTGCTCCTTAAGCTCGAATTGATGACTGAAGAGATCTTTTCCATAGCCTGAAGCTGCTTCGACTTAATTTCCGCTTCCTTGAGAAGGCGCAGATTGTCATAGGTGAAAGCTGCGTTGCTCAACAGCGGTGAAAGGACATTTACATCTTCCTGCGTAAAAAGATCTTCAGATTTTCTCCTGGAGATGGTCACGACGCCAATAACGTCGCTAATGGTCTTGAGAGGCATGCATATGAATGATTTCGTCGCGTATTGAGGCCGCGATTTGCGTCCGAAACGGATGTCTGTCGAAATATCTTCCACCAGAAGGGGGGTTTTGTTGAGTACGGCATACTGGGCTATCCCGTCTGCAAAACTGACTCGATCGCCTTTCTTGACGAAATCGCCCAATCCGATGCATGCCTCGATAATGAAAGCATCCCGTCTCGGTTTCTCCAGCATCATGATGGACCCTATGTCTGCATTCGTAAGCTTCAAGGCTCGCTCAAGGGTGATATAAAGCAGATCTTCCGGATTAAATGTCATATAACACAGGTCAGAGAGTTCCTTTAATATGGAAATTTCTGATGTCTTCTTTTCCAAACGGTAGAAATTTGCCCTGAGTTCGCGCTCGAGGACTTGGAAGGAGTCCACTATCCTTTTCAATTCGCTGGCTGTCGATATCTGCGGTTGGGCGAATTCCTCTGCGACTGTTCTTGAAATATTGCCCGATATGGAGACGATCTCGTCAAATAATTTGCGCAACATCACGAATCCGAAAAGCGAGAAAAAGAGAAGCACAATGAAAAAAAGGGGGATATAGTTATCGTTGAGGAATTCGTATTTTAATGCGAAATAGAGAAATCCGGAGACGGGGACAAGAAAAAAGAGGCCAAAAATGACGAATAATTTATAATAAATACCATGGCTTTCGATAGAGAATCTGTCTAACCACTTCTCGAGATTCATGGCGCCTCATATATCCTTAAATAAATGCACGGCTGTATCAACTACTATTTCGGCTAACCCATAGAAAGTCTTTAATTTTCAATCTTGCAAATCGTCGGTCTGGTGCGCGATGCCGCGAAAGGAAAAATTCCCGCGAGGGAATTCCTGATGTTCCGTCATTCTTCCTTAACGAACATCAAAAGCAAGGTGGCTATGAGAGTGAGGACAATGGAAAGATACAGGGGTGCGAATATGTTGATCTGGTCCCACAGCAGCCCGGCAACCAGGGAGGCGGGGAGGGCGCAAAGACCAACGGCCATTTGAAAAACACCCAAGCCTGTGGCCCTATAGCGCCCCGGAGAGAGCTCCGATACGAATGTCGTCTGGACTGTGTCCATAATACCTTTGTGCAGACCATAAAGGGCAAATGCCAGGACAATTACCACGAGGCTGCTCGATAATATAAGGCTGAGACAGACAGTCCCCCATGAGATAAATGCGAGCACCATCAATGCCTTTCTCCCTATTTTATCGGAAAGCCTGCCTGAAGGGATGGAAAAAATTGCAGCAGCCACAGTGAAAATCAGATAGAGCACGGGAACGAAGGCGGTCGTAAATCCTAAATGGGTCGCATAGATTAGGAGAAATGAGTAGCTGAAGGAACCCAAAGCAAAAAAACAGCTTAGTATAAGGAAAAGCTTAAAATTTGCATTTAGGTCTCGTAGCACAAAGCCATGGGAAATCTTCGTTCCAGATGGTTCTGTCTCTTTTATATGATAAAAAATCAGGATGGCACCCACAGTGGACGGGATTGCTGCAAGGAGAAAAAGATTTCTATAACCGAGCAATTGATAAAATGCGATGCAAAATACAATGCCGCATACGGCACCGAGGTTATCCATCGCCCTAAGCAGACCGAAATTCCTGCCTCTGTTCTGATCCGTAGAAATATCTGCGACAATGGCATCTCTGGGTGCTCCCCGTATTTTACCCATTCTTTCGAAAATTTTGAAAGGAATGACCTGCTGCCAGACTGTCGAAAATGCATAGCCGACTCTTGATACAGCGCCGAACAGGTAGCCGGTCCAGATAAACACCTTCCGCCTGTGTATGCGATCGGAGATATAGCCGGAGGCTGCCTTGGATATAGATACGAAGGCTTCACCGAGACCGTCTATCAGACCGAGGATGGTCATGTCGGCACCGAGAACGGTTGTAATAAACAATGGCCAGATGGGATAAATAACATCCGAACCAAAGTCATTGAGAAATGATGCTATGGCAAAAGTTCTGACTGTCTTTCTGGTTTCTTTCTGCTCCATAAGATAATCCAGTAATATGGGTGATCACCGACTCCCTGTCCGGGACTTTCCGGAGACAAAATAATTATTTGATACTGCGCCCCTTCCGCCCACCTTAACAGCGGGATTGATAACATAACCTCCCCGCCAATAAAAAATCCCTCTTCAACACACGCGCGTATATGAGAATGTAATGGGATTTGTTAAGATGATTCTGTTTAATCTGCAAAGGATCGAAGAGGCGGCATAATTTTACACGTTACACGGGGGCAGGGATCATGGTTCTTCTGCCCGATGGGATTTCAGGATATTGTTCGCTATCTTTTCGTGGATAAGCTGTGATGCCATATTATTGCCTGACATGCCGACACGAATAGATATGGATGTCTGATTTTTAGATAAGTATTCTACCAGAATCTGCAATTTCTCCTCCTGGGCAACGGCGCTCATTGAACCCGAGGCTATCTTCAGATTCTTCTCCACGGCGGTCGCCTTCATATCCGTTAGCGTCTGCTCGCACGCCTTCCAGACCTCGTCAAGAGGATAGTTGTAATTCGTCGTCAAGGATCCATCTGTGTATATGAAATTGCCGGAGCTTACACCTATTGTCCTATTGCCTACGGTTAATGAAGCGTCGCAGCCGGCAGTCAGGATTATGGACAAGAGCAATAACCATATGCAATGAGCCTTAGCGGCCGCAACAATCCCCGTTTTCATAGGTCGTTTCACCTCCTCGAGATACTTTCGTTTACATGCATGGAATATCGCCCTGCATAGGAAAATGTATAGTAAATATAGTGTTCAGTATGGACATATTAGGATAATGCAGAAGGCCTGTCAACGTGATTTCAGAAGCAAAAGCCTAAAAAGAATAGTACATAGCCTGGAGGACGGCCCACAATAAGATTATGACAGTTGACAGAATACAAACCGCTGCGACGACCCGATGAAAAGAGGTTTCGCCTTTCTGTTCATTATAGCTCATCAGGAAACCAAGCATAATGCCCGAGATCAAGCCGCCACCATGCGCCCAGTTGTTGATACCAGGTACGAGGAGGCCGAATATGACGAGCCCGATAACCCATCCCATGGCCTGCCTGTAAATGACTTCCCCGTAAAAGCCGCCTCTGCTTTTTCCGTAATAGAGAATAGCGCCGATGAGGCCGCAGATGCTGGCCGACGCACCAATAGTGAAGGGAATGCCGGCCAGATAAGAAACGAAAAACCCGGCAACGCCGGTAAGTACATAGATAATCACAAAACGATTGAACCCGAATTCGCGCAATACAAATGGCCCGAGCTGTCCCAGAGCCGCCATATTGAAGAAGATATGAAGGATACCGCCATGGAGGAACGAAGCCGATATCAGAGTCCACCATCGACCATATCTGGCGATGGGGATGGTTCCCGTTGCGCCCAGAAGGAAGAGGCTCCTGTCGGAGGGAGACAAAAATGTCAGCGGGTTGGCCGATAGGCCTAGGGCAGATGGGCTTGAGATAATCGATAGGAGATATAAGGCGCAATTAACATATATTATGAGCTTAACGGCGTTCATCGAAGCCGTTGAAAATCTGCTCAACAAATGGGTTTTCAGCGGCGAACCTGGTTTCGACAGACCGCAGTAAGGACATGCGGGTTCATCCGAACTGATCAGCTTTCGGCAATTCGGGCAAAGCATCGATCTTTTTTCTCTTGTGGACATATGAAAAACCAAAAAATACCTTATCAATGCAGGAATTGCTGCAGTGGCGCTGATTGGGGTTGTGATTTGGGAAGAGTTTTACAAAGCGTATTCATATTTAGCACTTTTTCTTGAATCGGGCCGCTAACCGTCTTGCCTGAATGTGTTCTTTTATGCAGGGCAGATAAACGATGATTAATTATTCTATTTTTATATCACGTCGACGACAGAGACGGCAAGCAGGATTTCCTGTTGATCTGCCATTCTTTGTCATGCCCCTTTTGTCTTGACACGCGATCCCGACTCAGATATTTTTCGATAAGGTTTATTCGAAACTCCTGTTTTTCAGGGGATAGATTATGGTTGCTATTCCCTTTAAGAACATGCAGACAAAGGAAGTTGCGGCGCGATGGATATAGATATATGGGCAGAAGAATTATTGAAAGATGTTTGTGAAAAGTGGGAGACCCCTGAGTACAAATACGCATTCAAAGACTGCGGTTTTCGAGTCTTTTACTCTCCCGTTCATTTGAGTCCGGACTTGATGATCATAGGGTACAATCCCGGTAAAGATGACATGCCTTTTTGTAAGGAGGAAGACAGTCAGCTCCCGGAAGTGCACGAATATTTCTACCATAATTCCAGGATAGCAAAGAAGATGAAATACCTTTTTGAAAGCATTGAAAGAGAAGACTGGCTGGCAGATAGCATCAAGCTGAATCTGGTTTTTTTCGGCAGTGAAAACGACGCTCAATGGCAAACTATGGATCGAGAGCTCAGGGATGAACTCGAAACTTTCTGCTTCAAAAAGGTAAGCGCCATTATCGATACCTTAAAGCCCAGGTATATTGTAACGGAAGGCCTCAAGGTTTTTGATATCCTAATAAATTCTGTATTGATGGGATGCAGTAAACCGGAAATGAAAATTGGAGTGGGGGGAAGAAAAATATACGCCCGGGGCAGATACGGCCATACTCAAATAATCGGTTTGGTTCATCTGACTAAAGATCGCATAAGCTATCCTGACTGGAACAACATAAAGAAATGTCTGAAGGCCGATTTAAAAGATTTAAACCAGACATATCTTCACTAAACGGTTAATCCTTAATCTCCCCTGTGGTGAAGGGGATTTTGCCACAGGCACCTTATAATAATAGAAATCGGTCTTTGTCCATAATATCTTTTTTCAATATTACGTAAATTGCGGAGGACCTGCAATCATCTGTCTCTTTCATCTAATTTCCTCCATTGGCTGATAAAAAAATAAGTCTCTTGCATATGAAAAATCCGTATTATTCTTATATACAGGCAATCGGCAGTTTATCTAAAATAGAATCCATTTGTGTATTTGATTCCGGGAGACGTTATGAAAACATTTACGATGGTATTTGCTTTGGTATTCATGATTCTGAGCTACCATGATTCGGGCATGGCACAGCAAAAGGAGAAAGGTACGATGAAAGAAGAGAGCACAACTATGGAGAGGCCGAAATCGTTGGACTGGAGGCATTTTAAGAAGCCTGACGATGCTACCTTGAGAACAAATTTGACCCCTCTTCAATATAAGGTGACCCAGAAGGAAGGGACCGAGCCGCCTTTTCAAAACGAATACGACAATAACAAGAGGGACGGCATCTATGTGGATATCGTTTCTGGAGAACCACTTTTCAGTTCTAAGGACAAGTTTGAGTCAGGGACCGGCTGGCCAAGCTTCACAAGGCCTCTTGCTACGGAAAATATTGTAACCCGCGAAGACAGGGGTTTTTTTACGGTCCGAACGGAGGTGAGAAGTAAACACGGCGATTCTCATCTGGGCCATGTCTTTTCGGATGGGCCGCCGCCGACAGGGCTCAGGTATTGCATGAATTCCGCCGCTATGAGATTTATACCGAAGGAAGACCTGGAGAAAAAGGGGTACGGGGATTACAGGAAACTCTTTCAGACAAAATAGAATATGACGCACACTCAAATTGCAATGGGTCGTTGAAGAATACAGCGAAGGAGGGATGCCATGAAAATACAGTTGTTAACCGGTTTGTTGTCAGTGAGTCTTATGATGATGACAGCCTCCGTTATTGCAAAAGACAGCGGTAAAGCGGCTTTTGTCCCGCATCTCGAAAAAGCTCTGTTTGCCGGCGGCTGCTTCTGGTGCATGGAGCCGGCGTTTGATAAACTGGAAGGCGTAAAAGCAGTCACTTCGGGTTACACAGGTGGGCATAAAAAGAATCCCACGTATGAAGAGGTCTCTGCAGGTGCGACTGGCCATGCGGAGGCGATAGAGGTTACGTACGATCGGGCAGTAATCGGTTACTCCAAACTGCTCGATGTCTTCTGGCACAATATAGATCCGACCGTCAAAGACAGACAGTTCTGCGATGTGGGGGCACAATACCGCACGGCGATCTGGTATCAGAATGAAGAACAGAGGCGCCTCGCCGAAGAATCGAAGAAAGCCCTGGAGAAGTCACATCGGTTCAAAGGGCCTATCTATACCGAGATAACCCAGGCCACGCAGTTTTACCCGGCAGAGGACTATCATCAGAAATATTATCAGAAGAACCCTCTGCGATACAAGTTCTACCGTTACAACTGTGGCCGTGATCAGCGCCTGAAAGAACTCTGGGGAAACTCTTGACTCAGGTCTCTTGCGAAAATCAGAACAAAAAAAGATTTTTGAAAAAAACAAATGCACCGTGGTATATTATGAGTAGGCGTAGAAATCGAAGGACATCAAAGACGCAACCTAACCTTGCACGGAAGCAGAACATTCATGAACGCTTTTGAAAAAAAGATCGCCCGGCATGGACACAAAGGGCTGCTGAGCCAGGAAATCGAAATCTTGCAGGTAAACATAGGTCTAAAATGTAACCAGCAATGCCTCCACTGCCATCTGGAAGCCTCTCCGGGGCGTGTGGAGACGATGGAATGGTCTGTCATGGAATTGGTCCTGAAAGCTGCGGATAGTTCCCGCTGCCGGCTTGTTGACCTTACGGGTGGCGCGCCGGAACTGAATCCTCTTTTCCGCCCTTTTGTGAAGGCTCTTCGGGAGAGCAACCATAACGTACAGGTACGAACGAACCTGACGGTTCTTCTTGAGCCCGGAATGCAAGACCTGCCTGATTTTTTCCGTGAGTACCGTGTTCACCTCGTGGCCTCTCTGCCGTGTTACACGGAAGAGAATGTGACCTTACAGAGGGGAGGAGGAGTCTATGAGAAAAGCATTGAGGCCATCCGACGACTGAATGCCCTCGGCTACGGCACGCAGTCCTCCTTAGCTCTGAACCTTGTATATAATCCGGGAGGGCCATTCCTGCCGCCGCCGCAGCTTACCCTTGAGGAAGACTATCGGCACGAACTGCATGACCGTTTTGGAATCGCTTTCACTAACCTGCTCACCATAACGAATATGGCCCTTGGACGCTTCCGTGGAGAGCTTGTCCGGCAGGACCAAGCCGAAACTTATATGCAACTCCTTCGGAAGTCATTCAATCAAGAAACACTGACGGGGTTGATGTGTAGGCGCCAGATCAGCGTCGGCTGGGATGGAACCCTTTATGACTGCGATTTTAATCTGGCCCTTGGCCTGCATATAAACCACGGCGCTCCTGACAGCATCCATTCCTTTGACCCCTCTTACCTGTGGAAGCGCAGAATCGTGACGGGAGAACACTGCTTTGCATGCACGGCAGGCGCCGGTTCGTCCTGCGGCGGGTCAATCATTTCCGGTTGAATCAATCCGAGGATTATTTTGGGAAAGATGAACTCATGACCAGCGGAACCGCTGAGCGGACAGTGTCAAGAAGAATTGCGACCATGAAAGCCATTGCGCTGGTCATATTCATAGCTGCGGCAATCTCTGTAGTCCGTTTCTCCCATGTGAAGGATCTGCTCACCAGGGGTTTCCTGGCTAACTATTTAGAGGCCGCAGGTTTTTGGGCCCCTCTGATATTTATACTCATATATATTGTCGGGGTCTGCCTTTTTGTGCCAGGGATACTGCTCACTGTTCTAGGAGCAGCTATCTTCGGTCCTTACTGGGGATTTCTCTATGTCTGGGTGGGGGCCATGGCCGGAGCGTCTGTCGCTTTCTGGATAGGACGGACACTTGGCCGGGACTTTGCCGCTTCCCTCATCGGCGAGAGGCTAAGAAAATACGATGACGCCATTGAGCGTAACGGTTTTGCCACTGTACTTTATCTGCGTTTGGTCTACTTCCCTTTCACTCCCATGAACTTCGGCATGGGATTGACGAAGGTCCACTTCCGGGATTACGTCTTCGCGACCGGTCTCGGTATCATCGTCGGGACATTCATATTTACATTTTTCGTTGGTACCATAAGAGATGTGTGGGCAAGCGGAGACTGGAGCCATCTCTTGTCCGTCCAGGTATTTTTCTCCATCGGGCTCTTCGTCTTTTCGTTCTTTATCCCGAAGATCATAAAAAGGATCAGGAAGGAAAAGTGAATCTCGAGGCACATTGTTTCTAAAGGAGGAGAGGACATGGAAGGTTTTGATTACGATCTCGGAATCATCGGCGGGGGCGCAGCGGGACTGACAGCCGCGGCTGGAGGCGCCCAGTTTGGCGCCAAGACGATCCTGATTGAGAAATCGGACAGGCTCGGCGGGGATTGCCTGCACTACGGCTGCGTCCCTTCAAAAACACTCATCAGAACTGCCGGTGTGTGGTCCCTTGCGCGGAGGTCTCACGAATTCGGTTTACCGGAGCTCTCCATGCCTCCTGTAGATCTTACGTCTGTAATGAACCGCGTGAAAGAGGTCATCGCCAGAGTCCAGCATCATGATTCCGTGGAGAGATTCTGTAGTCTGGGTGCGGAGGTCAGATTTGGCCGGCCAGTCTTCGCGAATGATCATGTGGTTACCCTCGACGGGAAGCGGATTGCGGCGAAGAACTGGATCATAGCAACAGGCTCGGTCCCCGTGGTTCCTCCTGTAGAAGGCCTCGCCAGCGTCCCTTTCTGGACGAACGAAACTCTTTTTTCGCAGGAAACACTTCCTTCCCGTCTGATCATTCTGGGGGGCGGACCCATCGGATTGGAAATAGCCCAGGCCTTCGGACGCCTGGGATCACGGGCAATCATAGTCGAATTTATGGACCAGATCCTTGGGCCCGAGGATGCGGACATGGCTGCGGTTCTGAAGGCGCGTTTGGAAACAGAAGGATTGGTGATCCACACAGGAACAAGAGCGGTTCGGGCGCAATCCCGCGGTTCAAAGATTGTGTTGACCACTGCTCCTGCAAACGGTGCGGGAGAAGAGAAGGTTATTGAAGGGGATGCAATCGTCGTGGCAACAGGCCGGGCGGCTAATGTGGGCGGCTTAGGTCTGGAAGCGGCCGGTGTTTCGTTTACCGCCAGGGGCATCCCGACGGACGTGCGGATGAGGACCAATGTTCACCACATCTATGCCTGCGGCGATGTAAATGGTCAATTGCCATTCACGCATGTTGCGGGATATGAGGCCGGCATTGCCCTGACCAATTCGGTCCTCCACCTCTCCCGTAAGGCAGATTACAGCCGGATCGGATGGTGCACCTACACAGACCCGGAAGTCGCCAGTGTCGGGCTTAACGAGAAACGCGCACGGAATGAGGGAATGGATTATCAGATCATCGAGGAACTCTTCGTGGATAATGACCGCGCCCTTACCGAGGGGGAGACTCTGGGCAAGATCAAGATTCTTCTGAATCCCAGAGGAAAGCTCCTGGGCTGTCAGATCATCGGCAGCCACGCCGGGGAACTCATCCATGAATGGGTCGTTGCCATGGCAGGCGCTGTTAAGCTCTCCACCATCGCCGGCGCCGTCCATATTTATCCGACCTTGTCGGAGATTTCCAAGCGCGCAGCCAGTCAGTTCTTTTCCGGCAAGATATTAAGCGAGACGACGAAAAAAATCCTTCGCTTTCTCTTCAGTCTCAAGGGAAGGGCCTGCACTCCGCAGTCCTGAACTGCCATCCTTCAGTATAATTGACACCTATCGATTGCCGACCCATAAAGCCTACAATTGGCGACCAACAAGATATTTCTTACGGATAAGATGTTGACCATCTACCTCAAGAGTGTTACACATCGCCGGGAAAAGGATGATGCAAACCCCTTTCCGCTTCAGTAATTTCCCACGAAATGGACTGATTATCCGGGTATAGCAATGATACAGAAATTGTTTCTTTTTGATTTTGACGGTGTCCTCGTCGATTCCCTTGCTGTATATGAACGAAGGGTGAGGCTTTGCCTGGAAAATATCGGAAATCACGCCGTTCATGACCGGGACGATTTCCTTGCCTTGTTTGAAGATAATTTTTATGAGGGCATTGTCAAGAAGGGTATAGACCTCGTGGCATTCATGAATGCGTCAAGATCCATTCCCACTGAGGACGACCGCGATCAGATGGTGCCGTTTGCGCCGCTCTTGCCCGTCCTTATGGAACTGAAAAAGGACAATATACTTGCCGTTATCTCCTCAAATGTGTCGAGGGTGATTAATGATATACTTTCCAAGCATGGGTTTCACGTCTGTTTCAGGGATGTTCTGGGAGCCGACTTCGGCTACAGCAAGATAGAAAAGATCCTCCATGCCATGAATTCTTTTCAAGTCGAAAAGGATAAGACATATTACATTGGAGATACGACAGGAGACATAAAAGAGGCGCGGTTGGCAGGGGTAAAAACAGTTGCCGTAACCTGGGGCTGGCACTCCAAAGAAAAACTCAAGACGGTCAGGCCTGATTATCTCATTGAGACTGTCGATGACTTGCGCACGATTTGATTGTAAATAGGACCTTGAAGAACTGCCATTTTGTCAGTGCGAACGATGTGAAGCAATCTCTTAATCAATAGATCATCAATAAGATTGCCGCGTAGTAAGGCTTCTCGCAATGACTTGTTGTATGATTTTCAATAGTCTCAGAGGTCATAAAGGGTTTCATCAATCCTGGGTCTTGGTTTGCCGGTCCCCTTTTTCCGTTTCTCCCCGAAGATGAAAGGTTCTTCTCCTTCCAGTAGATCCCCCATCTCGGCTTCGATCTTTTCAGGGTCTTCTCCTCTTTCCATGCGGCTCAGGGCCTCTTCCATGCCCGGTCCCAGATTCATTCCGGTAGCATCGGAGAGTTTCCTCATCAGCATTGCCGCCTGTCGGGGATCGTCTTCATTGATCTTATCCGCTTCGCCGGCCAGCATCGCTGCTGCCTTTTCCATCTTCGCCTCATCTATGTGAGGCATGCCATCATCAGCTGCTTTATTTTCTTTCCCTGAGACCCTGGAAAAAATCGACATCTGTTTTTTTAATTTTACTCTTCTACACTTCGGACAGTTGGGAACCTTGTCGGTGTTCATGGTTTTGGAGAAAAAGCTATAGATCGTATTGCACCTGCGGCAGTAAAACTCATAGATCGGCATTACAACTTACCCCTTCAAAAATCTTTTTTTAAATAGTTTAATGATCCCACCATTAAAATCAAGGGACTTTTTATCATGGTATTTTTGAATCTTTCATCCGCAGCAGGCGTGCAATCCTCTCAGTCAGGGGTGGGTGGGAGTAGTAAAACCAAGCGTAAAACGGGTGGGGGTGGAGATTTGCGAGATTGTCCTTTGCAAGACGTTTCAGTGCGTTTATCATAGGTGCGGTAGTGCCAACGAGATTGTAGCAGAAGTCATCCGCTTCCCTCTCGAATCTTCTTGTGAGCATGACACCTATCGGTGTCAGAAAAAAAACAGCAGGCCCCAAAAGGGCGGCAATCAACAAGAGACCCACATAAGGGAGCTTGTCGACGAAACCAAATGTTTGATAGAGAAGAGACCAGTCCGTGAGGCGATAGAGCACATAGAGGAAGACGAGAGAAACGGTTTCCGTAAGAATCAGTTGCTTTATAATGTGCCTCTTTTTCCAGTGCCCTGCCTCATGGGCCAAAACGGACAGTATCTCTTCGGACACGTGGGATTTGAGCAGGGTATCGTAAAGGACGATGCGTTTTGTCTTGCCCAGACCCGTAAAGTAGGCGTTGGTGTGCCTGCTCCTTTTCCCCGCGTCGACCTGGAAAACCCCGCCGGTTTTCAGTCCTACCTTTGCCATGAGGGCGACGATGGCTTCTTTCAATTCCTCATTTTCAATGGGTTCGAATTTATTGAAAAGCGGGGCTATCAGAAGGGGATAGAGCCAAACAATGAGCATCTGGAATGCGGAAAAGACAAGCCAGGCCCATAGCCACCAGGTATGTCCGGCATAATAGACTAAGGCGAGCACGGCGCCCAAAAGAATCCCCGAGAGCATTGCTGATATCAGAAGACCCTTGATGAGATCTGTAATCCACAGTCTTGCCGTAATCGTGCTGAATCCATATCTTTTCTCAATCACAAATGTGCTGTAGAGACTAAAGGGGATATTCAGAATGCCGCTCAGCAAGGCGAGAACGCCAAAGAAGATCATGCCGGACAGGATAAAATGGAGATTCAAGGAGAGCACTATGCCGGCCAGCAGCGGCAGGAATCCGCTTAGAAGGACCAGGAGCGTGACTGCATCATCGAAGAAATGCGCTGCAGCTCCAAACCATGAAGATTCCGCCGTGTATGCGGTCATGCGCGCAAGTGTGGCCTCGTCGATTTCTCCCTGGAAGACCTCAGGAACATCGTGGCCGTGCCGGCGCAGATGACTGACATTCATACGCGTCAGGAGTAAGCGGAATACGGAGCTCGCGGCAAAAGCTACCAGGAAGGCTATTAAGAGTATATTCCACTGAACCATAGACTATAATTTTAGGTGAATACCTCCGGTTTGAATTCCATTATGCTTGCCTAGTAATAACTGTTAATACGAAGACAGAAGTCATCTTTTCCTCACCTTCTTGTTAAATGGGGCTGGGGTGATTTGTTCCGCTAGGTGAAATCGCCGTGTATCCGTTCTGTACACCCCTTTGCAACAGGGGGAAATGTGGCGCAGACTGAAAGGTCTTTCTTCATTCACGGGACTAAGTCCTGCGTTAAAATCGTCCTTTTTTCTTCAGTCCTGCCAAGATTCTTTCAATTTTCCGGAGAACTTCCTCAACTGTATTGACTGCAATAAAGTCATGATCCTCGGGGATCGTAAATTGTGGGGCGTGAAGACTTATTACTGGAGTCCCGCTGCGCATGGCAATAGCTATTTCAGAGAGAGTGCCTGCGCCTCCGCTCAGGGCCACAAGAACATGAGGTGTCTTGGCATTGATGACATTTCTTGCGTCATACATCCCTGTGAAGATCGGGATATCAACAAACTCATTGGGGTATTTTTTCAGGAGGTGCTGTTTGTCATTGGGGAGAACGCCGATAACGAGCCCCCCAGCCTTATGGGCACCTTCGCAGGCAGCCCTCATGACTCCCGGCCCGCCGCCAGTCAGCAAGACGTAACCGCGCCTGGCAATGGCTTCTCCCAGGCGCCGGGCATCTTCCATGACCGCCGGAGACGCACTGCGGTGACTTCCCATAACCCCTATGATGTAAGGTTTTCTTGCAACTGAAATTCTCGACATCGAAAGCTCTTTAGCAAATGAAGCCCTCAACTACAAGAAAAATATAAACCTCCACGTTGACAGGAAATAGAAAACATGGTGATATCTGCGCGGCAAGGAGGGCCGAAGACCGTTGATTGAAAAGATAGCTGAAAGTTTTTACATGATCACACTGCCCATGCCCTTCCGGCTGAAGCACGTCCATGTGTTCGCACTCGTGCATGACGGCAGCGTTTCGCTTTTTGATACAGGAATGAATACGCCGGAAACTTTTTCCACTCTTGAGGAATCCCTGAAATCCATAGGCAAAACCGTCCGCGACATAGATCGGATATTCATAACCCATTTCCATACCGATCACTGCGGCATAGCAGGACGTATCAAGGAAATATCCGGCGCCGCAATTGCTATGTCCGAGATAGATGCGCGGAGAATTTATAACGATCAGAAAAGAGGGCTTGATTTTGATCAGGTAAAAATATTCTACCGTGAGCAGGGGCTAAGAGGAAGAATTATCGATGACCTTTTGGAACTCCTTAGCTCTTTCCGAAAGGCGACGATCCCATTCAAAGTCGATACGAATCTTGAAGACCACGGGTCTCAAAAGGTAGGCGACAGGAAGTTCGATGTAATACAGGTTCCGGGTCATACAAGCGGCCAAGTGTGTTTCTTCTTTCGACGGGAAGGCATACTGCTCTCTGGCGATCACATTTTGCCGGAGATCACCCCCAATCTCAGCCCTGATCCCTACAATCCCGGGTTTCGACCTCTCAAGAGCTTTCTGAACTCACTTAGCCAAGTTGAAGACCTCCCTGTCGTCAAGGTTTATCCGGCCCATGGTGATCCCTTTTCAAATCTGAAGGCGAGGGTGGAAGAAATCAGGGAACACCACAAGGAGCGAAAAAGCCTTGTGTTTGAATCTGTCAAAGGAGGCCCGAAGACAACGTTGCATGTATCCCAGGATATCTTCGGACGAAACTTACCTGAATTCGATCAGTTTTTGGCTGTAAATGAAACGTACACCCACTTGATTGAGTTAGAGGAAGCGGGTCTCGTTAAACAGAAAAAAATAGAAGGTCTCATTATTCATTCCGTTGTTTGACGTATTGAGGCAATCTGCCGCTTCCCTCCGAGGACGGAACCTCTCTTTCATGGATTCACAGGTTTTGCTCTTTTTTTCTTTGTCTTTCCGGAAACTTGCATGATTACCCGTCTCTGCCTTGGACGGTTGTCAAAATCAATAAATACGATCTGCTGCCACGTTCCCAATTGCAGACGCCCGTTGATTGCAGGTATGGTCAAGGATGGACCCAGGAGGGCCGCTCTTACATGGGCATGTCCGTTTCCGTCACCCCATCGTTCGTTGTGACGATAGTATTTGCCCTCAGGCGCGAGATTTTCTATTGCCTCCTTCAGGTCGCTGACGGCGCCGTGTTCATATTCTATCGTCGTTATGGCGCCTGTAGAACCTGGAACGAAAAGAAGCACTTGGCCGTCTTCCAGATTTGTTTCAGCAACCCGGTCCAACACCTGGTGGGTTAAGTCAACGACATCAGTATTCCCTGATGTGGAAAAAGAAAGGTCAAATGTTGTCATCTCCACAGCCATACGTGCCATCCTTTCATCTTTAGTTAAAAATCCCCAATCCTCTCTTTAATAATGCCGCTTAAGGCGCCATGAAGACATGAAGATTATTACTCTCTTCATAACTCCCCCTATGCAAAGGGCAGAGGTAGGTAAGCAGGAAATAATGTCTCTTTGCGTAAAAAAAAGTTGGGGCATAATGGATTTCAAATCAGAATTCTTTCTCATTAAGGGCAAATATGCATTTCCCATCTTTTTGAAGGCAATTCTGATCGTTTCTCTATATGTACGGGAAGACATGCTTTTGCACCATCTGAAAATTCTTCTTCACCTCACCAGCGCCATCTATAATGTTCATGTGGCCTGGGAAGAGCGTTTCTATATCGAGTTTGGAAAGGGTCACAATGCTTTGCTTCAGGTAGGAACCGCTGCCTCCCGCGAAATCTGTTCTTCCCACATTCTGATAGAAGATTACATCCCCGGAGAAAAGGGCTTTTCGGGCAGGCCAGTGCAGACCGATGGAACCTGGTGAATGTCCCGGTATGAGAAGAATTTCAAATGTTTCGTCTCCCAGGAAAATCTTGCCTTCCTTCAGGGGGAGATCGATGCGTATGACAGGAGGATTCATACCGAAAAGGTTATACAGGCTGGAACCGGCGCCATTCAAAAATTCCATCTCCTTTTCGTGAAGGCCAACTTTTGTATCCGAATCATTGAACAAGACTGATCCCTCAAAGTGATCGGGGTGGGAATGGGTATTGATTACATATTTAATTGCGCTTTTCTCTATCCCATCCTCTTCCATGCTTTCAAGAAGGTTAGGCACATATCCCTTCAATCCGGGATCTACAAGGGCGTTGACATTGCCACCAATATAAAAGCTGTTACAGTTATTTTCAAAAGAGTCTGTCCATTCATAAACATAGATGTCATCCGAAAATCTCATAGGCTCTCCTTTTACTTATCTTATTGGATTTTGGCTACAGAGGGTTTCACAGCCTTATTCGCTTATATTACTTTGGGGTACATTTACTTGCAAGTACAATATATCCGAAAGAAGAGATGAACAGTGCGGCAGATTCTCCAGCTAAGATCGCACAGAAATGAGTATTCTTCCCTAGCTCAAAAAAAATGTTGACAAAGGCTAAACAAAGGTTGTATTATACAACTATGAAAAAGAATATCAGCTGTGTAAGCAAGGAAGTTCTGTCCCTTGTATCAGAGCTCTGCCAAGTCGTTCGCTTTTGCCGTCAGGATTCCATGTTTTGTGAGGATGTGACTTTTACCCAGTTTCTCATACTCGATGAGGTTGCAAAAAAAGGGGAGTTGAAAATGTTGGAACTTCATCAGATCCTCGCCGTTGATAAGAGCACAACTACCAGACTCGTGAACCCGTTGGTCGGGCAGGGACTGATTGAACGTAAGATGTCTGACCATGATTCCAGGGCTGTGAATTTGAGATTGACAAAGGCAGGCAGGAAAATTCACAGAAAAGTGTGGTTATGCCTTGAAGGTTTTGTCGGCGCTATTGAAGAGGGAATTCCTGAGAAGAAAAAGAAATTTGTGTATGAGGCGGTGAAGTTTTTTATCGGTGCCGTTAAAAAAGCGTCGTCAGCCTGCCCATGCAGTGAGTAACCCTAAGGGAGCAAGAGAGTGAATCAACCTGATTGTAACGTCGGAGATGGCGTATCCAGCAAGAACTGTATGACAAGAGTCCCTATTGTTTTGCCGGTTATTTCACAGCTGCCGCAAATGCGTGAGGCTCAAGTGAGCTTCTCCAGCTTCAAGCAGCCATTCGTCGTGGGTTCTATCGAAACGCCCGTCGGTGCGATGCCAAGGGTCGCCTCTGTCTTGACGGCGCAAGATAAGTGGGGGACCGTGAAAGCCCGCTGGGGTGTCGGCCGCATGGACTATACCGTCGAACCTGGTCTCTATGCCCTCGGGAATCCGGACAATGAATCGCAAGTGCTCGTTACTGCAAATTATAAGATGAGTTTTGACCGTCTCCGTGAAGCCCTTCCCGGACGGGACGCCTGGCTTTTGATTCTTGATACGAAAGGAATCAACGTCTGGTGTGCGGCAGGGAAGGGTACGTTTGGGACAGAGGAGCTAGTACGACGGATAAGGGTGAGCGGATTGGACAGGGTTGTCACCCACAGGGAATTGATCCTTCCTCAGCTCTCCGGCCCCGGTGTTGCCGCCCATCTAGTAAAAAAATTTTTCGGTTTCAAGGTTAAGTACGGCCCCATCCGTGCTTCAGATCTACCTGACTATTTAGAAGCCGGTCTCACAGCGACACCGAAAATGCGAGTGAAAACCTTCACACTGCGTGAGCGGATAGCCTTGGTCCCGATAGAGCTTGTGGCAGCATTCAAAGCAGCTATTCTTCTCATGCTCCTCTTCTTTCTTCTCGGCGGGCTGGGGGGACCCGAAGGATATTGGGCAAATGCGATGAACTATGGCCTTTTTGCTGCCGTTGCTATATTGATGGCAATCATTTCCGGTGCTGTCGTGACGCCGATCTTGCTTCCTCTACTTCCCGGCAGGGCTTTTTCGCTCAAGGGTTGTACCACCGGTGTAGTTGCTGCGTTCGTCCTCCTGATAATGAGGAATCCCGACCTCACTTTCTGGCCGGGCAGGCTCGATGCTCTGTCATGGCTATTACTGATACCGGCTTTAGCGGCATATCTGGCAATGAATTTTACCGGCGCCTCAACTTATACCTCCCTTTCAGGAGTAAAAAAGGAAATGCGAATTGCCATGCCTCTGGAGATCGGCGCTGGCGTTGCGGGTGTCGGCTTCTGGCTGGTGTCTCGCTTTATCGCGTAGGAGCTTGCAAATGGAAAGAATTACCTATCTGAAGGATGTGGTGACGCTCGAGCTCAGTGAGGAAAAATGTGTCGGTTGCGGTATTTGCTGCGAGGTCTGCCCCCGGACGGTTATTGCTATAAATGGCATAGACCGCGCATGGATTCAAGACAGAGACGCCTGCATGGAATGCGGGGCCTGCAGCCGTAATTGCCCCACCGGGGCTTTTTCCGTACAAGCAGGTGTGGGCTGCGCTACCGCCGTCATAAACTCCATGCTGGGCCGAAGCGACGCGCCCTGTTGCGGCCCGATAGAAGCGGACGGCCAAACCGGGGACCAGAAGAAATCCTCATGCTGCTGACGCCAAGTTGCCATCAGGTCATCGCAGGGTTGAAAGAAACTACCGCGAGGAGAAGTTTGCCCGCCATTTGACGTCATTTGCCATGATATCTTTTTAACTCACGACTATACTTGCAGGCCACAGAAAACATACTTATGCCACAAAAGAAGTGGCAGCCTTTGATGAAACCCTTGACATATCGCATGCATTGATATATATCCTCTTCCCCAAGAAGGTATTATATTAATTGACCGACGTACTGAAACACTCTCCGTTGCTTTTTCGACCTGCACTGTTAATATCATCTTAGAATTTTTCATATGATGGCTATCCAAGGTTCATCAGTAGATTAATAAACTAACAGAAAAGACGTATCAGCAAAGAGTTGATGACCATAAAAGGTGATAAAGTGACGAAGGTCAAGCTTCCCTTGAAGACTGGAAAGTCTCGCAAAAAAACGAATGAATTGCGGAGATTTCAGAGCGGAGAAAACTACCTTAATATCATAGATAACATCAGCGACGGCGTCTACTGCCTGAATACCGATGGCTATTTCACCTTGGTTAACAAATCAATGATCAATAGGTCAGGCATTTCATCGGAACAATTTCATACCTTGCATTTCCTCGATATCATTAGCCCCGAATACCATGAGCAGGCAAAGAGAAACTTTCAAAGGATAATGAACGGCGAGGATGAGATTGTCACAGAACTTAAGTATAAGAACGCTAGCGGACAGGTCAGAATTATAGAAGTCTGTTCCAGACCGATCCGTGAGGATGGAAAAGTGGTTGGTCTCCTGGGTATCTCTCGTGACATCAGCGAACACGCGGAGGCAGAGAAAGCACTAAGGGAAAGCGAAGAGTTGTACCGCACACTGATCGAAACGTCACCAGATCCAATAGTGATGTATTCCCTTAGCGGGAATATGCTTGCCGCCAACGTGCAGGCAGCTGAGGTTTACGGCGTATCGAGCGTCGCTGAGTTACTTCAGGAGGTGAAAACAATATTTGATCTTCTCACTGAGGAAGGCAAAGCATTTGCTCAAGGCAACTTCCGCCGCACCCTCAGCGAAGGGCAGTCGCAAAAAAACGAATATCTGGGGCGGATTCGTAACGGGAGATTGATTCCCATAGAAATAAACTCCTCGGTAGTACGCAATGCGACCGGCGAGCCGCAAGCGTTCATCAGTGTTATCCGTGATATCAGCGAGCGTAAGAAGGCGGAAGAAGCTCTGAAAGAATCAGAGAAGAAATACCGTGCATTAGTAGAAACAACGGATACAGGATTCGTAATTATAGACGGAAATGGTACGGTATTGGACGCAAATGAAAATTATATCAGAATGACAGGTCGTAAAACGCTGGATGAGATACGCAATAGAAATGTGTCCGAATGGACTGCCCGGCATGATCTTGAAAGGAACGTGCAAACAGTCAAGAAATGCTTTGAACAAGGCTTTATACGAAACTTAGAAATTAGTTATGTAAATGAAGAAGGAGATAACACTCCAGTTGAGATTAATGCCACAGTCGTTGAAACGAAGGAAGGGAAAAGAATTGTTTCTCTGATTCGTGACATCACTGAGCGTAAGCGGGCGGAAAATACCTTACGCGCCAGCGAAGAACTCTATCGGCAACTTGTGGAAAGCACTGCGGATGTCATTTGGCTCCTCGATAAGCGTCTGAAACTTACCTATATGAGTTCTTCCGTTACCTTTTTGTTTGGATATACCCCCCAGGAAGCGCTTAACGCGAACCTCTACGATTATTTACCAAGTGATTTTGTCGGTCGCATTTCTAGCTACTTAAGTGATCTTTTGGTCGTCAAAGGAGAAAATCTCCGTTCTTTCCTGCATAGTCCGATTGAGGTCGAACTAACCCATAAGGATGGAAGCAAGATATGGACGGAAACAAGGGTCAATATTTTAACAGGGCAAAACGGCCTTCCTATGGGAGTTTTGGGTATCACACGCGATATCACCGACCGCAAACAATCAGAAGAGGCCTTGCGGGCGAGCGAAGAAAAATATCGTTTAAGTTTCGAAAATGTATCTGATGTAATCTATACAATCGATGCAAACTTCAGGATTTCAAATGTATCTCCAAGTGTAGAGAAAATATTAGGCTACAAGGTTGAAGAACTCATTGGCAGACCTTTTCAGGATCTGAATATTTTATCGCCAGCATCTCTGGATGATGCCATTTCCAGTACAGCTCTCGTCCTTTCCGGCAAACAAATTCCAACCTCAGAATATGAATTTATAGCAAAGGACGGTACGAAAAAGTTCGGTGAAATCATTGCCTCACCCTTGTATGATAGCAATACAATTATAGGTATCATTGGCGTTGCTCGCGACATAACTAAGCGGAAAGAGGCAGAAGAGGCCCTTCGTGAAAGCGAGGAGAGCTACAGGTATCTTGTCAAGCACGCGCCTACCGGTATCTATGAAGTGGATGTTACAGCACGGAAGTTCTTAAGCGTAAACGATGCCATGTGTGAGTACACCGGCTATACCAGAGAAGAATTTCTGGCGATGGATTCCGTACAATTGCTCACCGAGGAAAGCATGAAATCTTTTGTGCAAAGGCATGCAAAAGTCCTTGCGGGTGAACCGTTCCCGGATAACGTCGAATACCAGATAAAGCGCAAGAATGGCAGTAAGTTTTGGGCTCTTCTAAATTCTCGTCACTCCTACGAATCAGACAATCGAATCCTTGCGACGGTCATCGCGCATGACATCACCGAGCGGAAACAGGCAGAAGAGGCCCTGCGGGAGAGTGAGGAAAAATACCGGGCAATCATCGAAAATATGCAAGAGGGCTACCATGAAGTGGACCTCAAAGGCAACTTTACGTTCTTTAACGAGTCGACGTGCAAGATCTTGGGCTATGAGAGAGAAGAGTTGTTGGGGATGAATAACCGCCAATATGCAGATGAAGAAAATACCCGCAAGATCTATCAAGTTTACAACCGGGTCTACCGAACCGGCGAACCGGTAAAGAACTTTGAGTGGCAGATTATCAGGAAGGGCGGTGATCGCAGAGATATCGAAGTTTCCATATCACTCATCAAGGACGCGGAGGGTCATCCGGCCGGATTCCGGGGCATTGTGCGCGACACCACCGACCGCAAGCGGGCGGAAGAGGCTCTTAAAGAATCGCAGCAGCAACTCTCAGACATCATCAATTTTCTCCCTGACGCAACTCTTGTTATTGATAAAGAGGGAAAGGTTATTGCGTGGAACAGGGCCATAGAGGAAATGACGGGAATCAAGGCAACCGAGATGCTGGGCAAGGGTAATTACGAATATGCCCTGCCTTTTTATGGTGAAAGGAGACCCATTCTCATCGACCTCGTCCTAAAGCCCCAGGAAGAAATTGAAGCAAAATATGTTAGCACGGAGAGAGGAGATACAGTCCTGGAGGGTGAAACATACATGCCTGCACTCAGAGGAGGTGAAGCATACCTATTTGGAACAGCGAGCATCTTGCGTGACTCAAGAGGCAGCATTCTCGGGGCCATAGAATCCATACGCGACATTACAGAGCGAAGGCATGGAGAAGAGGCACTTATAAAGGCGGAGCAAAAATATAGGGGCATATTTGAAAACGCCGTAATGGGGATATTTCAGACAACCCCTGCGGGACGTATCATAAGTGCCAATTCTGCTTTCGCCCATACCCTTGGATATGATTCACCAGATGACATAATGAGTACGGTAACGGATGTATCCCGGCAACTTTATGTTTATCCCGAACAACGGGCTGAGCTTCTGCATCTCATTGAGGAGGGAGGCATTGTTCAGGATTTTGAGATTCAGTTTTTCCGGAAAAACAGGAGCATTGCGTGGATTACTGTCAACATGCGTGCTGTCCGTGACAGCGGCGGGACTTTGCTTTATTATGAAGGCACTAACCAGGACATCACAGGCCGCAAGCTTCTTGAAACCCAGTTCCGACAGGTACAAAAGATGGAAGCCATCGGCACTCTGGCTGGCGGAATTGCTCATGACTTTAACAATATACTCAGCGCGGTTCTAGGCTATACGGAAATGGCCCTCGGAGATCCTAAGCTGGATAAGGATCTCCGGCGCTATCTTGACCAGGTTTTCAAGGCTGGGGAGCGGGCGAGAGACCTCGTGAAACAGATCCTCACTTTCAGCCGCCAGAGTGACGAAAAACTGCGCCCCCTGAGGGTCGGCCCCATCGTCAAAGAAATCATGAGGCTCCTTAGGGCATCCCTGCCGACAACAATAAAGATTCGCCAAGACATTCATGAGGACGGGGACACAGTATTTGCTGATCCTGTACAAATCCATCAAGTATTGATGAACCTCTGTACCAATGCAGCACACGCTATGCGAGAGAGACAAGGTGAATTGAAGATCAGTCTCGTCCCTGTGAATGTTGAACCGCCCGACAATCTGATTATTCACCATGACCTATCCCCTGGCAAGTATCTCAGATTGACGGTAAGTGATACGGGAGTTGGTATAGATAACGAGATTATAGACCGGATATTTGATCCCTTTTTTACTACCAAGAAACCCGGTGAGGGAACCGGTCTGGGACTTTCTGTGGTATATGGCATTGTGAAAAACTATGGCGGCACGATCACCGTGCAAAGCGAGGTGGGGAAAGGGAC
>JBEKOL010000020.1:0-63166 GCA_049521775.1 Syntrophales bacterium
ATTTTGAAACAAAGTCAGAATTACTGCCAACGGTCAGATGGTTCGTTTTTTGAAAGAGCGGAAGAAAAAATTTTCGTTGGTGGATAAATTTATCTATTGACAGGAGGAGGCCTTATAAGTGTAGGTGCAGTCGATAATTGCAGTATCGATATTTTCCTTGATCCCGTCCACATATTACGGAACAAAACAGACTACAGAAACAACTCATCACTTTTAATAAGTGGACTAGGCGAATCCCACGAGACCGCATGGGCATCCGCGCAGTCTGTGCGTTACCCTCGTCCACTATCGGTAGTTGTTATTCGACCGGAAAAATACCGAACCGAGAGAATATGCGATGTAGTGGTTTTGAACTGCTCTAGGCTGGACTCTCTGGTCGACTAAGCAAATGAGAGGCGCCACGTGCGCGGCTTCAGGCGCACGTATCTCACCATCTCTGCAGGTGTAAGGTTGGTGGTGGAGCTGACGAGGATCGAACTCGTGACCTCTTGAATGCCATTCAAGCGCTCTCCCATCTGAGCTACAGCCCCACAACAGGCGCATCTTCAATAAAAAAAAAAAACTAGCACAAGGGTTTCGCGGTTGTCAATACATTTTTCTTGACATTTGGTAGGCCCTACAATAGAGACAGGCTGTGCCGGAGTGGTGAAACTGGTAGACGCAGGGGACTCAAAATCCCCCGCCCGCAAGGGCATCCCGGTTCGATTCCGGGCTCCGGCACCAGAATAAAATCAAGAGGTTGCTGATGTCAGCAACCTCTTCTTATTTTGCTATTTCTGGGCTTGGTTAGCAATATGGTTAGCATACTTTTCAGTAGGACGCGTTATTTTGTTGGAAAAGTGGAGCATTGTCAAGTGGTCCGACTGATTGTAATGTGAGGCCATGGTTAGCGTCTTCTGACCCATCATATCTTTCACGATTGCCGTCGGTGTGCCTCTAGCGTGTAGCCATGTGTCGTAAGTATGCCGAAGATCATGGATCCTGATCTTTGTATCCAGACTTGCGAGCCGCAAAGCATTTTTGAAACCGTGTCTCAGATTCTTAAAAGGTTCTCCATTGTCAAGCCGGAAGAAAACAAAAGGGGACTGCAGATGTCTAGGCTTATTCTGGATAATATCTAGCGCCCAGTCGGACAGCGGCAGAGTGTGAGGTTCCTTCTTCGTGGATTTTCTCGTGAGAAGTATACTCCTGTTCTGAATGTCTATCTGTTCCCAACGCAGCGATAATATCCTTCCGATCCTTATGCCTGTGGCGAGAGCGAACTCGAAGACTGGCCTTGTTTCGGCGCAGCACACCTCCAAGAAGACTGCTGCTTCATGTTCGCTGAGTGCTCTCGGAACGTATGAATCTTTGTCGGACATCGAACCCGCATCAGAAACGGGATTTCTTCCCCTATATTTGCCAAGACTGACGGCGAGGTTGAATATTTTTTTGAGAAGCGCGAGTTCCCTGTTTATCGTTGTTGGTCTCGTGAACCGTCTTTCTTTTTCTTTACCTTCTTCGTCGACGGAGACGAGATAGTTTGTGCGTTCTACGGATCTTCTTTCCTTGTAGCTCTGGATATCAACAGTCTTGATGTTTTGGAAGTACTTATTGCCGAAAAAACGGGATAGATGATTCTTGAATCTCTCCTCATCTTTTGCCCAAGTTCCCTTCTCAATCTTTGCCCAGGGCAGATAGTGTTCAACAAAGAAATCTTCTATCTTTATCTTCCTATCTTGTTTCTCATATTCCTCATCGACGAGTCTGAGGCGTATGCGCGCCTCCTCCTCCCTTGCCCTGGACAAGCTCTCGCCTATACGTTTCCATACCTGCAGACCCTTGTGGCGCAAATAAACCCAGTAGACAACCTTGTTCCACCTGCGGTCCTTTTTGACTTTGTGACTGCAATTCCGGCATGCCTTGTTTGTCATGCTCTGTTTGCGGTGGCATTTAGGACATTCAAGATAGATTGCCATAATGTATTAACCTATTTTTTCGTTTTGATAAAGTTCAGTAACTCATCCTCAGTGACTTTCCCTTCGTGAATGGCCTCAGTGATGTTCAATATACCATCATAGGTGAGTTTTTTATTTTGCATTGTCTCCCGTATATTCTTCATGACAAATGTCTCTGCATTGGAAAAGGCTTTCATCCCTTGGCTTCGTTGATATTTTAACTGCTTTCTTTCTTCCTCAGTTTCTGGTGGATCAGCTTCCATCAAATTTACTTCGTCAAAAATACGTTGCATGTCCTTCTTTGTCACATTCCAATTTCGTATTTTATCAAGGAGTCTTTTATCCGTTTTCTTTTGTCCAACAAAGAAACTGCAATTTGTTTCTTTAATCACTTTCATCAAATACTGCGGCAATGCGATTGAAAGGTTAATTAAATCATTATCCTTCTTCCCTCTAAGAAGAAAAATGTTACCGAGGTCGTCCATAAAAGTCAGTGCATAGATCCACTGCAAACCAAGTATCTTGTATAGTTTCCTTATTAGTTCATCGGGAGCAACGAGGTGAATTAGTCTTATACGTTTATTGAAATGTGCGACCATAGAAAGGGATTGAAGCGTGTCTTCGAAAATCCCACCTTCTTTTGCAAACCATTTTATCAATTCATCACTTCGGCTTCGGAACGGGTATGATGCGTTTCCTGCCGAGTATTCGGGATCAATATGTAGTAATTTTGAAATCTCCCTCAGTTTAGCTTGGGGTAATCCCCCACCGTGCTCGTATCTTTGCAATGCTTGCCTCTTTATATTCACCGTCGGCGCCGCAGCGATTTCTTCCTGAGTTTTCCCCAAGGCCTCTCTGGTACTCTTTAATACTTCGTAGATTTGCATGGTTATCTCCTGGTATCGATACTAGCACAAAAATTATCGTTATGCAACAAATAATTGTTGCAATTTACTTTTATTATGATATTATGCAACAAAATAAGTTGCATTATATCATACATGCAAAAAGAATCCAACAAAAAAGAAGGAGGAAGAAATGGAAGACAACATAATCAATGCGGACATTGAAATTGCGGGGCGACGGTACTTCAGCCGGAGTCGGTTAGCAGCTGAGCTAGGTGTGGCCAGGCAGACGCTTGCATGCTGGGCTGTACAGGGGAGAGGACCTCGGCGCACAGTAATCGGGCGGAAATGCCTTTACCCCGTGGAGGGGGTGTTGGAATTTTTGTCTTCGTGCGAACGAAAGGACGCATAAACCATACCCAGAGTTTAACGACAAAGCGAGACGTCCTGGGCAATAACCCGGAAACGAATAACTATGTCAATAGGAGGTAAAACATGGAAATTAAGATTACGGCGACTAGAGACAAAAATTGCACCGGGCGGCGGCAACATTACGTCGTCGGAGATAAAGATAGTTCGATTTCTGGCGGCCTTTACCTTGAGCGAAAAGTGGAACAACCGGAGCGCATCACAATAATCTTTAAGAAAGATAAAAATGGCCGATAAATTCGATGCTGCCTCAACATTGGTGCATATCAAGCAACAATTACTGTTCTCATATCCAACGGAATCTACCAGAGGCGGAAGGATGAAAAAAGCAACAACACCCAAAAAGACAGTGCATGCCTGGTGCCATTACTGTGTCCAGAGCAAGCGGGATGAGGATGTCCGGGACTGCGCAGGACATATTGTCTTTGTTACGGGGGAACCTTGTCCCTTTTATCAGTACAGGTTAGGTCACAGAAGACCCCGTGTCAAGGTCCTCCGCCAATATTGCCTGGAGTGCATGGGGGGGCGGAAGGATTTCGTGCGAGAGTGTAAGTCTGATGACTGCATGATCCACCGATATCGCCTTGGGAAAAACCCGGCGAGGGTGGGAATAGGAAATAGCAAGGTAGCTGAGTTGAGGTTTCAGCTCGCAGAATCAATTTTCTTACAGTCCGTTGGCAGGAATCACATGGAAAAGGAGGCATAGGTATGGTTCAGGTGGATATCGAAAGCAAGATGGAATACATAAATCAACTTCTCCAAGGGCTGCCGGCAGAATACAAGCTGAGGACCATCCAGGGGATTTTGTATGATTTGAAAAATGACAAACAGCTCTTTGATGCCCTGGCACAGATAGTCAAAGACATCCAGAAGGGTAATTTCACCGAAAAGGAAAAGTATCAAAACAAATTCGGTCGGGCCATCAAGTGGGCGGAAAGCCGGCTGCGGAACGAAAAGGACCCAGAAAAGTTAAGAAAACTGACAGCCAGGCGCCTTGCCGCTGAGTACTCAGCGAGAACTGGATGGGCTCAAAACCTGCTGTACAAACTCATGAAGAAGGTGAAGCAGAAGGAATGCATGCGCCGCCTGCGGGAACGACGAAAAACCGAGGGAACGAAAGAAGAAGGAATAGTCAATGAGCACGGATAAAGAATATAAACTTCCTGCTGTATTTGTGCCGCTGTATAGCAAGTATATGAAACCGTATGGTGGTTGTCGTTTCGTGGATCCCGGGGTTTTCCCCGCTTTTTCTGACCTGCTGGATCTGCTTGCCAACGAGGGCAACTGCCCGTCTGTAGTTCTTAAAAAGTATGCTAACGACATAGCAAAAGCCTTGAGTACGGTCACGCTGTTACAGCACTCAATCAATGTCACGGAGAATTTAGCAGCTCAATACAGGAGGTATTATCACCATGATCTCGACTTCAGATTTTGCGTCCCGCTGATTCTATTTGCAGGCCTGGGCCACGACCTTGGAAAGATACCCAAATTCGTAACATCATGGCAGAGCAGGTTCCGGCACCCCGAGGTAAGCGCCGATATCATCTTAAACATGTTGGATAAATATAATGCTGACCCGCCATGGAAATTGATGCTTCTGAGGGCGATAAGGCATCATCACGCCTCGATCGGGGATGACAGGCTGACTGCATGGCTATGTAAAGCCGACCGAGAGGCCCGTCAAGACGAACTTTGGAAAGCAACAGGAAGTGGTTCAATATGAGATACAAAGAAGATGAAGTGATAATAAAATCCGGCGGAGTCAAAATAGGGGATTTCGAGTATTACCCCACGAACTCGCTGCACCGGTCTTTGTGGGAATCTTATATAAAAGTGTATATCCAACAGTTCAATGGCAGCAGGACATTCCGTCCGCTCTGTGCGCTTCTGGACATCCTGGCGAAAGAGGGTGATTACCCGTCTGCCAGGGTTGGAGAAGCAACCATGAGCGGGAAAACGGCTGAGCGCCTGGCAAGGGTTAGCCTCAACTCGCATGCGGTACGGGTTGCACGAAATATGATTAAGATCCATGGGGAATATACAGCCAATCGAGGTTATGATTTTGAGTACAGAGCCGGAATCCCACTTAATATCATTGCTGGCCTCGCCCACGATATTGGGAAGCTGCCGCGGTACAATGAGAGCCGTGGTATCGAGGACCGTAACCGTTATCAGCATGCGGATACAAGCGCCAACGCACTTGTAGAAATATTCAAAAACACTAATGCTTCCGTCGAGTGGCTGGAAAATACCAAAATATTGGAGGCCATCCGCCTGCACCATGGAGGCATAATAGAGGATGAAAAAATAGTTAACTGTTTAAGACAGGCGGATATCAGGGCCCGCGGTAGCGAGCTAGAGAGGGATCTAAACACAACAGAGGAATGGGGGCCCTACGTTCTATTACCTTGCTCTAAGTGGCTTCAGGGTCAGGATCTGATCGATAAGATAGAGAGATGGGTTAACATCATGGATTACAGCGGCAAAAAAACAAAGAATGGCAAGTCTAAAATCCATGCGTTCTCCCGGGGGGATATGGTGTATGTCTATCCTTATTCCCTCTATAAAATGGCAAAGCAAGTGTACAAAGAAAAATGGACGTTAGCTGACTTCCTGTTTGAGTACAAAAACGGCTACGCCACCTGGGAGGCAACAAAGGAAATTATCAAGGTTTTGCATGAGAGAAAGTTGCTGAGTCCAGATTACGATCTGGAGAAGTATCCCTTTGGCAGACCATACGTCTTACGCTCCTCGCTGGATTCTCACAGGACCTATACACCTCTGCTGGTTCCAATCCCTGTAATGCATTTCAAGACCCCGCCTGAAATATTCTGGCGTAGACGGCAGGGGTGGATCAGGACGATCCACTGGATGAAACCGCGGTATGGGAAGAATGAGGATCATTGGTCTGATGATTGGTGACCTCTCTCATAAAGATGAAAGCCTGGAATGAAATTTCCTCCAGGCTTTTTTGTCCTGCTGCGTTACTTCCCGGATACAATTTTTACAACTTTTCCCCGTTATTTTTACTCACACTAGTGAGTTATACGTCACCAACTTCTGCCTTGAAACAGAGAAATAGTGATATAAATGTGAATGCTACTACTATTATATAATATAAATTCCCGAATTTACGTGATACTTAATAATTACAAAGACTTATGAAATTTAGCGGGTTCTTCTTGTCGGACATGTGAAATAGTGGTGAATAGGTATACTATATATAATAATAATATAAATTCAAACTTCTGTCAGGTAGGGTTCAAGGGTTTCACTTGCGTGATCGCACAGCTCGATTTTAGGCTCTTCGCATGATTACCACTTCAACAGTTCCAGGTCAAAAAGTGTCATAGGATCTTGAAGGCGAGAGCGTAACTCGCTGCAGGTTCTTGGCAGCGGGTGGAGCTCTCATAGAGGATTCAATACGAACGGAGGTCGCTGCAAGGTCTAAGCAGCGGACGGAGTGAAGGATTGCGAAGCAAAGAAGATTCAGGTGATCACATATAATCATAAATTTCCTTATAGCGTCACAGTCTATCCATGACTACAGCACAAGCCATGCTCATTCGGGGTACATTCAGTGCACAAACAAATCATAATTGCCTCACGAATGCCGCTGATCAGTTCACAGATTCTCACAACTAATTTCAATATCATCATAAATATTTTTTATCTCCCAAGTTTGCTTTTCGTTATTTTCTCTCCTCAGTCACACCCATTGGGGAAGTAGTATGTTCGCTTATAAAAGCTCCCAGAATTTTATTCTGAAATGTATGTGTAATGGTATCGGTCACGGAAGTCACAAGAAACTATATTTGAGAATCAGGCATTGATGAGGCGAGAAACAGAAATTTTTTAGATAATGTATGAAATCATAAAAATACCTGGTTTTTCAAGGTTTCCCTTAAATCTGCTATTTCTAAATATCCCCTCTAAAGCCCTTACGATATTGTTTTCTTCTTGAAGACAACGTAAAAAGTCCAAGACATAGATATGCCAGGTTTCAAATACAAGTCTACCCATTCGAGTGAGCTTATTGAATACGGTTCGAAAGGTGCAAAGTCTTGACAGTTTTTTTTGCGTTTATGAAGAATCCACTTGCCGTCATGTAATCCTCACCAGTCAAATTTCGATTATTATGCAAGATTGAAAATCCGCATAGACGACGGCAGATATTTACTTCCCTTATGTAAATTAGAATCATACAATAATTAACTTGACTAATAAAACTTCTTGGATGTAGTCTTCCAAAACATCATGTAAATATTACGAAATTATCATCAAGGGTTTCCCGTCATTGAATAGATCTACTAACGGCCTTGGGGGAATATTCATAAATGAACGAGAACCTGTCCATTACCGAGGGACAAATACTGACAGGCTCCCTCTTCAACGAACCCATGCGTGTGGAAACGGCGCGCAGGAGTGGTGATGGGACCTGGGTTCTCGGTCTTGTGGGGACGCAAACAGAGCGGTTCCGCAAGGTCACACTTACAGCAAATGATCTCGAAAATCTTAAGATACTGGATGCTCAGTTCACCTATGCCGCAGATGGCCGTCTTCTCCGCCTTGGCCTTCAGGCTTACACACTCGGCATCGCCTACGAATTCGATCCTTACTTCGGCCTTTCCATGTCCCGTGTCGATCCCCTTCCGCACCAGCTTGAAGCTGTTTATGATTATCTCCTGAAGCTTGCGCGCGTCCGCTTTCTCTTGGCCGATGACGCAGGTGCAGGCAAGACAATCATGGCCGGCCTTCTCATCCGCGAGCTTCAGCTCCGGGGTCTCGTCGAAAGGATTCTTATCGTCTGCCCGGCGAATCTTACTTTTCAGTGGCAGCGGGAACTGAAAGAAAAGTTCGATGAGAAATTTGTTGTCCTAAAGGGCGGCGACATCCGTGATCAGTTCGGCGTCAATCAGTGGCTGGAACACAAAAAGATTCTCACGTCGCTCGACCTGGCAAAACGAGATGAAATACTTGCCGGTCTGCGGCAGGTCCATTGGGATCTGGTCATCGTAGATGAAGCCCACCGGATGTCATGGACACCCCCCACGCGGAAGACGGCCCGCTACGCTCTCGGCGAACTACTGCGAGATGCATCAGATCACATCCTTCTCCTGACGGCAACTCCACACAAAGGTGACCCGGAAAATTTCAGCCTCTTTCTTCAGCTTCTCGATGCCGACGCTTACGCCGACGTGCAATCCATCAACCAAGCCATGGAGCGCCGTCGCGCTCCCTTTTATCTGCGGCGCACAAAAGAGGCCATGGTGTACTTCCCGGAACGCATGGAAGACGGCACATGGGCTGCGCGCAAAATCTTTACCAAGCGCATCACTCACTCCGTGGATTTTCATATTGATGGTCCGGAGTTCGACCTTTATAGGGAAATCACAAACTTCGTGAAACGCCAAAGTGCCAAAGCAGCTGCCCAGGGCGATGATCCCAGGGCGAGGGCCATCGGCTTTCTCATGGCTCTCTACCAGCGCAGGCTGGCATCCAGCACGTACGCCATGCGCCACAGCTTGGAGAACCGCATCCGGCGATTGGAGGAAGGACTCAAGAGAGCCCAAGAGTTAGCCAGGCTTGCACCACCCGATCTTCCCGACCTCGAAGAACTGGACGAAATGGAAGATGTTGAAAGGGAACGCCTCGAACAAATGCTGGAGGCCATCACACTGGCGGGCAACGCCACACAGATCAGGGAGGAAATCGAAGAACTGCGACAATTAGCGAAGCAGGCACAGGAAGTCGAAGAATCGGACTCCGAGGAGAAGTTGTCAAAGCTTCGCGATCTGTTACACCAGGAGGGCTTTTTCGATCAGCCTGACAAACGGCTCCTAATCTTCACGGAGTTCAAAGATACGCTCAATTACCTCGTTGAGAAATTCAAGGCGTGGGGCTTCAAGGTCGGCTACATCCACGGAAGCATGAAACCCGGTTCACGGGATGATCCCGGAACAAGGCTCTACACAGAGCAGCAATTCTGGGAAGGCGATATTCAGATTCTTGTCGCAACTGAAGCGGCAGGCGAAGGAATCAACCTCCAGGTCTGTAACGTTCTCTTCAACTATGATATACCATGGAATCCCAATCGCCTCGAACAACGCATGGGCCGCATACATCGCTACGGCCAGCGCAAAGACTGTTTGATATTCAATTTTGTTGCGACCAACACCATCGAGGGTCGTGTACTGCAACGCCTTCTGGAAAAGCTTCAGGAGATCCGGAATGCTCTCGACGATGACGCGGTTTTCAACGTTGTGGGGGAGATACTGCCCGCGGCACATGTCGAGAAAATACTCAGGGATTATTACGCCGGAAAGCTTGGGGATGCCGATCTTGAAGACCGACTTTTGGAGAATGTTGACGAGCGACGATTCAGAGCCATCTGTCAGAACGCACTGGAAGGACTTGCCACAAAAAAACTTAATCTGGAGATGCTCGTCGAGAGGCGGGCGCAAGCGCAGGAACGTCGCGTCGTGCCTGAGACCATCGCCAGGTTTATCTTAGAAGCATCTGAGTATGTTCCATGGAAGATCAAACCAATTGAAAATATTTTTCATACCTTCGAACCCGGGCGCACACCGGCAATACTTCGCCATTTCGAGCAGCAACCGGACTGGCGGCTTTCAGCCCTTGCATCAAGGTATCCAAGGTGCTCGACTGATCGAGACACGGCGGAGAAGAATCATCTGGAGTGGGTAACTCCCGGACATCCTCTCTTCGAAGCCATCCGCCGTCATACTCATGAAAAGGCGGTTGAATCGTTTACTAAGGGAGCATCTTTCTATTCCCTTCAGCACGAGACGCCTGCGCGAATGGACTTCTTCCGAGCCCGCGTCGTGGACGGGCTTGGCCACGTGATCCATGAAAGACTTTTCGCCGTTGAAATGACAGACAGGGGAAAGCATTTTCTTCGAGAGCCGGGCATGCTCGGAAATTTCACGCCTGCTCATCCACCGGAGACGATGCCGGCTGTCGTCTTTGCACCAGAACCGTTTTCGTGGCTGCATGAAAACGCTTTCCGGCCGTTTCTCGAAGAAGTACGTGATGAGCGCGTCGCGGAAGTGGACAGGATAGCGGAACATATTGAGCTGTCTCTTACGGAACTTGTCCAGCGGGCTGATGATGAAATCGGCAGGGCAAGCGAAGAAATCCAAAGAGGTGTCACTGGAGCCGAGGGTCGCCTAGCCCAAGCGGAGAACCGCCATGCTGATCTGATGACCCGACGCGAACGACGTCGGAAAGAACTGGAACAGCAACGGTCCCTAACTCTGCAGACCGTAGAGCAAATAGCGAGCATCCTTATCATGCCTCATCCGGAACGCGAAGCCCCGGAAATCCGCCGCATGCGACCGAACTTTGAGACGGAAGTCATGGCCATGAATGTCGTTCTTGAATATGAAAGATCAAAGGGTCGCCAGGTCTTCGACGTCCATGAAAAGAACCTGGGCTATGACATCACGAGCCTCGATCTGCATTCCGGGGAACTCCGCCTGATCGAAGTCAAGGGAATCGGCGCAGCCGCGGGCACAATTCTCCTAACCCCCAACGAGAGGCGCGTAGCCGAGGACCGCAGGGACTGTTACTGGCTCTATATAGTCACGGACTGCAGTACGAAGCCACAACTCCAGGAACCCATTCGCGATCCCGTCCAGTTTGCCTGGCATGAAGTTTCCAAGGTGGCCCACTACTGGCTGGAAGTAAATGCCATGACAAGACCGATGACCGTTCGCGAGGATCAGTCGTCTTTTGGTAAAAGTAACCAGTGATAAAACAGACTGGCAAGCACAAAAATATTTTCGCAAGTAGCGCATAGAGGCGCGAAGAACTTCTGAAAAATTAAAAAAAGTCCCGACGGCCGAGGCCTTGATAGCAGCCAATATCATAAGAGGACAGCACGCCGCTATGATGAGACCGATGCAGATAAGCGCGCTCTCCGTAGTGGAAAAGACGAACAGATATCACGAATTATCATGAAGGAGCAGGAGCATATGTGGTCTGACAAAGAAACCCTTTACGATTGCCTCGGATATTCAAGTTACGTCAATGTCCTTGCTGACGTGTGCATTCGGCAAGACTTGGCGCCACTGACGCTTGGCGTTTTCGGCGCATGGGGAAGTGGCAAGACTAGCCTCATGGCAATGCTCAAATATCGTTTGGATCAAATGGGGGGCACAAATAAAACGCGCACACTCTGGTTTAACGCCTGGAAGTATGAGGGCTGTGATGAGGCACAATCTGCGCTGATCCATGCAATTCTAAATAAGCTCACCGAGGGGCGCACCCTGGCGGAAGATGCAAAAAATGTTCTGGGGCGGTTGGTTAAGGGTGCGAGCGTGCTGAAACTTGCGGGATTTATCACGAAGACTGCGATCACGCTAACTCCAGACCTTACAGGCTTTTTAGACTGCTTCAAAGAACAGTCCAAAGAAGTTGCCGA
Source organism: Syntrophales bacterium (assembly GCA_049521775.1). Lineage (GTDB taxonomy): Bacteria > Desulfobacterota > Syntrophia > Syntrophales > UBA2185 > Fen-1135. The sequence goes on from JBEKOL010000020.1 coordinate 11,658, forward strand.
AACAATGGAACAGTTTGATCGTGATTTTGAAGAATTCCTGCGCAAGGTTGACGTGTCACAGATGGTGGTTTTCATCGACGACTTAGACCGTTGCCCTAGCACCAAGGTTATCGAAACATTTGAAACGATAAAGTTGTTTTTGAACACTCCGAAGTGCACCTTCGTGATTGGTGCGGATGCCCAACGTATCGAGCAGGCAGTGGGTGAGGTATATGGCGTAACAGATGCCGGTAGAAAGAAGGACTACATAGAGAAGATTGTTCAGTTGCCATTCAACATCCCTGTTCAAAATACTCAGGATATCGCATGTTATGTAGGGATGCTTGTTGTAGGGCGCCATCTCGTGTCAAATGACGGCTGGAACGCGTTCATCGAACAACGAGCGATGATGTACCAAGCAGGCCCTCAAATGTGCAATACCCTCGTCGAATGGGCCAAGACCAACGGAATGTATCTAGACAGCTCGGCCATTGTAATCGAAAGGGAACTGACAGAGATTCTTCCTTATGTTTCTATCCTTGGAGATGGTTTGCGCGGTAATCCCCGCCAGATAAAGAGGTTTCTTAATATACTCTCATTGAGGCGGCAACTGGCCAGCGCAAATTCATTGGAAGTGGATGATGCTCTCGTAGTGAAGATGACTGTTGTTGAATATGTTTGGGAAGACTTCTTTAATGCATTGGTCGATACTGTTGATCCTGCAGCAGGACATTCCCCTTTGGTGCAGGAACTCGTTGGTCCAGAATCTGATGAAGAAAAATCGGGGATCGTTGAGGAATTTGCTGAGAAGACGCATTTGGTCGCATTCCTAAAGAATGATCCATCTTTAACCGCTGACGTAGACTTGAGGCCATATCTGTTCCTGGCGCAGACATCCATTAGTCGCGGAAAACAGACTCGGCTGCTACCACCAGATGAGAAGTCAGAGTCACTTGCCAAATCGATAGCTGGCAAAGATCGTGTCATGTCCAAAGCATCTGCACTCCGGGCAGCCGCTGAGGATGCTGGCACTGTGGAATCAGTAATTCGGCACCTCGTGAACACCTTGGCGGGTTCTACTGATAACCAAGTCCGAACACACATTTTGACTGGGCTTGACACCATTTGCGCTAAACATAATCGATTCTATAGCGATGTCGTTAAGGGATTGGATCAGTGCGACCCCGGGAGCAGCACTGCATTGGGCATTGCAGGAAATACTTTGCTTTCGAATGCTGAGAGAGTCGGAACAACCGTGACATCAGATCTAAAAGATCGGTTTGCCAAAGCGGCCGGTGTGCTGAGCGCATTGTCGGGCGGTAGGCACTCGTCACCAAGAAGAAAGTGAGTAAAAATCATGGGAACTTCAAAGAGTATGACAACGCCCCGAGGCGGGAAGTGGACTGGTGTCAAGGGCGAAATCAGTTCGTATCTCTCGGGTGCTGGCAGTGTTACTGCTCAACGGATAATTGGCTCAACAATAGATGCGGCTGGCGGTTTATCCCTTCGGTCTCCCAGTGCAGGCGCAGGACGAGGTGGTGACAGCGGGGGTGGCGGTGCATCTGGTGGAGGGTCAGGCGGTAGCTCAGTTGCGCGAGCAGTTTCTGGTCTTGCCGGATTTGGTGTAACACTAGGTAAGGATGGCCTCACTCAAGCACTGACTTCACTGGGGATTGAAGACCTTCGAGGAAAACCAGCAGGAGAAGTTATTAGTCGAATCGCTGACCATCTGTCAAAAGATGTAACTGGGCTCGAACAAGATGTGCTTCGACGTGCCATACAGCAGGCAATCTACAATGCAGCAGAACTCGCCGATGATCCTACATACGAGAATCTTGATGAATCCCTGCAAACATTCCTATCGCGGGAAGGGATCGAAGGTCTTATCGAACTCTTCCTAACACAATACGTGTTCGACCGGATATGGCTTCTCATCGAGGACTACGTAAACAAGCGCACTGATACTCAGGCTGACATTTCGAACATGGAAACCGCTGTTGAACAGGCATGCAGGTCAAATGTTCATGACGAAGTCGAACTTTACAAGAGAGAAGGCCATTTTGACAATCTGGATTGGTTCGGTCGCGATGGGCTCCGCGTTGCGGAAGCAGTCGTTACGGAATTGGAACAAAGACTACGTCAAGCCGCTCAAAGAGGTGCCTGATGAAGTTTGTCCGCTACGTTGGCGCAGAGCAATGTGTGGATAGCGAATACCAAGAAGCTATCCAGAATGGCCACCATGTCCTCATAGATTGGGTTTCTGCAAATGCCAACTCAACAGTTGATTTCAAGCTTGATGGCAAACCCTTGGATGCAAACCTCATGGGCACAACTAAGGATTTTCTCGATATCGGGATACTCGTTTACCTCGCTGATGAGATGGTCGACCGGTCACAGACAACTGACTATTGGACACGAAGAATTCGCTGTCTTGCGCCCGTGAACGATCCAGACAACTGGCATGGAAATGAACGACTGCTAAAAGATTCTCTTGCTAAGCTATCTGGTGACTTGTGGCAATTTGAGTGGCTTAATTTGGAAACGCCGCCTGTAACAAGGCGCCACCGACGAGCGTTGCCAAATGACTGTGATGTCGTTTGTCTTTTCTCGGGTGGGACTGATTCGCTGCTCGGCGCCATCCATCTGCTGGAAGAAGGCCGTAAAGTGCTTCTGGTTGGCCATCAAGCAGAGGGGCAATCGGCCAGCGCCCAAACTGCATTGGCTGACATGTTGCGCAGAATTTATCCACATCAGCTATACTTGGTGCAATGCAGGATCTCACGATCACCACGGCAGAACACCCAGTTTCACCTTGCCAAGAAGACCGAGAGATCACACAGGCCAAGATCATTCTTGTTCTTGACGTTGAGTGTGGCGATTGCAGTGCGATGTGGAATTGATGAAGTGTACATGCCAGAAAATGGTTTCATGGCATTAAACATTCCCATTCAGATGTCACGCACTGGAACGCTAAGTACGCGTACAGCGCATCCATCATACATATTGCGCTTTATTCAGGTCGCGCATGAGGCGGCTGGCTTTGCCGGACGCATTAGAAATCCTTTCCTGACGCAGAGCAAGACTGATATGATGATGAACATTCGCACGTCTTGGCATCCCATGATCCAACGGTCTATTTCCTGTGCCAGGCCCGCTCGGTTCAACAACATGAATGTCCGTCATTGCGGATACTGTATTCCCTGCATTCACAGACGGATTGCTCTGCTTGAATCGCAGCTTGACACGGCCAGTCATTACGCTTTTGACGTTTTCCGCCATTTCCCCTCTTTGGATCGAGATAAGCAGCAGGATTTTCGGGCGATAGTTCGTTTTGCTCTTCAGGTTAATAGCGCATCCACTGCCAAATTACAGATCCTTATTTTATCACACGGTTATTTCCCGCCAGACATTGGCGGGACGATCGGTTTATCAGTGACTGGGAGCTACGATCCTTGGATCGGAATGCTTCGAAGATGGGCGACTGATTTCATCTGCAAGGTGCAAAATACCGCGTCTGCCCGAACTCGTCGAGCTATCGAGTTTTAAAATTGCATGCGGAGCGTAGATTATGAAAGCGCTTTCGGTAAAGCAGCCATGGGCTAATATGATTGCATCGGGCGAAAAGACTATCGAGACTCGGAAGTGGTCCACAAATTATCGCGGGTCCCTACTGATTGTATCTTCAAAGAGCCCACAAATTGAGCAAGTTGGATATGCAATTGCCACTGCTAAACTGGTTGATTGTAGACCGATGACAAAGAAAGATGAAGAAGAGACTTGCTGTGTGTGGTATCCGGGTGCTCGTGCTTGGGTTCTCACTAACATCACGAAGATCAAACCATTCCCTGTAAGAGGTCAACTTGGCATATTCGATGTTAATTATATGTTTGATGGCGCTCATCGCCTATCGAATGTCAGGTAGGAGAAACCATTGTGATCCCTAAAAAGTGCAAACGTCTGGCGGAGGTGGATTTTCCGATTGCTGAGGTGTCGAGACACTCGGCGCGGGAGAAGTCTATCCGTCACGGGCATCCGAGCACTCTGCATCTCTGGTGGGCGCGGCGGCCGCTGGCGGCTTGTCGGGCGATGCTTATGGCACTTCTGTTCCCTGATCCCTGTGACGAACATTGTCCTGAAGTATTCAGAACCAATGCCCGACGGATTCTTCTCGATCATCCCGGCCGTCCCACAAAATGGGAAAAACAGATTGCTGATAATATGGGGCTTCGCAAGGCACTGCTCTCATTTATTGCCGATTTCGCTAACTGGGATCACTCAACCGATCTTCATTATCTGAAAACAAGCCGTGCCCTGGTTAAAGCCGCGCATCCCGAGGAAACGCCGCTGGTAGTTGACCCATTTGCAGGGGGAGGTTCGATTCCATTGGAGGCGCTGAGGCTGGGATGTGAAGCTTTTGCGAGCGACCTCAACCCCGTTGCCTGCTTGATTCTCAAGGTAATGTTAGAAGATATCCCCCGTTTCGGTACAGACCTGGCCAAGGAACTTCGACAGGTGGGAACAGACATTAAGAAGCAGGCTGAAGAAAAACTGTCTGAGTTTTACCCAACTGATCCTGACGGTGCGAGACCCATTGCCTACATTTGGGCGCGGACCGTAAAATGTGAGTCGCCCAACTGCGGAGCGGAGATTCCGCTCATGCGCTCCTTCTGGCTTTGTAAGAAGGTGAGCCGCAAACGTGCGTTTAGGTACACGGTTGTCAGACCGAAAGATGAAACACCGCGTGTCGAATTCGAGATATTCGTACCGAAGTCGGACAAGGAAGTGCCGGAAGGTTTAGTATCTGGTGGAAAAGCGATATGCCCAGTTTGTGAAATGGTATTGCCGCCCACAAGAGTTCGTGCACAACTTTCAGAGCAGCATGGTGGGGCGGATGTAAAATTTAGTAAGAAACCTGATCGCATTGGCGGCGCGAGGATGCTGGCAGTGGTGACGCTTCATCCGGGTATTCAAGGCCGCAACTACCGCCTGCCAACGGAGAGCGACTACAAGACCGTCTGGAAGGCGCAGAAACGGGTGAAGGTAATTCTGGATGAGTGGGAAGAGAAAGGCGGGAAGTACCCATGCCCGATTCCCAACGAGGAGTTTCACAGTATTCGTCCTTCACCTAACGCAAGGGGGCTGACGGCGGTTACAAGATATGGTATTAATAAATTTGGCCAATTGTACCTGGCAAGACAACTAGTTGCACTTTTGGAGTTTGCCAATCAAATAGGTTTGGCAAAGAAGTCATCAACGTTATGCGCGCTTACGTTGAGTCGAGTGGCTGACTATTGCTCTGCCCAGAGCAGATGGGATACATCTCAAGAAAGAAACGTCAACTCATTTGGCAGACAGGCGCTCCCCATGCTTTGGGATTTTGCGGAGATCGTCCCATTCCGGCATACCGTGGGCTCGTGGGATTCAATGATGGGAGGCATCATAAAGGTAATAGAACGACTGGGCGGCTCAGACAAGGAAGCTGATATTAGCAATTCAGACGCAACCCAACATCCTCTTCCCGATCAAGCAGCAGATATTTGGTTTACGGATCCTCCATATTATGATTCAGTTCCATACGCGGATCTTTCTGATTTTTTCTACGTTTGGTTGAAACGTTCTCTGCCGAACGAGCCTCTTCTACAGAACGTTTTTGAAACCAACAATCCGTTGACACCGAAGTTGCGTGAATGCGTGTGGAACAAGGCATACAAGATTGATGGCAAGGAAAAGGATTCAGCCTTTTTTGAAAAAACAGTGACCCAGGCATTTGCTGAAGGCCGTCGATTGATTCGTGAGGAGGGCATTGGATGTATTGTGTTTGCACACAAAAGCACTGAGGGATGGGAAGCCCTTCTCTCTGGAATAACAACTGGAGGATGGGTTATTACGGGATCGTGGCCTATTGCTACTGAACAGGCTCAGCGTCTTGTAGCAAGAGAATCCGCTGCCCTTGCCACCAGCGTCCACCTTGTCTGCCGTCCACGTCCAGAAGACGCACCTGTTGGTGACTGGGGTGAAGTGCTTAGTGAGCTTCCCGGTCGCGTCGGTGACTGGATGGAACGGCTTCAGGGAGAAGGCATCCGCGGCGCAGACCTTGTCTTTGCCTGCATCGGCCCGGCACTGGAGATCTTCAGCCGGTATTCAAAGGTTGAGACTGCCGAGGGGAAGGAAGTGACCCTGGCAGAATATCTTGAAAAGGTCTGGGAGGTTGTTGGCCGGACGGCGTTGGAGCATGTGCTCGGCACGGCAGAAGCCAAGGCGAGAAACAGTGCTGCCGGGGCATTAGAAGAAGATGCCCGTCTTACCGCCCTTTTTCTCTGGACGCTACAGAGCTCTAACGGGGAAGGAGTAAGTAAAAAGGCGAAAGGTAAAAGTGAGGAATTAGAAGACGATAAAGAGATTGAAGATGAGGATGAGGAAGCGATTTCGAAAGGCAAGCCAAAAGGCTTCAGCCTCGTCTTTGATATTGCCCGCCGTTTTGCCCAGCCGCTTGGCATCATTCTGCCGCACTGGGAAGGGCGTATTATCGAGACCAAGAAGGGCATTGTCCGGCTTCTCTCTTTGACTGAGCGGGCCAAAATTTTATTCGGTGAAGCGGGAGCACATGCCGTCGCCGACCGGCTCGAGAGCGACCGGGAAGGGAGTCCGCAACTGTCACTTTTCCCGGAAATGGAAGTGGATGCGGTCCCTCGTATTAGAGGACGTGGCAGGGGTAGAGATGCACGGCAGGTTTCTGGCGTGACTGATCAGGCGCTTCAGACAAAACGTGAGGCAACAACTTTAGATCGTATCCATGCAGCCATGCTCCTACAGGCTGGCGGCCGCGCAAATGCGCTGCGGACGCTTTTGAAGGCGGAGCAGGATCGTGGTCCTGACTTCTTACGTCTCGCAAACGCACTGTCTGCGTTGTATCCTAAAAGTAGTGAAGAGAAACGCCTTTTGGATGCAATGCTTTTGGCAGTGCCGAGGTAAAATCATGGCAAGAATATCAATTACAAAAACCGACCTCGAACTTGCGTGGCATCGACTTAAACTTGACCGTCCTGATCGTTGCTTCTATACACCCCCTTTTATTCTTTCATGGATTAGTCCAAATATTCCATCCTGGTTGAATAGCATTTCAAAAACAATTAGCCAGGGCTACATGCCTCACGATTCTTTTAAATGTTATGTACCTAAAGGTGGTTGGCTAGTAAGACCAGGATCAGTTTTAACTTTGGAAGACGAAATAGTTTATAATGCTATACTTGGGAAAGAATTTTCTAAAATTCATAGTAAACTAAAGTGGTCGCAGGGAGATCCAGATATCGCATATCAATTACAAGGGGGCAGTCGTAATAAAAAGTGGATACGGTCTGGGTTTCTAGTATGGCGAGAATGGCGCCAAAGGTCAATTCGAAAACTTAAAAGTGACATTTCCCAAGTAGTGTTTACGGATATATCAGGTTTTTATGACAATATTGATTTAAATATTCTTCGTTCTGATTTGAACAGTATTGGTTTTGATCCATTGTTACTGGAGTTATTGATGAATTGCTTGAACAGATGGTCTAATCCAAAAGGGCGAGGAATACCACAAGGATATTCGGGAAGCGATATCCTGGCCAAGGTGTATCTAAATCAAATCAATAATGCTTTGCGCAATGCTGGTTATAAACACCTACATTATGTTGATGACTTCAGGATATTCTGCAAGAGCATTTTAGAAGCGAAAAAATCAATATCTTACTTAACAGAGTTGCTAAGGAATCGTGGCCTTAATTTACAGGCAGCAAAAACAAAAATTTTACCTAAAGAAAGAGCTATACAGAAGATAGATGGTATTGCTCCCGTGATTGACGAAATACAAAATGAACTAAGAAAAGAACTAACGGAAATAGGTGGTTATAGTAGCTATGCGACCCTTGAGTATTTAAATAGCATAATAGAAAGTAATCCGGAGGCACCTGCCCCTGAAATTCTCGAACGCGCTTTTGAAGACCGATTTTTGATTTCTGATGAAGATGTATTTGACACAACTTTATTTCATTATCTACTAACAAGACTTGAGAAAATAAATTCACGGATCGCGGTTGCTTATTGCCTTGATTTATTACGTCGCCGACCAGAAGAAACAGAAGTCATACTGCGATATTTCTCAGGTATTAAGATTAAGAGAGATGAAATTTTAGCAATCATCAAATATTGCGAATCTTCTGATGCTATTTATGATTATCAGCTTTTTCAAATAGTAAAATGGTTTTATGAAAGGCAGAATTTTCCAAAGAGGTTAATAAAACTTTGCCGCAAATGGTACTTTGATCGAAATAAGGCTATATGGTTAAGATCATATTGCTTGGCTGTAATCGGTGTCGGAGGAATTTCGGCAGATCTAGAAATTATAGAGAACAGCTATGGGAGTGCTACTAATGAGCTTGAGAAAGCAGAAATAATTACGGCATTGACACGTATGGAAATAGGTCGGCGAAATTCTTTTTATGGAAGAGTTAAAGGGGACGGAGAGCTTGTTTCTTGGGCTATTCAATGCGTACGCGGAACAAAATAGATAAGGATTATACAATATGGAGCCCTGGCACAAAGTAGCAACGCCACGAAAGGAAGTAAGAGAAGGCCGTTCGTTTAATCCGGATGAATTCGCCATCCATCTGGAGCAGGTCGTCGCAAAGACGGCCCCGGAAGACTACCGGGAGCCGAAGCATTTCTTTTCCCGCACCTGTTTTACGAGGGCGCTACGCGAGCATATCGGGATGATTCTTAGACGCCTGAACGGTGAGACTGCAAACACCGCTCCCGTTATGACGCTGATTACGCAATTCGGCGGAGGAAAGACGCACACGCTGACGGCGCTTTATCATCTCGTTACAAGCAGCGCGAAGGCAGCGGAATATTCCGGCGTAGCTTCTCTCCTTCAGGAGGCTGGCATTGCCTCTTTACCATCTGCAAAGGTAGCCGTATTTGTAGGCAACGCCTGGGACCCACAGGAAGGCCGTGAAACACCATGGATCGATGTTGCCCGACAGCTCGCAGGAGAAAAAGGCGTGACCGAACTCGGATCAGCGGCACTTACTACGCCACCGGGGACGGAAGCACTAAGCCGCGTGTTCGGTGCGGCGGGCGCCCCTGTGCTTCTTCTCTTTGACGAGGTGTTAAACTTCTTTAATCGCCACAGGGCAATGGCGGATCATTTCCATGCCTTCTTACAGAATCTTACCGTTGCCACAACGGGAACCACGCACGGTGCGGCCGTCATCAGTCTTCCCCGCAGCCAGGTTGAGATGACAGATTGGGATATGCAGTGGCAGGACAGAATTACCAAGGTGGTTCGCCGGGTAGCCAAGGACCTGATAGCAAATGACGAGACGGAAATCAGTGAGGTGATTCGGCGTCGTCTGTTCGAAAACGTCGGCAACGAAAAAATTCGCAAAGGTATAGCCAAGGCTTATTCTGATTGGTGTTTTGAGCGTCGGGCCCAGTTGCCCTCTGAGTGGACAGCCGTCGATACAAGCATAACGGAGGCAAAGGCAAAGGAATTCCTGCGAAGCCGCTTTGAGAATTGCTATCCCTTCCATCCGGCAACCCTGTCCGTCTTTCAGAGAAAGTGGCAGGCGTTGCAGCAATACCAGCAGACACGGGGTACTTTGGCGATGCTTGCACAGTGGATTTCATGGGCATATCGAACGGGATTTACGGAGGCACGTCGAGAGGCTCTCATTACGCTTGGTTCAGCTCCTCTGGACGTCCCTGATTTTAGGAGCGTTGTGCTCGGCCAACTCGGTGAATCCCGGCTCGTGGCGGCAATTGATACAGACATCTCCGGGGTGCATTCTCACGCCCGCGCCCTCGATGCCGATGCGAAGGGCGCCCTGAGGCATATCCACAGACGCGTAGGCACAGTCATTCTTTTCGAATCATCCGGTGGACAAGTAGACAAGGTGGCCCACCTGCCGGAACTCCGCTTTGCCCTATGCGAGCCTGACATCGACACGACCTCCGTGGATAGTGCCGCCTTTTCTCTCGAAGATAAGTCGTACTTCATCAGGCGTATTGGATCGGACGGCTTCAAAATCGGCTATCAGCCGACGATGAAGAAGATCGTCAATGATCGTCGCGCCTCCCTCGACGAGGCAACAGAAATAAAACCAGCCATGCAGAGCCTGGTTCGAAAAGAGTTCGAACGTGGGGCAAACGTTCCTGTTGTCTTTTTTCCTCCCGATGGCGCGGCTGTTCAGGATACACCGAGACTCACACTCGTGGTGGTTGATCCAGATGAGGAATGGACTGGAAGTGAAAATTTGAGAGACCAGCTTTCCGAGTGGACTAAGCAGCGGGGCAAGTCGCCAAGGCTCTATCCGGGGTCGCTGGTCTGGTGCCTGAAAAAACCTGGGCGTGATTTTCGTGACAAGGTGGAACTTATGCTTGCCTGGAAGCGTGTAAACAGGGAAGTTGCGGAAGGGATACTGGGTGGTGATTTTGACCGCACAGAGAGAGCGGAGATTCACTCAAAGGTAGTCGGCGCTGAAGAAGCGGCAAAGGATGAGATATGGGGCGGCTATCGATTTGCAGTCATCGCAGACAACAAAGAAAAAGGCGGCTTGAAGCCCATCGATCTTGGAGCCGGACATTCCAGCGCAAGCGAAACATTATGCGGACGCGTGATCGCGGCGCTGAAATCGCAGGCGCTTTTGAATGAGTCCGTGGGGGCGGGCTACATTGAGCGCAACTGGCCGCCGGCGTTGAAAGAAGCCGGCGCATGGCCGTTGGCCAGCCTCCGTCAAAGCTTCCTGAACGGTTCACTGACGCGCCTGCTTGATCCGGATACAACGCTTCGAACAAAGATCGTCGAATTTGTGGATAAGCGCGATTTTGGTTTGGCGTCAGGTTTCCGACCTGACGGAAACTATGATCGTGTCTGGTTTGGTGAGCCAGTAGGCTATGACGAAGTCTCTTTCGAAGCAGGCGTTTTTCTACTTCTCAAGTCAAAAGCAAAGGCGTTGAAGTCGACGCCCGAGCCATCACAGAAGCCTGGGCCTGTGACAACGCCTGAACCATGTCCGGAGACCACACCAGAAGCGGAACCGAGTCAGGGGCTGATGACGCGAACTTTCTGCATTTCCGGACAAGTACCACCCGAAATATGGAATCGCCTCGGGACAAAAATTTTGCCAAAGTTACGAAGCGGCGCTGACTTAAAGGTGGGAATCAACTTCTCCGTTACCGTTGATAAGAACCTGGCCCAGGGCTTTGAGACTGATCTGAAGCAAATCCTCCAGGATCTTGGTCTAGCAGATAAGATAACAATTGAGTAACGACAGCACATTTTTTTAAGAAAATGCATATTCTCTTAAAAATACCCTTAAAGCATTTGAGTAATAGCTTTTTCCTGTAACAATGCATCAGGTAATGTTGATGTACAACAGCCACCCTTTCAGAGGATAATCCTTGATGATTGAAATCTTGAGACATAAATTAGGAGAAGTCAGGCCATGAAGAGATTTCCCCCAATTGGCTGCTTCGTTGTCAGTTCCATCTGCTTTATACTTCTTGCATGTTTTGTATTTCATACTTTTTCTCATGCCCAGTCTCCGCAGGAAGAATGGAACAAGGCCTTTACACTTTTTAATGAGGGGCAGAAACATTTTAATCATTCAGACTTCCGCATCGCCATTGACAAGTGGGAAGCTGCGCTGTCTATTTTCCAGAAATTAGGACAAAAACAGTCAATCGGCACAGCCCTCGGCAGTTTGGGTAATGCCTACAGCAAGTTAAGCGATTACCAGAAGGCAATCTCCTATTATGAGCGGGCTCAGGCGATCGCCGAGGAAATCGGGGATAAACAGAGTAAGGGCGCATCCCTCGGTAACCTGGGGATTGCTTACGGCAATTTAGGCGACTACCGGAAAGCAATCTCCTATTACGAGCAGGCCCTGGCGATAGCCGATGAGATCGGGGATAAGCAGAGTAAGGGTCACCAGCTCGGCAACCTGGGGATTGCTTACACCAAGTTAAGCGATTACCGGAAGGCAATCTCCTATTATGAGCAGGCCCAGGCGATTCATGAGGAGATCGGGGATAAACAGAGTAAGGGCGCATCCCTCGGTAACTTGGGGCTTGTTTACCAAAGTTTAGGTGACTACCGGAAGGCGATCTCATATCACGAGCAATCCCTGGCTATTGAGGAGAAGCTTGGAAATAAACAGGGCAAGAGCTCCCAGGTAAACAACCTGGGTAATGCTTACATGAATTTAGGCGACTACCGGAAGGCGATCTCCAGTTACGAGCAATCCCTGGCAATCGCCGAGGAGATTGGAGATAAACAGGGCAAGGGGAGTGTTCTGGGCAACCTGGGTAATACCTACAAAGATTTAGGTGACTACCGGAAGGCGATCTCATATCACGAACAGGCACTGGCGATCGCCGAGGAGATCGGTGATAAACAGAGTAAGGGAATATGGCTCAGCAACATGGGGAATACTTACGAGAATTTAGGTGACTACCGGAAGGCAATCTCCTATCACGAACAGGCCCTAGTGATCGCCGAGGAACTCGGGGCGAGAAGTGTCAAGGGAAGTATTCTCAACAACTTGGGGAATGCTTACAGCAATTTAGGCGATTACCGGAAAGCTATCTCCTGTTATGAGCAGGCAATAGCCGTTGATAAAGAAATCGGTGTCCCACACGGTCTTCCTGAAAGCAATCTAGGTGACTCCTATCTTGCCCTGGACCGTGATGAAGAGGCACTTGCCATATACACAAAATTGAATCACTCCGTCCGCCTCGGCCGGTATTATCTCAAGAAAAAGGACTTCCAAAAGGCGAAGGCTCAATTTGACCGAGACAGAGAGACTGACGAACAGAGAAAAGCAACATACGTTATCATACCCCGTTGGATCGGCTTGGGCCTTTCGCATGAGGGGTTACAGGAGTACGACAAGGCCTATGAATGGTACACCAAGGCCATAGCCTTCATGGAGGAACAGAGGGCTTCTTTGACTCCAGCCGAACGTGAACATTACTTTGAAGGACATGAATTTAAAATATCCCGGATCGAAGCCTATGAAGGGGCGGTACGCTGCGCCTTCATGCTGGGAAAGCTCGATGATGCCTTCTACTGGTCGGAGAACACCAGAGGGAGGGTTCTCTCGGAGCTTCTCTCCCGTAGGCACTCCGGGGAGAGCTACAAGATTCCCCTGAAACTGGCACAGGAGGAAGAAGAGCTATCAGTTGCAATCATGGTCAACAAGAAACAGCAGCAGACGGCCTTCCAGAAGAACAACCCCGAACTGCTAAAGCAAGTCGAAGACGAATACCCCGCCCTGAAACAGAAGATGGAGAACCTCCTATACCGCCTGCGGAAGGAATATCCCCAGTATGCCGCCATCAAGTATCCCCAGCCAGTGACGCTCTCCCAGCTTGCTCTGAAGAAAGGGGAGGCGATCATAGAATACGAAGTGACAACACCTTATACCATCGGCCTTCTGATCAGAGACGGAAAGGTTATCAAGGGCTTCAAGGTGGAAAAGACGAGGGTCGAGCTTGAGAACCTGGTACGGAAGTTCCGTGCTCCCTTCCAGGTGGGACAGAACGCCAATGAGTTCAGCCTGAGTAATGCGAAGGAACTGTCAGACCTTCTTATCAAACCGGCCCTGTCAGAGTTAAAGAAGGGTGAACACCTGATCATCGTCCCCGATGGATCTCTGAGCCTTCTTCCCTTCGAGTCCCTACTTCTGGATGCACCAGTGGAGGTACTCAAGGAGGAGGCAACCCTGCTGGCCAAGACGAAGAAACAGGAGGAAGGCGGCATGGTGGACCGGAGGGCGATCATCCGGGGTCTCGGCAAGACTGCCGCCACAAGGGGCGGGGGGGTGACCGTCCCTCCCCGTGTGAGTACCCAGATCTTCTTTGATACGAACTCGGCCCAGATCAGCAAGGAATCCAGAAAACAGATGGATGAGATCCTTGCAGCCCTGAAGTCAGAAGAACTGAATAATGCCCAGATCAGGATTGAGGGCCATACAGACAGCATAGGAGACTCGGGATACAACCTGAAGCTATCCCGCAGGCGAGCCGAGGCGGTATACCAGTATCTGAAAAAAGGCGGTATAAAGGAGAATCTTCTTAGCTTCACCGGAAAGGGAGATACGGAGCCTGTTGCGGACAATGCCACAGAGAAAGGAAGGAAGCAGAATCGCCGGGTCGACTTTGTCCGTATGTTAGAAACGAAAGCCATTAAATCCGCTTCAACCATATCTCAAGGCCTCGTTTATGTCATTGACGAGTATCCCATCAGCTATTATCAGTCCGCATCGGTCCTCTCACTCCAGAGGAGTCTGAATGCGAACCGGATGCAAAGACCGACCTTCTTCGGTCTGGGAGATCCGGTCTTTGATACCCAGGATAAGCGTTCAGCGGGCATGCGATCGATAACCATCGTGGCTAAGAAAGGCGTAGACTCTATAGATATAGTAGGCAATGAGGAAACGAAAGAGACTGGTTACCGCTTCAATAGGCTTGCAAATACCGCCAAAGAGGTCAGAGAGGTGAGCGCACTCTTCCCCGATTCCAGGGTGCTCATCGGCCCGGATGCCTCGAAGGATAATCTGAAAAAAGAGGATCTGACATCTCGTCGCTATATCCTTTTCTCGACCCATGGCATCCTGGGCAATGAAATCCCCTATATCAAGCAGCCAGCCCTGGTGCTGAACCTGGTCGGCAACAAGGAGGAAGATGGATTCCTGACGGCTACGGAGATCTTCAATATGAACCTGAACGCTGATCTGGTGGGCTTGTCCGCCTGTCAAACGGGATTGGGGATTCAGTCTGCCGGCGAGGGTGTTGTGGGTCTTTCCCGTGCCTTCATGTATGCGGGGACGGACAGCGTCCTGGTCAGCCTCTGGAGTGTCTCAGACGAGTCCACTTACAAACTCATGGTGAGGTTCTTTGAAGGACTGAAACAAGGCAAGGATAAGCTCACGGCGCTAAAAGAAGCGAAAAACTACCTGCGCACAAACGGCTATGATAATCCCTTCTACTGGGCTCCCTTCATCCTTATGGGAGAGGCGAATTGAATTTATGACGATTGTTGCTGGTTTTGGAATTAAGAATATTCCGGTTATACTCTCAGACTTATTAATCTCTGGTGAAGAGAATGTTGATAGAGATTTCCGAATTCCAACAATAGGTTGGAGAACTAACGTTTTCCCAGAAGGTTCAGGATATGTCCCAATATACCTTCTCCAGAAAATTAGTATAATAAATAAGGATGTTGCCATAGCTTGGGCAGGAACAAAGATTTACGCTCAAAACATCTTGAGAGAATTGAAAAAATTATCTGAGAAAGAGTGCTTGTCAAAAGAGTATTTGGTCGATTACTTCAATAAACTTAATCGAGAAGATAAATCTCTAATTAATGATATTCAGTTTTATGGACTTGTTGCTAATCCTGTCGGTATAAGTTCATTTTGGTTTGGTGGATGTTACTTTCACTCACGTAATCTAGGACGTGTTACTCTTCTGGGGTCGGGCTATAAAGATATATATGAATATTTCCAAAGTAATGAGGAATTACCTGAACAAAACCCTAAGATGAATGATGCTGAGTATGCGTTATCATACTCGCTGTCACTTACTGGAGCTATGCTTCTTTCCGAAATAAAATTTAGGGGCAACATCTTGAGATATTTTGGAGGTGGCTATCAAATTGTAATGTTCAATGATGGAGAGTTTCAAAAAATAGGAGACATCACATTTGTGTTTTGGAACGCTAAACCGAACGGGAAAAAAGTGAATCTCGGTCTCATTAAAATTATTAAATTATCTTACGATAATGATTTAATGCTCCTCCAAGTTATTTCTCCTGGTGGTGACGGTCCAACGTATTCTATATCAAATGCTAATTCAGGTGTTTATTTTATACCGCCTGCCGAGATGACTGCACCTCCGGATAGAAATATTTCTATTTCTTTGCCAGATATTAATTCGATATATACCTGTCATTTATTTGCACATGACAGTGTAGGCAAACACCTGGACGTTGTCACAATAATTGATAAAGTTGTTCCAGGTGAAGAAAGACATTTCAATATTGATTATACGCCTCAAAGTGTTGGTATAAGTATGGATGATTCATTTTGGGATAGAATTAGAGCGAATATTTATCAATAACTGAAACCTTGATGATCAGCACGCAAAATCAATGTCTATGAAACCGAGTATTTTTAAGAGTTCGTCAATTGTCTTAAAAATAATCGGTATTCGTGAAAGAATTCTTGCAACACTTGTTAACTAACATCCACTCCCGAATGCCAGCAACAATAAACGATCATTGTGAAAGAAAGGATAACAATACCGATAATAGCCTGGCCAAATCCTTGCCGCAAGATTACGAAGCTCAGTCCGGTCGAGGTAATTGACTTCCTTGGCCATTAATTTCTAAGAATAGGATCTCTTGTTGTTTTCAATAAACTCTATCGCTCGGTCATATTTAGCTCGTATGTTTTCATCAACAATTCGTTTTTTCATTTGGCTCAATCTTTCAATTACCGGATTTTGATTATTGATCGACACCCAATTTCCTATTATAAGAGCGGGCAAATTTTTATTAAGGTTGCTTCGCTCCTTTCTAAAAGGAATCTCTGTATAAGCATAGGACATGAGCTTTTTAGCTGGCATCCCTAAATATATAAGTCGTTCTTCCGTGGAAGGGCATAAAAGGAACCCTACCCAGTCTTGAGCTTCGCCATACTCGTATGCTTCTATCAATGCTTTTCCAAAAAACAAGTTATTCTCTCTGTCAATGTAAAATTCATCACAAGAAATAGCTCCTCTTACAGGTATACCATCTCCTTTAGTTATTAAAAAATAAAACAACCATCTTGAAATGTTATCTATAGCGCGAAATGTTTCATTCGAATCATCGTCAGCATAGACAATCAATGTATCAGAGAACCAGATATATTTAACATTTTCCCAAGGCATAACTATCTTTTTTGCTTCTTCTATAGCGCTTGAAAGAGTCACGAAGACAGACAGATGGTTTTGCGTTTTGAAGAGTGATTTTACGCCTAAGAGATCAAAATAGCCAACCCACCTCTTTGATGATAAATTTGAATTGTAATGAATGTCACTTCCCATTTTTCATATACACTATCACTATTGATACAGAATTCAGGGCTCCCGTCGCTCTATGGCGAGAAACTCACTATGGAACTTAAATCCCTGTGCTTCACGGCTGCCAATATATTCGTTGATTTCTGTGTGATCTGGTGCATTATTCGCAGGGTCGATAATCCCTAACTCATCGACGGCAACAATGTGCATCATCTTCACATGTGGAATGTCTATACCAAGGACGCCAACGACACTGCCTGTAAATCGCGGCAGGACATACAAATCTCGAAACGGTCGGTAACACAGCCGAAAACCTTCGTCCCGAAGATAAGGCTCCCACCATGAAAGAAACTTTCTGTTCTTTGAGACCTTCGCGTATTTGTCGCTATCACTCAGGACACGTTCATATGTATAGGGATGCCCCATCACCATTGATACTGTACAAATTGCGCAGTCTGTTTTCGACCTTTGAGGAATTCGTTTTATCACAAGTGATTGTAACCGATTTTAGTTATTTTTTGAAATCCTTCTGATTATTCGACGACAATATATAAATAAACTGTGGATTGCCACTCGAACTTTTGTATCTACGGTTGCTAATGAGTCAAGCAAAGACTTGATCCCATCGTTTCCTGACTCAAAAAATAGTGAACTTCAAAGTTACAATTAATATGCGAGGATAAAGACACCATAGTTCTTGCACCATCCCATAGCCTAGGCTCGTTATGGAATTTTTGTATTGGATCTTACTTTTCTTAATTTCGTGGTGTCCATAGCTGATTGCTGGCATTATAGATATTTGCTATTTGAGAAAGTCTGTCAATCTTCTTTTGTGCTCTGGTTCCGACAATGATTGTCCTGTCCATCTTGTTCATTTCTTGGACACAAACTTTCACAAAAAGTTGCGCCAAGAATCTTTTATCTTTATCTGTCGGAAAAACTGAGAGAATCTCAAGGAAGATACTTCCCACTATATCTGGTAAAATTGTGTCGTCAGTTATCACTCTAATCAAGAATAATGCAATCACCCCAAACGATGACGCAAACGGAACGCCGTATTCTTCCGAGAGAGTCAGTGGGAAATTGAACCATCCGATTTTTCCGGGTCGTACCATCGTTATAATTCCATCACCGAATATGGCCTTTTCAATATCATTACTGGTGATTGGCAGAAATCTAAAACGATAACCGGAAAGGTAAGCGAAAAATTCCAGATACTTCTCAAAAGTAATCTTTTTTTGCTCGTATAACACTCTAATCAGCGCAAAAGCCGAACAGTATTCAGGTGCCTTTTTCCCAGTTTCAATTTGATCCATTTGGAGATACAGATAATCTTCGGTAAGAACTGGTACCTCATCCTTTTGGGCTAGTACACATGCGTCACACAATTCTGCTGGAACTTTTTGCTCAGACAAACAATCTCTTTTACTTGCAGCCGAGATGATACCAATATTCTCCGGTTTAGATTCAAGAAGTCCTATCGAATTTGCGAATTTCTTCTGAAGGGCTTCTCCTTGGTCCGGGCTAATTTCTGAAAAGAGCAATTGCCCCTTAACATAATTTAGTCGGCCTGCTTGTCCCGGAACATATCTAAATTGCTCTTTGCATTTAAGCAACATAGCGATTACCGACTGAGGAACCTTTAAATTTGGCAAGTGTGCATATATATCTCCCAATAAGCCCGTTTCTGAAAGAATCAATGCGGAAGTACCATCAAGATAAAATGGATTGCCCGCTATGATCCTTCTTGCTACGTCTTTTTGCCGCTCGATTTCGGCAGTTTCTCCGGAGCTAAATCTGATAAATCCCCTGCCTTCATTTTGTATCAGCCCGATTGCTCTTGTTAGACCACCCTCGCTGATAGCGAGAAAAGCCAAAGGAACGTTCTCTCTGCAATAGAGATCAAAAAACTCGCCTCGCCCCTTTCTTTCATCCTCTAGCCGGGCTATAATGTTCTTGGTATCAATCGTATCCCCTATTTTCGGGACCTCGATCATTTCAACTGCCCTTAAATTACCGTCGGCGGCCATCTGGTTGAAATGTCGCACAGCTTGCGAGAAAATGTACTTGTCGATAGGGAGAATACTTTCTATAAAATGTTCAATGTTTTTCCGATATTCGAAATCAAATATGACTTTGTCTCCGGGTTTCCGATCCGAGAATTTGGCATACCTTTCATCGGTTGATGGAATCTTGATAGCATCGAGTTCATCTCTGTCTCCTACAAAATACCACCTCTCTTGATCTCTAAATTTAACGAAAGACTCAGCTTCAAATGTTTGCGCTGAAGTGAGAGGGAAATTAAGCATGTTGTCTATCTGAATCAAAACAAATAAAAGTTTAGCATATTGCTCTGGAGTCGGTGTCCTCAATATTTTCATACCTGCAACAACTGATTCAATGGCTTTGCTAGCCTCTCGATTCTTCAAATAAACTTCGGCCTCGACTCCAACCTTAAATTCAACCGTTTTAGGAATATCCGGATACATCTCAACGAGAGTCATTGCCCGCGGGTAGTCGCCTCGTGTCATTATGGACAGCACTGTATTAGCAAGAAGACCTTCTCTGTTTTGCTCGTTCAGCAACGAAAGCTCTTTCCTATTGGAAAGAATTCTCTCCCCAATCTCAATGGCTTCCGGCAAGCGCTCGATCTTTAGATTTGCATCGAACAGTTCAAGCTTCAGTTGCAAAGCAATGTGTTTGTCTTGTTCATATTGTAGGAGCTTTTCCAAAACAACAATGACAAACTCCCACGCTTCCTTCTTACGGGCAATCTCTAGAAATACCGCGCATTCAAAGTATCTTAGTTGCGATAAATCAAGTCCTTTGAGTATAGCAAAAGCCTCATCAAAATTACTTTCGTCGAAATTAAGCAGAAGTATGAGTTTCTCTTTTTGTATGTTACCGTCGTCCGGTAGCTTCTCGATTATCTTTCTTCTCAAGTCAGGAAAATCTTTGGCAGCGTTTGCCATAGCAATGGCAAATCGTAAATCGTCTTTCATGAAATTCCAGACGCCATCGTAATTCTTATTTTCAAGGTAATCAACAAAGCTACGGATGTCTTCCTTCGCTTTATCCTCAAAAAGCAGCCTTCCTTCAGAGAAAAGAGTTTTCCTCAGGATGAATTGAAAAATTAGTGCTTTTGCTAAATCATCTGAAATGCCCTTTTCTGCTCTTCGCAAGTATACTATCAATCTATCAAATTCATCTTGCGGCAACTGAACATTCATCAATAATAATGCAAGGTAGTGATCAATCGGTACATCGAAATGACACCGCATGACAAGGTCAAAACTTTCTTTAGCTAATCTTTCCGTTTCAGAGATATTCTCTTGGACATAAAATGCCATCAATTTCTTGAGATTGAAGATAACCTGATTTCTCGGGCTCAATTGACCCCATTGACTGACTATGCCTAGTATAGCGTCAATTTCCAATAACAGTTTTTCAGAATCAATTTTCACTTGGTCAATATCATTGGATAGGGGAAATTCTAATAACCCTAGCTTAGCAATGTAATTGGCGAGTCTGTCAGGATTCAGATTTATGGCTCTTTCAATAAAGCTTTCAGCCCTCGTAAAATCTTTTTCTAGTTGAAGGTTGAAGGCATAGAAACGATAGAAGCTTGCCTTCATTCTTGGATCGGTTGGGAAGTTCTGTTCATCAATGTTTGCAGTATCAATCGTATTTCCAAGTCGCTGGTCGCGAAGGAGCTTCTCGATCTTTAACAGACTGTCACTTTTATCAATTTTCTCGGCTTCTCTTAGGAGTTCATCGTTTCTGTCATACTCTTCATCATTTAGACAAATTTCCGCCAAGTATAAGAACGGACGGGAATCTCTTGGGTATCTCGTACAAATGTTCTCATATTTCCGTTTGGCATCTGCGATTCTTTCAAGTTGTTGCAACGCTCTACATTCCAGGATTTCCCAATCCACGAGAAGGTTTTCATCATTTTGGCGATCAATGATATCCTTACAATTTTGTAGAGACTCAAAGACAAAACGACCATTTCCTCTATCCAAATAGACTTCCATTGAGGCTAGTGTTTCTCTGCAAACCCGTAGGGCATTTCTTGAATCAATATCGAATCCCAATGCTAAGAGGGATTCTTTCCTTAGGCTAAAAAATATGTCCTCTAAGTCCTTTGCAATAATTGGTTTAAATTCAATTCCTGGATTTGCGGCTCGCAATTCTGCTAGCGCTCTTTCAATTTCGATGCTCACTCCTCCGTATTTATCATTGAAGACAAAATAGAATGTCTTTATTTTTGAGATTTGATCCCATGCCGTCTTTAATTTCTCAAAATCTCTTTTGAGTTTTCGAGCGGCTTCGGCTTCTTTCTCGGAGGGACTTCGGGGAGAGTAGACCTGATAGTATATTCCTTCATCCGGCCTGTACCCATCATTGCCTTTGTCACCAAGCTTTCCGTAAGGTCGAATCTTCCGAAAATTAGGGAAAGCCTCGTGCATAATATTCTCAAAAAAACCCTGAAAATCGGCGGCATTCTTTTCGTGCATTTTGAGACGGAATTGCACTCTTAAGTAGTTATTATCAAGGTTGTCCATAGGGTCATTATATCAACTACTTGTTGATAATCAAAAATACGGAAAGTTTAATAACAGAGGATGTCTGTTTCGTTCACTCACTAATCCTAAGTAAATATGAAAATGAGCTCATTAGAATATATTTAAATTCTTAAAATTCTTTCTTCCTTTTAGCGGCATTTGGTCTTGAAAATAGATTTCCCAAATCACTTCCTGCGAGCCGTCCTCGACTCCGGACCAAATTTCATGATCAAACTCGTATTCGATCTCTGCTCTTCCTTTTGGAGATATGATTTCCATTGATTCTCCAGGATAAAGTATTTGATCGTTTTGATAGCAATACTTCATAAAGTCTTTGTTGTCATTTGAAACTGCACTGCTGGAGGTAAAACCTCTTGTCCTAACTACTCTAATAAAAGATGGCCAATATAGTCTTATCTGGAAACTGTCTCTTGCAGGTAGAGTGTTGAGAGTTATAGCAAAGATAAAAGAATACCTATGAAGTTCTCCAGTAATACTAATTTTTTTAAAAGAAGCATTTATATCAAATTCTTTCAATCCAATTACTTCCTCTGTCCTTATTTGCAAATCCTCCATGGCTTGAATGAGTTCTTCAGTTAATGCCTTAATGCCTGCCTTGGTTGAGCCAGCCACTCTTCCAGCTAAGATTGGAGAGTAAGATAATAAGTCTTTTCCAGTCACATTATGCCATACTGGAAGAATTACTTTTTGCCCATTAACTTCTTTTTGAATTAATCCCTCAAGTTCGTTTTTGGGCCATTCCTTCTTCAAGAAATGAGGGCTTAACACGACTACACCATATCGTGACTGCGCCAATCCTTTGTCTATTTTTTCCAATAAACGATCACCAATTTTTAAGACCCATTTGTCGTACCAGACTTTCAAATTCTTGCCCTGCAATTCCCGAGCTAAGGGGTCAACGACGTCATTCTTGTCCTCGCTAGCATGACAAATAAAAACATCCCAACTTGATTTCTGCAGCTCTGCAGCGACTTGTGGGTGTTGAAAAATAGGTTCCCATAGAAATCTTCCAGAAGATGCGTTACTTGATGAATGTTTTTGGAAGTTATTCCAGCCCCCTGCGGTCACGATTATTTCCGTCGCCAAGGCATCTTTATTTAGTTGATTCTTTTCGGGACAATCAATCAAATTATTCTCTATGAGAGATTTTGTATAAAAAATGAATTCATGCTCATTAATTGCCCATGCAAGAGGGTAATCAAATCTAGGGATAACTAGAATATGTTCTCCCGGATATTTTGATTTCTGGGCAAATATATTAAGTAGTATAGATTGTTTTTGGTTCGGGGTGTAGTTAGGCAATGCTCCCAGAATTTGATATAATGTTCCGTCGCTTTGTTTTATTGTTGGCACAGGCAACTGAAACTCACTGTGCATTCTAATCCACGATGAGAGTTTAGCTTTAGTGTCGACGTCTTGCCTACTGACTTCAGCGCTTGCGGTTCTAGATATTAAGAACTTTCCACATCGAGCGCATTGAACTATCTTATTCTCATGGTAGTCGAGAGTATCGTCAATGATCTGAAAATCCGGTGCGGGCAATTGACATACGGGGCAAGATAAATTCTTTGTCATAGGCCTAACAACACTCCGTTCTTACTAAAAAAGATGTCCAATTTCTGATATCCTCAAGATGCGAATCATATCTGGCAAAGGCATTAACACTCACCAATAGAGCTAACATTACAGCCAAACAGTAATAGCGTTTTCATCCTACTTCTTCCCGTGCAAATGATCTATGAATAGAAGATATTTCTCGACTTAATAAAACACAAAACCCCGTACTCTCTTAGTGACGGGGTTTCAATAGTCAGTCCATATTACCCGCACGCATGTTAAGGGGTTTATGAATCTTAATCTCTGATTTTATATGTGCGTCTTGATTATCACGATTCCCCTTTGAAATCTATAATGAAAATCAAAGTGAAAAGCAAAGATGGCAGTGTGCGGAGGAAGTTATGTTCGGAAGAATATTGAATTATACACCGTCAAAAGTAGTATTTTTAAGAGTATTACCATTATCTTAAAGATAATCGGTATTCATGAAAGAATTCTTGCGACACTTGTTAACACCTTCGAGTCAATAACTTGATAAACTCCGATATTGAGAGTTACGGTTAGAAAGGTTTACCAAACAACTCCTTGCTTTCCTAAATAATCCTGTGCGTCTTTATCTTTCAGCTTTGCAGCCTGCATAATATCCTTAATTGCCAGTTTTTTATCACCCATCTTTTCATAGATAAGTCCCCTATGATAGTATGGTCGTGCTAACTTTGGATTTAATTCAATTGCCTTGCTAAGATCATTCATTGCATATTCTATATTTCCCAACTCTTTATAAGCCACACCTCGGTTATTATAAGCAACAGCGAGTTGCGGGTTGAGATCTATAGCCTTGCTTGAATCTGTTAAAGCCTTCTGGTAATCACCTAATTTGATGTGCGCAGCTGCACGATTAACGTAGGCCGTTGAAGATTTCGGATCCAGTTCGATAGCCTTGCTTGAATCGGTTAAAGCCTTCTGGTAATCACCTAATTTTATATATGTGGTGCCACGATTAGAATAGGCGTTTACAAGTTTCGGGTTGAGGTCAACGGCTTTGTTGAGGTCTCTGATTGCTGCTTCTAAGTCGCCCAGCTCTCTATAACTTACACCCCGATTATTGTATGCAACAGCAAGGGCTCTAATTTTCGAATTCTCGTTGATCGTAGATCTCGTGATTCTCTCAACAGCCACGTTACAGTCGTCAAGGGCCTGCTTATATTGCCCCAATCTGATGTAAGCCGCCGCACGTGTGCTATAAGCATATTCTTGGTAGACATAAGGATCTAACGCCAAAGCCTTATCTATATAACTAATAGCCTTTTCATAGTTGCCTGATGTACTTTCATTAAAACCGAGAAACCAATAAGCTTCTGGACATTTATCGTCGATGTCGATTGCTCTTTTAATATCAAGATATGCTCTGAGGTTGTTTCCCAGTTTTTGATTTGCAACACCACGATTAACATAGGCCCATGCAATATTCGGGTTCAAATCCAATGCCTTGTTTGAATCATCAATAACCTCTCGATACTTTGCAAAGAAGAATTGTGCAGCTCCGCGCGTAACATAACCCAACGCAAAATTAGGATCAATTTCTATTGCCCTGTTTGAATCCCGAAGAGCTTCATATCCATTATCCAATCTAAAATGGATGTATGCCCGATTTGCATATGCCAAGGCAGAATGAGGATCTATCTCTATTGCTTTACTGGCGTCTTTGATTGCCGCTTCATAATTGCCCAGTCGTGAATAAAGATGCCCACGGCTTACGTAGGCTAATGCATACTGGGGGTTCTTTTGGATTGTAGCAGACATTTCATCAATTGCTTCTTGAACCTTGCCTGAAATTGACAGTTCAATACCCTTTTGAAACATTTCTAAGGCACTCAATCCTTCTATAGCTTTCAGGTATTGAGCTATTTTCTTTTGGTCTGTTCTGTCCAGAGCAATTTCCCTTCTGAGCTTTTCAATTTCCAGTGACAGCTCCTCGACTTTCTTTTTTGTTTCCTCTAACTCTCTCGTTTTTTGCAAGTCTTTGCGTAGACCGTCAACCTTTCTTGTAACATCATCTGGATCGACTTCAATCATGGCTCTTAACCAATAACGTTTCCCATCCCAGTTCTCATCGAGAATTCTTGTTTGAACAATCCCTGCCGTATAAGCCGTAATTCGATCCTTTGTGAGTTGAAAATTTTTGATGACCGTTTCACTTTCGAGGTAGGTGCCCAACTCCTCTAGGAGGAGCCTTTTTAAGTGTGCCAATGCAAGGATGCTACATTCATTCTTGCTTTCATATTCGCTTGACTGGTAGGAATATTCCCTGATGATGGTCTTTTTCTCTGCATATGTGAGATTAGGAATTAGTAAGACAAGGAGAGCGGAGATCAGTATATTTCGCATAAGGGCAGATTTCATGAAGTGATACCTCCCTCAACAATTGATGCCATTTAATACACTAACCATGAACAAACAACAAGAGATGTTATCAACTTCGCATTGTAATGTAGCATGGAAGGTAAAAATTGAAAAACAAGAGGACGTTGTGCTTACAGAAAACATAGAACAAAACACCATCAAAAGTCATATTTGTAAGAAAATATTTTTAAGATTATCAGTATTCTCTTAAAAAAACCCCGTTTTTAATAGCAGATTCCGGATCAGACTTGAATAAATTGTGGCTTGCCTTTTTCATTCATTTTTCTCTGCAGTGTATATAATATACGGCCGTCTAATATTGACTCTAATTGACACTACTAATAGATATTATTTATTGACAACAGCTGTACATTTTTATATGATAAATATGATTATGCTTGACAGGAGGGTATGAAGGTATTGAACAAAGGAATGTTGATACAGAAAATCATGGATGAAGTGAGGGATACTAAATTGAGGGATAAGCTACTTGCGGAAGTCGTAGCCGACAGCGAGATGAAGGATTCGCTAATCGCTGATGAACTCAACAAATTCGGGTTTAAGCCGGAAAAGGTTAGGGCTCTCGTACAGTGGCAATTTAACGTGGGCATCATCGTCGGATACATTGTTGCAGCAGGTTTTGGTCTTGCTGGTTATGTTATCTTGTTCTTCGCTCTTCTGAAAGGTGATGGAGCCATCATTCTTTTTGGGGCAGCGTTGGCCATTATTGGGACGCTATCATTCATCAGTAGCAGAAAACTCCATAATACTAGAAAGTCGTCATACACATCCCGCTCACAGGCGTAAAGACGGAGGGTTGGTTAAATGGCTGCAATAGCTTACCTCAGAGTGTCAACTGATACTCAGGACATTAATAAACAGCGTCTTGAGATCCACGAATACGCTCGCAAGCACGATTTCAAGATTAAAGAATTCATTGAAGTTGAGATGTCCTCCCGGAAGGATCCGCAGGCCCGTAGGATCGAGGAATTGACCGGTAAACTGAAAGCCGGGGATACCCTTATCGTATCTGAATTATCGCGCCTGGGACGAAGCTTGGTTGAAGTGATCAACCTGGTAAATGGGCTTCTTAAGAAGAAGGTCAGGGTGATTGCCATCAAACAGAATTTAGATCTAAAGTCAAACCACGACATGCAAACGAAGATCCTTGTCACATTGTTTTCGCTTCTCGCTGAGTTGGAGCGGGACATTATCTCGGAGAGAACCAGGACAGCATTGCGGGCCTTGAAAGCCGGTGGGAAGACTTTAGGCCGAAAGCTTGGAACGCTGGGAAAGTCGAAGCTCGACGGAAAAGAAGACCAGATCCGGGATCTCTTAAAACACCGCGTGGCAAAGTCGGCGATCGCCAGGATCCTGGGAACCAGCCGGCAGAACCTGATAAACTTCATGAGGAGTAGACAGATCAAATGATCATATATGACGAAAGGAGAGATACATGAGCACCTGCAGTCTTAAATTATACTCCTAGGTAATCTCGTAATTTACGGACTGCCTCTTTATGTTTCGACAGATTCATCCTGCTGATGTTCACGAGCTTCCATTTGACGGCAGGCAGGTTTGCAACCCCTTCGAGACCTATGAGCTCCCATTGAGGTATGCCTTCTTTTACCGATACTATGAATTGTTTTTCCTGAACAGTCAGTTCTTCAGCTATCCTGGAAATCAGATTTTCTCTTGTCTTTTCCAAATCCTCGCATGATACCTCTTCGATAGTCATATCTTTGAATTCGGTTTCGAAGACAGGCCTGATGTCTGCGAATCCTGGATTGAGAACCTCTACCATTGGCCGATCATGACTGATCAGGTAGACAATAAACACCTTCCGCATGGAGGCGCTGATTTCTCCATCTTTGAGAAGCATATGAATATCAAAAAGATCACGTGGGTGTTGGCGATCCAAGGCGGCACATATTTTACCTGCATAAAGTTCATCTGCAGAAAGCGTTCGACATTCCACAGACATTTCAAAGATTCCTCTCGCCTTCGGGGACATGATCCTTCTTTCAGGTGGATGCACTGAACCTCTAATAACCAGATTCGGCTCAATCTTAACAATCGTCTCCTGTCGTTGAACAAATAATCCGCTCAAGAAATCTGTTCCCTTGATCTTCCTGGGAATAATTTTTGTTCCCGGAATTTTACTTTTGATGCTCCCGGATATCCGGATGAGAGCGTCGCTCATTTCATGTAATGAAAGATCCCGGTCACCAATGGGAAGATATACGAGATCAATATCGACGGAAATGCGTGGGAGATCCCTGACAAAGAAATTAATAGCCGTCCCGCCCTTCAGGGCGAAGACGGACTCTTTGTCGATAAACGGCAACATTCTCAGGAGCAATTCGGCTTGTCTGAAGTATACGGTGTCAATCACGCAGATATTCCTTGACGATCAGCGGGAACAGTTATCTGATATTTCGCATCATACCGGCCATGCAGTATGATCATTCGCTTTCCTTTCCCGAGATCAATTTTCGATAAATCCAGCTTCGACAACCAGGTGTGTTCCTGTCTCTCTGCCATATAAAGGAACAGCCTCTTCACCTTCACAGAGTGGCATATCTCCAATAGCCCCTGGACAATATCGGGACGGAGCGTGACCAGGTTTTCCATGATCAATTGAGCTTCGTCGAAGCCGATATCTTTAGGAACCAGGTGAAGCATCTCCATGGCCGCCCGTTCCGGCGCTGAGATAGTAACGGAAAAATCCTTTTCTTTGAGTTCAGTAAATCCTTCCCGGCTCTCCTTAGGGAAGAGATTTGTGCGTGTCACAACGAACTGAACGTTGTAACGATCTCCCTTGAACCAGGCCGGTAAAATCAACTCTCGTGGACCATATAGATAGACCTTATTCTGCTTTGCCGGTAGGTAATGAGCATAACCTTTCCGTTCAAGGGCTGTTTTTCCTCCCGCATGTACAGGGAGTCCGAGTTGAGTCTGAAGAGTATAAAGAGCGCCCTGCCAGCCGATCTTATCCCCCGAAAGAATATAGGCACCTCTGTCAAATTTTTCTATCCAGCCACTCCCTTTATACCTTCTCAGGAGTTCATAGCTGAAACCACGGGAAGTAAGGTACGAGGTAACGCCTACCGTACCTTTCGGCCATAGATTGATAAGGCGGTTTATTTTTGTCTTTTTATCGGTATCCATAGTACCTAAAATGCCACATTTTTAAACTAAAGTCAAATGATAGTTTAAATATTAATTTATATTGGTACTAATAGTACCAATCTATGAATGTATTTAAACCAAATGGGATCCTGCAGGAACGAAAGGTCTTACAAATCAATTCTTGGAAATATATCCTTGACAGCTATGCCTGAAAAAATGCTTTGTTACAATTTCAGATAGTTTTCAATTCTTTCCATGCGGTTCTCAAGAGTATTTTCGAATGGTGTGGTTTTCCGCCGCTTTTTCCCCAATTTATATGTCTCCAAATCTAGCCTTTTTTTGCGCAATTCATATTTCTTTTGGAATATCTGACATTTCTTGTTCAGCTCCTCTTGGCGCAACTCCCGCCATCTGCGTGAGTTTTCCAGCTTTTTTTGGCTCAGTTCTTTAAGAAGCTCGCGCCTCCTCTGTTTCTCCAAAAGCATCTCTGTCTTTTTATTTAGTTGTCCTTGGCGTAGCTCCCTCCATTTGTGAGAATTTTCCAGTTTCCTGTTGCTTAATTCTTTGCGAAGTTCCCGATTCTTTTGTTTCTCCAGGAGAAATTCTTTTAGAAAGTAGATCGCGATCTGTTTATAGAAATCATTCCTCACGGTCACGACTGATTCGTCATCGTTGTGATCTAATTCCGCCGGTACTTTGTACCTGTCCAATATATTTTCACCTTGTTCATTAAATTGACTGATTTCTTTCCTCTTGCGGAAGTATTCTTTTATTTGTTTATTCTTAGCCTTCTTTATGGACCGATATAATTGATGCATATCGGCCCGATCAGTTTCGAGGACATGAAGCCATGCATCTTGAAAAGCATCATTATTCGCAGGACAATATTCATTTATTATTTTTGATATCTCTTCTACATTCATATTTCCTCCATTGCTGGTCGTATGATGCGGATAGTCAGGTTCTGTTATAATCAAATAATGTGAAACATAAAGAGGTATTTGAAAAGCTATAGATTGAAATTTTATCAAGAGCCATGAGAAAGAATTGCAGAGCAACTGTCAATATAAACATAGTATGTCGAATAATTGTCGACGTATTATGCTGAATTATGCTGTGGCAATCTATCCATAATGATCAGTAGCATTGAAAGGACAGAAATGTTTGACGATCTACGAAGCAAGATAACAACTGAGGAGCTTGACTATCAAGCCCTTATGGACGGCCTCCGGGGATATGACCGACCACGTGATAAAATCACGGATTTGCTGAGGCAGGGCGCTATTATACATATAAAGAAGGGTATATATGTTTTTGGAGAAAGATACAGACAGTTGCCATTTTCCAGAGAGGTATTGACTTGACAGATACCATTAAAGAAAATCCTGGCATGATTATCGGCTACACCGTTCAGTACTGGTCATTCATCAAAACCGATAATTACGGATAGAAAGAGAGCACCGCAAAAGCTCAACGGCACGTGGCAGTCTCTCCCTTGAGTATTTTATTAGGCATTCTTAAAATTAATTCGCTCTTTTGAATATTACTTCAATTAATCTCTTAAAAAAGTCCTTAATTATTTGATGAGTCCGAGTCCCGTCAAGAAGATTGCGTTGCAAATCTTTCCTCACAGGATCAATTCTCTCGCTAAAAAGAGCGGATATTTCGGCATTCTTCACCTTCCAATTTTCTTGCGTTCCAGCCCACAACATTATCGCCGCTTCAAGGCACGAATTTTCAAGATAATTGAAAGCACCAGTCAAGTCCCCTTCGCCATAAACAATCGCGAGCCTTAAACCTGTCCTCGACCTGTTAAACAAGACTCTAAGTTCTCTGCTAGTTATGCGGTATTCTTCCTCGGTCAAGCCTCTCTTCTTGCCAGTGTACGCGGCATCTTTGTCAACATTAAGAATCTGTAGGCGCGTGTAAATATCATCAAAATAATCCGCAACCTCTACTGTAACTTCTGAACGAAGACGCGATTGTTCAGTCAAGTATAGATATACTACAGAAATAAGTGTGGCAATTACTGCAGCTACGAAGCCTGATAATAGATATTGCATATATATCGCCTTTAGATCTACGAGGACACTATAATCCTTTCCTAGTAGTGAAAGCCTGAACTATCGTATGATATATAACGTCCTTAGGACGTTATATATCATACGATCTGCAACTTGTCAAGGAAATATTTGCAAGCGATATCAATTAATGCGTAAAAAAACACTTGACGAGACTTCCATGGTATGTTAAACGTCCTTAGGACGTTTAACATACCATGGAGACTACCGAGTCATGAATATTAGGAAATCAACTCTTATTTACTTGAGAGACATTGGTCAGCCTGTCATTACCGATTACGACCTCTTCAGGTTTATCTTCAAACTATTTCATAAAAAGAGTTTTCAGAACGAGCTGAAGAAAACCAAAGCTCACTCCAACTTTTCACTCCGCAAGAGCATCGATAGGATCATAAGTGAAATAATCGATATAGGCATATTAGATGTTCATAAAGACTTTCCTGTCGGACGGGTTTTTCAAGTAATCGCGAACAAGAATTTCGATACTGGAGATATTGCATGTTCTATTGATCCGTTCGCCTACGTTTCCCATCTCAGTGCCATGGCTTTTCATGGTCTTACAGATAGAATTTCTAACACGCTCTTTATATCAAGCCCAGCACCAGTAGAATGGAAACAGTGTGGTTTAGAAAAAATGAAAAAAGATCTCAAACCCCATTTTCGCGACTACATTAACATTGAACTTCCCCACTTAGTGAAGATTGCATTTTCCAAAATTGGCAAATATCCTGTTGTTAGATACTCAACCAGTCATTATGGGGCTTATAAACTAATTGAGGGTAGAAAACAGAGAGTTAGTACAATTGGTAGAACGTTTTTGGACATGCTGAGAGAACCAGGGTATTGTGGCGGCATTAGGCATGTAGTTGATGTGTACAAAGAATTTGCTACCGAATATAGTAATTTGATCTTAGACGAGATTGACAGGCATGGGAATTTAATTGAAAAGACAAGAGCAGGATATATATTAGGAGATATTTGTGGAATAAATGACAATATAATTAATAAATGGGCAAAGATTATTCAACGTGGAGGATCAAGAAAACTGGATCCTTCCGGCCCATACAGTGCAACATATAGTGAACGATGGGCCCTTTCCATAAATCTGGATTGAAAATGCTACATGTTAACATTGAAGCCTGGGTAAATGAAAGCCAAGATGCTTCAGTAAGAGAATTCAGACAAGCAGTTCATACCGTTCTCACGGCGATTAGTGACTCAGCAGAATTGCGAGACAGCATGATCGTCAAAGGTGCGATATTGATCTCCGTCAGATTTCACGGATTAAGATTCACTAAGGATATCGACTTTTCCACTTCTGAGAAATATCTCATGTTTAATGAAGATGACTTTTTGAGGGAGCTAGCACACAAACTTGCGCTTTCAGTTGAAACTCTAAATTACGGCTTGGATTGTAGAATACAACGACATGAATTGAGACCCAACAACAAGGAAGCACTTTATCCAACTCTTATAGTCAATGTCGGGTATGCCTACAAGGGAACACGTAAGCACCACAAACTACTCAAAGGACTCTCTCCATCCATACTAAAAATCGATTTTAGCTTTAACGAAACCATATGTCACATCGACTCACTTGAGATTGACCATCATAATTTCATAAGAGCGTATACTTTATCCGAACTTGTTGCGGAAAAATACCGAGCAATAATACAACAAGTGCCGCGCAACAGGGCCAGAAGACAGGATGCTTATGACATCTTCTGTCTGCTAGCTAACGGACAGCTTGATAACTCTGATATCAGGAAACAAATTCTTAGCACTTTAACCGCCAAGGCGAGATCGAGAGACTTGTATGTAAACAGCGATTCCTTGGCCGATCCAGAAATTATACGGCGTTCACGCTCGGACTACGATAATCTGAGATTTGAGATAACTGACGACCTCCCACCATTTGATGAATTATACAAAACAGTAAGAGCTTATTACGAATCTTTGCCGTGGAAGAATAATGTATCTTCTAAAGACTGCTGAAGAGTTTATACCGATCCATAGACAGAAAGAAAGAAGACTTCAAGAATTTCAATTGCCGCAGAAGCAATAGGACGACATAGAAAAAAACATGGGCTGCCAAAACTGCCCTAATAAATCATTGCATACTTTATATCTTTTCTGGGAAAACAGGACGGCAAAATGAGCGGTTATACAGAAAAGTCCAAGTATGAGTTACAACACCTTCTAACCAAATATCAGATCTACTCTGTGCCGTACAAAAGCATCCTAGCCGCCCTATGGAATGTGTGACTTTAAATTATCTGTGTGTTAGTATTACAAACAAAAAAAATCGAATAGTACTTGGTTAGCAATATGGTTAGCATACTTTTCAAAAATAACGCATATTTTGCCATGTTCACGTCAATAGACATATAAAGCAGCATCTCTAAAAGATGAATAGAAATCAATGCTTACATAATCGGAGCTATTTTTCTGTTTAAAGAGAAAACACGTAAATCAGGACTCAAAATCCCCCGACCGCAAGGTCATCCCGGTTCGACCCCGGGCTCCGGCACCAGAAAAAAATCAGAGGGTTACAAGCCGGAGATGAGGTTTGTGACCCTTTCTTTTTGGGAGAAATTTAGGCAATTGTGCTAGATTTGTGCTACTTTTCCCCCGGGCATTGTCCATGGCCGCGATGCCGGGACGCAGACTCTCAGGGTTATGGTGTGCATATCCGAGCGAACACGAGACGCAATGCAGTTCATGAAGAATTCACTCAAGTTGGTCGGAGCAGTCCCATTCGGGTTTGATCTTGCTGGTAACGAAATTAAACCGAACCCGGACGAGATGAAGACCGCATTGAGATTGATCGCAATGAAAGGGGAGGGCGCTTCCTATCAAAAGATTGCAGGGCAACTCAATGCAGATGCCGTTCGATCTAAGAACGGCGGGAAGTGGCACCCGAAGACTGTCATGGGTGTGGTGCGCTACTTTCGTTCATTCCCAGGGGACCCCCGGGTAATGACTTTTTCTAGTACTTCATACATTCTCTTAAAAATATCCCTGATTTCTTCGACATATTCTGAGAAATCTTGTATATTGCTATAAGTATCCACTTTAGTTGTCATCATCGCAAATCATAATTTCTTCATCCCGACGGAGAAATCCATGAAAAGAATCGCCGCCACAGTTTTGTCGTTCTTGATTCTTAGTTTTGTTGCCGTCACAGCATTCGCTTTCCAAGCTGTGATTACAAAGGTCTGCTTTTCTCCCAATGGCGATTGCACCGAATCTATAGTCAGAGAAATCAATGCTGCCAAATCAGAGATCCTGGTTCAGGCATATTCCTTCACATCAGCCCCAATTGCAAAGGCCCTGACAGACGCTTTCAAAAGAGGTGTTAAAGTAGAGGCGATACTTGATAAGAGTCAGCGGAAAGAAAAATATACAGCAGCCACCTTTCTTGCGAATGCCGGCATCCCGACCTATATAGATGATAAACATGCTATAGCTCATAACAAGATCATTATCATTGACAAGGAAACTGTAATAACCGGTTCTTTCAACTTCACGAAAGCTGCAGAGGAAAAGAATGCGGAAAATGTATTGGTCATCAAATCCAAGGAACTGGCAAAGGAGTATATGGACAACTGGTACAAGCATAAGGAACATTCTGAGAAGTACGAAGGGAGATAAAGATGGCTCTCACAAAAATCGACCTTGTTGACATGATCTACAGTGAATTGGACATTCCTAAAAAAGAATGCATCAATCTGGTGGAAAGCTTCTTCGATATTATAAAGGAGGAACTTGCCAAGGGTAACGACTTCATGATCTCAGGGTTCGGTAAGTGGTCAGTGAAAGAGAAGAGACCCAGGCTAGGCCGGAACCCTCACACAGGAGAGCAGATGATCATTGATGCAAGAATGGTGGTTAAGTTTAAACCGTCTGTTGTGTTGAGGAATACTATAAACGATTAACCCGATTTGTAAAGAGGTGATGTATTATGAAATCTAAATCTTTGATGATATTGGGAGTTACAATCTTCACATTCGTCTTTTTAGCGAACAATATATTTGCACAAGGCTCGTCAGACGAAGCAGCCATGTCCATGCTGAAAGACTTTTTTGCTGATCCTGCAGCGAGAGCGGATTATGCGTCAAAAAATCCCGAGGCATTACAGGCTGAACAAAGCCTTTCACAATTTCCGCCAAATATTCAAAAGAGACTTGAAAAGGTGGTCCTCATGATCATGCAGGAAAGTGGTGCAAATGCTACCAGGTATGTTGATACAAAGAATACCTCCGGGGCAGAAGCCGCATTTAATTCTTTTTCACCGGCAGTGCAAAGAGAGATTCAAGATATTGCCAGGGAGCTTGAGAAAGATCCGGAGTTTATGAAAAAGGCCGGTCCTCCAAAATAAATAGTTGGACATACTCTTGGATCAGGCAACAGATCATCAAGGGAGGAGAATCATGGAAGCTGAATTTAAGGAGAGATTCATACAAAACTGGAGCAGGTATTTTCCCGGTGCTGAATTACCTATCGGGTTTTATTATTCCGATGCGGCGGAACCGAAATTTATGGCGAAACCACCCAAAGGACATCGGTGCATTGTTGGAGATTTAGCGAAAGTCCGGAATGGGAATACCCTATGCTTTGATGTCCATACGATTGGTTGCGGCGGCGGTAAACGATACCTTGGATTCGAGAGCAAACAAGCACCCAATTTTGAATATTTTCTATCCTATGGAATACCCGGCAAACTGGAAGGGGAAAGGTATAAGAAATCACCGGAACTTGTTAAAGAACATATGAACTACCAGAAGCCATCGAAAGCACCCGGAGACTATATTATATTCAAGAGATGGGACCACATGGAGGATAGGGATAAGCCTTTGGTGGTCATTTTCTTTGCCCCGCCTGATGTCCTTTCCGGTCTTTTTACGCTGGCTAATTATGATGAACCGCAGCCCAACGGCGTCATTGCCCCTTTTGGTGCTGGCTGTGCATCCATTGTTGATTATCCCTATAAAGAACTTGAATCCTCGGAGCCCCGTGCCGTATTAGGCATGTTTGATGTTTCAGCACGCCCCTGTGTCCCATCCACTGTACTGAGCTTTGCTGTTCCCTGGCCGAAATATGTCCGCATGGTGGATAACATGAAAGAGAGCTTCCTCATCACCAAATCGTGGGATAAAGTAAGAATGAGAATGAAAAGAGATAAGGAATGCTCTTAATCATCTTTATAAGGTTCTGAAGGAGGAATGAATGGCACTAAGAACAAAGGAAGAATATTTCTCAAATCTAAAAAAACTCAACACGCAACTGTACGCATTTGGAGAAAAGGTACAGGACTTTACAAATCACCCCTGCTTGAAACCCCCTATCGAAGCAATCGGGCTTGTCTATGAATTGGCATCTCAAAAAGAAAATGAAGATTTCCTGACGACCCATTCTCCTTTCATCAACGATAAAGTCAGCCGTTTCGTCCATATAATGCAGGATCGGGAAGATCTGGGAACACGCTTTAGACTGGCCAGGTTCATGGTCCATAAACATGGAGCTTGCATCGGCGCCCGTTGTGTAAGCACTGGAGCTGTCAATTCTGTCTTTGCGGGAACCAATGAGGTGGACCAGGCTTTGGGGACAAATTACCACGGCCGTTTTC
The DNA here is from genome assembly GCA_049521775.1 of Syntrophales bacterium. Classification (GTDB taxonomy): domain Bacteria; phylum Desulfobacterota; class Syntrophia; order Syntrophales; family UBA2185; genus Fen-1135. The sequence continues at coordinate 48,134 of JBEKOL010000020.1, forward strand.
TTGAATTTTTAAAGTATATACAGAGCAATGATCTGGCTGTTGCAGGAGCCATGATGGATGTGAAAGGCGATAGAAGCCTCAGCCCTGGCGACCAAAAAGATCCGGACATGTATCTTCGTATTGTTGAAAGGAGAGAAAACGGGATTGTCGTCAGAGGAGCCAAATCAAGTATTTCCGGCGCGGTCATTGCTGATGAGGTTGTAGTTTTACCCTGTACCGCCCTGAAACAGGGGGAAGAGGAATATGCTGTCTGCTTTGCCATCCCATCTGACACACCTGGATTACTTCACATAGCGGAAGCTCCTGCCTCCAATGCGAGAAGGTTTATTGGCGATGAGATGGATTATGGGAATGCCAAGTACGGCGCACATGGATCGACTCATTTGATCTTCGATGATGTTTTTGTCCCCTGGGACCGGGTGTTTCTATGCCGTGAGAGCAAGTATGCCGGCAATTACGTTAATTACTTTGCCCTTTTGCAAAGATTAGCCACTTCCGGATGTAAGACAGGTCACAGAGATCTTCTTATCGGCGCTGCCGCGACTGTGGCTGACTATAATGGTTCAGGCAATGCCAAACACATCCGCGACAAGTTGACGGATCTTTACTTCCAGAGTGAGCTTTCCGCCGGTTGCGCCCTGGCGTCTGTTTATAGCGCACGAAAGAGCCCTTCAGGTGTATTCTTCCCCGACTCCCTATATATCAACATCGCCAAGCTTCAGGGCGTCAACGCGATCTGGAACGGGAATTACATCACGGGTGATATTGCCGGTGGTCTTGTCTGCACTGTCCCTACTGCCAAAGACTTGAAAAACGATCAGATTGGCAAGTTTGTGGAGAAGTATTTCAAAGCCAAAGAGGGTATTCCAACGGAAAATCGTATCAGGATGATGAGGCTTATCGAGTATCTAACTGGACAGGGCTCAGTTGTTCCTATGGAATCAACGCATGGCGCAGGATCTCCTCAGGCTCAAAAGATTTTCATCCAGCAATCGCTCATGCAAAATATAGGTAAATTCAAAAAAGATGCTATGGAAATGGCCGGAATTAAAGAAAAGAAATAAGTGCGAGAAGCTGAGATCAGAAATTAACCATGTTTCACACAGCAGCAAAGGAGGATAGAAATGGATTTCAAAACACTTTTAATAAACAGGCGTGCCATCAGGGATTTTCAAGATAAGGAAGTGCCTTTATCAGTAATAAAAGAAATCATTCAGGACACCTGCCTTGCCCCGACAGCCACTAATCGCCAACCGTGCAAGTTTATCATTATTCGAGACCGTGATTACATGAAAAAGCTCTCCGATGAAAGTAAGAAGACTCTCCTTTCCTATCTTGAAAAAGATCCTGAGTCACCGCTGAAGCAATATGAGCCCCGTCTGCGTGACGAACAGTTCAATGTCTTTTATAATGCACCCTGCCTGGTTTACGTCATCGGCCCCAAAAATGTCCAGTCACTTGATGTGGACTGTGGACTTACGGTTGCATATTTTATGTTTTCAGCTACTTCCAGAGGATTGGGAACCTGCTGGATCGGATTAGGAGCTCATATCCGCAACCGCAAGATTCTTGATGACATGGGAGTACCAAAGGATTGTGAAATAGTTGCACCTGTTATTATTGGGTATCCGACCAGTATTCCTCCAGCTTCGGAAAGGCACGCTCCTGATATACTGAAGATTATATGATTAACATTAGAATCAAATGAAAAAGAACTTGAAAATAATACCTGTATTCGTAGTAATCCTGGGTATTATCATTGCCTCCGGCTGCAGCGACAATAAATTGAGCAGACCTTGGGGAATTTCAGATGAAACAATCCATTCCATTGTAAAGTCGGAATTAAAATGCGATGGAGTCAATATTATCGTTGAAAAGGTCGGGCCTCCTCAAACTGTATGCGATCAACTGGGAGGCTGTAATGATTATGCTGATATTCAGGTGGCGATAAAAGGAGTCTGTGAGGGTAAGGGTATTAAGGGATCATATGTTTTTAGATTTTATAGGGGTGAGTTGGGTAATTATAAGGGAAAGATGATAAGGGATACCGATTGAAAGAAGCGAAAGTATAAAAAATGCCGGAAAGCGATATCGAATTTGAAGAATTTGAGTGTTCAAAAATGGGTGCTGAAGTCACGATTACTCGTCAAGTTTTCCTTCATAGAAACGCTTTAACAGATAAAGTGGATGGAAGATCTATAGTGGATATAGATTGCGACCACAACATGGACTGCGGTGTCGGCAAAAGAAATGGGGACAATACAATTTGCGACTGGAATAAGTGCGTTCACCCAGATTTAAGAGAAAGAAATATTCGAGAAGCCAATAAATGAACTGTAAAAATCAACCTCTTCCCGAACAGTCAGTTTCCCGACCTCAATGATAAATCCGGTTCAATAGGAAGGTCATGTTGAAGACATTGTTATTCATCATTATCGCCGGAATATTAGTCTATCTTCTCCTTAGGCTCTGCCTGTATCTATACCGCCCTTTCTTTTTGTCCAAGACTTTTCGGGAGATTGAACAAACGTACAATAGACTGCTGACCGTTGCTGAAAAAGATGTAGGTTCGGCAGTTGAGAATTTGGGGAAATGGCAGTCTGGTGACAAGGTTATCAGGACAATGTGGACTGAAGATGAAATAAAGGAAAGTATCAATGCTGCAAAGGCAGCAAGAGCCCATGAAGAAGAAGTGTATGGGAAGTTTTTGAGATTGAGAGAGCGTTACGCTTTAAACCCCAAGCAACTATCGGAGTCTATTGTGGCTTATCGAAGATACTTGCAGGTCAGATTTCAGCACTATGAAAATGCAATGCTGTGTGAGAGTGCGGTAACATCAGGGGCGTTCAGCTTTGATGAAATGATGGCGGCACGAAAAGAAGCAATGATAATTCTGGAAGAGAATGAAAGGAAGCTCGATATTCTTCTAACCGAATGACGGGGGACAGAAGAAGGTGCCATGGACTGATTATCAAAACCACGTTTCTTAAAAGAGCGGGGTTTTGTCTTTATGATAAAATTATCAGCGTTTAAATACTAAAACAATGGCAAGAAGGACTTTATAATTCTTGGATCATACTCATAAGAAAACATTGCAGGTAAATATGGTCAAAAGCATCAGTGATAGAATTCCCTCCAGAGAAGAATGCAATGAACTGATGGTGCAACATTCCATGCGACCAAACATCGTTGAGCATTCCATTCAGGTAATGAACGTTTCTCTGGCGATAACAGACAATCTAAAGAACGGTGTAGCAGTGAACAGGGACCTTATTATTGCAGCCGCACTCCTGCACGACATTACCAAGACGAGATCTCTTACAACAAACGAACGACACGATTCATCCGGCGGAGAGCTTCTACGAGAAATGGGATTTACAAGAATAGCTGATATTGTGGAGCAGCATGTTGTTTTGCAGAATTTAAATCCGCAGGGAAGGCTTGAGGAGCGGGAGATAATATACTATGCGGACAAGAGGGTGATGCACGACAAGATAGTGAGCATCGATGAGAGGGTGCATGATCTGTTACAACGATATGGAAATGGGGAGGAGATAAGAAGCCTGATATGCCAAAACAAAAATTTGATACTAGCCGTTGAGAGTAAGATCGCCAGCTTTATGAAAATTGACATAAATCGTGCTATTAAGAAAATAAAAGCCAATTGAGAGCAACCTGTGATTATCGATATCTTCAGGAAGGAGGGGAAAATGATTACAGTCAGACGCAATACAATTATATTGTCCGTCATACTGACCGTCATATGTATTTGCTTCATTCCCAAGATAGTGGATGCACAGGTTATGAAAACCTCAGTTGCCGAGATTCTTAGTAATCCAGATCAGTATGATGGGAAAATGGTTCAGGTACAAGGGAGGATCCAATCGCTGAAATTTAATACTTCTAAGAAAGGCGACCCATACACTACCTTTATGGTAGTCGATCCTTCAAATAATGCTTTGAATGTTTTTACTCTTGGGACAGTCTCTTTAAACAGAGGTGATTCGGTGACGGTTACAGGCCGATATCAAAAGGTCAAACGTGTTCCTCCCAAAGACACTTTCTATAATGAAATAGAAACTACAGAAGCTGGTGTGAAAAAAAAGGGGAAATATTGAAAGGTATATATTCCTAGTAAGAAAATAAATCTCATATCTCATCAGAACCGATTCAATAAAAATTCACCGGGAGGATAAAAATGAAAAACGTAGAGATGAAGGTTGAAAACAATATCCTGACCATTCAGGTTGATCTTACAAAAGAATTTGGCCCATCATCATCGGGAAAGACCATAATCATTGCATCAACAGAAGGAAATGTTCCCGTTCCTGGAAATGAAGCGGCCAAGATAGGACTGAATATATATAAATATCCACAGAAGTAATCCGGAGAAAAGATCTACGGGGAACTGCTGCAGGAACTGGCCAGATCAGATACTGACAAATGGATCGGAGGTGTCTGTCTTCGCAGATGATAAACATACTATAGCTCATAAGATGATCTTTCGACTCACATTAAAACTGGCTAAAAAAATCGGAATCGCTCCTTTACCAGCTATTCCATACGACAATAACAGAAATCGCATACTTGACTGGAACGCACATCTGTTCACAGCACAGCGCATCCAATATATAATTTTGACGAATACCGTATCGCTATACTCCATAGTCATGCAAGGGCGGGGGATTACTAACGACAAGAAGTTTATTCGAGAAGCATTGTCCTGTATGCACGACTTCATGATCATCGACGGGAATAAAGTCATGTATGAAAATTTCATCGAACCAGAGAGTAAAACAATATATTTTTCTAAGATAGTTGATAGGCGAGTCTCGGGATCAATGAATGATTTTATATTTCAGGCCAAGGTTCATCTCGTCAGACTTCATCAATCGCTTTTTCATGTCTCACTTCTGTTGAACGAATCACCGATGTCATATTTGAAATATGGTTGTCCGAAAGATGTTTTCAGGGCGTTGAGTAGTTAGAGATTTGACTTGGAGAGGTAAATACTTATGAAGCCATTTACTGTTATTGCAATCGCTATTTTTTCTTTAATGTCCATTATTCATATTCTCCGTCTGATCTATGGATGGGATGTCATTTTAAATGGAATTCAGGTTCCCATATGGATGAGTTCAATTGCGGCTGTTGCGGCAGGTGTCATTGCCTATATGTTGTGGCGCGAATCGTTTAAGGGTAGGCGTTAAAGATCAATCGTCAGCTGCTTAAGTTTGTGGAGTGATGAATTTGTAAAATACGGCATTCGGATCTATAGTCCGCCTCTCCATGTGCTAAATTTGTAATAGGCCAGATTGCAAACGGTGAGAAAAGACGGAAATAGATAGAATTAATAGAATTCAATTTTTCATCGGAGTATATAACTGCCAGAGCATAGCGTATTGTATACTTTCGTTTACTGCTGAGCTCTGACCTTAATACGAAGGAACAGGAGGATACCATGAGAGACCATAGATTCTATGACATTCATTTTCATGCATTGACCTGGGCTCATCCCAATATTTTGGCTTTCATCAGGCGGATAAATTGGCCCTTACTAGTGCTTGCATCGCCTCTGGCAGCTATAATCGGTGGAGAGAAGATCAGAAACGCCAAAAACCTCCTATCTGTCATGGACAACGACATCGGCAGCTTCTTTTTGCTGGTGGAATACTTTCTCAAAAAGACCGGAACAGTGAATGATCATGGCCTCACCATCGGTAGCATGAATTTCGACAGCGTAGTCGTCACCCCACTTATGATCGATTTCGGCTATAAAAATATTAGGCAAGAAACATTTTATAACATTCCGCCCCAAAAACCAATTGTACAGCAGGTGGAGGACGTCTTCAATGGCATTGCTAGATATTGCACCAATGAATTGGTGCAATATAGCCCGACATCATATGAAGTTATACCCCGCACATCAAAGTCGATCTTCGAGATATATCCTTTCCTTGGGATTAACACCTTAAACTACGATCTTTCCGACATTATGAAAATGCTTGACAAGTATTTTAAAGATTATCAAGGGAATTACTCGAGTTTCAAGAATAACCTGGGAAAATTTGATGGCGACATTGATGAAATGAAAAGCAACTTCTTCGCAGGTATTAAGCTCTATCCCCCCATTGGCTTTGATCCATGGCCGGTCGGTAAGTCGGAGGAACTTGACAAGGTTGTGCGTCTCTACGAATTCTGTTGCTGCAAGCAGATACCGGTAACTGTCCATTGCAGTGACGGCGGTTTTATTCTTGACAAGAAGCATGCCCAGGAATTCACCTCTCCAGGGCAAAAGTGGAAACTAGTGTTATCACAGGAAAAATTCAAAACCCTAAAACTAAACTTTGCTCATTTCGGTAAGCAGAGTAAGAGGAAGTTCTTTGTCATCCATCAACATGATTGGCGAGACCAGATATTGCAACTCATGAAAACCTGTCCCAATATCTACACCGATTTCTCTTGTCTAGCTCTTGATGACGATGATTATCAGGCGCTAAAGATCATTTACAAAGAGAACCCTTATATTAAGGATAGAATCCTCTTCGGCAGTGATTTCATGATGAATCTGCTCCATATCGAATCGTACAACAGGTATCTGGAGTTGTTTTCGGCGACAGGGTTCTTCGATGATTCAGAGAAGGAGAAGCTTTGCAATATGAACTCGGAGAGGTTCTTGTGGAGGACATAATGGATCTATATGAAAGAAATTTGCATTCTACTACAAGTCAGGTCAAATATATATTTCAGGAAGATGCAGATCGCTAATATCGCCTACAAAACGTGAGGTTGGGATTTCTAGGCACCAATGATTTCGGATTCAAAGAGTGTAACGCCAGGATGAGCCGCAAGTGTAAAGAGTCTACTGCAGTTACTGGTTATCTACCTTTTCTGCCGTCTTACGTATTATCTGAGGAACAAGTCGCTCGCTAAACCCAGCGACAAAAGACCAGAAGAGCAGTTTAGCAACATCGGGACCGCTTTGCGGAAAGCTTGCTCTTAACCAATTTTGGAAACTTTCTATTATATTATCTTGAAGAATATCTGGTTGACTGTATTTAGGAAACAGTGATCCCTCCAAAATTCCCGAAACAAACATAAACATTAAGACCATGGCAAATATTCCACCATTGATCGGTATTAACAGTATAGATACCCAAGACTCCGACAACTCACGGAGTTCATTTAGACCAACTGTTGGGAGCCTCTGCTGAATGCTAACGAACCCACCGATTAGACCCGTAAGAAACACTATCCCCACCAAATACGTCTGTTCGGGGTGAAAAATATATGGCATAATATAAAACACGATTATTAGAATGACCATGCAGCCCGCTGTAAGACTCACCAGTTTTCTTGTGACGAGTTGCAGGTATTTCTGTCTTTCTGCTTCTTTCATGGTTTTCCCTCCGCACAGATAACAATATTTATATTAATCCTTATAATACCCCCACGGCAAAAATAACCGAAATATCATTTTATTGACACGGTATAGTGTTTTTTGTCACGTTGCCTTATACGGATTGCGGCATCGGTTAATTATCAAGGCGTGGAGTGACAAACCTCATCGATCAACTTCGCGTCGATGACGACCTCTCGTGGGCTCCACGATGGATCTAGGCGCTTCATTCCGGTGACGAAGTCATCCGAGTGCATCAGAAGGTAACCCGCCGCCACGCGGAGAAGTTCGACGGTCTTTCTGGGCAGGTAGAATGTTGTGGGCAGTTCCTGCAGGCATCTGCGCAACCGAGGGTCGGGGATATCGTCAAAGGTCAGTTCGGCAAAGGTAAAATCGGTGATAATCGGATTAATGATCTGCTTCGCATTGGGACAGTCTTTCGTAATTCTCTTGTTGCAGGAATCGACGGTGCGGGCTAACTGTTTCATCTGTCCGAAATGATCTTCAATCATCTCGACGCTGTCAGAGGAGACATCATCCATCGGGCCGTTAGTAACAACGGTAAGAACTGCTCCGATACCCGGAGGACGGCTCTCCTCGTCCCATGTCCGCTGCTTGGTCGTCTTGGCGTTGACCGCTATCACCATTAGCCTTCCCAACTGCCCCAGGTTTGCCAATTTCAATATGCTCCAAGGGCTGTCGTTAGTAGTCACCGCTTGAAACGGTCCGCGGAGTCCCAAGTTGTCGGACAACCCACCGTCCATCAGATGGACATAACGCCGGTCGGAGTCACGATAAGATTGCGCAGCAGTCGCTTCAGCATAACGCCGTTTGGGGTTCTTTTCCCTGTCAAGAGCTGGCTCAATCCATTTCGGGAGTGCACCGCAATTTTCCTTGTAATTGTTGAGTGTCAGCGGCGCGAATGCTACCGGGAAATCGGATGATGCAGCAACCGCGCGCGACATCTTCACACCGTCTAGGTCTGAGCAGAGAAGATCGAACTGGTCCTGGGTGAATTCGAATCGGTGCGCAATGCTGATGTCAGTGGCATTGAGGACTAGGAACGGGATACTTCCCCGTGGTTTACTAAGCAGATCGCCGAAACTTTTCTTTTCAAATATTTCGTCATTGTAATATTCATCCGCCATGTCTATCCGACTGAAGTCCTTCGAGACAAACCTGAACCAGTTGTATGGATTCCACAGCCTCCAAAAAAGTGCTGACTCAACATCGGCCTTGAGGAACCGTTCCGGGAACTCGTTGAAAAACCGCTCGGGGAAGAGGGCGTAATAAGCCGCAGTGAAACTTCCTCCAGAAACGGACGAAATGATTTCAACATCATCGAGCAGCTTTCGTTTCGACCCGTCCTTTGCGGCATATACAACCTGCCGGAGTTCCTCCATAAGCCCGAATGAAAAAGCCGCGGCACGGGTTCCGCCGCCGGAGAATGCGAGAATGAGAAAGGGCTTGTCCTTCTCCGGTTGCTGGCGGACAACGCTATATCGGTAACCCGTTGATGGGGAGACGGACAGGAGGCGAGGGTTATCGGGATAGTGGGCGCACCCTGCAAAGATCGTGGCTATAACCACACAAATCAGCTTCAATCTTATATTCGCTATTCGCATTGGAAAGCCACTTGCATGGGAGAAATCGGATCGGTATCCTTTATTTCGACCTGCTTAGGAGAACATCTTCTGCCGCTACTGCACTCGAGAGAAATGACATGCTGGCCGGCATTGCACTGCTTCGGGAGCAGGTTGTCGGCGTCATCTTTGTTGGGGCCCTCGTTGCTTCCGTCGAGAATCACGTCTCCCTTTCCAGAGCAAGGACACTGAAAGAATTCATCCATGGTAGACCTCCTTTGTTAGGGTGGGGAACAGGTTCCACCCTTTCTTGCCCAACAGTTTACAGCTTACTGTTTGAAGATTATTTCTTTTACAATTCTAATTTACTTCACTGCATCTTTTAATGCCTTACCAGCTGTAAACTTGGGCACTTTCTTAGCTGCAATCTTGAGCGGCTTTCCTGTGCGAGGATTCCTTCCCATCCTGGCAGATCTTTTCACAACAGAGAAAGTTCCGAAACCGACCAGGGTCACCTTATCTCCTTTTTTCAGCGCCTTCTTGACCGCCTCAAGAAAGGCATTTACGGCTTTACCGGCTTCAGCCTTGCTACATGTCGTTTTTGTAACCTCGCTGATGACATCTTCCTTGTTCATTTACTCATCCTCCCTATTCTATTAGTCTTGATCCGCTGAATGCGGCAATCCTGCAGCAAAAACCCATTAAATTGGTATATAACGATAGTTATGTTAGCAATCGCCCATAAAAAGAAAATTTATAAAATTCTCTCCCTGCTTTTGAATCTGAGTTCCTTTTTTTCTGTCCGCACTATCCCTAAATTTTAAGTAAGATGAATTTTAAGTAAGACTAAGATTAAAACAGCAATAATCGTCATAATCAGGGCGGCAAGAATCCAATCCAAAGGTGCGGTCGTCCCCCCTTGGTCAATATATCCATGCCAGTGACATTCACTACATGAGTAGGGTTTTCTCCCTAATAATTTGTGCCCCAAATGTCTTAATTCGTTAGAAGGGCTTATTGCTTCAATATTCCGTGAGCCGCATTTGGGACAGTCCAAAAATATTGACATCATAAACTCTCTGAATTCATACTTTGCATAGGTTTATAATTATTATAGATATAGGCGCCTGGCAGTTTATGCCATCAATATCTACTTTCATTCGATTATGTGCTTCTTCAATGTTTCGCGATCAAGCTTTTTGGGTGCTGGTCTTGCTTTGTGCCCTCTTGGATCGTTGGAGAAGGTTGTCGGCGAGAATTGAATATAACTGTCTCGCAACATATTCCTATCCAACCGTGGCCAAATTTTTTAATATCGACCTGGCAATGACAGTGAGGACAGATGACTTTGGCTGGTGGCAATACAACACCTTATGAAAATGGATTCTGGTTAGGGTTATTATTCTCTGGCTATAAATATGCTGATCTTATAGAGATGGATCACCAGAATGGCAATATTGAATTTTAATGTAGGTAATATGGAGATTAATTCAACATTAATCGAAGGATTGGAGATGAGAGCGGAGATTCACTTTTTTCTTGCTGATACCAAGCTTTTTTCTGATCTGGTTTCTGTGGGTATTAATAGAACTGGTCGCTATTCCGATGATCCTGGCAATTTCCTTGGTTGTCTTGCCTTCATTTAACAAAGACGCAACTTCAACCTCTCTAGGGGTGAAATTGAATTGATGCATTTTTTTTGTCAGCGACGATGTGATATCATTGAGATGTGTTTCTATGATGCTCAGATAAGCCAGCTGCTGTTCATCAAGGTGAGTCCTTTTCATTTTTTCTGTAAAGGGCATAACAAGCTTCTTGATGTTCAGTACAAACCGATCTTCCAGTTCTTTCTTGTCTTCTTCCCGGTGTCGTAAGAGCACTTTCAGGGAGATATTGAGTTCCTCAAGGGCTTTTGTTTTGGCTTCCAGATCCTGCGTCCTTTCCTTGACCAATTGCTCAAGACGTTCCCGGTATTTCGCCAATTCCTCCTCGGCCTGCTTGATCTCGGTGATGTCGCGTATGGATTCTATGGCCCCAACGATATTCCCCGCAGCATCGCGCAATCTCGAAGCCGCGCCATATAAATAAGCGCCTCCCCCTCCGTATATTTTCGGAACATGAACATCCCCGTAAATCGTATCCGCACTCCTTTGAGCAATATCATACTTCCTCTTCTCAAGTTCAGCATCCGGTAAAAGGGCTAGATCGATGAGAATCGGCCTTCGTTCACCGTAAAAGGGAAACGCATATTCATATTCTCCCTTGCCAATCATCTCCGCCTTGGGAACCCCGGTCATCTGTTCTGCAGCCCTGTTCCAGGCAATGACTTTACTCTCCGCATCAATCACGAGCGTGGCATCCGGTAAGAACTCTATGATTTGATCCAGACGCCTGTGCGCTTCCCGAATTTTCTCCTCTGCCTGCTTGCGCTCCGTTATATCCCGACCGATGCCGTACCGGCCCGACGGTTTGCCTTCACTGTCATAAAGCGTCACTCCGTTAAACTCAATAGGTAGCCTCGTCCCATCTTTTCTGATCAGATCCGCCGCATAAACTGGAATGTGCTCACCCTTCATGGCCCTTTTGAAACGATCTTTCACCGAATCAATACATTCAGGTGCAATAATCTCATCAAGGTATTTCCCCTTCAATTCATTAATCGAGTATCCCATGATTCTCTCGGTCGTCGGGTTCACATAGGTCAGGAATCCTCTTTCGTCGACGGTATAGATGATGTCCTGCGTCGTCTCGACCATGAGTCTGAATCTCTCCTCGCTCTCCTGCAGCGCCTCCTCTGCACGTTTGCGCTCCGTTATATCGTAAAGTAGTGACAGCACCACTTCTCTGCCTCTATACTTGACCAGTTCGGCTGACCAGAGGGTGTCTCGTATTTCACCGCTCTTCGTGCGAAGTTGAACCGATTCGCCTCGGAGAAAACCTTCCTTGAGGAACTTCCTGATGAAAGATGCCCTGGCCTCGTAATCCGCCCAAATTGGCAAATTTGCGGACTTCTGTCCGATCATTTCATCACGTGCATAACCCAGCATACTCAGCCACCGGTCATTAACATCCAGGACAACCCCGTCATCAACTGTACTGAGGGTCATAGGGGCCGGATTAACACGGAAGGCTACAGAAAAACGTTCCTCGCTCTCCTTCAATGTCTCCTCCGCCCGCTTGCGCTCGGTGATGTCTCGTGAAATTCCAATAAGGCCAACGACTTTCCCGTCAATGCGGATCGGTTTTGAATGAACTTCCACGATCCTTTCCTGACCATCGGCACTTTCATATCTAAACTCATACGGTATGCCATTCTCCCCACTGATTACTCTCTTAAAGTTCTGTGCGACCAGATCACGGTATGCGGGATGAACTATATCGAGGAAGTGAGACGTATAGAATTTATCAGGGGAAATGCCGGATCGATCTATCATTACTCTATTTACAAAAGCAATATATCCGTCAGTGTTGATGCAGTAGACACCGTCAATGATATTGTCTGCCAGCTCCCGGAATGCTGGTTCACTCCAGAGAGGCGCTCCTGCATATTGCTTACCTTTTTTATCCGGCCGCCTTGAACTGGATTTGGCTTTCATCTCATATCTGCCTCTCATTATAGGTGAAATATAAGAAAGCGGGACTTTTATGTCAATGATTATATTGGAATTAATAATGAACTCAAGAGTTGATCATCACCAAAAGAAAGCTTTCATATGTCAAAATCTTATTTTTTGTTGATGACAGTCAATATTGAATACCGCTTAAAAAAAAGTATGCAAGTAAAAATTGCCGGATGCTTGACTACTAAGGAAGTTAGCCGTAGGCTGCATGCGCAGGGAATAAGCTGTAAAGGAGTAGCATGTTTCATCTCGTACTTAACGAACTGCTCTGACAAAACGACCTGTGACTTTAAATTTGAATGAGCGAAGAAGCGTCAATTTGCAAAGAAGATTCAAGCTCCGCACTATCTCACCAACAGCGCCACCTTCCTTTTTTATTTCTTATTATCCGATTTTATGAGATCTCTTTCGTATCACAGAGCAAATTCTTTCTATAATACCCTCGGTATCATAATTATCGTAAAACTCCGCTGCTAACTCTTCAGCTTTCGGTACAATATTCTGAATCATATCGGAGAGTATTCTTAAGACAATATTCTGTTTTATCAAAACAGCATCCGCAAACTTCTTCCAATGCTTTTCTTGAAGCCAGCTCGGTCGGTTCTCGCCACCTATCTTCATTGCCAGCTTGTCTGTAAGACTCTCATAAATCTTAGTGCAAAGAAGGTCGTAAAATGGTGCGAGCCGCGGACCAGGATCAGTCAATAGGATAGTAAGGTTCTTTGCATGGGCATCCGCATTGCCAATCAACACATTAAATATGACCCATTGCAAGAGTGCCATCCTATCCGCTGCAGGGCGTATGCTTGACCTATTTAACAGATCGAAACATTGGTTCAACGCCGGTCCACCCTCGCTCTCATATTTCTGTTCTGGAAGAACTCCGAGCGCCTGGCAAAAATCTTCCTGATGAAGACGGACCACCTTGCCTTCTGGTGTTCTTTCCCTGTCAAAGCGTTTTACGATGAATAATGTATCAGGGCCTCTGCGGATTGTTACTTCAGGCACCTGGAGACCAATCTTTCCAGCGAGAATCATGCAGTAGGCCTCATTCATCACAGTCCCTTCAAGGCCTTGAATGGGCGGCTTAAGAATATGCGTGCTTGGAAGGTTACCGGTTGTGAGAAAAATCCTGTCGTTTTCAATGTATATGGGCAGTTTGTTCTGGGCTCCCGCGAGGGACAGGCGAATCCCCCTTTCTCCCGCCATCAATGGCTTTCTCGGTAGCTCAGCTACGATTTTGTGAAGTTCATTTTCGTCAATTTCCCTGTATCCCGGTATATCTTGAGGCAAAGTCCCTTCGGGTAAGACTGAGACAGCGCCGGCACACTCGCCGCCTATCCTCCCTAATAGAATGAAATCATTCTTCTCAGAGATTCCCAGGCGCCGCGCGATAACTCTCCGTATCTCTGCTTCCGGCAGAAGATTAGCGAAAAAGGGGCGGGCCAGGTCATCCACGTAAGGCTCCCTCTGAAAGGGAAGAGCCAAAGACAGCGCAATACTTCCAGGTCGATCTATCCATGCCACATCATATTGAAATATGAATCTTCGCCGTTCGTCAAGCCACAGATAACCTACGAGTCTTTCGTGTAAATAGACCCCAAGCCTATCGCCCACCGCAGTGTTACTCATTTTTCCAACCTCTTGGCAGAATAGTGACCTCCAACCCAAGGCAAGACAAGACCTGAAGGATCTTGCCAATATGAGCGGTTGGTTTTCCATTCTCCACATTTGAGAAAAACCTGTAACCCACGTTGCACATCGCAGCAGCATCAGTAAGTGTCAAACCATCTGCCTTTCTTTTTCTTCTCACCATTATGCCTATATCAGCAGGCGAATTTATTTTCCCTTCCAAGATTACCCCCTTTTTATGCCTTAATATTATTACCGTACGGGAACACTAGTCGTCTATTATAAGTTTGTCAAGCATAATATACCCGTACGGGAATAATATTCATAAGGACACCGGTAAGCAACAATATTATTACCGATAGGGAACATTATTATTCGAAGCCAGCTTCTGCATGCAGGCGGGCTTCGGGTGGCTTCTCTCGTTTCTTGTGAAAACTCGCGGCGCCCTTTTGATTGTAATTCAATTAACTGTTCAGCTAATCAGAATTGACAAGAATGAAATCCTGTCTTAACCAAAGAGGAACGGGAAAATATCTTGCAGAGAAAAATTAAAGAGAAATGTAGATTGTTAAGATAAACGCGTCAATAGTCCGCCGCTCCATGTGCTAAATTTGTGGTAGGCCAGACTGCAAAAGGTGAGAGAAGACGGAGAGGGACGGAGAATCCTTGCTAACACCTACACTTATAAGGCCTCCTCCTGTCAATAGATAAATTTATCCACCAACGAAAATTTTTTCTTCCGCTCTTTCAAAAAACGAACCATCTGACCGTTGGCAGTAATTCTGACTTTGTTTCAAAA
>JBEKOL010000021.1:0-63157 GCA_049521775.1 Syntrophales bacterium
ATTCCGGGGGCCTTCACCTTAACGCTCCGTCCGTAGTTCTTTTGGAACCATCTATAAGAGATCCGTTACGATTGTACGGTGGTACCATGTGAAATAATGGCATTCGCCAGCTCTCCGTGTGACCTTTTCCGCTCAGAGGCAAGCCGTCTTTCGGTCTCGGCGAGTTCGTTTCGGGTCTTCTTGTATCGATTGGAGAAGACGGTTTGCCTTTTGCCCTTTTTCCATGTGCCGTCCGTGTTAAAGCATTCAGGGTTGGTGTCCCGGCGGCTTCGGTCGAGAGCACGCTGTAATTTTCGTGCTTCCTTCCAGGGCTGTTTAATGGTCGGGCAGAAAGAAACCAGTTCGGCGGTTTGTCCGCAACAGATCGCCACGGTGGAGGGGCCGACATCCATGCCGACCTTGCCGAGACCTGTTTGATGTTTCAAGGGCGGCAGACCTTCCTGGGCAAGCTGAGCGTACCAGCGGCGATTGCCTTTCTCCACACGCCAGAGTATCCGGCAGAATTTGGTGTCATGGCGGAGGGCATCGAGCAGATATTCGTCCTTCCCTGACGGATCAAGTTTTGCCCGGAGGCACAGTCCATGCCATTCAATACAGCCTGTGCCTGCCTTCCAGCGGATGCCAGTATCGTTGGTCTTTGATTCAATGGAGTGCGGCGGACGGGATAACCCCTTGAAGCGGGGCCTGCCCCGCAGGCCGATTCCGTAACTCTCGACCGCAGTAAATGCCCGCTCCGCGATCCGTTGCGCTTCGTGGGCGCCAAGCCGGTCTTGCCAACCCGCCTCGTTTTTACAATTAGTCCCGAACGAGGACACAGAGGCGCTGGTGAATCCATAGGCGGCGCTTATTTCACGGAATGTGGCGGACCTTTCCTTCCTGTCTTTCAGGATTCTGGACTTTTGCCATTCTTTCGATTCCCGCATGAGGCTTTGCCGCCGCAACGCTTCGCCCAGAACGGCATTGTACAGCCGCCGGGCCGCTTCAAAGCGGGCAAGCAACTGCCGTTCGTCTCCCGGCGTGACTACCAGGGGAAGCTCAAGGATAAATGTATTAGTCTTGAATCGTTTCATATGTCCTTCTGTTTATAGATTAACTTTCTGATATTAATAATCAACAAAAAACCGTTCTGTTCACCCCATGCCTAAAGCCAGGGGCTTGCGCGGAATTTTGGGTCAGCCTACATTTGATTGGTATATATCCAGCAGCGGCACCCCATATATTTGCTAATTAATCTTGGCACCAAAGAGATAATGATTTCCCGGGATATGATCCAATGCTACCTCATACCACGCTATGCTTTCGCTGTGTTTTTCTTTCCACTTCTTGAAAAAATCGACGTTATTTATTTCATAAAAATAATCTTGGAACGAGATCAGGTAGAAATGAAAAGCAGGTATAAATTGCAAAATGCTTTCCCTAGTAATGATGGCGGTTTCGCTGAGGGACCAAGTCGCTATAAAAAGAGTCTTCTTGCCTCCAATAATATCTCCCAAAAGAGCATCGAGGGTATTTGTACTTGAAGTACAAATCACCCCTTCACTCAAAAAGGGGGGGGAATTTATGATTCGAGCCGGCAATTCTACGGAGCGAAGGTAAAACCATTGCAGGGCTGAAAATATTGGCAAATCGAAGATAATATAAGTTCCTTTGAAACCCAGATTATGCGTCAATTTGCACAAACTTCCGTATCCCCCTCCGAATTCAAAGATAAGATCAAAGTCTTCGATTTTTGTTGCTGTTGTTTCTTCAAAGCGACACAAGTGATAGGCTTGATGAATTAAATTGGCACTGCTTTCTCGATAGGACGCAAAGCGCTTAGGATGACCAATTGTGCTTTCCTGAATTGCATTTTTCCATCGTGAATTCCAGTCTTGCCGCATCTGAATGTGTCGTAATTCACTTTCAACATAGGGTTCATTGCCTACAAACATGGTTTCCTCTATTACATCCCAGCGCAGAAATTTTTTGGGATCATGGAACAGAATATCATTGCGCAGTCGACTCGCATTTCTTTTCCACGCTTCTTCCGCAAGTGAACAATTTATGGCCTCCTCGGGAGGGATATTCTCTATTTCTTCTCTCAGCTCTTCGATCAATCTCCTTTCTCTTGGAGTCGTTAGTTGTAAGGAACGGCTGCAGAATTGCCTTATTGACCAAACCACCATTGATCTAAAGCCCCTTATGCCACGAAACATGTCACCTTCTTTCTTTTTGAACCTACCGGAATTGCACTGTTACAAGCTAACTTTTACACCGATAAAACCATGCCATATTGTTCGGCCTCTTTAGTAATCTCACATTTTTTCAACAATGCAGATATGCCGCTATCCAAAACGAGAATAGGCTTGCATCTGTCAAAATACACAGCGGTGTACTCAAAGCACTAAAAGGTATGCCTTTTAAACTTGTAATTTTTATACCACATTGCTAACATGATTCACATAGTGAAATTCGAAAAAAGATTGCGATGGTGAGCTATGGACGGCATCTTGTCCTTATCGGAATTTAAGAAGCAAAATTTATTTGAATTGTTGAATAGATTCATTCCAATTTTGATCGCAATACTTATTTTTTTAAATCCATATCCTCACGTGACAGCCATCAAGGAAATCTCTTTTTACGGGTCAGTTGTGATTTTGTTAACTTTATTTTTTCTAAGAAAAAGAGGCTTTTCTTTACGAACACCTCTGTCCATTCCCTTTGCTCTTTTTGTTTTCTGGAGCTTTATTACTATTTTCTTTGCGTTAAATAAAGAAAACAGCATTCATGATTTTTGTGCACATTTATTAAAGTATCTTGCTATATATTATTTATTAACAAACTATTTTCAGACTAAAAAACAATTTGTTTGTCTTGTATGGATTGTTATTTCTTCTGTTACTCTTTTTTCTTTAGGCGGAATGATTTATTTCTACCTCATATTGGGACACCGTTTAACTGAAAGATTTGGTTTTGTTGTAATGTCCATTAATTACATAGGCTTTGCGACTGTATTCGCCATAATTCTTTCGCTACAACAGTTCTCACGAGAAACGAAAGTATACTTGAGATGTATTTTGGTTACTTGTCTTTCTTGCTTGGTCTCTGCGACTTTGCTAACTCAGACGCGTGGTGCTATAATCGCCTTATTATTTTCATCTGTCGTGCTTTTTATTAGGGACAAGAAACGGATGATAATATCATTTCTGACAATATGTATTGCGCTCATCATGATTGTTATGCTACCGGGTCTGGAGAATCGTTTTGATCTCAATTACATGTTAAGCAGTGAGAGAGTAGCCGTGAACGTTCTATATATGGAAGCGATCAAAGACCATCCGATTATGGGCACAGGTTTCGGAATGCAACTTCTTGAGGACAAGAACTTCTTAGACGCCTATAACGCAAAAGTGCCTGTCAAATTCAGGCAAGAGGTTCCTGTGGCCTCTGCTCATAATTTGTTAACCGATGTCACCGTTAGACTTGGTCTCATCGGCCTAGCGCTATATATGTACATATTATTTTCTTTCTTTAGAACAGACTGGCTGATAATCAAGTACGGAAAAGATGATTTTATCAGAAGCTGGGGGCTATGCTTGTTAGCTTCTCTGCTATCTGCGTTGATTCAGGGTATGTTTGCAAATGCATATTTTGGTATGCAGGCTATCTACTCTTATACCATATTTGCAATGATGACTATTATATGGCACTTGAACATAAGAACAGACACCCAAATTAAATTGAACCCAGCAGATATTTGAAATTTATCGAGTTTGTTCACAAGTACATGGCTATTACACATTTTTTAATCATTATCAGTCGCGAATGATACAAGCTCCTCTCAAAATAGCCATCGTGATCCCCAAATATGGTCTCGTGGGCGGAGCAGAATATTTTGTCGCGGAACTTACCAAGCGTATAGCCCTCAATCCGCACTACGATATCCATGTCTTCGCAAACCGGTGGTCGTCAAACTCTCCACGCGTAGTGTTCCATAAGGTTCCAGTTATAAATTTTCCGAAATTCTTAACCACCATGAGTTTTGCCCATTTCGTCAAGAACAAAATGGCAAGTCTAAATTTTGATCTTATTCACGCCCATGACAGGATATTTGGGGCCGATATTTATACGATGCACGGGATTCCCCACAGACTATGGATTCATGAAGTCCGGAAGAAGAATATGAGTCTCAATGATCATGCAACGGAATGGGTGGAAAAATTCCTGGTAGAGAGCTCAGGATGCAGAAGATTCATCTCTGTATCCAATTTGGCGCAAGAAAAATTCTTGCAGGCCTATCACATTGATACGGACAGTACACGGGTTATACACCCAGGTATAGATGTGGGAAGATTCCGGAGCCTTGACCGGGAACTGTGCCGTCGTGAAATCAGGAGCCTCTGGGGAATAGGTCAAGCGGATATTGTCATCCTTTTCGTATCCATGAACTTTGATATCAAGGGCCTTGATCCACTCATGGCGGCTGTAGCGAAAATGAAATTGAACTGTCCGGAAGAAAAAATAAAATTGCTCATCGTGGGAAAAGGTGAAGAAAAAAAATACAGACGGATGGCAAATAACCTGGGAATCGGCGACGATGTTATTTTCGCCGGTGTCCACAGAGAAGAACTCGAACGCATATATATGGCCAGCGATGTGTTTTCCATTCTTTCAAAATTCGACACATTCGGCATTACCGTCCTGGAGGCAATGGCTGCTTCCCTGCCCGTCGTCGTGAGCGGCAATGTTGGTGCGAAGGACATTGTAAAACAGGGCATTAATGGATTCGTCATAGAAGAAAGAACGGATATAGATGCAATCAGTGAAAAGATAGGACTTCTACTAAACAGAGACGTGAGGATGAGGATGGGTCAAGCTGCCTATGAGACGGCCATGAATAACTCCTGGGAGACTGTCGCAAGAAAATACGAACTCATCTATGACGAGTTACTGGAAGGTCCTTCGTAAATATCATGGATTTGTCTATTGTCATCGTATCGTATAACACATCAGACCTGATTGGAACTTGTCTGTCCTCGGTCATTGCGGCTGATGATGTTAACAAAGAGGTATTCGTCGTCGACAACGCATCGATGGATGGCAGTGTAGCCTTGATCCGGAAAAATTTTCCTTCCGTCAGCCTCATTGCAAACACCGAAAACAGGGGATTCGCTGCCGCCAATAACCAAGTCCTGCCGCAGTGCAGGGGACGCTATATCTTTTTCCTCAACCCGGACACCGAGGTGGTCTCGGGGGCATTCGGGAAAGCCGTATCGTATATGGATGCAATGCCGCACATAGGTCTCGCGGGCACGAAATTAATCAACCCTGACGGAGCACTCCACGAATCGGTCTCCTACAGGTATCCCGGACAGAAGTACGCCGGCCGTGAGCTATTATCCCTTAAAGGTTCAATAGCCTGCGTCCAGGGCTCAAGCATGATTGTTCGTTCCGACGTGATAAAAGCTGTCGGCGGCTTTGATGAAGACTTCTTCCTTTACGGCGAGGATCAGGATCTGTGCCTGAGAATCAGGAAGTCAGGGTTCGAGATCGGTTATATAGAATCCGCGGTTGTCGTCCATCTGGGAGGTCAGAGTGAGCGTCAAACTCCGCTGTCAGAAATATGGCAGAAAAAAACAAGTGCCGAGCTTCTATTTTATGACAAACATTATCTGCATGAAAGCATCGCACGCATCAGGAGGACAAATCTCCTTCAGGCGCGCTGGCGAATAGCAACGCTTAATTTGGCGATACCATTTCTTAAAGACAGGACGAAGGCCGAGGCGAAACTGATCAAATACAGAGTTACTCGCAAGGCTATGCGACAGAACTATCAAGAACAAAAAAAGGGCTGAAGCGATGGAACGCGCCGACACAAGATGTGTTCTTTGCAACAGCGGGAGACGCGCATTGTTATACCAACGGGGAGATTGGAGTGTTTACAGATGCTCGGATTGTGGTTTGGGTATTCTTGATCCTCGTCCTGATCAGAATGAACGGGGCGCCCTTTACCAAAGCAGCTACTTCCAGGAGCAGTATGACAAAGGTTTAGAACCGGGATCATCGGAGATGAAACGGCGACTGTCCCAAGAGGATCACCGTGTGCGCTTCTTCCGCGGTATAAAGAAGCGGGGACGGCTGCTTGATATCGGATGCGGAATGGGCTATTTCCTCCTCGCCTGCCGCAATTTTGGTTACCACGTGGAAGGATTTGATATATCTGACGATGCAGCCGCTTATGTGAAGGGAAGACTGGAGATACCGGTGAAGACCGGCGATATAGCATCTCTGCCTTATGAAAGCGACTCCTGGGATATTATAACCATGTGGCATTTTCTGGAACACACACCTGATCCGCGGGTGTATCTCAAGAAAACATGGCAGTGGCTGAAGCCGGGCGGGCTTCTAGTGGTTGACGTGCCCAACTATGAAGGAACGGATGCCAGGAAGACATGGGAACAATGGAAGGGATGGCAGTTACCCTATCACCTGCATCATTTTACTGAGAAAACCTTATGTGATATGTTGTCACAATATGGATTCCGGCCCATCCGTAAGAAGGACTATCTTTCGGAATATGTAAAGGAAGGCCTTGAGAAGAACCTTTTGATGAGGCCATTTGCCCGCCTCATAGCACGCTGTTATTCGGGCCACAGTGTTGCCGTCGTCTCCCGAAAAGAATTATCGTTATGAGGTGCGGCGCGTAAAGTGACCCGCTTGACAATATCATGATTAAGGACACCTGTAGCAACCTGCAAAGAAACGTGTCATCTCGAAGGAACGAAAAAACTGTGATCTTAAATGTGAGTGGAAAATTTTCACCTTGCGGTCGAAATTACATAATGTCAATTTCCGCAGGTTAGCACTAGTCTTAAAGATCGCAGTGAGGTATCTCATTTATGGAAGACCTGTCACCTCTAAATCGCTTGCTTGAGAACGGGAAATTCCGATTTGAAAGGCTCCTTCTCAATGATATTGATAATCTCCCTGTCATCAAGATCAATGCACCTGATATTGTTGATCAGGAAATCTGTCTGTTTCACCGGGACGTTCCTACAGGTGATGACTATTTCAGGATATTGCATCTTGCGATTTCCCACGGATTATCAGAGCGCAGGTCAACGCCGGTTGTTCGTTTTGCCGATGGGGAATACGCATTTTATGAATACGATCTCAGCTGTAACGGTCTCTATCAACAGGCCGAATCCGTTCGTGCCATCAGAGAGGCGATGTCCTCACATACTGATGCCTTGAGAATCCTTGCTTCGTCGGGGATGCTTGCTCCCCTGATTTTCCCGGGAAATATCACCGGTGAGACAAAAAAATTATTCAAGCTTTTCCACAGGTCAAAAGAGGCGCCATCGGCCTTCACGTTTCTGAAATTTCTCTTTCAAAACGGGATCGACCTGACTTCTGAGAATTACGTCCCCTTCTATGTAGTTTATGCATATCTGACATCAGAGGATTTCATACGCCTCGTCGACGGCAAGAGAGTCTGTATACTCAATGCGGAATTCAATGGAGATTCCTGCACAGACTGGTTTGCCCGGTTTTCGAGCCAGCCGGATCTGTCGTTCGTAGAAACACCCGCCGAGTACGTTGCAACACGATGGAAATCGATGAAAGAAGATATTTTAAAGCAGATATCACCCGAGACCGACCTATGCATTGTTGGAGCTGGTATAGGATCGCTTCCTGTATGCGTTGATGTGGCAATGCGGTTTTCCATCCCCGCCATCGATGCCGGGCACGTACTCAATATGATGAACGGCCGAGTAGACAAGTCCAATGGAGCGAGGCTGTACACCATCAGGAAGACGAAGAACACGGGCTGATGCCAGTAAAATTAACTCCTATGTTGTTATGAATGACCCTTTAAAGAAATACCGCGTCCAATTCCGGATCTGGAAAAACGATCTCATACTGAAGCGGGAAGGCCGCTATTACGAGAGCGTGTTTGCCTCGCGCCATCTCAAGATACCCGACGAAGACACCATCCGGCAGGAGATGAGAAAAAGGTTTCCCCACATTCGTCCCAAGGATAGGGGAGCCTTTAAAATTATCACCATATATCACCATTATACCTGGGAAAATGAATCCCTGAAGCCATCACTCGAAAAATTCGGTCAGGTCTGGCACTATGATTGGGTCGAGCAGTTCAATCACGCAAAAAAAAACTGGCATAAAACTCTAAGACCAGAAATGAATAGACACCTCGTGAAACAGGTAGAACAGTTGATCAAACAGGATACAACCGATGTCATCTTTACCTATCTTTCGGGAGAGCTCGTGTCGCCGGAAACTGTCCGGGCATTGAGGAGCTTCGGCGTGCCCATAGTCAATCTTGCATTGAACGACAAAGAACATTTTGTGGGAAAAATCAGAAATAGACAGGCCATGGGCTCCAGAGATATCTGCCGTTTCTTTGATATCTGCTGGACCAGCACTGAAGATGCCGTGAAAAAATATTGCGTGGAGGGGGCCATACCCATCTATCTCCCCGAAGGGGCAAACCCTGAAATCCATAGACCATACGAGACGGAAAAGACCGTCGATGTGTCCTTCGTAGGTCAATGCTATGGAAATCGATCTGAGGTCATCAGAGGACTTGAATCGAACGGCATCCATGTTGAAGCATACGGGTTCGGTTGGCCGAACGGCGCTGTCACTGCGGAAGATATGGTGCGCATGTATTCAAAAAGCAGGATTAACCTGGGCTTCGGAAACGTCATCGGCCTCAGTAACACATATTGCCTCAAAGGGAGAGATTTTGAAATCCCCATGAGCGGAGGGCTCTACCTTACCGAATATCATCCCGAGCTGGAGAGATTTTACAATCCTGGCTCTGAGATCGTCACATATAGAGATTTTGATGACCTGGTTGAGAAAATCCGATTTCTCCTGTCAAATCCCGAAAAGGCGGATGCGATCAGAAAGAAAGGCTACGAGCGGGCACGCCGCGAACATTCCTGGGAAATGCGTTTTGAGAAAATATTCCACCTCCTTGGGCTACTGTAATCAGTGAGACGGTATTAGAGCAATTATGGAACTCGATGGAAGACGAATCAAAGAAGGCTTGAGATTAGGCCTTCGTAAAGGACTGAGCGGCTTCCTCTGGATCATGAAGATCCTCGTTCCCGTCTCTCTTTTCACTGCCCTCCTTGCATGGACCGGATGGCTGGGTCACCTGGACTTTTTCCTTAAGCCCACGATGAGCATCCTCAGTCTGCCGGCCATGGCTACCCTTCCGCTCCTGATAGGCATGCTTACAGGAATTTACGGCGGCATCGCCGCCATGTCCGTACTGCCGTTTTCTCAAGATCAAATGACTTTGATGGCCATCTTTCTTCTCATCGCCCATAATCTGATTCAAGAGGGCACTGTCCAAGCAAAGTCAGGAATTCATCCCCTAAAAGCCACGTTATTTCGTCTTGTCGCTGCCACTTTCACGGTGATCGCAGTGGCACCTTTTTTTAATGTTACGATGACTGCATCAGAAAGAACGGGCTCGTCTCTGGAGATTACCCGACCCTTAATTGAGGCATTGCAGGAGTGGGGTTTGACCACACTCACCCTCAGCGTCAAGATATTTGTAATCATCATGTGTATCCTCACCCTCTTGGAAATATTAAAGACCTTTGATCTGATCAACCCTATGGTCAGGGCACTTAGCCCTCTCTTAAAGATTATGGGTCTCGATCAAAAGGTGGGGTTTCTCTGGCTTACCGCCGTTATTTTCGGGGTCGCTTACGGCGGCGCCGTCATCGTTGAAGAAGTGAAAGCCGGCCACTTGAATAAAGAGCAACTGGAAGAACTGCATCTCTCCATCGGCATCAACCATGCCCTGGTGGAAGACCCAAGCCTGTTTCTGTCGCTCGGTCTCAATCCTTTCTGGCTCTGGGTGCCGCGGGTGATCGTTGCCATACTGGCGGAGAGAGTGCTCACTCTGTGGCGTGTTCTCAAAAGAAGAAAATAAGATGCTATTTAGGAGACTGCTTGATAACACTATGAGGAAAAATCTTTGGGGGAGATAATTTTTCAGATTGATGCATTCACAGATAAACCATTCAGGGGAAATCCGGCCGCTGTCTGTATCCTGACGCGACATCATGATGACGCATGGATGCAGAATGTGGCGCGGGAGATGAACCTGTCTGAAACTGCATTTCTGGTAAAAAAGGAGATTGGTTATAATCTACGATGGTTCACACCGGCCGTGGAAGTGGACCTCTGCGGGCATGCCACCCTCGCCAGTGCTCATGCCTTATGGGAAGGAGGGTATACCAATACCAAACAACAGATCCGCTTCCACACGAGAAGCGGGTTGCTGACTGCTGAACGCAATGATCGCTGGATTGAAATGAATTTCCCTGCTGAACCGGAGACCTCGACGTCCGCCCCTTTAGATCTCTCCAAGGCGCTTGGGGTCGGCTTCAAATACGTGGGGAAGAATCGCTTCGACTACCTCGTGGAAATCGATTCGGAAGAAACTCTCCGCAGAATCGATCCCGACTTTGCACTCCTCAACACAATACCGATGCGCGGTGTCATCGTTACGAGCCCTTCGAGATCCGGGGAATACGATTTTGTCTCCCGGTTCTTTGCCCCGCATGTAGGCGTAAACGAGGACCCCGTAACCGGTTCCGCCCATTGCTGCCTTGCTCCATATTGGGCAACCCGTCTCGGCAGGGCTGAGATGGTAGGCTATCAGGCCTCATCCAGAGGCGGCATTGTGAGGGTGCGCGTGGATAAAGACCGTGTTTACCTGGGCGGTCAAGCTGTTACCATATTGCAGGGGAAATTATCTGACCACTGTTGAAGGGATTTGATTACCGAGGCCTTCTGTGCCTCACGGATATCTGACAAGGTTTTTAAATTTTTATTCTATCTTCCATGCCGTTCCGGCAGGGGTATCCTTGAGAATAATCTTTTTTTCCGCCAGGAGATGCCTGATCTCATCGGCCCTCTTCCAGTCTTTGGCCATCCGGGCTGCCCGCCGCTCTTCAATTAAACGGTCTATTTCATGCACATCCAAGCCCCGCTTTCCGGCCTCCCTGTCACGATCCTTCATAAAATAATCTTCAGGATCGTCGAGGAACAACCCCAAGACCCTGCCGACTTCCGCAACGACCCTTCTTGCCGTATCCAGGACAAAGCATGTCTCGGCGGACACGGCAACATTTTCATCTGGCATATAGCCGTTGACAAGTCTCACGGTATCGAAGATGTAGCCTATCGCCCTCGGTGTATTGAAATCATCATCCATAGCTTCTTTGAATCTATTCGGAAGGGATGAAATTCTGTCGAATATATCTCTATCCTTTCCGGAAAGGCTTTCTATGGTAACCGCGGAAAAATCCCCACAGGCTGCAAGCGCGTCCTTGACAGCTTTCAGGGCGGCATAAAACCTTTCCATGCCCGTCCTCGCCTCTGCAAGAGATTCGCCTGAAAAGTCCACGGGTCCCTTGTAATGGCTCTGAAGCATAAAGAGCCTCACTACCTCCGGATGGTAATTCTTCAATATGTCTTTAATGGTAAAAAAATTGCCGAGAGACTTCGACATCTTTTCGCTACTGACCTTTACAAAGCCATTGTGGATCCAGAATCTGGCGAGCGGTTTACCCGTTGCCCCTTCCGACTGGGCAATCTCATTCTCATGATGGGGAAATATCAAATCTTCTCCGCCGCCATGAATATCGAATGTCTCTCCGAGAAAATTCTGGCTCATAATTGAACACTCAATATGCCATCCCGGTCTACCCCTGCCCCAGGGACTGTCCCACCATGGCTCCCTTTCCTTGCTGGCTTTCCAGAGGGCAAAGTCGAGGGGATACCTTTTTTTCTCACTCACATCCACGCGGGCACCGGCGATCATTTCTTCCAGATTTCTGCCAGAAAGCTTCCCGTATCCTTTAAATTTCTCAACCGCGTAATAGATATCGCCATCGGCCTCATAGGCAAGGTCTTTGGCAAGGAGAATATTAATCAGTTTTACCATGCCGGCGATATGTTCTGTGGCCCTGGGCGCAACTGTAGGCCTGGCTATCCCGAGCGCATCCATATCTTCATCATGCTCTCTGATATATCTCTCCGATATTTCAGATATTGTTTTCCCTTCCGCATTGGCTTTCACGATTATTTTATCATCCACGTCTGTAAAGTTTTTCACGTACGTAACATGATATCCTCTATACTGAAAATACCTTGTTATGACATCGAAAACTACAGCCGAACGGGCATGGCCTACATGACAAACATCATAGGCGGTGACGCCGCACGTATAGATACCCACCTGTCCTTCAACGAGTGGTTCGAATGTCTCTTTCTTTTTTGAAAGGGTGTTGTATATCTTTATAGACATCTATCTTTCTCGCAATCCAGACCTTTGAAAATTTGAGCTAAGTACCAACGCGGAGATGAGCCGCAGCAATGAGCAGCCGTGGGGAGTCGCAATCACAGAAGACATATTCTTTACGGAAACAAAGATATCATGGTAAGTCCCGTATATTCGCTAAGGCCGCACATGAGATTCATATTTTGTATAGCCTGGCCCGCCGCGCCTTTGACGAGGTTATCGATGGCGCATATGATGATAACCCTTTTTGTTCTGGCGTCAACAGTCAGCCCTATGTCACAGTAATTGGAACCCCGGACCGAAGAAATATTGGGAAACGTACCCGCCTTGTATACCCTGACAAATTTCTTTCCCTTATAAAATGCCCGGTAAAGATCAATCAGCTCCTTTGTTGCGACTTCTTTCTGAAGCGTCGCATATATGGTGCTTAGGATTCCCCGGGTTATTGGAAGGAGGTGGGGCGTGAACGAAATCCTCACATCGCAACCAGCGAGAATACTGATTTCCTGTTCCATTTCCGGCGTATGCCGGTGTTGACCAACTTTGTAGGCCTTAAATCCCCCGTCAACCTCGCAGAAAAGCGTCCCGACCTGCGGCTCTCTTCCCGCGCCACTGACGCCGGACTTTGAATCAGCTATAATCGAGCTATAATCGATCCAATTTGCCTTCAATAACGGGGCAAGACCGAGAATTACACTGGTTGGATAACAGCCCGGATTGGCAACCAACCTCGCCTTGGCAATTTCGTCTCCGTATAACTCCGGTATCCCGTAAACCGACTCGTTGATAATGTCCCGAGCGGTATGCGCACTGTACCATTTTTCGTAGGTAGCAACATCGTGCAGACGAAAATCCGCGCTGAGATCTATCACCTTTTTCCCAGCCTTCAAGAAAATCGGGGCCACAGCCATAGACACTCCGTGGGGCAGGGCCAAAAAAACTATATCCGCGGCGCCTGCAACGTCTTCCGGCGACGCGTCAACGAATGCCAGATCTGTCAAGCCGACAAAGACAGGGTAAATATCAGCAACCGAGACGCCCGCATACCTCCTCGATGTCACCGCCACAACTTCGGCCTGCGGATGTCTCAGCAGGAGTCTTAGAAGTTCCTGGCCAGTGTATCCACTCGCTCCGTATATACCTGCTTTAAGCATACATGTTACCTATTGTTTATTTGCGAAAAAAGACCTTTACAAGTCTACATAAGTGTTATTGCGGACGTGACAGACCATACAATCTCAAAACATCCAAATAACTTATAAGGGTTCTCTCGCCGGTCCGCGTGAGAGTCATATGTTTCATCCAAAAAAAAGGAGGCCAAGAAGCCTCCTTCCGTAATCCTATCTTTTTGAAAATTGGAAGTGCTTCCTCGCACCCGGCTGGCCGTACTTTTTTCTTTCCTTTATGCGTGAATCCCTTGTTATGAAACCCGCTTTCTTGAGAATTGAGCGCCATTCAATATCATATTCGACGAGTGCCTTCGTTATGCCATGCTTTATCGCCCCCGCTTGCCCGGCCACACCACCGCCCGACACGTTAACAAAGAAATCAAACTTGTTTCTCGCGCCCACAATTTCGAGAGGCTGCATGATAATCATCTTGAGGCTATCCCGCGTAAAGTAGTCATCGAAGTTCCTCTTGTTTACTACAAGGTTTCCGCTACCTTCCTTCATATAGACTCTGGCGATGGCGTATTTCCTTTTCCCTGTGGCATAAAAACGTTTTTCCATTATTCCATATCTCCCGACAATAATCGCGGTATGCGAAATCCGACAAGTATCAAACGATACCGACCAATCAAACCAAAAACCTTATAACTTGATTACCTGAGGGCATTGGGCCTCGTGAGGGTGATCATTATTTACATAAACCTTGAGTTTTTTTAACATTTTCCTGCCTAAAGAGTTCTTCGGCAGCATGCCTCTGACCGCATAGATTAGGACCTTTTCCGGACTGTCCTTTAACAATTTGCCCGCATACGTCTTTTTGAGACCACCCGGGTAACCTGAATAGTGATAGTATACTTTGTCAGACAGTTTCTTACCGGTAAGGGAAACCTTCCCGGCATTAACGACGATTACAAAATCCCCTGCATCCATATATGGTGTATAAACGGGTTTATGTTTGCCTCTAAGACGTTTTGCAACCTCACTGGCGAGTCTGCCGAGAATATGTCCTTCCGCATCAATGACATACCAGTTCCTGACGACATCCTCTTCTTTCGCGTTATAAGTCTTCATAAAGTCACCTGCGTGCCGAAAAGTAATTGTAGAGATTACGAAATTTCCTGATATTTGTCAAGGAAAAACCTTCGGTCAATCAGATAATTCTACCTTCCGCCAAATTTACCGAGACCAAGAAGAGAAAAGCCCACCATATACGTCTTATCGTTCTGAGTTTCAGTAGAGTATACCTCCACACTCCAGCACTGCTTGTGATACTTGACGCCATATGTCCTCTCCAATATTATGCTATCCAGAGTATCCGTTCTCTGGACATAGATAAGATCGACAGAATTCGTTATCACGGCCTTAAGGGAAATGTCGAGTTCCTCCCCCGCAGCCTGGCTGTACAGGAAGGTGGTAAATGGCGTTGTTGCCGTATCAGGGCTGACCACATTGACAACAGTCTTGGCAGATCGATATCCTACCGTGGCCGAATCTCCCCGCCAATCGCTTATGTTCATATCATAATTGGCCTGAAGCCATTCGCCTGAATTCACACTGTACTTGTTGCGCGCCATAAATGAAAGATACTGAAGGGGTTTGACGTCAAGTTCCATATCAACCTCACTAAATGGCCTTGTTGCATCTGTGAAATCATAGGTCTGGGCCAGCTTGAAGCGCAGAATCTCACGGTAACTTTTTCCGCCGTCCTTTTCGTTCAACTTTGCCAAAATTGTGTTGGTCAAGGAGTATGTTAATGTGTTCTGTTCAGGTATGGCAGCGACGAAGTTGGGAATATCAGTCTGAGACGCACTGGGAATATACGTGTACGTAAGTTCGGGCCTGATGCCATGTCGTATTTTGTCGATATTCTCGCCGCCTACATCGAATATCCTCTGGACTTCCGTAGTAGCACTTGCTCCTATAGTGTACAGCTCACGAGAGCCCTGTTTACTTTGGCCTGTGTCAACATTGTCATCCCGGCTCCACGAAGTGCTCTTTACCCCTATCTGCGGTGTAATCTGCAGAAAGTCATGCCAGCGCACGGGCAGGGATAGAGCCGGTTGCAGGTCGAAAAGATGTCCCTTTTGCCCTTCGTTACTGTAATAATAATCGTAAGCTGCATCAAACTCAAAATTGAGGGGAGATCCAAAGAGAGGACTCTTTATTCTTTTCAGAGTTATTTCGGGATATTTCTGCAATGTTGCGTCATTCGAGGCGCTCGCAAAATCGTCGGTGTAGCTGACAAGTGCCGTCAAGCTGTATAATTGCCAATCCTTGACCAGACGGACTGTCGAATCGAGTGAGCCAAGGGATTGGTCGCCGTAAAACGGAATTTGCTTGAATCTGTCGGCCGGGGTCGACGCATAATTATCAAGGTAATAATTATGCGAGGAAAAGTCTTTGAAGTAAAAGCTGTCTGAAACCTTTTGGATATCCGTCCTGAGGTAAAATGAAGGGTCGAAGGTGGTCACTTGATTCAGGAAGTATGACCATCTCTTGTGGTCGGACTGCCAGTCTCTGGGTATTCCTCCGTTTGTTTCACCTGTTTCAGTAATGCGTGCAGTGTCATTCATGAAGTCGCCGTAAAAGGTGCCAAATGTATCCTTGCTGATGTTGTATCTGAATTCGACACCTTCTTTAAACCCCCTCTTATCCATATACCGCTGATAAAATGTCGCATCTGTATCTTCTGATATCGCCCAGTAAAAGGGGATTTCGATATCCCAGCCTAACTTATCCGCCGAATAGCCGATATAAGGAGAAAGCAAACCTGACTGCCGGGACGTTTTTGCAGGGAACAGTAGATAGGGGGAGTAGAGAACGGGGACGTTACTTGCCAGAAACTTACCATTCTTCAGGGTTCCGTACCCGTCAATGGTCACATCCAGCTCTCTTCCCGTCAAGCGCCAGTCCGGAGCATCTCCATCGCATGCAGTCGCCGTGGCATTTTCAAAATGGTATGAGGCTTCCCCTGTTTTCTCAATTCTTGTACCCTTTATGTAGAAATGATTAGCGACAAAGAACATCTTGCCCTGGTAGGCGACACCGGTCTTTGATTCAATGTTAAATTCAACTTTGTCTCCCTCGAGAATATCACCGTCACTTATAAGCATTACATAATCTTCGGCGACGGCTTCGTTCGTTGCCTTATTGAGGACTACGGACTCGGCCATAAGGAGGCCCCCGGAAAAGACGATTAGAACATTACCTTTTGCGTGATAGGTATCTTTCTCCTTGTCATAGGCAACACTATCCGCCTCCAGTGTAATCGGTCCCTTGGAAATATCGGGCCCAGCGGCACCCGAGTTATAAGCGGGAATGAAACAGCAAAAGACAATTAGAGAAATAAAGGAATATTGCCATCTCGCCCTCCACAAAACCATCACTTGACCATCCCGCCTTAAGACTATTTTTTGCAAACAATTACGCTACGAAAATTCCACAGAGAATGCCTTCTTAATTTCACCGATAAGATAAAGGGAACCTGTTACACAGATAAGATCATTCTGATCGGCTATAGATAATGCCCGTTTCAGTGCCTCACGGGAGTCCTTCACGACATCGATTCTTCTGAGATATTGCTTTGCGACCGGCAGTAAAGCCTCAGGAGGCATCGCTCTTTCTGTATCCGGACTTGTTAAGATCAGTCGATCTCCCAGTGGGAGCAGCTTTTTCAGCATAGCCTTGTAGTCCTTATCCTTAAGAACACCAAAGATGAAAATTAACTTCTTGTAGGAAAATTCCTCCCTCAGTGCGCAGGCAAGGGTGGAGGCGCCATCCGCATTATGGGCGCCATCCAGAAGAACCATTGGTGAATATTTAATAACTTCCAGTCTTCCTTCCCATTTAACGCCGTGAATTCCTTTAAAGACGGCATCGTTATCAACCTCGAACCCCTTCATTGCCAAAGCCTCGATGACACCGAGAGCTACAGCGGCATTTACTGTCTGATGTGTCCCCTTCAGAGGACAAACGAGGTTATCGTACCTCATCCCAATGCCCCGATAGGAAAATGAACCATCGGGGTGCGTGTTGATCTTTATTTCCCTTCCAATAGTGTACAGCGTTGCACTTCTCGTGCGGCATATTTCTTCCAGAAGCTTTTGCAAGCGCCGCTGTCTCACCGCGGTTATACAAACCCCGCCATCCTTAATTATGCCACCCTTCTCCCAGGTAATCTCTTCGAGGCGACTGCCGAGGTATTCCGTGTGATCGAGGGATATATTCGACACCACAGATACGAGAGGCGAAACCACATTAGTTGCATCGAGCCTACCCCCCATTCCCACTTCCAGAATGGCCAAATCCACCTTTCTCCGGTGGAAATAAAGAAAGGCAACAGCGGTGAGAAATTCAAAATAGGTTAGATTTTCTGTCGAGTGCGCCTTTACTATTTCTATCCAGGCATCCATCTCCTCTCGTGAAATCATTTTGCCGTCGATTCTTATCCTCTCCCGGACATCAATCAAATGCGGAGATGTGTAGAGACCAACACGAAAACCGCCGTGGGATAAAGCTGACGCTACCATAGCCGCAATGGAGCCTTTCCCGTTGGTTCCGCCGACTAACACTGTCCCGTAAGCGTCCTGGGGATTATTCATGCGCTCAAGGAACCGCGATATAGGATCAAGGCTGAAACGGATGTCTAACCTTTTCAGTCCATCGAGATGTTCAACAGGCGCCGGCATTTGATTAAATTAACCCAGGTCTTTTTCAAGGCTGTGCCGTGGAAAAAGGACTCAGTTGAATTGACCCTGATCTAGTTATACGAGTCGAATGGTCTTTGGTTTAGTTCCCTGTGGCTTAGTGCGAAAAGTGTGTCCAAGTCTTGTCCCGGGACATCTGTTAGCAACCTTATCAAAAAAGTTAGATTTGAATGACCTCGCCGTCTTCGAGGACATGAATATCTCTATCTCTTATCATCGCGATCTCTCTCTGAATAGCTTCGCGGTACTGGAGCTTCATATGATAAAGATAAATATTGTGATTGGGAGCATTCAATTTCTTTAATTCTTCCTCCAAGCCCGAAGGTGTTAGGTGACCCGTCATATCCGCGACATCTTTCATGCTGTCGGGGAGAGATGTTTCAATAAAGATGGCCTTTAAATCACTCATTTTGTTTGCGGTCTTCCATATCTCTTCAGTGGGACCAGTATCTCCGATAATTATAAATGATCCTTTCTTAGATTCTATTGCATAACTGACTGTCTCTATGACGTGATTGACTAAGATGGCGGTAACACACACATCGCCAAGTTTAATCTTTTCCCCAGGTTTTATGGCCTTAAACTTTAGAACCGGATTTTCGGGGCTGGGAATCAGGGAAAAATCAGGCCAAACTATATTATTGAAAAGATGTGTCCTGAGGGTATCGATGATATTACGGGTTCCGATAACAGTTAGGGGACGACCTTTCTGCAGATAACAAATATTGTCTGCCAGAAACATTATGTCTCTCACATGATCGAGGTGAGCATGGGTGACAAGGACATAATCTATATTAACTTGTTCTTCAATAGTTAATAAAGATGTGATAGCTCCAGCATCGACAAGAATCCTGCCATCCAACAGAAAGCTCGTCGTATTGCATCCGGGCGTCTGTGATCCGTGGCAACCCAATACTCTTATCTGCATATTTTTCTATCCTATGGGTGGAGTTCCTTAGCTAAGGGCTCATGTCCTTGCTGGTCAGGAAGGTATTCATTCTGCTATGCGGCCGTGGAAAAGGCTTTCATGGCAAGGACCAATCATCTACTCTCAATGCTGGTAGCCGGCGGAACGCTAACATACCTTTCCTGTTCAGGCAACAACTTTAAAGAACGGTTATAAAACTTGCAGAGAGGGTACTGTGGTGAATAAAAGACCGGGAATGTTTACCGTAACCCTGCAAGGCGAGGCAAGGGATGCAATGCAAGATAAATTTTTCCTTACCGGGTAGCTCTTCGAACATTAATTATTACCGATGATAGAAGCAAATCCAATCCGAATCCCTCTTAACAAAAGGAACGCAGAAGTTACAACTCGCAAAAAACAGCGGTTTGCTAAATCAATGGATTATTATGGTACAACTTTAAAAACTTCATCACCGGGACGGACGCGATCGGAGACTTTGACACCAATATAGTCTCCCGCCACAGCCTTCTCAACCTTTTGGTTTTCGATCTCCATCGATTCAAGTGTGTTTGTTATGTCTGTAGTGTGACCTGTTATTTTGATCGTGTCGCCTACTTTCACCTCGCCATTTGTCACTTTTATCGCCGCAACGCACGGCTTCGCAAAAAATTTCACAACTTCTCCTATCTTTTCTTCCGCCATAACGAATCCTCCTTATCCGTTGCCCAAATAAAAATCACAATCTGACTATGTAAAGAACCGTTGATGAATTGAGACTATTGGGAAAATGATAACTGGATATGAAGTATATTTTTTCTGACAAAAAAACAAGAGAAAAAAGAAAAGCAGGGTTGGCGAAATATCCCTGCTTTGCTCTAAACATAAGAAATCGTGTGCGGCGCCGTGCTACTTTTGCGCAAGAACCTTCTTTTTTGTTTGATCTGGACCGATATCCCGGATAAACTCAATTATAGATACGGGGGCATTATCACCTGTGCGATTACCCATCTTCACTATCCTCGTATAACCGCCCGCACAGTCACGATACCGCGACGAAAGTTCATCAAAAAGTTTCCCTACAACTTCCCTGTCCCTCACGTAGGAAAGAGCCTGTCTCCTTGCATGAAGATCGCCTTTCTTCCCAAGGGTAATCATTTTTTCAGCAACCTTTCTCAATTCTTTCGCTTTGGCATCAGTCGTCGTAATCTTCTCATACTTCAAGAAAGACGTTACCATGTTTCTCAACATAGCTTCCCTATGACTCTTAGTTCTGCCCAGCCTTCTTCCTGCTTTCCCGTGACGCATCTAACTATCTCCCTTATCCGCTAAGAATAAAACTCTTCATCCTTTACCACCGAAGTCACCAATTTCTTTCCTCTCTTCCTTATTCCAGGGAGGCAAATCGAGTTTCATGCCAAAGCTAAGTCCCATCTCTGCAAGAATTTCCTTTATTTCATTCAGAGATTTCCTGCCGAAATTCTTCGTCTTTAGCATCTCCGATTCCGTCTTCTGAACAAGCTCTCCTATCAGGTTAATGCCCGCATTTTTCAAGCAATTGGCCGATCTTACGGAAAGTTCGAGATCGTCAACATGCCTCAGGAGGTTTTCATTGGCGCCGTCTTTTTCCTCAACTACTTCCTGTTGTTCTTCCTCATCCACATCATCAAAGTTTATGAATATATCCAACTGCCCCTTCAATATCTTTGCCGCAAAAGCAAGAGCATCCTCGGGAAGGACGCTGCCATCTGTCCATACTTCCATTACAAGGCGATCATAATCAGCAATCTGCCCTACCCTTGCATGGGCAATCGTATAATTTACTTTCCTAATAGGTGAAAAAGCTGCATCAACATTTATAGTCCCTTCAGGTTGATCAGGGGCCCTTTCCCTTCGGGCTGGTACATACCCCTTGCCGGTTTTCACAACCAGCTCAGCCTTGAATTTGTTACGTCCGGAGAGTGTCGCGATATGGTTATCAGGATTGAGAATCTCAACCGTTCCGTCTGTAATAATGTCCCCAGCAGTTACGGCACCTTCTTCTGAGGCGTCAATATGCAGGACTCTCGGACCATCTTGATTGAGCTTTAATCGAACGCTTTTGAGATTCAGAATAATATCTGTTACATCTTCTTTGACTCCTGGAATTGTTGAATATTCATGAAGGACTCCGTCAACCTTCATTGAGACAATAGCCGCTCCCTGAATAGACGACAGCAATACCCTTCTGAGGGCATTTCCGAGAGTAATGCCAAAGCCCCGCTCTAAAGGCTGACAGGTAAATTCGCCATAAAAGCGTGTATGCGTGCTCTCATCAATTTCAATTCGCTTTGGTCGTATTAAAGTGCGCCAGCTCTTTTGCATTTTTTTAGTTCCTTACCTTTTGGGTATGTTTTAAGTATATGAGAATCTTACTTTGAATAAAGCTCAACGACTAATTGTTCCTGAACCGGCATAACCAACTCTTCACGGGAAGGCAGGGTTTTTACCAGGCCTCTGAAATTATCCTTATCCAGTTCCAACCATTGTGGTATGCCCCGTCTGGCAACTATTTCCATTGCCTCTACTATTCTTTCCACTTTCCTGCTTTTCTCTCTTACCCGGATCTCGCTTCCTACTTTAACCAAGTAGGATGGGATATTTATCGGTTTCCCATCTATTAAGAAGTGATTATGCCTCACAAGCTGCCTTGCCTCATTTCTCGAATTGGCAAAGCCGATCCGGAAGACCATATTATCGAGACGTCTTTCCAAGAAAAGTAAAAGATTGGTTCCTGTTATCCCTTTCTGTTTGTCAGCCTTTTCAAAATAACTCCTGAATTGTCTTTCTAACAGGCCATACATCCTCTTGAGTTTCTGCTTTTCTCTCAATTGTACGCCGTAATCGGAGTGTTTCCTGCGAAGCTGACCATGATCTCCCGGAGCATAACCCCTTCTCTCAAAGGCGCATTTATCACCGTAACACCTGTCCCCCTTGAGAAAAAGTTTCAGGCCCTCTCTTCTGCATAACCGACACACGGATTCTTTATATCTTGCCAAAAAAACCTCCCAATAAAAAAATTAGAATTCTAAACCTATTCTATACTCTTCTCCTCTTCGGAGGACGACACCCATTATGAGGAATTGGCGTAACATCTCTAATGAGACTGATGTTCAAACCAGCTACCTGCAAGGACCTTAATGCCGACTCCCGGCCTGAACCGGGCCCCTTCACATACACTTGAACCCGCCTCATTCCGTGTTCCTTTGCCTTCTTGACCGCTTCTTCAGCCGCCACCTGCGCCGCGAAAGGCGTACTCTTTCTCGAACCTTTAAATCCCTGCGTACCAGCAGAAGACCAAGCGACAACGTTGCCGCTGAGATCTGTGATTGTAATAATTGTATTGTTAAAGGTAGATTGAATATGCACAACTCCTTCAGTTATGTTCTTCTTTTCCTTTTTCTTCCCTGTTTTTCTTACCTGTTTTGCCATCTTTCCTCCGGATCAATTCCTTTTCTATTTCTTCTTCCCGGCAATCGACCGTCTCGGTCCTTTTCTCGTTCGAGCATTTGTACTCGTTCTCTGGCCCCTGACGGGAAGCCCTTTCCTATGCCTCAGTCCACGGTAAGCCCCGAGATCCATCAACCGCTTTACTGCCATAGATACGTCTCGCCTTAAATCACCTTCGACTTTGTGTTCCTTATCTATGATATTTCTGATGGCTGTTATTTCTGAGTCGGCAATATTATCCGTTTTCTTATCAAGGCTGACACCGGCCTTTTCCAGAATATCTCGCGATCTGCTCCTGCCTATTCCATATATATACGTTAACGCAATTTCCATTCTCTTGTTTTTCGGTAAGTCCACACCCGCAAGTCTTGCCACTTGATAACCTCCTGATGAAAGGGCACTATAATCTAAATTATCCCTGGCGCTGTTTGTGTTTTGGATTTTCGCAAATAACCCTCAACACACCGCGCCTCTTGATAATTTTACATTTGTCACAAATCTTTTTAACTGAAGACCGCACCTTCACGATATTTGCTCCTTAACAGAGTGGTCTGAAGCTCGATGCGTGCCGAATGATCTACCGATCGCACACCGCAATGCCGCAAATACACTCTATTCATTTCGGTTCATTTCGTCCGGTATATAATCCTTCCCCGAGTAAGATCGTAGGGTGAAAGCTCAACAGTGACCTTATCACCCGGCAGTATTTTGATAAAATGCATGCGCATCTTTCCTGAAATATGAGCCAGGACGCGGTGTCCATTTTCGAGTTCAACTCGGAACATTGCATTTGGCAAAGTTTCAACTACTTTACCTTCAACCTCAATTGGTTCCTCTTTTGCCATAACTACCTATACCAATAAATCACTAAACTTCCAAAACGATCCGAGGGGCCGAACACTGGAGGCTCTCGCCATTGCATTGGACTGCCTGGCAAAAAAACGAGCCACACTCTGCGACCATTCTGCCTTCCGGCCACGTGCGCCGTCAGCACCTATGATTCGATAACCTTGAAAAAACCCTTGGTTCTTTCTTTTCTAATTCATCCTGCTCAGGATATCCGGACCATTCTTGGTTATCGCAATTGAATGTTCAAAATGGGCCGATAATTTTCCATCCTCCGTCACAACGGTCCAACCATTATCAGTTACTTTAACCTTGTATGTACCTTCATTGACCATTGGTTCAATAGCCAATACCATGCCGGTCTTTAATTCTATTCCTCTGCCTTTTATTCCATAATTGGGTATCTGTGGTTCCTCGTGAAGTTTCTTTCCAATTCCATGGCCCACAAAATCTCTCACAACAGAAAAACCAGCAGTCTCAACCCGCATTTGAACGGCTGCCGATATGTCGCCGAGACGGTTTCCGGCTCTTGCCTCCCTGATACCATCGTAGAGTCCCTGTTCAGTAACGCGAATTAACCTTGCCGCTTCTTTGGAAACATCACCGACAGCTACCGTTATGGCAGCATCCCCATAGTATCCCTTATAATATGCCCCGAAATCGAGGCTTACGATATCCCCGGCGTCTAAAACTCTATTCGACGGTATTCCATGAACGACTTCCGAATTCACCGATATGCAAAGTGAATTAGGATAGCCCATATAACCCTTAAATGCAGGTACCGCCCCCTTCTTACGGACAAGCTCCTCTGAACACATATCCAGCTCGCCGGTTGTTACACCAGGTCTGACCTTTTCCTTCAGCCTGTTCAATATCTCAGCAACGATGTGGTTGCTCGCCCTCATCTTTTCAATTTCTTCTGGCAACTTCAGGACAATCATGCTACCGAATATGGTGTCATTAACGCCGTTTCGCAATGCGACCCTTCTTCATGAACCCCTCATACTGTTTCGTCAGCAAATGGGTTTCGATTTGGCCTGCAGTGTCAAGTGCAACACCGACCACAATCAAAAGGGCTGTACCCCCAAAATAAAATGGTACACTAAAATAACTAATCAGTATACTGGGAAGGACACAAACAGCTGATACATATATAGCACCACCAAATGTCAGTTTAGACAAGACGTCATCAATATATTCTGCTGTTTTCTTGCCTGGTCTTATGCCGGGGACATACCCGCCATATTTTTTCATATTGTCCGAAACGTCCACAGGATTGAATACGACAGCTGTATAAAAATAACAGAAGAAAACGATGAAAACGACATACATCAATTCATAAACCATTTTTCCGGGGATCAAAGCGCCTGAGATCAGCTTCATCCATGGGTGATCTATGAAGTTAGCGATCGTCGCCGGAAACATAATGATCGAGGATGCAAAGATCGGAGGAATGACGCCCGCAGTATTCACCTTCAGAGGAAGATGGGTCGTCTGCCCCCCGTACATCTTTCGCCCGACAACGCGCTTCGCATATTGCACTGGTATTCTCCTCTGGCCGCTCTCCACAAAGACGATAACCCCTATGACGGCAATCATCATAACAACGAGAATTATGATGAAGAAAATGCCCATTTCACCGGCGGATAGCAGTCGAAACGTCTGATAGATCGCTGCCGGGCCCCTGCAGACAATACCGGCAAAGATGATCAGCGATATGCCGTTGCCTATGCCCTTCTCGGTAATCTGTTCCCCCAGCCACATGATGAATGCCGTGCCTGCAGTCAGGGTAATCACCGTCATAAGGCGAAAGCTCCAGCCGGGCTCCAAAACAATGGAAACCCCTGTAGGTCCGGCCATATTTTCCAATCCGACGGAAATGCCGAAACCCTGTATGAGGCTTAAGAGCACTGTTCCGTAACGGGTATACTGGGTAATTTTTCTCCTTCCCGCCTCACCTTCCTTGGAGAGTCTCTCCAGATGGGGAATTGCGATAGTCAGGAGTTGAAGAATAATTGAGGCGCTAATATAGGGCATGATGCCCAGGGCGAAAACTGAAAGATTGGAAAGCGCTCCACCTGCAAACATGTCAAAGAATCCAAGTAATGAACCCTTCGCCTGTTCAAAATAAGCGGCTAAGGCTGCCGTATCGATGCCGGGCGTGGGCACATGCGCACCAATTCTGTAAACAGCTAAGAGCAGAAACGAGTAAAGTATCCTTCTCTGAAGCTCCGGAATCTTTCCGATATTTTTTAAGCCTTCTAACAAATCAGATAACCTCTACTACTGAGCCTCCGGCAGCCTCAATCTTGTCTTTGGCTCCGCGACTTATCATATCAACCTTCACCGATATCGGATACTCTATATTGCCCTTGCCCAAGACTTTGATACTATCCCCTATTTTCTTCACCAGGCCGGCATCCAAAAGGGCAGTTTTGTCAATAACAGAACCC
The DNA here is from genome assembly GCA_049521775.1 of Syntrophales bacterium. Classification (GTDB taxonomy): domain Bacteria; phylum Desulfobacterota; class Syntrophia; order Syntrophales; family UBA2185; genus Fen-1135. The sequence goes on from JBEKOL010000021.1 coordinate 25,902, forward strand.
TCGGGAAATCTTTTCAATTGATCTATATTTATGGTCACAATTTTTCTACGGAAAGGGTTACGAAACCCTCTCTTCGGTAATCTTCGTGAAAGGGGCATCTGTCCACCCTCAAAGCCTGGTCTGACTCGTCCTCCTGAGCGTGCATTCTGACCTTTATGTCCCTTTGTAGATGTGCCGCCATGCCCTGATCCATCGCCGCGGCCGATTCTTTTCCTTTTTTTTCTTGAACGCTCTGGCGGCTTCAATGAACTCAAATTCATTCCTTGTTCCCCTTTAGTTCTTCCATAAGCACCAGATGACTCACTTTATTAATCATGCCGCGAATCTCGGGTGTATCCTCAAGCAGGACAGTTTTGTTCAATTTCCACAGTCCCATCCCGCGAAGTATCTGCCGCTGTTTCTCTGGCCTGCCTATATAGCTTTTCACCATTGTTATCTTGAGCTTCTTATCCACAATTTGTCCCTCTATAACGCGCATACTGATTATTACAAGCTCATATGAGGTCTTTCATTTGTAGCGATCGACGACCTTTTATGAAATCATCAACCATCAGCGCTAGTTTTCCCTCTCAGGATCGAGATTTCCGCCGGGTCCTTCAATTGACAAAGACCATCAATTGTAGCCTTGACCAGATTGTGTGGGTTATGTGAACCTAAACATTTTGTCAGTATGTTATGGACTCCCGTAACTTCAAGAACCGCTCTCACTGCCCCTCCTGCAATAAGGCCGGTTCCTTCGGAAGCAGGCTTCAGGAGAACCCTCCCTGCACCATACTTTCCAATAACCTCGTAGGGAACCGTCCTATTGGAAATGGCAACCTTAACCATGCTTTTCTTTGCCCTTTCCATGCCCTTTCTGATCGCCTCCGGAACCTCGTGGGCTTTTCCCAGACCGGCACCCACAGATCCATGTCCGTCTCCAACGACGACTATAGCGCTGAACCGAAACCTCCGCCCGCCCTTGACGACTTTGGCAGTTCTGTTAATTGCTATGACTCTGTCAAGAAGTTCTAATTCTTCCATATCCTCAGTAATAACCATTCCCTTCGAGTAATGTAGACCCAAAACCTAGAATTTTAACCCTGACTCTCTTGCCCCCTCGGCAAGCGCTTCAACACGCCCGTGATACAGGTAACATCCTCTGTCAAAAACGGCATGTTCTATACCCAGCGCCTTCAATTTTGTTGAAACAAGCTTGCCCACTTTCTTCGCTGCATCAACCTTCTTTGCACCATCAAGGGTACCCTTGATTTCCTTGCTCAGCGTTGAAACCTCAACCAGCGTCCGTCCGACATCGTCTGCAATAGCCTGAACATATATATGTTTAGAACTTCTAAAAACAGAAAGACGCGGCCTGGTCTCCGTGCCAAATATTTTTCCTCTCACCCTCTTCTTACGTTTAATTCGTATCTTTTCTACTTTTTTCGATGCCAATTCTCTACCCCTTATGCGTTCATCACCACACCGTTAACGATGTTATCAAAGCATTGACGAATCATTACATCAGGCCCCGACGGACTTACCCACTTTTCTTCTAACCTTTTCTCCAACATACCTTATCCCTTTTCCCTTATAGGGTTCAGGTTTCTTTAGATCTCTGATTTCAGCGGCAACTCTTCCCACGAGCTGCTTATCAATTCCACTGACCATAATATTAATCTGTTTATCAATTTTTACATCTATTCCCTTAGGAATCCTGTATTCTAAAGGACTGGAAAATCCTAGAACCAATCTGAGAATGTCATTATTCTTCTCGGCACGGTATCCGATACCTGAGAGTTCCAGTCCCTTCTGAAAGCCAATAGTAACACCCATTACCATATTCGCTATCAGTGTCCTCACAAGGCCGTGATAGGCTTTCCCTTTTCTGGTCTCAGACGATGTTTTCACATCTATCGTCCCATTATTTATGGTTACCTCGACACTATAGGGTATTTCCATAGACAGAATCCCTTTGGGGCCCTGAACTTTGACTGCTGATTTATCCCGACTGATCTTCACCCCTTGAGGAATTATAACGGGTTTCTTACCGATTCTTGACATTGAATAAATCTCCAGATACTGAATGACCATGTCGAAGAAGACATCTACCACACATTGCAGAGCACTTCTCCACCCAGTTTTGACTCACTTGCATCTTTATCTGTTAAGATCCCCTTCGATGTGGAGAGAATCGCAATACCGTAACCGTTCAATACCTTTGGTATCCTCTCACTTCTTACATAGACCCTTCTTCCAGGCTTACTGACCCTTTGAATGCCCGTAAGAACCGACCTTTTGGCGTCGGCATATCTTAGGTATATTCTCAACATCTGATGTCCGCTTGCATCTTTCTTAATATCGTAGCCGCTAATATACCCGGATTTTTTCAATACTTTTGCGATATTGAGGTTGATCCTGGACAAGAGAACGTCCACGTTCTTGAATCGTACGTTGTTGGCATTACGAATTCTTGTTAACATATCAGCGATAGGATCTGTCATCCCCATAACATCACTCCTTAATATATCTTACCAGCTAGACTTAATGAGCCCGGGAATTTCACCTTTCAAGGCACGATTCCTCAGGCAGATTCTGCACATGTCGAATTTTCTGAAGTAAGCTCTCGGCCTACCGCATATGGGGCAACGGTTGTAAACCCTCACTGAAAATTTTGGATTCCTTTTCGCTTTTGCAATCAAGGACTTCTTTGCCACACCTATTCCTCCAGATATCTTTCCTGTTCCCTTTATCAGTTTCTAAATGGTAAACCCATGAATCTAAGAAGTTGCCTCGCCTCTTCATCCGTCTTGGCAGTTGTTGCAATTACAATATTCATCCCTCTGATTTTATCAATTTTGTCGTAATCTATCTCCGGGAAGATTATCTGCTCCTTCAATCCAATGGCAAAATTCCCTCTACCGTCGAAAGATTTCGGTGATATTCCCCTGAAATCACGGACTCTGGGAAGCGCAACATTGACAAGCCTATCAAAAAACTCATACATCCTGTCTCCCCTTAGTGTAACCCGGCATCCTATTGACATGCCTTGGCGAAGCTTAAATGTGGCTATCGACTTCTTTGCTTTCGTTATAACGGGCTTCTGCCCCACAATCATGGAGAGGTCCGCGACTGCGTTTTCCAACGCTTTTATATTCTGAATTGCTTCACCGACGCCCATATTCACGACTATCTTGTCGAGTTTCGGCACCTGCATGCGGTTCTTATAATTGAACTCTTTAACCAAAGAAGGTACGACCTTTTTTATATAGTAATCTCTCAGTCTCGCCATTTTATCTTGACCTACGTATCCAATACATCGTTACATTTTTTACAAACTCGTGTTTTCGTCCCATCTTCCAGGAGCTTGTATCCGACCCTGACACCTTCATCACACTTATTGCACAGGAACATGACGTTGGAGATATTGATCGGCCCTTCTTTTTCCACGATCCCACCCTTGCTTTTCTGATCGGGCCGCTTATGTCTCTTGACGATGTTCAACTTCTCGACAACCACTTTGTCTTTATCATTTATGACCTTCAGAACCTTCCCGGTTTTCCCCTTTTCTTTTCCGGTAATCACTTTCACCATATCGCCTTTTTTCAGTCGTTTGACCTGCATTTCCTATACCCCACTCCAATCCTTTATAAGACCTCGGGCGCCAGTGAAATGATCTTCATAAACTGCTTAGCCCGTAACTCCCTTGCGACGGGGCCAAAAATCCTCGTTCCGATGGGCTCCATTTGATTAGTAATCAGGACGGCAGAATTATCATCAAACTTTAAATAAGACCCGTCGGGCCTCCGTACTTCTTTTGCGGTACGCACGACCACGGCTTTCATGACATCCCCTTTCTTGACCTTCGAATTGGGAATGGCTTCCTTTATAGAAACGACAATCACATCGCCAACGCTGGCATACCTTCTTTTCGACCCACCAAGAACCTTAATACATGCGACCTTCTTGGCACCTGAATTATCAGCCACATTTAATATAGTCTGCATCTGAATCATGATATCACCATACCTGCTCTGGAATCATTTATCCCCGAACAGAATTTCTTCCGTAGACTTTCAGTTATTTGGCCCTTTCAATTATTGTACGCATCCGCCACCGCTTTTCCTTGCTCAACGGCCTTGACTCAACTATGAGTACTCTATCACCAATATTGCATACATTTTCCTGGTCGTGGGCTTTATACTTTACATATCGTCTCATATACTTGTGAAACACGGAATGCTTGACCAGCCTTTCTGCACGCACTACAATTGTCTTGTCCATCTTATTGCTGACCACTACACCCTGAATGACTCTTTTGTTGCCGCGTTCCCTCATATCTTCTGAACCTCCCTTTCCCTGAGCACTGTCCTAATACGCGCAATACTTTTCCGCACAGAACTCATCATAGCAGGAGATTCCAACTGACCCGTCGTGTGTCTCAAGCGAAGCTTGAAAAGTTCCTCAACAAGCTGCTTGTTTTTTTGCTCCAATTCATCGGTATCGATATCTCTTATTTCTTTAATCTTCACCCAATTATCTCCCTTGATAGAAACTTAGTTGCAATCGGAAGCTTATGAGCAGCCAGTCTGAAGGCTTCACGGGCAACTTCCTCCGTAACCCCCTCCATTTCATAAAGGACAGCGCCAGGTTTTACAACTGCGACCCACCCTTCAGGAGCTCCCTTTCCTTTTCCCATACGGGTTTCCGCCGGTTTTTTCGTTACTGACTTATGAGGAAATATTCTTATCCAGATTTTCCCCCCTCGTTTGACATGGCGGGTCATGGCAACACGGGCAGCTTCAATTTGCCGGGATGTTATCCAGCCACATTCGGCAGCCTGAAGGCCATACTCTCCAAAAGTCACTACGCTTCCCCTGGTTGCCTTACCACTCATGCGGCCCCTTTGTACTTTTCTGTACTTAACCCTCTTTGGCATTAACATAATTCAACGACCCCTGTTGTCACAGCAAAAAATAATATCCTTTAAGCAAGATATTGACTCCCAAGAAATATCAAAAGCGTGTAAAATTCAGAAAGTCATCTTAAATCTTGAATAAATTATCTTCATTAGGATTTAACCTATCTATTTATCTGCCCCCTTCTTGCTCGGAAGCACCTCTCCGTGGAATATCCATACCTTTATGCCAATAAGTCCATAGGCAGTATGCGCTTCTGCAAATCCCCAGTCGATATCAGCCCGCAGAGTATGCAGGGGCACCCTTCCTTCTCTGTACCATTCGGACCTCGCCATTTCGGCTCCGCCAAGCCTGCCGGCACAATTCACTCTGATTCCCTTGGCACCGAATTTAAGCGAAGAGGTAACACATTTTTTCATGGCCCTCCTGAAGGCAACACGTCGCTCCAGCTGAAGGGCTACGTTCTCAGCAACGAGCTGCGCGTCTACTTCGGGCTTGCGCACCTCGAGTATGTTTATGATAATCTCGCTTTTTGAAACCCCCTCAAGCTCTTTCTTCAGTTTCTCAATCTCGGAGCCTTTCTTGCCTATGATGATCCCCGGACGTGCCGCATAGATGTTGACCTTGGCCTTGCTGGCAGCCCTTTCTATCTCTATCCTTGAAATACCAGCATGATAGAGTTTCTTTTTCAGGTATTTCCTAATATTGATATCTTCATGAACCAGCTCTGAATAATTCTTCTCTGAAAACCACTGCGATCGCCACGTCTTTATACCGCCCAGCCTGAAACCGATTGGGTTAACCTTCTGCCCCAAATTTCACCTCCTCAATTCTCACTCTTCATCCAGAATAATCGTTATGTGACTCATCCTCTTCTTTATGGACGCCGCCCTCCCCTGTGCCCTTGCTCTCCATCTTTTCAGTGAAGGACCCTGGTCCACAAAAATATCTTTCACATAAAGGATGCTCTCATCGATGTTAGGGTTCTGTTTCGCATTAGCAACTGCGGATTTCAAAACTTTACTGATGATACCTGCAGAATATTTCCTTGTAAATTGCAGTATCGTCTTCGCCTCGTCAATTTTTTTCCCCCTCACTAAATCGACCACCAATCGAGCCTTCTGAGGAGAAACGCGAATATACTTGGCAACTGCCCTTGCTTCCATATCTCTAAACTCCAACCGCCGATCTCAGCTTAAGTTATTATCTGCGTACCTTCGTTTTCCGATCACCCGCATGGCTGAAAAACGTTCTCGTCGGCGCAAATTCGCCGAGTTTATGTCCCACCATGTTTTCTGTAACAAAGATTGGAATAAACTTCTTCCCGTTATGAACTGCAAAGGTATGCCCTATCAATTCGGGAGTAACTGTTGACCGGCGAGACCAAGTCTTTATGACACTCTTGCTTCCCGATTCTTCAGCCTTTCTGACCTTGTCGAGGAGCTTCTCATTTATATATGCCCCCTTCTTAATTGAACGCGCCACCTTCTAACCCCTTCTCTTGACAATGTATTTATCAGTCTTTTTGTTTTTCCGCGTCTTGTGCCCTTTTGTCGGGACGCCCCATGGTGTGCAGGGATGTCTTCCTCCAGACGATTTACCTTCACCTCCGCCCATAGGATGATCGACCGGATTCATGGCCACGCCCCTCACCTTGGGGCGTCTTCCCAGCCACCTTGACCGGCCGGCTTTGCCGATGCTAATATTTTCGTGATCAATATTGCCCACCTGCCCTATGGTCGCCTTGCAATCGAGCAAGATTTTTCTTACCTCTCCAGAGGGGAGTCTAACTTGCGCATAACCTTCTTCCTTGGCCATAAGCTGCCCGTATGTCCCCGCCGATCGGATCAGCTGGCCCCCACGCCCAACCTTCAGCTCCACATTGTGAATAAGGGAGCCGAGTGGTATGTTTTTTATGGGCATAGTGTTTCCGGGTTTGATATCGGCTCTTTCGGAGCTTACGATAGTATCGCCTATGTCCATTTTTGATGGAGCGATAATATACCTCTTCTCGCCATCGAGATAATACAACAAGGCAATTCGTGAACTCCGATTGGGATCGTATTCCAGTTCCGCTACCCTGGCAGGGATTTCCATTTTGTCTCGTCTAAAATCAATTGCCCGGTATCGCCTCTTATGACCGCCTCCAACGTGCCTCATTGTTATTCTTCCGTAGCAATTTCGTCCTCCCGTACGTTGCAGAGGCATAAGCAAACTTTTTTCAGGCACAGTTCGCGTGATCTCGTCAAAATCTGAGCACGTTTGGAATCTTCTCCCTGGCGATGTTGGTTTATATTTCCTTATAGCCATCCGACTGTATCTCTCTCCCGTTTACACGCCTTCATGAATTTCAATACGATTGCCGGGGGCAAGGGTGACTATTGCCTTTTTCCATGAACGCTTTTCACCCATAATTCTCCCAACCCTCTTCTTCTTTCCGACAATATTCATAACATGAACATCCAATACCTTTACTTTAAAGATCTTTTCCACTGCCGTGGCAACCTCAATCTTATTTGCCCTTCGATCTACTTCAAAGATATACTTATTGTTTTCTTCCTTCGCAGCAGTGCTCTTTTCAGTAATCAGCGCCTTTCTAATTGTATGATATATATCCATTACGACAATAACGCCCCTTCAATTATCTTCACCGATGGTTCAAAAAGAACCACGTGATCGTAGTTCAGAAGGTCATATACATTAATCCCCTCCGACCGAATCAATTTGATTCCCTCCACATTTCTTGACGATTTCTCCAGGACGGGATTCGATTTGTCCAAAACGAGCAAGGCCTTTTTCAAACCGAATCGATCAATAACCTCCTTGAATTTTTTAGTCTTAATATCGTCCATGGGAAAATCTTTCAGTATCAATATCTTTCCTTCCCTTACTTTCATGCTCAGGGCAGACGTCAAGGCCAGTTTTCTGACTTTCTTCGGAACTTTGTACGCGTAACTCCTCGGATGAGGACCGAACACAACCCCGCCACCCCGCCACAGAGGAGATCGTATCGTACCGGCTCTCGCCCTGCCTGTACCCTTCTGGCGCCAGGGCTTCTTGCCTCCTCCTCTGACTTCCTGCCTTCTCTTGGTTGACGCGGTACCGCACCTTTTTCCTGCCATCTGCATTCTCACAACATCGTGCAGCACAGCTTCATTGACTTCCGCACCGAAGACAGCATCGCTTAAATCGATCTCTGAGACTCTGTTATTCTCAATATCGTATACACCGGCAACTGGCATTTTATCTACTCCAGATCCTGCTTAGCCACCCATTTTAATAGATTGCTTGATAATGACAACGCTATTTTTGCAACCCGGAATAGATCCTTTGACCAAAATCAGATTCCGCTCCGGCCTTATACCTATCACCAATAAATTTTGTATCGTCTTTCTCACATCCCCCATCTGTCCCGGAAGCTTTTTCCCCTTTAGAACCCGCGATGGTTCCGCGCTCGCCCCAATAGATCCAGGCGCTCTATGAAACATAGATCCGTGCGTCGCACGACCTCCACTGAAGCCATGTCTCTTAATAACGCCGGCAAACCCTTTGCCTTTTGAGGTTCCTACAACATCTATATAATCTCCCACCTTAAACATATCGACCTTCAGCTCCTGCCCGAGTTCATAGCTATCCGTAGCAGTTCTGAATTCCCTCAGATTACGGAAGAACCCTTTGTTTGCTTTATTAAGATGGCCCTGCAAGGCCTTCGTCACATTTTTCTGCTTAACTCGTCCGTAACCCAGTTGTAGCGCGTCATAGCCATCAGCTGTTTGGGTCTTTTTCTGAACGACTACAGATGGCTCCGCCTCGATGACAGTTACCGGGACAGATTCACCGTCTTCCGCAAAAATTTGTGTCATGCCTAATTTTCTGCCGATGAGCAATTTTTTCATGTTCTTCCCACAATGTTTGGCACATTCATGAGCAGTCCAAAAGCTTATGTGCGCATCAGCTTTTATAACTGCCTAATAGTTCTGCGTATGTCTGATTCCTTCAGTATACGACTCTTCACAAGGGCACCATCATCTCAAATAAATGACATCCCAGCCCTTCACACATGGCAAAAAAGATACTGATTTGATAGTATCTTGCGTATGATTTATAATTTTATCTCAACGTCAACACCCGCAGACAGGTCCAATTTCATCAGCGCATCCACAGTAGATTGTGTCGGCTCAATTATGTCAATGAGCCTCTTGTGTGTCCTGATTTCAAATTGCTCTCTTGATTTCTTGTCTACGTGAGGAGATCGATTGACGCAAAATTTGTTGATTTCCGTGGGCAGAGGTATGGGTCCAGCCACCCGGGCTCCCGTCCTTTTTGCCGTCTCAACAATATCTTCGACAGATCGATCAAGGAGTTTATAATCATATGCCTTAAGGCGAATTCTTATTCTCTGATCTTTCATTAGTATATCAACCTATAGCTTGCCTTCTACTCAATTATCTTGCTAACAACACCGGCGCCTACAGTTCTGCCGCCTTCCCTGATGGCGAACCTGAGCTGTTCTTCCATGGCAATGGGGGTGATTAAATCTACTTCAACTTCTATGTTGTCACCAGGCATCACCATCTCGACACCTTCAGGCAGCGTACAGATTCCCGTAACGTCCGTAGTTCTGAAATAAAACTGGGGACGATAACCGGGGAAGAAGGGCGTATGCCTGCCACCTTCCTCTTTGGTCAGAACATAGACTGCCGCTTTAAATTTCGTATGGGGTGTTATTGATCCCGGTTTTGCCACAACCTGACCCCTTTCGACCTCTTCTCGTTTGGTGCCTCGAAGGAGAACGCCGATGTCATCACCTGCCCTGCCCTCATCGAGGGTCTTGCGAAACATTTCCACTCCTGTACAGACCGTCTTAAACGTGGGTCTGAAACCTACTATTTCCACTTCATCTCCCGTTCTGATGATACCTCTTTCCGCCCTGCCGGTAACCACGGTCCCCCGACCTGATATGGAAAACACGTCACCAATAGGCATAAGGAAAGGCTTATCCAGGTCACGCGCGGGCTCAGGAATATAAGAATCGACAGCATCCATTAACTCCCAAATAGACTTCGCATCAGCCGAATCCGGGTCATCAGTCTCCAGGGCCTTCAAGGCCGACCCTCTGATAATGGGAACCTCATCGCCGGGAAATTCGTACTGCGTTAAAAGCTCTCTCAATTCAAGTTCCACGAGATCCAGAAGTTCCGGGTCATCTACAAGGTCGATCTTGTTCAAATAGACAACGATATAGGGAACCCGAACCTGTCTTGCGAGGAGGATATGCTCTCTTGTCTGCGGCATGGGACCATCTGAAGCAGCCACCACCAGGATCGTTCCGTCCATGTGAGCGGCCCCTGATATCATGTTCTTGATATAGTCCGCGTGGCCAGGGCAATCTACGTGGGCGTAATGTCTCTTCGCCGTCTCATATTCCACGTGTGCAACGTTAATGGTAACTCCCCTTTCTTTTTCCTCCGGTGCATTGTCTATGGAATCAAAGGGTCTGAATTCGGCCAATCCTTTTTTCTGCAAGTGTTTTGTAATTGCCGCCGTCAGGGTAGTTTTGCCATGATCTACGTGCCCAATGGTGCCAATATTCACATGCGGTTTCGTCCTTTCAAATTTCTTCTTAGCCATATCCATTACCTCCTTCAACTTTAAATGGTTCGTTTATTCGCTATACTTTTTATCCTTCATCGATTGTCTTCAGTCTATCAATAACCAGTTTTGCCTGACTTTCTGATACTGCATGGTAATTAAGAAAACGCATAGTAAAAGTAGCTCTTCCCTGAGTTTTTGATCTAAGGTCTGTAGCATATCCGAACATTTCTGCCAGAGGAACCTCGGCATTAATTGCCTCTAAAGAAGGCCTTGACTCTATGCTCACGATCTTTCCCCGTCTCGAAGTCAGATTTCCAATAACATCACCCATATATTCTTTGGGAACTATGACTTCCACAGACATTGTCGGCTCCAGTAAGATGGGGTGAGCCCTTCTCGCCCCGCTCTTGAATGCCATGGACGCTGCTATCTTAAATGCCATCTCGGAAGAATCTACGGCGTGAAAAGAGCCATCCACGGCACTGACAATGACATCAACCACCGGGAAGCCTGCCAAAACACCCTCCTCCGTTGCCTCAGAAACGCCCCTTGCCACTGCCGGGATATACTCGCCGGGAATTACCCCGCCGACAATCTTATTCCTGAATTCAAATCCTCGACCTGGTTCATTCGGTTCAATCTCCAGCCACACATGACCGTACTGTCCCCTGCCGCCGGATTGTTTAACGAACCTGCCTTCAGATCTGATTCTCTTTCTGATAGTCTCCTTGTAAGCCACTTGCGGATCACCGATATTGGCGCCCAAGCCAAATTCTCTCGATAGCCGATCGACGATAATTTCTAAATGCAACTCTCCCATCCCCGAGATCAGAGTCTGACCTGTGTCTTTGTCGACCTTAACCCTGAAGGATGGATCTTCACGGGTGATCTTTCTGAGAGCAGCATCCAGTTTTTCCTCATCCGCCTTTGTTTTTGGCTCGATGGCTATAGCAATAACGGGATCGGGAAACTCCAAAGTCTCCAATACGAGAGGATGCTCCGTATCACAAAGGGTATCGCCGGTAGTCGTCAGGTTCAGACCCACAGCGGCCGCAATGTCACCGGTGCGCACTTCCTTGATCTCCTCCCGCTTATTGGCATGCATCTTTAGCAAGCGCCCTATTCGTTCCTTTTTTCTCTTGGACACATTACATACATGAGAACCGGCAGATAGCACACCGGAGTACACCCTGAAATAGGTCAACTGGCCAACGTAGGGATCAGTTACAATTTTAAAGGCTAACGCTGAGAAAGGTTCATCATCGCCCGGTATTCTTTCTATCTTCTCCCCCTTAATGCCCCTGCCGACCACCGGAGGCATATCCAGCGGAGAGGGAAGGTAATCGATAACTGCATCCAAAAGAGGTTGGACACCTTTGTTCCTGAAGGCAGAGCCGCACAATACCGGCGTCGCTTTCAAGGACAGCGTGGCCTTCCTCAGAGCGCTTATTATTTCTGCTTGCGAAAGAGCTTCTTCATTGAGATATTTTCTCATCAAGTTCTCATCGTAATCGGAGAGAGACTCTATGAGCTTCTCTCTCTCCTGAAGAGAGGAATCAAGAAGATCAGACGGAATCTCGCTGACGGTGAAATTAGCCCCCAGGGAATATTCATCGTATATGATCGCCTTCATACGTACAAGATCGATTACTCCCCGGAAAGACTCTTCCCTGCCGATGGGCATCTGAACGGGTATCGGATGCGCCCCGAGCCTGTCGCGGATTGCGGCAACAACCTTCGCAAAATCAGCCCCCACCCTATCCATCTTATTAACAAAGATGACTCGCGGAACGCGATACTTGTCCGCTTGACCCCAAACTACCTCGGACTGTGGTTCCACGCCACCTACTGCGCAGAAAAGGGCAACAGCACCATCTAAAATTCTCAAAGATCTTTCCACTTCTATTGTGAAGTCAACATGGCCGGGCGTATCGATGAGGTTTATGCGGTGGTTGCTCCATGTGCATGTAGTAGCCGCGGACGTGATTGTTATACCCCGCTCCTGCTCCTGCTCCATCCAATCCATGGTGGCCGTTCCTTCATCGACCTCACCCATCTTGTACGAGCCGTGAGTATAATAAAGGATGCGCTCGGTTGTTGTCGTCTTACCGGCATCAATGTGTGCCATAATGCCGATATTGCGAAGACTTTGTAAAGGAACAATGCGTGCCACTTAATATTCACCCAAACCTTCAAGCAAAGCTAAAACCGGTAGTGGGCAAATGCCTTATTCGCCTCTGCCATTTTATGAACGCTTTCTCTTTTCTTGACGGAAGCGCCTCTGTTGTTAGCGGCATCGATCAATTCGGCGGCAAGCTTTTCTTTCATGGTTTTTTCGGCACGTTCTTTTGCATGAAGAATTAACCAGCGAATTGCCAGAGCAACTCTTCTCTCCGGCATAACTTCGGTTGGCACCTGATACGTAGATCCTCCGACACGTCGTGATTTTACTTCTATCAGCGGTTTGACGTTACTTACGGCCTTTTCAAAAACTTCCACAGGCTGCTCTTTCGTTCTCTTTTCAATAATATCAAACGCCCCGTAGAACATTGATTCTGCAATGCTTTTCTTTCCTCTCCTAAACAGGCAATTAATAAATCTCGCAACAAGTTTATTATTGTACTTTGGATCCGGTATTACTTCTCTTTTTGCAATTTCTCTTCTTCTCGGCATGACCTATTCTCACTTAGCTCGGCTTCTTGGCCCCGTATTTTGATCTTCCCTGCTTTCTGTCCTGAACTCCGACGGCATCCAGCGTGCCTCTGATGATGTGATACCGTACACCGGGAAGATCTTTAACCCTGCCACCTCTAACCAAGACAACGGAGTGCTCTTGAAGGTTGTGGCCTACTCCCGGTATATAAGATGTCACCTCATAACCGCTGGCGAGACGAACCCTTGCGACCTTTCTCAAAGCAGAATTTGGTTTCTTGGGTGTGGAGGTATACACGCGAACGCAAACACCGCGTCTCTGCGGTGAACCGGCCAGAGCAGGTGTTGACGTCTTCTTTTGTATTTTTGTCCTTCCCTTGCGAACCAATTGATTCAGCGTCGGCATTATTCCTCCTAAAATTTTCTTAACTTATACCAATTCGTGCATAAAAGATGATTTTCTATCAATTTGCGGCCTTTATGTCAACATCTTTTTCAATTAACTTTTCATCCGTCTCCTGACTTTCCAGCTCGACTGAGCTTTCATCATTCGCCACCTTTATGCCCAGCTTCCTGTACATAGGAAGACCGGTTCCTGCGGGAATCAGTCGCCCCATTATTACGTTCTCCTTGAGACCCCTTAAATAGTCTATCTTTCCAGCAAGGCTTGCTTCCGTCAGGACACGTGTTGTCTCCTGAAAGGAGGCAGCAGATATGAAACTCTGCGTGCTTAGAGATGCCTTGGTAATGCCCAGAAGCATCGGTTCCCCGATAGCGGGCTTCCCGCCCTTACTAACAATTCGCTCGTTTTCTTCTTGGAAACGATGTCTTTCGACCTGCTCATCAGCGATGAATGACGTGTCGCCGGGGTCTTTCACTTTCACCCTGCGCAGCATCTGGCGCACAATTATCTCCATGTGCTTGTCATTGATCTTCACTCCCTGAAGTCTGTACACCTCCTGCACCTCATCCACGAGGTACCGGGCCAACGCTTTTTCGCCTTTGATCGCAAGAAGATCATGGGGATTGTGTACGCCATCCATCAGCGCTTCACCGGCTTGAATCCTGTCGCCTTCCTGAACGCTGACGTGTTTTCCTTTAGGAATGAGATATTCCTTGTCTTCTCCCACATCCGGGGTGATAATTACTTTCCTTTTTCCCTTTGCATCTTTGCCGTATGACACCGTACCGTCAATCTCACTTATAACGGCGAATTCCCTAGGCTTTCGAGCCTCAAAAAGCTCAGCTACTCTTGGAAGGCCTCCTGTGATATCCTTAGTTTTTGTCGTTTCTCTGGGGATCTTGGCAACTATGTCGCCTGCTTTGATCTTATCCCCTTCGGAAACCACAATATTTGCACCCACAGGCAGGAGATATCTTGCTACGGAATTTGTACCGGGGATCTTGACAGTCTTGCCTTTCTCGTCTTTGATGGAAACCCGCGTACGTAAGTTGGCGCCCTTATATTCGACTATAACCTTTCTTGAAAGACCGGTTACTTCATCGACCTGTTCCTGCATTGTCTTTCCTTCCAATATGTCGCCATACTTTACAGTCCCGTCAACCTCGGCAAGTATCGGTATGGAAAAAGGATCCCATTCCGCAAGCAGGTCCCCCGTCTTCACAACGCTGCCATTCTTGACTTTGAGATGGGCTCCATACGGGACTGGGTATTTCCCGCGGCTTCTGGCCTGTTCGTCAAGGACGTGAACTTCTCCGTTTCTGTTCATGACGACAATATCCTTCCCATGACCCTTAACAGTATTGAGGCTCATGTACTTCACGGTGCCGTCATGCCTTGCTTCAAGGGTGGAATGTTCCTCAAACTTTGCAGTACCGCCGATGTGAAATGTGCGCATTGTGAGCTGGGTTCCAGGTTCACCGATGGACTGAGCTGCAATAATACCTACGGCCTCACCTATATTGACGAGATGACCATGAGCCAAGTCTCTCCCATAGCACATGGCGCAGACGCCTTGCTTTGATTTGCATGTCAGAACAGATCTTATATTTACCCTTTCTATGCCGGCCTTATCAATTTTCTCTGCCAGGGCTTCATCGATTCCCTCATTGGCATGTACGAGGATTTCGCCGGTAAAGGGGTCCTTTATTTCTTCAAGAGCAACTCTGCCGAGAACTCTTTCTCCGGCCGCTTCTATAATCTCCCCACCTTCCATTAGGGCTGAAACATAAATTCCATCAATGGTATTGCAATCATTTTCACTTATGATGCAATCTTGGGCCACATCGACAAGTCGTCTGGTTAGATATCCGGAATTGGCTGTTTTCAGGGCCGTGTCGGCCAGGCCTTTCCTTGCACCATGGGTGGATATAAAATATTGAAGAACAGTAAGGCCTTCTCGGAAATTTGCAGTAATCGGTGTTTCGATGATTTCCCCTGATGGCTTGGCCATCAGACCCCTCATCCCCGCAAGTTGCCTGATCTGAACAGCACTGCCTCTCGCACCAGAATCGGCCATCATGTAGATGGGATTAATACTGTCTCCCCGTTTCTTCGTCCCGGCAAGTGCCTCATTTTCTTCTGCCTCGATGCCGCTTAACATCTCAGCGGCAATCTTTTCTGTCGCCTGTGCCCAGATATCGATGACCTTGTTGTAGCGCTCACCGTCCGTAATAAGACCGTCCATATACTGATTCTGCACTTTCAGAACTTCCTTATCAGCCAAAGCTACTATATCTTTCTTGTTCTCTGGGATGACCATATTATGGATTGCAATAGATGACCCCGAAGATGTGGCATATTTAAATCCTAAATCCTTAAGTTGATCGGCCAGCAAGACTGCCGTCTTCGCGCCACACAACCGGTAACAATTATCAATAAGATTCGCCAGCTCCTTCTTATTCATCAATTTATTGATGACATCGAAAGAAATATCTTGAGGAATAATATCATAAAGAATAACCCTGCCGACGGTTGTATCCTTCATTTCACCGTCGATACGAACTCGCACCTTTGCGTGGAGGCGAACGGCATCTGCATCGAGGGCCCTGCGGACTTCTTCGGGATCTGAAAAAATCATCCCCTCACCTTTGACGTTAGGCCTGGCTCGTGTCAGGTAATAAATCCCGAGCACGATATCCTGACTGGGGTTGATAATCGGCTTCCCATTGGCTGGAGAAAGTATATTATTCGTCGACATCATCAGGACTCTGGCCTCTGTCTGAGCCTCAATGGACAGAGGAACGTGGACGGCCATCTGGTCCCCATCAAAATCGGCGTTAAATGCCGTGCAGACCAGGGGATGGAGCTGTATCGCTTTCCCTTCAATCAGGACCGGCTCAAAGGCCTGAATGCCAAGCCTGTGCAGGGTAGGAGCTCTGTTTAGCATAACTGGATATTCGCGAACCACTTCATCCAGTGCATCCCACACCTCGGCAGTTTCTCTTTCCACCATCTTTTTAGCGCTTTTCACGGTGGTTACATAACCCTTCTCCTCGAGGCGGTTATAGACAAATGGTTTAAAAAGCTCCAGCGCCATCTTCTTGGGAAGACCGCATTGATGAAGCCGAAGATCAGGCCCCACTGTAATGACAGATCGTCCTGAGTAATCAACCCTTTTGCCAAGCAGATTCTGCCTGAACCTGCCCTGTTTCCCCTTCAGCATGTCGGACAGGGATCTGAGAGGTCTCTTATTGGAACCAGTGATAGCCCTGCCCCTTCTGCCGTTATCGAAGAGGACGTCAACTGCCTCCTGGAGCATTCTCTTTTCGTTCCTGACTATGATCTCCGGCGCGTTTAATTCCTGCAGGCGCTTCAAACGGTTATTTCTATTGATTACCCGCCTGTAAAGATCGTTGAGGTCTGATGTCGCGAAACGGCCTCCATCCAGTGGCACCAACGGTCGCAGGTCCGGAGGGATGACAGGTAACACCGTGAGAATCATCCATTCAGGTCTGTTTGTCTTGGATTTTTTCAGGGACTCGATTACTTTTAACCTCTTTACAAGCTTCTTCTTCTTCGTATCAGAAACGGTCGATCTTAGTTCTTCCCGCAATTCTTCATCGATTTTTATCAGGTCGATTTCGTTGAGAAGTTTTCTAACGGCCTCAGCTCCAATCCCAACTTCAAAAGCATCTTCGCCATACTGATCTCGTAATTCACTTAGCTCTTCCTCAGACAGGAGTTCCTTTTTCTTCAGGGGGGTGTTCTTTGGGTCCAGCACTATCCAGGACTCAAAATAAAGAACCTTCTCAAGTTCCTTGAGGCTCAAATCGAGGACATTTCCTATCCGGCTCGGAAGACTCTTCAAAAACCATATGTGAGCCACTGGTGTCGCCAAGGTAATGTGGCCCATCCTTTCTCTGCGGACTTTTGATTGGATAACCTCCACACCGCATTTCTCACATACAACACCGCGATATTTCATCCGCTTATAGCGTCCACAGAGACACTCGTAATCTTTTACGGGGCCGAATATTTTCGCGCAAAACAGTCCATCTCTTTCCGGCTTGAACGTCCTGTAATTAATCGTCTCAGGTTTCTTGACCTCGCCATGGGACCATGAAAGTATCTTCTCCGGCGAAGCAAGTGCCATTTTGATTGCGCTAAACCTAATGGGATCCTTCGGTTTTTCAAAATAACTAAAAATGTCTTCCACTATATACATCTCCTGATTTTTGGAGGGTTATCAAATGTACACCCTAAATTCTAAATGCTCTCGAAAACAAGAACATGCTTCATGTTCTCACTCTTCTTCAATCAAATCCACATCAAGGCAAAGACTCTGCAGTTCCTTGACAAGAACATTGAATGATTCTGGAAGCCCCGGTTCAAAGGTATGCTCACCCTTCACGATAGCTTCGTATATCCTCGTTCGGCCTGCCACATCATCGGACTTAACCGTAAGGAACTCCTGCAGTGAGTAGGCAGCACCATAGGCTTCCATGGCCCATACCTCCATTTCACCGAGCCTCTGACCACCAAATTGTGCTTTTCCGCCAAGGGGCTGTTGAGTCACCAAGGAATAGGGCCCTATGGATCTTGCATGAATTTTATCATCGACAAGATGATGTAGCTTCAGCATATAAATCATGCCTACCGTGACCTCCTGATCAAAAGGGTCACCAGTCTTACCGTCAAAAAGAATAGTCTGTCCGTTTTCAGGAAGGCCTACTCTCTTCAGCATATCCCTGATTTCGCTTTCTTCCGCACCATCGAAAACTGGGGTAGAAACCAGAATACCCCTTTTTAGTTTACTTATGAATTCTCTGAGCTTGTCCTCAGAGATACCGTCGATGAAACGATCAAAATCAGGCGAGGAATAAATGCTTCGTAATTCCTTTTTCAACCGATCGGTACTGTGATGCTTTTCCAGCATGGCATTGATCTTCTCACCCAACCCCTTTGCGGCCCAGCCTAAATGAGTCTCAAGGATCTGTCCGACATTCATGCGTGAAGGAACCCCTAAAGGATTCAAAATGATGTCAACAGGTGTTCCATCCTTAAAGTAAGGCATATCTTCTTCCGGGAGAATCCTCGACAATACCCCTTTATTACCGTGCCTTCCGGCCATCTTATCGCCTACGGACAGTCCCCTCTTGATGGCGATATAAACTTTGACCATTTTGATCACTCCTGGGGGAAGTTCGTCACCCGCCTTTAGCTTGCTGATTTTCTCCTCAAAGAATGCCTCAATGATCTCCTTTTTTCTCTCATAATTTGCAATCAAAGTGCCTATTTTTTCCTCTGTTGCCTCATCGCGGACAAGAGAAATTTCCTTCCACAGGCCAAACGGTATTTTTTCCAGAGCTTCTGCTTCGATTGACTCTCCTTTTTTCAATAACATCTTCTTCTTCTTTGGATCGACCAGCTTTGAGGCGGAAGTTTTTCCGACGAGCATGCTGGCAATATTGTTTCTGACGCTATCCGTGATTATTCTGATCTCGTCATCCCGGTCTTTAAACAACTCCCTCATGGCTTCATCTTCGATCGATTGTGTTCTGTGGTCCCTTTCAGAACCTTTTCTTGTAAATACTTTGGCATCTATTACTGTACCGTCAACGCCGGGAGGAACTCGGAGAGATGTGTCTCGAACGTCGCTTGCCTTTTCACCAAATATCGCCCTGAGTAGTTTTTCCTCCGCAGATAACTGAGTCTCTCCCTTCGGGGTGATCTTCCCGACAAGAATATCCCCTGATTTCACAAATTCGCCCATCCTGACAATGCCGCTTTCGTCAAGGTTCCTGAGGGCCTCCTCTCCCACGTTAGGAATATCTCTTGTGATCTCTTCCTTACCCAGCTTCGTATCTCTCGCCATTGTTTCGAATTCTTCAATATGAATCGATGTGTAGATATCATCTTTTATGAGTCTTTCGCTTACCAATATCGAATCTTCATAGTTATATCCCCCCCATGACATGAAAGCGACCATGACGTTTCGCCCTAATGCAAGCTCCCCGGAATCGGTGGCGGGGCCATCAGCAATGATATCACCCTTGTTGACCCAATTTCCCTTACTTACGATGGGCTTCTGGTTAAAGCAGGTATCCTGGTTTGAGCGCTGATACTTTGCAAGGTTATAGATATCAACGCCTGTATCAAGTTCATCCTGTCCGTCCCCGTCGCACTTGAGCACAATCCTTGAAGCATCCACCTGCTCAACCAATCCAGAGCGCTTCGCCACAACAACTGCGCCTGAGTCCCTAGCAACAATAGCCTCCATGCCCGTACCCACTATGGGAACTTCGGGTCTTAGAAGAGGAACTGCCTGTCGTTGCATATTGGAACCCATGAGCGCCCGGTTGGCATCATCATGCTCAAGAAACGGAATCGATGCTGCCGCAATACTGACGAGCTGATCTGGAGATACATCCATCAAATTGATCTCGGTCGGCGGAATAGAGAGGAAATCGCTCCCCTTTCTTGCAGAAACCAGTTCTCCGACAAACCTTCCTCTGCCGTCAAGGGCACTGTCTGCCGGTGCGATAATGTGCTTTTCCTCTTCAATGGCTGTCAGGTAGCGAACTTCGTCAAGAACCCTTCCGTTATTAACTACTCTGTAAGGTGTTTCTATAAAACCGTATGGATTGACCCGTGCATACGTGCTGAGGGAGACAATGAGACCTATATTGGGGCCTTCCGGCGTTTCCACAGGACAGATGCGACCATAATGGGTAGGATGAACATCCCTGACCTCAAACCCTGCCCTTTCACGGGTGAGACCACCTGGACCAAGGGCGGAAAGCCTTCTCTTGTGGGTAATCTCCGAGAGAGGATTAGTCTGATCCATGAACTGCGAGAGTTGGCTGCTTCCTAGAAACTCATTCACAACGGCAGAAACAGGTTTGGCGTTGATAAGCTCGTGAGGCATCATGGTTTCAATGTCCTGAAGGCTCATTCTCTCCTTGATGGCCCTCTCTATTCTAACCAACCCTATGCGATACTGATTTTCGATCAGTTCGCCCACCGACCGGATTCTACGGTTTCCCAGGTGATCAATATCGTCAACACTACAGTCACCAGCACCATTTTTCAGGTCAATCAGGTATTTGACAGCGGCAAGGATATCCTCATTGCGAAGAACTGTCACGTCTATCGGAACATCCAGGCGAAGCTTGTAATTCATCTTGGCCCTTCCCACGTCCGAGAGGTCGTAACTTGCAGGATCAAAAAAGAGGCTGTTGAAAAACTTATGTGCCGTCTCCGGTGTAGGCGGGTTACTCGGCCTCAACCTTCTGTATATCTCGATTATTGCCTCTTCCTCATTCTCAATCTTATCGATGAGTAGAGTATCTTTAATTGAAGCATTGGACCTTTCCTCGTCTATGTAAATAAACTTAAGCTCCTGAACTCCTTTCTCGCTGACCAGCTCCAGGCCATCGAGTGTTAACTCTTCATTACACCGCAACAATACTTCACCGGTGTTGGGGTCCATTACATCTGAGGCAAGAATTTTCCCAACTATGTCTGAGTCCTTAATCTGTATCCGTTTGATCTTCAGCTCAGTCAGTCTCTTGATATGGGCTTTGGTAAACTTCCGCATCTTCTTGATAACAACTTCGCCGGATCCAGGCTCCTTTATATCTTCGGGCGCCTTCTCACCTATGAGGGATTCATCCACAACCATATAAAACTTATTACGGTCTATAAATACCTTCTCGATATTATAAAAATAACTGAGGAGGAATTCCGTAGAGTTTGCCATAGCCTTAAATAGAATCGTCACAGGCATCTTTCTTCGCCTGTCGATCCTCACATAGAGAAGATCTTTTGAATCGAATTCAAAATCCAGCCAAGATCCTCTGATAGGTATGATCCTCGCTGAATAAATCAGCTTCCCACTGGCGAGGGTTTTCCCTTTATCGTGATCAAAGAATATACCCGGCGATCTATGAAGCTGGCTGACGATGACCCTTTCCGTGCCATTCATGATGAAGGTGCCATTATCCGTCATCAATGGAATTTCTCCGAAGTATATCTCCTGCTCCTTTATGTCCCGGATTGTTTTATGCCCGGAGGTGCGGTCAGCATCGAAAACAACCAACCTCACCACAATCTTCAAAGGGGCGGCATAGGTCATGCCTTTTTGGATGCATTCTTTCACGTCATATCTGACGTCTCCGATCTTGTAACTTACAAATTCCAGCGAACATTTCCCGCTAAAGTCGGAGATTGGGAAGACGCTCTTGAATGCACCCTGAAGTCCAAAGCTCCCCCGTTCCAACGGGGTCACTTCCTTCTGAAGAAATTTCTCATAGGACTTCTTCTGAATATCAATCAGATTTGGTATTTCTAAGATTTTTCTTATACGGCCAAAATTCTTTCTAAACTCGCTCATATTATCCTTTTGTGTTATCAAAATATTGCCGCAAGACCCCTTCTTTCAGAAAGGGGATATAGCGGCTTTTCCTTTTACTTGACATTTCTATATCCATTTGGTTCATATATTTAACCCGTTTGGGTTAACGTCCTCTTTAAAATTTCAATATGGGGTTGGTGCTTTCAGGAAGCGCCGTAAAATTGAAGCCGTAAAAAGCATCAGAAACATATAGTTTCAACAACCGATGGGTTGGCTCGGTTCTGCCCGTCGAGGACTACATAAGACTTCCGAAATGGAAGCCGTGGCCTATGAAGCGGGAAGCCTCTCTCTTTAAGAAGAGGTGCCATCACTTAACGGTTCCCTTGGATTGCAAAATCTCCCAACAACAATTCTTCTATTTTGTTTGACTGCTACTTAATTTCTACGGTGCCTCCGACTTCTTCTATCTTCTTCTTTATATCTGCTGCTTCCTCTTTCGAAACACCGTCCTTAATTGGCTTTGGCACGCCATCTACCAAGTCTTTGGCTTCTTTAAGCCCGAGACCGGTAAGGGCCCTGACAACCTTGATCACCTGAATTTTTTGATCGCCAAATCCGGTCAGCATAGCAAGAAATTCTGTTTTTTCCTCTGCCTGCGCTGCCTGTTCCGGCCCTGCAGAAACTTGAGCAACTGCCATGGGTGCGGCAGCGGATACACCGAATTTTCCTTCCAGTTCCTTCACTAACTCAGAAAGTTCAAGAACCGTCATTCCTTCAATAAATTTTATGACATCATCTTTTGTAATATTACTGGCCATCTTTCTTATCCTCTCCTGTATATTTTAGTTTCCTGATTGTTTTTTTGCACGATAAGCGTCAAGCGCGCAAATAAAGCTTCTCGGCACCCCGCTCAATACATTAACCAACGAAGTTTGGACTCCTACCATAACGGAAAGGAGTTTTCCGAGAAGGACTTCTCTGCCCGGCAATTCTGACAGAGCGCTGAGCTGATCCTTACTCAATACCTTGCCATTTAGCATGCCGACTCTTATTTCTAACTCGGCGTTCTTCTTCGCAAATTCGACTAATACCTTTGTCGGCCGGACCACATCCCCGCGATTCAAGAGGATAGCCAATGGTCCTTTGAAATACTCTTTCAGCCCGCTAAAATCGGTATTCTCCGAGGCAATTCCGAGCAGCGTGTTCTTGACGACCCGCAGTTCAGTGCCTGACTTGCGTAAAGTATTTCTCAAGACAGTCAATTTCTCAACATTCATGCCACTATAACCGGCAAGAACAGCCAATTTGGTATCTTTAAGTTTTTCATGAAGCTCAGCTACGACCGTTTCTTTAGTTCTCCGATCCAATCTTTAACCTCCTTTCACTACATTAAATTTGTAAAACTCTACCTCTTGCAAAACAAAAATGTCATCGAAAGTCAGAGAACTGTTCATCATACAGGGGAGTTCCTAAACATTATGTACATTAATCAAGTTGCTACAAAACCATCCACTGGTCTCGGCAGGCCGATTTAACTCGTTTAAACCCCTGTACCTGCTGTCTCGGACTTCTATTATTGCATCATCGAATCCGACGGCATTGTAAAAAGGCCATATCCCGTGTATCCCTTTTGCAAGACCGCCATTTTCACAAAACCCTTCTTAGTTTATTGCAAGTTCGCCAAGTCTACAGGCATATAATTATGCCCGCACTCATTTCAAATATTCCTCACATCCAAGGGATCAACTTTTATCCCCGGCCCCATCGTGGTAGACAACGATATTCCTTTGAGGTAAGTTCCCTTACTCGATGCCGGTTTCAGCTTGATAATCGCCTCCAATAGGGCACTAATATTCTCCGTTAACTTATCCGCTCCAAAAGATACCTTTCCGACCGGACTATGCACTATGCCTGTTTTTTCTACGCGAAATTCAACTTTACCAGATTTTAGTTCATTGACAGCCTTCGCCACGTCAAAGGTTACTGTACCCACCTTTGGATTAGGCATTAATCCTCGGGGACCTAAAATCTTCCCAAGCTTCCCAACATTGCCCATCATATCGGGTGTGGCAATTACCCTGTCAAAATCGAGCCACCCTCCCTTAATTTTTTCTATGACATCATCCGAACCGACGATATCGGCACCAGCATCGAGGGCCTCTTTCTCCTTTTCTCCTTTCGCAAAGACGAGCACCTTGACTGACTTGCCTAATCCATTCGGCAAGACAACACTGCCTCTGACCATCTGATCAGCGTGTTGTGGACTTACTCCCAACCGGATGGCCGCATCGACGGTTTCATCAAACTTTGCTCTCGCCGTACCAACTACCAATTGTACAGACTCTCTTAAGGTATATCGCTTCCCTGCCTCGACCTTTTTTTTCGCTTCTGCGTAAGTCTTGCCTCTCTTAACCATGTCAAAACCTCTGTCATTGATATTGCCATTTACGGGGTTGGGTTTCCCGCAACGGAAAATGTTCACCTTTACACGCCCACACAGATTGCGGGTTTCTTCACATTATCCTGTTATTTCAATTCCCATTGACCGTGCTGTTCCCTCTATGATCCTGATTGCCCCTTCTATATCGACAGCATTGAGGTCATTATATTTTGAGACGGCGATCTCCCTGATCTGCCCATGTGTCACAGTACCAACTTTCTCTCTCCTCGGATCTCCCGAACCCTTCGCAATCTTGGCAGCCTGTTTGAGAAGCACAGATGCCGGCGGAGTCTTGGTCACAAAGGTGAATGATCGGTCGGCATATACCGTGATAACGACGGGAATCACCGTACCTTCCTGGTTTTGTGTCATGGCATTGTATGCCTTGCAAAACTCCATGATATTGACACCGTGCTGCCCTAGGGCAGGCCCGATTGGGGGAGATGGAGTTGCTTTGCCTGCCTTAATCTGAAGCTTTATATTCGCTATAACTTTTTTTGCCATTATGACCACCCTAATTGTCTTGTTTTTGGTAACCTATCCCGTTATGAATGCTGAACAACCTGGATAAAATCCAGCTCAACCGGCGTTGACCTGCCAAATATGCTGACGATGACCCTTAACTTTCCCTTCTCCGGTTTAACCTCATCGACGACACCGTCAAAGTTCGTAAATGGACCATCAATTATCCTTACGTGATCGCCGACCTCAAACCTGAATTTCGGTTTTGGTTTTAAAGTTCCTTCATTTATCCTGGTCTTGAGGTTATCCACATCCTTATCAGGGATTGGCGATGGTTTCTCCTTACCCCCAATAAACCCCGTCACTTTCGCTGTCCCTTTGACAAGGTGCCACGTTTCGTCATTCATCTCCATCCTGACGAGGATATACCCTGGGAAAAACTTCCTTTTCGACGTTTTCTTCTCTCCTGACACCAGTTCTACGATATCTTCTTCCGGAATAAGGATGTCCGAAAAGTGCTCCTGCATTCCTGCTGCTTCAATTCTTTCCTGCAGAGAAGTTTTTACCCTGTTCTCAAAGCCGGAATACGTATGAACGACATACCACTTGAACGCCATAGACTCTAACCCAAAACCATCCTTATTGCCTTAGCCAAACCAACATCCACGATACCTAGAAACATGGATACAATTATCACAACAATTATCACCACCGAGGTGGAAGCAAGGGTCTGCCTGGGAGTCGGCCACGTCACCTTTCTCAATTCAATCTTTGCTTCTTTTAAAAACCGTATTACTTTTTCAGCAATTATTTTTACCTTATTCATCCGTGCAATCCCTTAAGATCAAAGCTCAGGTTGTTCGCCCCGTTTCAGTCGCACACTGTCAGTTTGACCATATCTTCTCTTCGCGTCACTCCTATATAAGCCAAATTTCGTTGAAATAAAATGGCAGGCCAGGAGGGACTTGAACCCCCAGCATCCGGATTTGGAGTCCGGCGCTCTATCCATTAGAGCTACTGGCCTGTTCATTGTGCTGCATATTCCTTTATAGAGGAAATCTACTTAGTTTCCCTGTGAAGCTTATGAGATCGACAGAATTTGCAATACTTCATCAACTCAAGTCGATTCTGCATGGTTCGCTTATTCTTCGTCGTCGTATAATTTCTCTGCTTACAATCTGTACAGGCCAGGGTAATAATATTTCTCATAATTAACCTACTTTTACCGTAATGGAGCCCACGACCAGGATTGAACTGGTGACCTCATCCTTACCAAGGATGTGCTCTACCGACTGAGCTACGTGGGCTAACGAATTCATCAAAAGGTTCTTATTCCATGCACCCCATATAATCAGCACATCCAAACATATCTTTAAAAAAAGTTAAGCAATAAAAAACTTAAAATGGAGCGGGAAACGGGATTCGAACCCGCGACCCTCAGCTTGGAAGGCTGACGCTCTAGCCCCTGAGCTATTCCCGCTCTTAAGAGATATTGAAGTGCACCATGAAGCCCATCCCGCAAAGATTCCTGTCCAATTTATTTCTCTGATGGAGGGGGGAGGATTCGAACCTCCGTAGGCTTCGCCGGCAGATTTACAGTCTGCTCCCTTTGGCCACTCGGGTACCCCTCCAGTTACATCACCAAATGCTGGAGCTGGCGATGGGACTCGAACCCGCAACCTGCTGATTACAAATCAGCTGCTCTACCTGTTGAGCTACGCCAGCCGACTTACTAACCAGAACCGGAAACTTCTCTTAGATCTTACAAAAGAGCGGCAAAAATATCCCAAAAACAAAAGCCTCTAATGTTAATTCTATTATTAAAACTTGTCAACAATTATTTTTGTATTGTCGCGCCGAAAGATTTACGTATCGGCTCAGCATGTATAAGAAAGTACTGTGGAGATATGATTTTGAGTGTGGATGAATACATTGCACAAACTTCATTTAATTGAAGATTAAATATCTACCCGTAATTTCAAAATTAACAAAGAATAACTTTCTTGTATATCATCATTTCACACGTCGAAGCATCCCTGGCCTCTTTGACATCTTTAAATGCAAGCCTCAGCCATCGGGCCCGGAGTCGACTCAATACTCCCCCCGCTCAGCAGGGACAAGTCAGTAGCTAAAAGTGTTGAAGACTCATGGAAAAGCCCACAATGACAATATGTTATAAGGTTTTCCTTACAGAAAGTATCTTTTTCAAGAAATATGCCTTCAAACCCTTGATTTATAAAGATCTTTGGAATACTTCAACACACTAAGCTACCGCCTTGCAGGAGGGAGCAAGGGGTGCAATGCAATCTTTTCTTTTTTCGCCGGAAATGTGGAGTTGCAAGCAGCATCACATTTGAATGTTTCTTGCCGTCAGCATCCGTACCGGTTTGCGGCTGCTTTCTATACCGCCAACTCATGCTCGCCAAAGACCTCAGCAGAAAATTTATAAACTTTGGCATCCTTATCTTTCCACGCATCCCGTTGAAGGCCGGCTTTGTAACAGGTTTCCTGTAGAAATGTCAAGCTATCCCAATCATATTCCGTGGCTACTTGCGGCAGCAAAAGGCCGGAATGAAACCCTTTAGTAATGTAAAGCCCATGGATGCCCACATCTATTTCATCAATGTTCTTAACCTCGTCGAGTGGGCTCAGTACGGATATCTCGACAGTGATGTTCTTCAGCTCCTCGGGTTTTAATGGAGAAAATCGTGGATCATCGAAGGCGGCGGCCAGAGCCATTTCTCCCACGGTCTTGTAAAGCGGTTTTCTCGCCTCGATATAGCCGATACAACCCCTGAGATGACTGTGCTTTTTAAGGGTTACAAATGCTCCTTTTTTTTCTTTCAGTACTTCCGAGGACAAATGAAGCTCCGGAAGAGACCTGCCTGTCAGTCTGGCCTCTATTGTTTTTCTTACAATATCAACAAGCGCCTTTTTGTCCAGTTCTGTCAGCGCCATAATGATGCCTCCCAAACATCTCGATAACTTGCATGGAAAAACTTATTATAGCTTTCCGGAAAGGGGGTGTAAATAAGGAATCTCAGGCACGATGAACTGCATGTGCAGAAACTGAAGCTTTCTTGGAATCTAGGAATCGCGGCCCTTATAAAAAATAGCGGAAGCATAACCGACAACGCTACTTCTATCTCCCGTCACATCTCCCGAATTGGCATATTTCAGCAACTTCGCCCTATCTACACCTAGCTTTTCTGAAACCATCATTGTCACAGCTGCCGGCCCTCCGCCACAGGCCTCACATAGGTTTCTTTCCAAATCTTCCAAGAGTCCCCTGCCATCCATCTTTTCTACACGTTTTATCACCGCCGAATCAAGCTTCACAGCCTTCTCATAAGAATGAAAATGCGAGAGATCAGTACTTCCCACGATCAAGACATTCCTATCATTTATCACAGTGACTATGCTCTCAGCCAGGTTTTCGCAAGTCTCACGGTCTTGATCCCCCATAACAAGTGGAACAAAGCGAAATTCTCCGAGTGCGACTTGAAGAAAAGGGAGTTGAATCTCGAGTGAATGCTCCTGAGAATGAGCAGCCGGTATGTAGGATATCATTTCGCTTTGGGCCATTATATCATTTGCCAAGGTCACATCCACAGGAACAACGCCTAAGGGGGTTTCATATCCGCCTCTGTTATATATGGAAACACCGTGGAAAAATGCCCTGTGGCTCGGGCCCAGAACCAAGACAGCATCAAAAGTCTTTTTCTTTACGATTTTATAAGCTATTGCGGCAACCTGGCCTGAATAGATATATCCCGCGTGGGGAACGATAAGGCCTCTGATACTGCCGTCAATCATTACATCAGGTGCGTTGAGAAGAAAGTCCTCTATATCTGCCCGCAAAACCTTGGGACTGCCAGGATACCAAGTCCCTGCAATAGCTGACTTTCTGATGTCCTTATCCATCATATCTCTTCATTCATTAAGGTCAGCAATCAATTGAAAGCAAAAATCATTTCGGTAATATATTTACTCCATGTGCTTCACGCAACCCTAACATCTATCTTAATCTCCATGTCACCCCGTGGCCGGTGTCTGATATCTCAATCCCCATATCAAGAAGCTTCTTCCTGATTTCGTCGGAAGCCTTCCAATTACCGATTCTTCTCGCGCGCGCTCTCTCTTCCAGAAGCCTAAGCGCATCCTCGCTCAATGTCTCTTCCTCAAAATTCATGACCCCGAGAACAGCATCGATCCTCTTTAGGATATCGAGCACGTTGTCCCTTTCCCTGTCACTCAACTGACCGAGAGAAAGTGGAATACTGACCTTCCCGACAAATTCAAAAAGAGAGGCCATTGTATCGGATATGTTGAAATCATCATCCATGGCATCGGAGAATCTCTGTTTGATGTCATAAACAAGCTGATCGGCGTCGGGGTATCCGCCACCGGGGGTATAACGGATCAGGCGCTGAATAAATCTGTCCAACTTCTTGACCGTATTTTTTGCCGTCTCTAAGGCGCCGGTGGAAAAATTTAGGGGCTTACGGTAGTGAGTGCTCAGCAGAAAAAACCTAATTTGTCTGCCTCCGTATCCCATTGTCTCCAGATCCTCTATGGTCTTGACATTGTTTAAAGAGCGAGACATTTTTTTGCCATCCACCATGACCAGTTCCGTATTGATCCAATAGTTAGCCAGCCTTTTGCCGGTTGCAGCTCTCCCTATGGCCATGACATTTTCACAGTGAGGGAAGATGACGTCGGTTCCACTCGCATGAATATCAAAATTGTCTGCCAAATATTTTAGTGAAATTGCTGCACACTCAAGATGCCAGCTGGGTCTCACGTTTCCCCAACGGGTCTTGAAATATATCCCCCTCTTCAATTCGTTTAGGGAAGACCTTTTCAGGAGAGTAAAATCCACGGGGCTGTCTTTTTCATAGTCATCAGATTCAATGGTCTTGCCGGGTTTGACTTTTTTCAGGTCAATGTTGGACAGGCGGCCATAATCGTTTATCTTTGATATGTCAAAGTAGACGGACCTTAATTTTTCATAGGCGTGGCCTCTCTCCACGAGTTTTTCAACTAGGTTCACCATGGCCTCGACATTTTCACTTGCCCGAGGATAGACCTTCTCTTGTTTGATATTCAACTTTTTTATATCGTTGAGGAACTTGTTTGTGCATCTTTCTGTATACGTAACCAGGTCCATGTTGGCCCGCTCGGCTTCCTTAATGGATCTGTCGTTCAAATCAATTACGTTCATAACGTGTCTGACTTTAAAACCTTTAAATTCGAGGTAGCGTAGGATCAGATCGGAGACAACAAAACGCCGATAGTTGCCGACGTGGGGGACTTCATGAACTGTAGGCCCGCACGTATGCATCAGAATTTCTTCAGAATTGATTGGTTTGAAAAACTCCTTCTCTCTCGTCGATGTGTTGTAGAGGCGTAGGGTAGATTGTTTCTTATCGGCAAAGAGTTCCGTACTCAGATACCGCTCTCCACCGTCAGGAAAAATCACAACAATGAGTCCCTCTTCCATTTCTCTTGCCTTCTGCATAGCTACATACATGGCAGCGCCTGAACTCATCCCTACAAAGAGGCCTTCCTCCCCGGCCAACCTTCGTGAGGTTTCAAATGCATCTTCGTCAAGAATATTTATCTTCTCATCTAATCGGTTCTTGTCATAAATGCCCGGCCTGTAAGATTCCTTCATATTTTTCAGACCCTGAATTTTATGCTGCAGGTAGGGTTCAACGCCTACTATTTTGATGTCAGGATTATATTCCTTGAGCCGCCTCGAAATTCCCATAGCAGTGCCCGTCGTCCCCAAGGTTGCCACCACCATCGTCACAGCCCCATCAGTCTGTTGCCAGATTTCTTCACCAGTACCGTGATAATGAGCTAGCGTATTATCGGCATTATTAAATTGGTCGGTGCCAAAATATTTTCCAGGGTCCTTGAGCATCATATTATACGCCACTTCGATGGCGCCGTCTGTACCGAGGCTTGCCGGAGTCAAGTATAGCTCAGCTCCCATGGCCTTAAGGATTCTCTTTCTTTCCTCACTGGCAGATTCAGACATAGCCAGGCATAATCTGTATCCCTTGGCAGCAGCCACGAGTGCCAGACCTATCCCCGTATTGCCGCTCGTGGCTTCGAGGATGACCTTATCGCCCGATAATTCCCCCCTCTTTTCGGCTTCATTTACCATATAAAGGGCTATCCTGTCTTTTACGGAGCCTCCTGGGTTAAAATATTCGAGTTTCGCATATATTCTAACCTTCCTGCTAGGATTAAGCTTACGGATTTCCACGAGGGGCGTATTTCCGATACTTTCTATGATGCTCTTATGCATTCTTTTCATGATGAAATTACTGATAAAAAATGGATAGATATGGCGGAATTCAAAACGTAAGAGATGACGGCTCCGTGACGGTCCAAAGAATTAATTCGCGCTTCATCCTTCGTTACTGTTGCATATATTTCTTGTGTGCCAGAATCCTCCCGGCATTTGCACGCTTTATCTCGAAACGTTCGACAAAGCCGCCCATAGTAAAACTGGTTTCCAGCTTCCTACCGGTGATCGTCAAAAGGTTCTCGATCTTTCAGCTGTCAAACTTGGGCACAGGAATTTTGAGGAAATGGACTCCTTCCTCCCTTAGGGTTTCTTCTTCGTTCTCGGTAGTGACCCCTTTGATATTCCGTCCTTCTTCCTCACCACGATGAATCCTCAAGGCCACTTCAGTGAACTTTTTGCCGACATCTTCGAAATTCTTGTCGAGGTATTCCTGAAACAGTCTTAAAGCCTTCGGCAAGGATGAACCTTCAGCATCCCTCCTGTTAGATGCCTTTATGTCCTTACCCATAATGGAAATTGTAGAGGGAACCATTCCTACGTCAGAACTTCCACAAGCGGGACAAATTATCAGCTTTTGCATCTGTTGTTTTTCAAATGAACTTCTGTCATTGAACCATCCTTCAAATTTATGACCCTTTTCACATCTCAGATCGTATATGATCATGGGCTATTTTCACCGATTAGGTGTATTGCAAAAAATAATGTGGACATTTAGAGTTTAATTATATATCTTCCAAATATATTGTTACATCATGTCGGGATGTGGCCCAGTCCGGTAGGGCACTGCGTTCGGGACGCAGGAGTCGCGCGTTCAAATCGCGCCATCCCGACCATTATCTTCCCTCGTGAGACGGGGATAATGAAAATATCAGTATAAATCGCCTGTAGCTTGCCAAGGCATTGACATTCCTAACCGCCACCGACTACAGAAGCCATCTTGAAGATCGGGAGGTACATGCAAATGATCATACCTCCGACAACTCCTCCAAGAAAAACCATCATGACAGGTTCCAGAAGCGATGTCATGGCATCCACAGCCGCATCCACTTCATCATCGTAAAAATCCGCAATTTTGGCAAGCATCAAATCGAGGGCGCCTGTAGCTTCACCAACAGCGATCATCTGAACCACCATGGGAGGGAATATGCCGGTTTCCGAAAGGGGTTCAGCGATCGTTCTCCCCTCGCTGATACTCTGCCTTGTTTTTATTATAGCATTCTCAACGATCTTGTTTCCAGCAGTTTTGCTGACGATACTCAGTCCCTCAAGAATAGGAACACCGCTACCTAACATGGTTGCAAGGGTTCTTGTGAATTTCGCCACCGCAACCTTGTTCAATAACGGGCCGAACACAGGCGCCTTTAACGTCAAGGCATCAACAATTAGTTCCCCTTTTTCCGTACGGTAATATCTTCTAAAGACATATATGACCAGGGCAATACCAACGATCATAAAAATAAAATAACTTTGCATAAACTCGCTGGCGTTGATAAGAAATTGCGTGGGCGCCGGCAGCTGACCGCCCATGCCCTCGAACATTTTCTGAAATACGGGAATAACTTTGAGCAACAGAAGGGCAACGACAGCTATGGAGATGACAAGCACACTGGCAGGATAAGTCATAGCGCCCTTGACCTTGCTTTTCAATTTCATCGCCTTTTCCATGTAAGCCGAAAGGCGGTTAAGAATAACGTCGAGGGTACCGCCACTCTCTCCAGCAGCCACGAGATTGATAAAAAGATCATCGAAGACCTTGGGGAACTTTCCCAAAGCTTCGTGCAAAGTCGCTCCACCTTCAATATCTTCTTTTACAGATGTAATGATTTTAGCAAAGGTCTTGTTCTTTTCCTGTTGGGACAGCAAATCGAGACACTGGATAAGGGGTAGTCCGGCGTTGATCATCGTCGAAAATATTCGAGCAAAGACTACTACTTCCTTTTCTTTGACCTTCTGCTTGCCAAACTTAAAATATTCGGCCAGGTCCTTTGGCTTTTTCTTTACGGTGATTGATTTGAAACCCTGACGGCGAAGGTGCCCTCTAACCACACCCTCATCAGTGGCGGCCATTTCTCCTTTTTTTAATTCACCTTTTTTTGTCGCCGCTTCCCATAAGAATTCTGCCATAATCGAAAACCCCTTCCAAACACTCAGACTTTTCCAAACGTTCTTAATATCTCATATAGGATAATCCCCGCCGCTACCGAAACATTAAGTGAGTCTATTTTGCCTATTGTGGGAATCGAGAGAAGAAAATCACATTTTTTTCTGACGAGCGGCCTCATGCCCGTCCCCTCGCTACCCAGCACGAGGCCGATGTTCCCATCATAATCAAAAGAACCGAAATCTTTGCCTGATACAGGGTCAGTACCGTATATCCAGAACCCCCGGTCCTTCAAATAGTCAATAGTATTGGACAGGTTAACCACCCTGGCTATGGATGTATGGTTGGCAGCTCCGGCTGATGCTTTTATCACAGTTCCTGTTACCGATGCAGAACGATTCGCGGGTATAATAACTCCATTAGCACCGCAACAATGAGCTGTTCTTATCAGTGTGCCCAGATTTTGTGGATCCGCAATACCATCAAGAACGAGAATCAAATTATATTTAAAATCAGGATGACGATTTGCAATAACATCATCCACACTTGCATACACAAAGGGCTCACAAAAGCCGACAATACCCTGATGAGATCCCTGACCTGCTTTTTTGTCTAAGTAGCT
Organism: Syntrophales bacterium; assembly: GCA_049521775.1. GTDB lineage: Bacteria > Desulfobacterota > Syntrophia > Syntrophales > UBA2185 > Fen-1135. Next base: position 59,753 of record JBEKOL010000021.1, read on the forward strand.
TCTCTCTCTGAATTCTACCTGAATTCCTTTTTGCTTCGCCAGATTCAGGACTTTTTGGAAGGCCTCTCCCCCCCTCCCCTGGGCTACAATAATTTTGCTTACCCTCCCGGTTTGACTCTTGAGATCCTCTAATAGGGGATTAATACCAAAGATTACCTGCACGCCCTCACTCCATCAATATCGCTGACATAATTATAATGGAAACTGAATATGACAATGAGCTAATGGACGATAAGTATATTGAACCTATACTACTCTTTGTCGCATTGCAAGACCCTCAGTAATTTCGGATACAATCTCTTCGATCTTTTGAACCGGATCTGCGGCTTGTCTGATGGGTCTCCCGACAACTACATAGTCAGCTCCCGCCTCTATGGCATCCCTCGCTGTTGATATTCTCTTCTGATCATCATTTGCCGACATTGCCTCTCTCATACCAGGTGTTACAATGACAAAATCATTTCCACAAGCCCTGCGAATATTGGCAATATCACGGGCTGAGGCTACTACACCGGAAACGCCGGAATCCTTTGCCAGTCTTGCCAGACGAAGCGTAAGCTCGCTTGCAGAACAGTTAAATCCCATTTGCTTAAGATCATTATCATTAAGACTCGTCAGCACAGTAACAGCAAGGATTGTGGGAGGAGGCAGGGCAGTTTCTTGCGCGGCCCTGCTGACAGCGGCGACGGTTTTCTCCATCATCACTCGTCCGCCGAGGGCATGGACATTGAACATATAAACGCCCTGTTCAACAGCCCCGACAGCGGCTCCGGCAACTGTATTAGGAATGTCATGAAACTTCAGATCCAGAAATACTTTCTTGCCGCTTTCTTTGATTTTCTGAACGATGCAAGGACCATAACGTGTATAGGATTCTTTCCCGATCTTAAATATTTCCAAATGATCCCTAAGACGTTTGACCCACGTCATTGCTTCTTCAATACCCTTCCCGACATCAAGGGCAAAGATGAGCATCTCCCTTGGATTCTTATTCAAGGTATTCCTCATCATCAACAAATTCCGTATCATCCAATATGGGTTTGTAGTCGATTTTGATGCCTTGTAAATAGTCGGGATTGGCGTATGTCACTTTCCCTGCGGCTATTTCCCTCAAGGAAGCTACGATTTCCCTGTTATTCTTGATATCCGTCAGAGGTTTAGAGCCTTTCAGTAATTGCCTGGACCTCTTTGCAGTTAATACAACCAGAGCAAATCTGTTTTTTGCTGCCTTCAGCGAATCTTCTACAGTTATCCTTGCCATATTTCCACCAACCTCCTCACAATACAAAAAATTCCTTTATCTTATATGCTAATCTTTCCCGCTTACTCTTTTCTGCCACATATATCGATCTCAGAGTGTCAACTGCAGTCTCAAGATGATCATTAAAGACGAAATAATCATACCATATAATTTCCCTGATTTCATCTAAAGCCTTCGCCAATCGTTTATCCACGTCTTGTTTGCTTTCAACCCCCCTCCCACGCAGCCTCCTCTCCAATTCACCTATTGACGGTGGAAGGACAAAAATAAATACCCCCCCCGGGTAATTCTTTTTCAACGTCTTTGCTCCTCGCCAGTCAATGTCCAATACCAGATCGAATCCTTTCTGCAAGAATTCCTTTATCGTTTCCGACGATGTCCCGTAGCGGTAGCCGTAATTCTCTTCCCACTCAGCAAATTCTCCCCGGTCCAGTTTATCTTTAAACGCCTCCTCGCTAATAAAATAATAGTCCTTTCCATCTTTCTCGCCGGGACGACGCGGCCTTGTGGTGTACGAAACGGAGAACAGCAAATTCGGGCACATCCTCAAGACCTCTCTCAGAATCGAAGTCTTGCCGGTACCTGAAGGCGCTGAAACTACTATATACAAGCCTTCGGGTTTCTGCGAATCGCCCTTACTCAATGTTTTGTACCTGCTCTCTTATTCTGGAAAGCTCACTTTTGATGTCAATTACCTTACGCGATATCTCCGCATCGCTACTCTTGGAGCCTATAGTATTTACCTCTCTTATCATCTCCTGAATCAGGAAATCCATGTTCCGCCCGACAGCATCACGACTCTCTAAGAGATCACGAAACTGTTCGATGTGACTATTCAAACGGACAATCTCCTCGCTAATATCGCACTTTTCAGCCATAATGGCTACCTCTTGTTGCAATCGTAGTTCATCAAGTGCGATCCCTCCAACAAGCTCCTTCACTCGCTCACCAAGTCTTTCTTGATACTCTGAAACAACCTTGGGCGCCCGTAACGTGATTGAATCAAGTGATTTTATGATCAGACCTACTCTCAGCACTAAGTCATCACAGACATTTTTCCCTTCCTTCTCTCTCATGTCTATCAAGGCAGTCATTGCCGTATCGAGCACCGTTCCTAACTCCTCCCAGGTTGCAGATAGATCCAGACCGGGTTCCTTCTGCGTGAAAGCATCTCTAAATCCGGTCATCATGCTCAATGTAATCTCCTCTTCAAGCTTAAACTCCTCTCGTAATTGTGTAAGCAACTCATAATAATTACGGATGAGCGGGAGATTCAACTCATATCTGCTTTCGATGACGGAACTGCATTCGGAATCCATCCTTATAATTGCCTCTATCCTCCCGCGGGTAAATTTACTGCTAATTCTTTTCTTGATGTCCAGTTCCAAAGGAGAAAGGATGGCAGGCAGCCGAAGAGAAATCTCGAGATAACGATGGTTGAGAGATTTCATTTCCACCGAATACTTTCTGCCATTTTGGATAGACTCGATTCTGCCATAGCCGGTCATGCTTTGAATCATCGCATACTCCCTAATCAATACCTATGAATAATAAATCTGGTTCTTCTTCAATTTGACTGCAAAACAGGGAATCCTCAAATCCTTAAGAGGCTCTGAACCTCCCCATGCCTAAAGGCAGGGGGTTCTGAAGTCGAATCCAGCGGGGTCTCCCGGCTCTCGCGTTGCCGCTACAGCATCCGGGCTATGACCGCTGGCAGGACTTCTTCGACAGCCGACCCGCTCTGCCGGATGTACCGGGGGAAACGCTTTCGCGTCTCCGCTCGCAGGTTCTTTACGGTACCATCCCGACTGTCGCAGCACAGGTTCCTGATCTGCCCACATCTCATTGATATGGGATGGATGGTGCCGGTTGTCCTCAACGCAGTATGCGAGGAACGACGAATATATGTCTCTTTGAACTATGCCGCTGCCGTCTCCCAGGACGTGCCATCTCTGGTTTAGTGGCTTCTTCGTGAATGTCCCGGTCGGGTGGTCGTATTGCGACAGTTTCAGGTCCCGGGTGTCCAGATCCACAAATGCTCCGCCGGCGCTTTCAGCCTTGCGGCGCAACATGGCGATGAATATTCCGGGGGCCTTCACCTTAACGCTCCGTCCGTAGTTCTTTTGGAACCATCTATAAGAGAT
>JBEKOL010000022.1:0-62079 GCA_049521775.1 Syntrophales bacterium
CATTTGCACCGCATCTCTTTTGAACTCCCTGCTGAAGTGACGATGTTTCTCCCCCATGATCATGAACACCTCCTGTCCCATAATACAAATTATTAGGTGTGTCCATCAAGTCGGGGGAAGGTTAACCGGTAATCCTCATTCTGGAAGCTGCCCACTACTGAACAGTGGATGGACGTCCTTCACGAAAAATAGGATCATTCAACATAACCAATAGAAACGTGGAGGCCTTTGGGGTTCTATTAAAGGGTTAAAGCTTACCGGCACGGTACATCTTGCCATCAAAACCAGCGTGTTTCATCCAGAAGTCAATAACGGACATGTTTTAGTAAAATCGTAGACTCCATTGCGTAATAGTGACCACCCAATAAAAAACGGCTTGACATAAATATCAATATTGATACTATATTGAACATGGCTAGAATCGAAGATATTCTTGTACAGATGAAAAATAATCCTGTGGACGTTCGATTCGCTGACTTGAGCAAGGTCTGTAATTATTATTTCGGTAAAGTGCGATACAAAGATGGAAGTCACCATGTATACAAAACTCTATGGAAAGGAGATCCGCGGATCAATATTCAAAATCATAAGGGAAAAGCTAAAGCATACCAAGTAAAGCAGGTACTGTTGGCTATTGAGAAGCTGGAGGTTGAACATGCCACTGAAGAATGATCGTTATACCTATCGTGTAACCTGGTCTGAAGATGATCAGGAATATGTAGGCTTATGTACTGAATTTCCCAGCTTGAGCTGGCTAGGCAAAACACCAGAATCGGCGCTGAAGGGTATCCGTGAAATTGTCGAGAATGTTATCAGGGATATGAGGCAAACTGGCGAAGAGATACCCCAACCTATTGCCTGTAAGAGATACAGCGGTAAATTCATGGTGCGTGTTCCTCCCGAAGTTCACAGAAATCTTGCCATTCAGGCATCGGAATCAGGTGTCAGCCTGAACCGGATCGCCGGATCGAAGTTAAGCCGATAGCGGGGGAAAGGATTGTTTTTGTCCTGTGACGTTTCCAAAGACAATTATAATCTACCTCTGATCATCTTCCCACTCGATTAACCCGTTGTCTACAGGTTGAAACATGCGAAGGCTCGACAGCTTATTTTTTGTTCGTATAGAATCCAACTGTTTTCCTTGTTTATCCACAAATCATCAACCCCAACGAATATGCAATGTTTCAATTCGCTATCATTGATATTGTTTCCCCAATAATTATGATATAGAAAAAACATTTCGGGCATCTGTTTTTATGATGGGCCTGGCCTGCGTGATGAAGGGAGATTCTGTGGTCAGTTTACTTAATTCACAGAGCAATATGGATGCCTCCGGGAGTCCTGTAATCAATATATTTATCGATAATTAAATACTCATCGGAGAGAAGGGATTTTTTCGTGATACTGAGGAAGAGAATACTTTTTTATTTTGCTTTATCACTGTTCGCCACGGCCATTTCCGGTTGCGGTTCAATGTTTCATAGCAGAGGTTTAGGTTTAACTCAGAGAGGAAATTATACAGAGGTTGTAAAAGAGTTTGAACCGCCTGATATGAATTTTTCAAAAATGCCTTTTTCGGAATTAGTATATCTCTGCCAAGCATACGCAGGATTAAAAAATTATCAAAACATTTTCCCCTGCGTTAATGCGGCACAATTGAAAGTTGAGGCAGGGGAATATATAGCAGACCATTGGAATTATGCAGCGCTTCCCTTGAGAATGAAAGCAGCTGCATACATAGAGTTAGGTAAGTATGAGGAAGCCAGAAAAGCCGCCGAGTCCGATTATGCACTCGTAGTTAATCAAGACCTGCTGCAATGGGAGAAAGTGCAGACTTTAGAAGTTCTCGGCATGTCATATGGTCTTTTAGGAATGAATGAAGAAGCGGAAAAGGTAATAGGTAATCTTGAGACCGTTTTACGCGGACACAGAGGCCCACTAAAAGATGAGCGGAACATTGCTCTGGCAAGAATATACATTACACTGCATAAATATCGGGAAGCGATCGATGTTCTTTCCTACAAATACGAGGACTCCGGTACCGTTGTAAAGGCGATAACGGGTTGGGATGCTTTTATGTCTCAGAAGATCCCGTTTGAATTTATGAAGAACAAGAGTTTTTTTGAAGTCGGCAGGATACCGGAGGCCAAAGAAGGCTACGATAATCTTTTACGATATACATATATCGGCAATCTGGGAGAAATTTATTGGAATATCCTCTTCGATCGCGGCAGGATCGCCGAAAAGGAAGGTAATTCCAAGGAGGCCATCAACTTTTATACAAAAGCCGTTGATGTGGTTGAACAGCAAAGGGCAAGCATCAACACCGAGGCGAGCAAGATCGGTTTCGTCGGTGACAAGCAAGCCCTCTATCACAACCTCATCCGCGTCGTATACAAAGATAGTCAGTATGAGAAAGCATTTGAATACGTGGAGCGTGCTAAATCGAGAGCTCTTGTTGATCTCCTTGCATCAAAGAAGGATTTTGCCGTTAAAGGAAATAACGAAAAGGAGATCATAAAAGTACTCGCTAGAAATGATTTAGTCGAGTCGGAGTCGATCATACGGGATATCTCTATCGATAAGAACAACACCCGAAGCATCCAGCTCAAGGTGAGAGACGATCTCAAAACCATGGCGCCAGAACTGGCCTCCCTCGTCGTCGTCACCTCACAGCCGCTTGCTGAAATTCAATCCTACATACCGTCGCAGGAAGCTCTGGTTGAGTACTATTACAATGAGGAAGATATGTATGCCTTCATCCTTTCTGACGGCAAGCTGCAGACGGTTAAATTGGACAGCAACGGCTTAGCGGAAGATATACATGATTTCAGAAAACTCATTGAAACGCCGAATTCAACCAGGTTTATTGATTTCTCAAAGAAACTTTATAAGCGTCTCTTTGAGCCCCTGGAAAGCGTCCTTAATAAACATTCCATCATTATCGTTCCTCACGGAGCATTGCACTACCTGCCCATGAACGCCCTCCATGACGGCAAGGGCTATCTTATCGATCGTTACAGTATCCGTATAATGCCTAGTTCCAGCACCATAAAGTACCTGCGCGAGAAGAAAGTGGTGAAGTCGGGTGGTATCCTAATCTTTGGCAACCCGGATCTCGGTGATCCTAGGTATGATCTGGAGTACGCTCAGAAGGAGGCAATGGAAGTTGCCAATATAAATCCCGAATCCCGGGTATTCCTGAGAAAAGATGCGACTGAAAGCGCTCTGCGAAAGTACGGCAACAGCTATAGTTATATTCACTTTGCCACCCACGGCCAGTTTAATCCCGATGCTCCCTTGAAATCAGCGCTTCTACTGGCTTCGGATTCTCAATACAACGGCATGCTCACGGCAGACAAACTTTATTCACTTCATCTGGATGCGGATCTTGTTACCCTGAGCGCCTGTGAAACAGGACTGAGCAGAATTGCGAACGGTGATGACTTGGTCGGCCTCACTCGGGGGTTCCTCTACGCCGGGTGCAGTTCCATAGTAGCCAGCCTCTGGAAGGTGGATGACCTTGCCACGTCTCAACTCATGACGCGCTTCTACAAGGAACTGGAGAGAACTGATAAGCGTGAAGCCTTAAGAACAGCTCAGTTGGAGACTAAGAAGCAATACCCCCATCCTTATTACTGGGCGTCGTTTCAGCTAACGGGAAATGCGAAGTAACTGATTAAGCATTTGCTTCTTCCTCCACATTTGACATACCACATAGGACAGTGTAGATTTCCTCCCATAGTACTCAAGAATATAGATATGCTTTTAGATTTTTTTGAGAGGGTTTATGCCGATCCGTATAAGACACCGTGATAAGAACAGCATAACGGATCAAAAAATGATATTTTAATAGTTTTTACAGAAGCGGGACGATTTTCGCCAGCGTCTTATGCGGCACTTGTAACGCCTTTCGGGTTATTATGGATCAATATAAACAATGATATAATTCATCGGGCAAGAAAGAATGCAGGAGAATTCAAAAAAGATCGCAATGAAATTAACTCTACTTCAGAGAGAATATCTAACTCTCAAAACTCTCGGTTTGAACTTGAATATGGAACGGGGCCAGCCAGCTGACGAAAATTTCGACCTCTCGAATCCACTGCTTACTATCGTCGATGAAACTGATATCAAAACTCCGAGTGGGTATGACATCAGAAATTATCCGGGCGGAGTGAAGGGCTTACCCGAAGCGTGTGAGCTTTTTTCAAAGGTGCTCGGTGTAAACGCCGAAGAGATAATTGTAGGAAATAATGCCAGTTTGAAAATGCTCTCCAACACTCTCATGTGGGCGCTTATAAAGGGCATGAAGGATAGCAAAAGACCCTGGTGCAATTATAACCCGCCCAAAATTATTGTAACGGTTCCAGGATACGATCGGCACTTCCTTCTACTCGAGGCAATGGGATTTAAAATGATCACCGTAAAAATGACTGGGCACGGACCGGATATGGATGAAATTGAGCACATCACGGCTTCTGATCCCGCGGTCAAGGGGATACTCTTTGTACCGACGTACAGCAATCCCACCGGTGAAACTGCATCGGATGAAACCATTAAAAGGCTTGCTTCCATGAAGACAAAAGCCAGGGATTTTACCATTTTCGCAGACGACGCCTATGTCGTGCATCACATGGCAGATAACCCCGTAAAACCATTGAACCTACTTACGGCATGCAAAGAAGCCGGGAATCCCGAACGGGTTATACTCTTCGGTTCCACTTCAAAAATTACATTTTCCGGTGCTGGTCTCGGATTTATGGGCGCGAGCGAGGTGAATATCGAATACATTTCCAAATTGCTGTCCACCCAATTTATCGGGCCCAATAAAGTGGAGCAGTATCGGCATGTGAAATTTTTAATCCAGTACAAAGGCGGAATTGAAGGTATAATGCGCGATCATGCACAGTTCCTGAAGCCGAAATTCGATGCAGTAAGGCGTGTGCTGGAAAAAGATTTAGGCGGAACAGGTCTATCGACATGGATGAATCCTCTAGGAGGCTATTTCGTAAGTCTTGATACGGCCAGACCTGTGGCGAAGAGAGTCGTAGAGCTTGTCAAAGAGGCCGGTGTGGCCATAACCCCCGCGGGAGCCACCTTCCCGTTTGGAAAAGATCCAAATAACTCCAATATAAGAATTGCGCCGACGCGACCACCAGTCGGGGAAGTGGAAAAAGCAATGGGGGTGCTTACACTTTGCATTAAGCTTGCATCTGCGGAATATGATGAAAAGTAAACTTCAACCGGATCGGGTTTCTTATATTATCCCAATACTGAGAGGCATATGGAAAAATTGCCTTTATACGAGGAAATCACTTTGTATCCCTTAATAACATAAGAGTTTTTCGTATGTACCTGATATAAAGAACTATACTTTTTAGATGTACCCCTGAACTAGTGGTCACACTCTCTTTCTAACGCAAATCATCAACCTTTAATAAAGAACGATCCCCACTCTTTGCAGTGACAGAAACAACCCGCGCATTTCATTTTTTCTTTGATCATTGCTACACACTACCGAATGAAAGCTGCTACTCAAACGCATCAGCTGCAAATCTCGCTTCCAATAAAGAACGGCCTAAATCTTGGTCAAATAAGATTCATTGATAAGTGTTAGAGGTAATCAAGACAAGACTTAATTGGGAATTGACTGTCAAGTTAAGTATAGGTCAGAGCAAATAATACAGGTCAATTATTTATGTTGTGTGATCGTAAAATCTAATGTATAGCCGAAATGCATTTTGTCCGTGAAAAACTCTTTTAGCACACAGACATACTCTTTTGGCATTTTACAGAGATGTGAAAAGCCAAATAAGTTTGTCAGTGAGTGGTACGTAAAATCATCGAGTTAGACGAATTCAAATCGCTAAAAGAGTTTGTCATTCAAGTCGCATAAAAATAATCACTGACAAACTCCTTTGGCATTTTTGCAAAAGCAATTAAAGCCTTGACTTTAAAGATAAATGTAATTACAATGTGGTCACTTCTTGGCAGGGAGGTAAAAAAATGAGAGCACATATTGTAAAAATAGGTAATTCTCAGGGAATCCGTATTCCAAAGCCATTGCTCGATCAAACTGGAATTAAAGATGACGTTGAGATGGAGGTAGATAAAACCCGCATCATCATTCGTCCGATCTCAAATCCAAGATCAGGTTGGGATAATGCTTTCAAAGCCATGGCCCAAAACCGTGATGATGTATTGATAACCGGAAAAGATAATATTTCACATTCTTGGGATGATGAGGAATGGCAATGGCAGTAAATCGATTTGATGTGTATTTGACAAATCTTGATCCAACTGTTGGTTCTGAAATTCAGAAAACGCGACCTTGTTTGATTATTTCTCCGGACGAAATGAACCGACATATCCGTACCGTTATCGTTGCCCCGATAACGACAGCCGGGAAAGATTATCCCACAAGAATAAAATGCAATTTCAAGAAAAAAAAAGGGTATATCGTTTTAGATCAGATACGAACAATAGACAAAATGAGACTTATAAAAAACATTGGCACAATTGATTCAGAAACCCAACTAAAAGTTATTTCCGTATTACAGCGGCTATTTGCATTTTAAATGGGTGTGACTGTAAAATTCAATGTATAGCCGACATGCAATTTATCAGTGACAAACTCTTTTGGCACACGGACAAACTTAATTAGCATTTTACAAGAAAGAGAAAGGAGGGGATAATAATGGTTAATAAGGCATTATTAATAGGTAGGCTTGGGGCAGATCCTGAGGTAAGATACACACCTGACGGTACCATGGTGGTCAATTTTCGTTTGGCAACAGATCTTCAGTGGAAAGATAAGAACGGAGAAAAGCTTCAGAGAACAGAATGGCACAGGATAGTGACCTACGGTAAATTGGCCGAAATCTGCAGCAATTATCTTTCCAAGGGGAAATTGATATTCATTGAAGGCCGAATTCAGACACGGTCATGGGAAGACAAAGACGGAGTGAAGCGGTCCACTACGGAGATTGTTGCGTCAAACATGCAAATGCTGGATTCAAAAGGGCAGATGCGGGGCCAGGATGCCGCCGTTGAAGATCAGGCTCCCGCGTCAGCAGGGTCCGAATCCGCGCCGGCCGATGATGTTCCTTTTTAGCCTGCTCCTGCTTTATTTCTCTTTATCGATTCTTTTAGAGTCCGGCTTCGTTTCGTTCTCATCCGATTCACGGACGGATTTCTTAAAGTTCTTTATGCTTTTTCCAATGGCGCGACCGATTTCCGGAAGCTTGCCGGCGCCAAAAATGATGAGAACGATGACTAAAATTACGATTAGCTCAGGCACGCCTATTCCAAACATATTCCCATGACCTCTCTTGATATTATCAAGAAGTCTAAAGCAGCGAGATGCCGTTGTCAAACCTATAATATTACGGCAGGGTTAAGTGCACAACCTGGCCTTGATTACCAAGGTTCCCGAGAGATCTTCCTTGAAATCTGATGTCAATACCGCCCGCATTGCCGATAACAACAATAAAGTGCGACGCTTCTCTCTCTATTTTTTCACCGGGTTGCAGTAAGATTTCATATGGAGGATTGCTATCTGCGGTGATTCTTAACCATGTCATCTCTCTCGCTTCCATGGTTACCTTATATGTTTCGGCCGTGTTGACCGGGTTCTTATTGATTTCCTCGGATGCTGTCACCTGCTTCATATTTTCCTTCTCTTGAGTTTCGTGCGCGGCCGGTTGCGCCTGCGGCGGAGGGATTGGTTGGGCATCTCCTTCTTGAGTTTTTACAGCCGTGTTTGTCTGATCCTGAGCTTCACTCTTGGGAATTTTTCCGATGTCATCGGTTGTCTTTGAACTGAATGATTTATATTCCTGTTCGGAAGTTTGATTTTTCACGACGTCTATTGCTGTTTCGTATGTAGATAACGAGAAGGTGACAATGCCAACAATAATAATAATTAATAATCCCCATAGGAAAGCCTTGTAGAGCAACCATGCAGATTTAGGGATTTCTTTGATTTTCACATCCCGGTGAGTCGGATTGAGTGTTTCTAAGTATTTCTCATAACGAGCGAGAATCATATTGCTGTCGATGCCCAGAGTCTTTGCATATATCTTGATGAAGGACTTCGTAAAAACTGGCGGTGGAAGCAAGTGAAATTCACCATTTTCAATGGCTGCAAGATTGGCTACGCTGATCCGGGTGCGTTCGAATATATCTCTTAACGTAAGCCCTTTAGATTCCCTGGTGGATTTGAGATCGTAGTCTGTAATACCGATACCTTGGTAGGGTCTTGACGAAGTCCCTGTGTTTTTTATCGTATCAACCATGTTTAATATTCCGGGTAGATGCCATAGCAAGAAAAACAACGGCTTGCAAAGCTTGATATTTAGCAAATCACATTAAACGTGTAATTACCACCAATTTCAGAGTCACGCAACAGAAAGATGTAACTTTCAAAAAATCGGAAAGCTTGGTATATGCTACTATATTTTTGCATTTAAAATCTGAGGGTTTTTTGTAATAGTTATACCCGATTGAGCCAGGGCCGACTGAACTATAGAGGATAAGCACGAAGTCCGAAACAAATGCGAATGTTCAAAACACAATTTACCAAGACAAGAAAGCTCAGAATTTTGATATACAAATTTGAAGTAGTACGTAGAATTAGAAATATCTTTTGATGGGAATTATTGGTTCATGGACGACTGCACTGACTTTATAATAGCCATAGCAAGAGAAGCGGGAACATTCTTAAGAGCAAGGCTAAATGATAAACACGTAATAAACTATAAAGGGGAAATAAATATTGTCACGGAAGAGGATCGAATTTCTGAAGAGATGATTACGGCCAGAATTCGTGAGAGATATCCCGACCATGACATCCTTGCTGAGGAATCGACACGAATGCCGCGGGGTTCGAAGTGCCGATGGATAATCGATCCCCTGGATGGGACAACGAATTATGCTCACGGTTATCCAGTTTTCTGCGTTTCCATTGCTTTTGAAAAAGATAGTGATATCCATGCGGGTGTTATTTACAATCCCATGTTGGAAGAAATGTTTGTGGCAGAAAAAGGCAAGGGGGCTTTCTTGAATGGTCAGAAAATCGCAGTATCAAATACGGCCGATCTCTCCAGGAGTCTTCTGGCTACCGGCTTCCCCTATGACATAAGGTCTGACAGAAACAATAATATCAATTACTTTAACGGCATGGCGAAAAGCGCCCAAGCTATTCGCAGGGCTGGATCCGCGGCTCTTGATATGGCCTATATTGCGGCGGGCCGATTTGATGGCTTTTGGGAACTGAAGCTCATGCCGTGGGATACGGCTGCCGGGTGGCTTTTGATCTCTGAATCAGGAGGAACAGTTACGGATCTCTTCGGCGGCGCATTTCGCCTTGAGGCTCCGCATGTTCTGGCCACAAATGGAAAGATACATCACGACATGGTTGAGCTGCTTAAAAAAATTGACGGGGAGACCGTCTCCTAACTGAATCCTTTCAGAGATTAACTTGCTTTAATTCCGAAGAACGAGCGCTTCCCGTCCCTGTAAATTGCGGCAAGAGCAAATCCTAACCAGCCACTGCCAATGTTACCGCCAATGTATTTTGTCTTCGCAGGACGAAATGGCGGTTGCATTATTCTTACATACTCTATAACGGACCTGGCCTTGTAACATGATTCTTATCCATCCACCGGTTGTTAAGCCCTGTGAACCGCCAGCGGGACTGGCGAAACTGGCAGGTGTCATGAATGACCACGACATCCCGTGCAAAATAATAGATGCCAATGTCGAGGGTATCTCAAGCCTCCTCTCGGAAGGAGGGATGGGGGAGGATCACCCCGACAAGTGGCTGGCCGATGGTAAAAAAGGGGCGATTCCCAAAAATTTATTGAATACCTGGACGAACCGTTCATTCCGTTGTCTGGGAAGCAATATTACCGCTTTAACTTCTTGGGAGACCTATAAGAATATTGATCGTTATAAACGGGCGGTAATGGACATCAATCGGGTTCTCGAAGTGACAGCGTCGCAGAGCGGTGCACATCTGAGTCTCGCTAATTATCTTGATCGGACGCTCTCTCCGGTCAGAAGTGCAGATTTGATGAGAGCTTCTGAAACGCCCGAACAGAATCCCTTCTATGGGTATTTCAAGAAGCGTCTTGAAGCGGCGCTGGAGCAGGAATGCCATGCCATTGTCGGATTTTCGTTAAACTATCTCAGCCAGGCACTGTGCACCTTTGCCATGATCGGCTTCTTAAAGCGAGAGTGCCCCGGCATCAGGGTAGTTTTGGGCGGCGGACTGGTCACATCGTGGATGCGGCGACCGGGATGGTCGAATCCATTTGGGGGCCTCGTTGACAACCTCGTGGCAGGGCCGGGAGAGGCCGCGCTCCTGTCGATTCACGGTGCCACCTATCGGCAGGGACATCATGCTCCCGATTATGATGGATCGTCAATAAACGACTATCTGGCTCCAGGTTCCGTCTTGCCCTATAGCGCATCGAGCGGCTGCTACTGGAACCGCTGTTCCTTCTGTCCCGAAAGGGCGGAGGGTAGTCCCTATGAACCCGTGCCCATAGAGCGGGTAATTGATGATATTGGCAGCCTCGCTAAAAGAACAAAACCCACCCTCGTCCATCTACTGGATAATGCTGTTAGTCCGGCGCTTCTGAAGGTTATGGCGAGATCATCTCTCAGGCTTCCATGGTACGGATTTGCCAAAGTATCCTCGCACCTGACGGATCTCGATCTCTGCCAGTCTCTGAAACGATCCGGTTGTGTCATGCTGCAGCTTGGACTGGAGTCGGGGGACCAGGATGTTTTGGATAGTATGCAAAAAGGGTTTGATCTCAAGACAGCTTCCGCCGTCTTGAAGACGCTGAAGAAGGCCGGTATCGCAACCTACGTCTACCTCATTTTTGGAACCCCTTCGGAAACAATCACTGAGGCGCGCAAGACCCTCGATTTTGCAGTCCGGCATAGCACACTGATCGATTTTCTCAACCTTGCAATCTTCAACCTCCCGGCTTATAGTCCGGAGGCCCGGGAGCTCGATGTTAGTGATTTTTATGAAGGTGACCTGTCGCTTTACAGGAATTTTTTTCATCCGCGAGGGTGGGAGAGAAGTCTTGTGAGGCAATTCCTTGACAGGGAATTTAAGAAAGACCCTGCCATTGCTTCTATACTGAGGAAAGCCCCCCCTGTCTTTACCTCCAATCATGCCCCTTTTTTTATGATGAACGCGTGCTAAATCTTTGTTCTGTGACCATCTTTTCCTTGGCGAGAGCTCAAAATGTTATATTGATTTATCTGAAGCTGCTTATTAAGATTACAAGCAATTAGTTCTTGTCAAGATTGGTAGTCGGCGCGTTTGTGTAATTTCTTGAATGCCCACTTCTGTGGCTGTCACTTTGCTATTTCCTTTTCCGTCAAATAACATGCGGGATCGGGAGCCCATATGTCTCCCGTGACCGCTTCCGCTCTGGCCCGGAAATTTCCACCGCAAATATCGAGCCAGCGGCAGTCGGCGCATCTTCCTTTCACGTATTTCTTTCTGTCTTTAAGCATGAACATCAGCACGTTTGACGTATCCATCCAGATCTTGCTGAAAGGACGCTCTCTCACGTTTCCGAACGAGACGCCCCTCCAGAACTGATCGGCATGCACCTCCCCATCCCAGCTCACGCAGCCGATGCCGTTTCCGGAACTGTTGCCCTCATTCACCATAAGGAGTGACATAGCTTCCCTTGCTCGTTCGATATCCTCTTCCAGCAGGCGCATGTAGACATAGGGTCCATCGGCGTGGTTATCCACTGTAAGTATCTCTTTGGGTTTTCCCCGGTTGGACATGTCCATGGTTTTGCCCATGATAAGGTCCAAGACTCGCCGCTTTTCATCTTGGGAGAGATCTTCGTTAACCAGCTTCGAACCGCGGCCGGAATAGACTAAGTGATAAAAACATGCACGGGGTATGTTTTCCTTTTCTATGAGTTCGAAGAGGGCAGGAATATCTGCAACATTTTTCCTGTTCATGGTAACACGCATTCCCACTTTGATTCCTTCATCCCGGCAGATTCTAATCCCTCTCAGGGTCATGTCAAAAGCTCCTTTTACGCCCCGAAAGTTGTCGTGCGTCTTCTCCATCCCATCGACACTTACGCCAACATAGGAAACCCCGATTTTCTTGAATGTGTATGCTAATTCTCTTGTGAGAAGAGTCCCGTTAGTTGATAAGACAACCCTCATACCCTGATCTACAGCGAACTCGGCCAGTTCAGGGAGATCCTCCCTTATCATGGGCTCACCGCCGGAAAAAAGGAGAACCGGTGACCCAAAAGAGGCAAGATCGGATATCAGTTTCTTTCCCTCGTCTGTGGTCAATTCATTACTGTATCTGATGTTTTGGGAGCTTGAGTAGCAGTGTATGCAGTTGAGATTACACCTTCTGGTCATGTTCCAGACTACCACAGGCCGTTTATGCTTCTCCTCTCCATAACGGAGCGAGTCCATAGTTTCTGCTGTGCCACAGCATAGTCTTGAGATACTTATCATATGTTTGCCTCAGAGTATCAGTTCGCACCCTCTGCCAGAGACGCGTTCTTAGCCACTTGTTGAGAGGTAATGCTCACAGGTTACATACTGGTCTGGGTGGGCAGATTTTTCTGTTGTTGTTCATGCATAAGTAATATTTTAGTCTATCGTCAAAATAGTTGCAAGGTTTTATGGTGAAAGAGCAAAGACCTGTGATGACTCTCGCCTGCGCTAACTACTTTCGCTGTCTGAGTCGAGGACAAGATGGAAGCTCATGCAGAGGCGGCATTGGAATCAGTCACGCATCATATGGCGGTTGATGGTTAACGTTATCTACATCATCCGGTCACAGCCGGAGCGACCAATCGATCGCGGGTCAAGAAATCCTGGGGGATACGGTCATTTCATGAATTTTACGATGATGTGTGGGGAATGTCTAAGGCAAATTCATATCTGGACGTTGATCTCTCGTCTCTCCAGACGTCTTTCCGAGAAAAAAACCTGATCATTCAACAATTCCCAGGCGCGTTCCTTACTGAAATCGGATACATGTCCGTCTCGGGTGGTTATGACACCATGGTCTCTGAGATCCCATAAGACCTGTTGAATCTCAACAAGCTCTTTTCTGGCAAACCGGGCCAGTTCATCGAGAGGGTCTTGGTTGTCCGGGAGTGGCCACTTCACGAGAAAATATAGGACGGTAATCAATCTGGTCCAGGATTGGGTAAGTTCGCCGAGGGCGTTGCCTGTTTGCTTTATTCTGTTTGAAAATTCTTTGAGCATAAAAAGAGACACGTCGCCGCTTTCCCTCAAGAGGCTGCGAAAAGTGCCTCCGTCAATTACAGCCACATTGCTGTCCTCCGTCGCCTGCACCGAAGCGGTACGAGGTGCTTCGATCAACGCCGCCATTTCACCGAAGTATTCTCCCGGCCCCATTTCGGCAAGAACCTTTTTTATCTGGCCGGCAGTTTTCTCCACGCGCATGTTACCCATGAGGATGTAGTACATTTCCTGCCCGGTGTCTCCCTGTCTGAAAACATAAGTGTCTTTGGTGAACATACGACCGAATTTCCTGAACAGGCGTTCCTCGATTTTCATGATTTTTTTTCTGGGTTTTAGGAAAGCCTTTTCAAGGAGGATCAGATTTCTTCTCTGGTAAGAAGAAATAAGCTCTGCACAGAATAGGAGGATTAGTGCCACGTAGAAAACCCAGAGCACAAGGATGACAACGGTTTCCAGTGAACCAAATATCACATTATATTTTTTATCATCAGACACATACCAGGTAAAAAAATGTTTAGCAACTTCCATTAAAACTGAAAAGATGGCAGCACCCGTCAGTGCACCCCGCAGGCTTACTTTTCCTGTGGGGATTATTTTGTAGACAATTGTAAAAAATGCCACTGTCAGCATGTAAGGCAGGACATAGCGAAACAACGCACCATGCAAGAAGGGAATAATCATGAACTCTTTGCTGAAAAGGAGAGGTTGTTTTGCAAGCGTTGTTGAAACATATGTGATCCCCACACTGGCGACGCCTACAGCCCACCCCATAGGAATCATGGCAATGGCAAGGAGATTTGACACGAAGTAATTTCGCCGGCCTCTCGAGCGGAAAATCATGTTCATGGCTGTCTCAATGGCACTAAAGATCATGGCAGAAGACCATATCAGACTTATGATCCCGACCCAGCCCAGGAGTTGTTTTTTTTGCTCCATAGGTCCCAGCTGGGAAAAAAGGGATTCGGAGATGTAAGGATGAAAACCACGGATTTTCTCAATGAGCTCGTTCTGAATGTTTGGATGCGAACTGAAAATGTAGCCTGCTATTAGCATGGTTAAGATGAAGAGGGGAATAAAAGAGAGCATCGCATACAGTGAAATAGCCGCAGCCTGGTTTGTATTGCCGTTGGCCTGGAAATTTTTTACTGCATCCCAGAGAATGTCCCATGCTGTTGCAAGGACGAGATGGGGCCGTTCCATCTTGTGTTTCAATTTCTCATATGTTTGTTTCATTTTACCGGTCATGGGCTTGTGCTTTCTTAAAGAAGCTGCACCAAGAATACATTTTAGTCTTTTCTCGATGGAAAGTGGCGTGCAAGCGAGTAAAACTATAGGGGAGAGGCATGGGTGTGTCAAGTTCAAAAGAATGTAGAATTTCGTTGAAAAGGTCTTTTGTATCCTGTAGTCTTTCTGCCATGAGGGACTTGGTGTATTTTGGTTTGCTGATTGTCGTTAGCGTTCATTTGGCCTTGGGGGGTTGTAGCCAGAAAGATGAGGGAGTCACCACCGGAAGCCTCACTGAATCCGGACCTGCCTATGGGGACATAATAGTGGAAGGTTCCATCGGTGACGCCAGTAATCTGATTCCCATCCTTTCCTCAGATAGTACTTCTCATGAAATCTCCGGACTGGTCTTTAACGGTCTTGTCAAATATGACAAAGACGTCAATATAGTGGGAGATTTGGCTGAATCATGGGAAGTGTCCAAGGACGGGCTTGTCATTACGTTCCACCTGAGGAAGGGTGTTAAATGGCATGACGGCCATCCTTTTACAGCCCGAGACGTCTTGTATACGTATCAGGTTACAATCGACCCCAAGACACCCACTGCGTATTCCGGTGACTTTCTCAAGGTTAAGAGGGCGGAAGTCCTGGACGATCATACCTTCCGGGTTACTTATGACAAGCCCTTCGCCCCTGCGCTCATGAGCTGGGGGGCCGCGATTCTGCCGCAGCATCTCCTCGAAGGAAGAGATATCACAACATCTCCCCTGGCGCGTCATCCCATAGGAACAGGACCGTACATATTCAAAGAGTGGTTGCCTGGCCAGAAGATAGTCCTCATCTCCAACCCGGACTATTTCGAGGGCAGGCCATATATCGATGGTTATGTAATGCGGATCATACCGGATACAGCCACCATGTTTTTGGAATTGCGTGCAAACGGTATTGACAGGATGAACCTGACGCCCCTTCAGTACACGAGGCAGACGGAGAACAATCTCTTCCGGAAGAATTTCAATAAGTACAGGTATCTCTCCTTTTCCTACACTTATCTAGGCTACAATCTGAAAAATCCGCTGTTTGCCGATAAACGGGTGCGGCAGGCCATTGCATATGGCATCAATAAAGACGAGATCATCCAGGGCGTCTTGCTGGGCCTGGGCAAAGAAGCCACAGGTCCTTACAAGCCGGGCACCTGGGTTTACAACTCCAATGTGGAGACGTATCCGTACGACCCGAAGAAGGCGAAGGAGCTTCTGGCGGCAGCCGGATGGAAGGATACCAACGGTGACGGTATACTGAATAAAGATGGGCAACCTTTTGTTTTTGAAATTATCACGAATCAGGGGAATGAAATCCGCGCAAAATGTGCAGAGATCATTCAAAGACGTCTTTCCGAGATAGGCATCAAGGTTAAAATCAGGGTCCTGGAGTGGGCTGCCTTTGTCAATGACTTCATTAACAAGCGGCGCTTTGACGCCACAATCCTAGGCTGGACAGTACCTCTCGATCCCGACATATATGATGTTTGGCATTCAAGCAAAACGGGACCGCAGGAACTGAATTTCATATCCTACAAAAACGACGAAGTTGATAGACTGATTGAAAAGGGAAGGGGCACCTTTGACCAGAAAGAAAGAAAAAGATACTATGACAGGATACAGGAGATATTGGCGGAAGACCAGCCCTACACGTTCCTGTATGTTCCGGATGCCCTGCCGATTATCCATGCCCGCTTTCATGGCATCGAGCCCGCGCCCCTGGGAATCGGATACAATTTTATTAAGTGGTATGTTCCCAAAGAGGAACAAAAACTGATCATGACGAGATGAATCACAGTTAAGAGACTTAATCAGCGGCATCGACGTAATCACATCCTCAAGCAATTGTCTCTGAGAGCAAGAATCTTCTCTGCCGGACAGCATCGGACGATGATTAACTATTTTTCGAAATTATTGTCAGAAGCCGTCCTGACGGCGCCATCACGGATTTGCCTTTCACTGAACTCTCAGACCAACAGGTTTTACTTTCAGCAAAAAATGAGTTATAGATAAAATATATGGAACCGCGTAAGAAAAGCTCCGTTGAGGGTCAGGAGCTCAAAGATCATATCATAAAGTTCTGTGAGGCTCAGGGAGCAGACCTCGTTGGTTTTGCACCTGTTGAACGTTGGGATGACGCCGGGGAGGTGCCGCTTGATTTCCGTCCCCGGGCCCTTTGGCCACCGGCCCGGACCGTCATCGTCATCGGCCTTGAAATGCCCCTTCCTATCGTGGAGACGACACCCTCCGTCCTCCATATGGGGCTTTACCGGACGGCTAACCGGAAGTTGGACACACTGGCCTATGACCTGACCCGATATCTCAACCGCATGGGACACGCCTCCTTTTTTTTCGGCCGTGACGTCTACGCCAACCTGAATGCCCTGCGAGATGCGCCTGTGGCCGCATTCAGTCATGTCATGGCAGCGAAATATGCCGGGCTCGGCACTATCGGCATCAGCCACTGCCTTCTGACACCGGAATTCGGTCCCAGAGTGCGGTTTGTTTCCGTCTTTACGCCAGCCGTCATACAGCCAGATCCCCTCGTGGAAAAGGATCTCTGCATCAAGTGCGAACTCTGCTGCCTTTGCTGCCCCAGGGAAGCTCTCACGATGCGCGAAGACTGCGTAATCGGTGATTTCGATAAAATGGCCTGTCTGGCAATGGCTGAGGATCTGACACGAAGAGGCTGCTACCCCTGTGGTATATGCACAAAGGTGTGTCCCATTGGCAAGGATCGGGCACTCTACAAACAGGAAGGTATGCGGACGAAATACATCGAGGAGGCCAAGGCCCTTGCCGCAAACCCCGACGATCCCGAATACAAGTCCTGGACGCATGTACGGAAATACGGGCTCACGAAGGGGGAGGACGCTCCGGTCTCCGGAAGAAGAAAAGACGGGAAGAAAGAGAAAGCGTGAAGATGGCAATCACAAATCTAGAACAATTCTGTGAAAGCTTTAATGACCTTCTTAAGGGCAAACCGGACATTTCAACCATCATTAGAACAGGCCGGACTCTTGTGAGCGAACTGATGAATCAGAAGGAGTGGTTCGGCGGCATCCTTCAAAGAATACTTTTCGACAAGGAGTTTTCCGAAAGCCAGAAACCCGGCATCTGGCCCAACGAGATCACACTGCACAGAAGTCCCGATCGCTCTTTCCTTGTCCTGTGCTATATTTGGGACCCAGGACTCAGTGACGCCATCCATGATCACGGGTCATGGGGAATCATCGGGAGCTTCGTTCACTCCATCGGGGAACGCAAGTATATGCGCATGGATGACGGCAAAAGAGAAGGGTACGCAGAATTGGAGGAGGTTTCTTCTGTCGTTCTCAATCCGGGTGAGACGACGTACGTGCTGCCGCTAAATAAAGGAATTCACAGAATGGAAAACTTCGGGAGCGATATGGCCATCACTATTAATGTATACGGACCGAACGTCCGGAAAGGATACGTGCAGTTCTTCTACCCGGAGATGAATTCCGTGAACAGGGTCTATCCGCCGAAAACCCTCAGGGAAGCGCTTGCAGTCCGCGCCCTCGGGAGTATGGCGGCGCCCTGGAGCGAGGAGCTGTTAAGACGGATACTGGCGAGCGCGCTTCCCGATTACATTAAGAAGGAAGGAGAGATCTCACTGGCCAGACTAAAAGCATGATCCTTTTACCGCGATGTGGACGATGTCGTCTCAAGAAGTTCGGCATGATGCTGGTACGTTAAACAGCTTTAATACTTGAAATCGCCGACACTCTGAGGTAGAAATAACTCATCAACAGAAACTGAAAGGAGCGTAACAATGAAAAAATATTCCCTGCTGATCGGTGTATTGTGTATGTTAGTGGCTCTTTCCGCATGCGGCATGCAGAGCGTGAAGCAAGGTGCTATGATCGATGAGGCAAAAGTGACAAACAGTGTTATCGACGGCAAGACGACAAAGTCCGAGGTTGTGCTGGAATTCGGTCCCCCTACTAAGACCATGGAAAATGAGAAGATGTTTTTCTATACGTGGTCAGAGACAAGCACATCCAGCATACCTTTATACGGCGGGTCGACCACCATTACCAACAACCTCATTATTCTCTTTGATGACAATGGCGTCGTAAAGAGCCATAAGATTACTAAGACCGGTGCGGAGTCAAAAAAGGGTTTCGGCGAACAGAAAGCCAAGTAGGTTGCGTTCAGTTGAGACAGCTTGGAAGCAAAGAATAAGAATTAAAATCCGAATATTTTTATAATCAAGGCGTTATGCTATTCTGATCTCGCCTTCGAGTTGTACCGGATTCAAAGTTACAGATTTGTTTTCTTGATAAAGTTTGAGCGTAATTTTGCCAACTCAAGCCGTGAAAACCGCATTTCATCGATTCGCAATTATTAGCATTAGCAGCTGAAATCGATGCCTCCCAGATTCTTAGTTTCTTCCCGCGGCTTTTGTTTGAAGAATTCTGATTAATGCACAAGATTCCAATCAGTGCAGAGTGGGTGTATACTGATTTCCACGAAACTGTGGTCAATACATTTATTTTTGAAGACTAAAGATGGATCTAAGCTAATTGATCAAACCTGCACGGACTATAAATAAACTCATAAGCGGTACGCCCATCACCATAGTAGCTCTCGGCGATTCTTTAACGCAGGGATGGATGGTCTCGAAGGGTTATATCGATTTTTTGAGGGAAATGCTTCGCATAAAGTTTCCCGAAAGCAGATTCAAGCTTGTTAATAGCGGCATACCCGGTGATACGGCTGATTCCGGCTTGTACAGGTTGAGGGGAGACGTTCTTGACTACAATCCGGATTGCGTTTTCATACAATACGCAATCAACGATGCCTTTTCGGGATTTACAGAACAACAATTTAAGAAAAATATAAAAGGTATTATTGAGAAAATTAACGAAAATGCTAATACGGATATCATCCTGGTAACCTCTGACTATATTGGCGACAATGCCGACAACCGCCAGGTAGAAGGATATTATCATCAACTTTCAGTGCTGGGAGAAGATTATCGCATTTCTGTCGCGCTTGTGCACGAGTACTGGAAGAAAAAGATCACGGATGGAATCCCGTTCGAATCTTTGGTGCAGTATGATGGTGTGCATCCTACTGAGGAAGGTTACAGGCTAATGGCAGAGGCAGTCATGAAGCTATTTGAGATAAATGAAAAGGATCATGACGTTTAGTCCTTTTTTTCTTCAAAAGACGGTATTAAATTAAGCAAAGCGATCAGGCATACAAAACGGAAATAGTAATAATAGCTGGCATGTATAAACAAATATATGGACGAACCATTCATCACACTTGAAGACATCACAATTCGCTTACGCGACAAATTTATCCTCGCCAACACTTCGTGGAAAATTTTGACTGGTCAGCACTGGGCGATACTGGGACCGAATGGTGCCGGCAAATCTTCGCTGGTCAGGGTTCTCACGGGTGATGTCCCCTATGTTCGGGGCAGTATCACCCATCACTTTCCACAGCATCCTTCCGCGATAATCGGTTATGTGTCATCCGAACTCCAGGAACATTTGATCGCAAGGGAAAAATTTCAGGATATGTCACGCTATTTCGCCGGCAAGCTGGATGATTTTGAAAAAGCCAGAACAACAATTCTTGCTGTCGATCATGATGGGAGTGACGGTTTGCCAGATCTTGGGAGAATCGTGGACATTCTAGGTATCAGCCACCTTCTGGATCGCGGTATACGCTATCTGTCCTCCGGTGAAATGAGGAAGGTGCTTATTGCCAGGGCATTAATCAAATCTCCGAAGCTCCTCATTCTCGACGAACCTTTTGCGGGAATCGATGCCGAATCACAAAAAAAAATCAGCGAATCCATAGCTGAGTTGGTGAGGCAAGGGCTCCAAATAGTCCTGGTTTCTCACCGCGCGCAGGAGATACTTCCCTTTATCTCAAACATACTCTTCATCAAGAATGGCAAAGTACTGATGCAAGGCAAACGAAACGACGTTCTGACAACTGAAAATCTAAGCCGTCTATATGATGTGAAATATTTTGACCATGGGTTTACATTGGACAAGAGAAAATCCGGAACTGTAAGAGGTACGTCATATAGAAATAGCATTTTAGTGGATATGAGGAACGTGTCCGTGAAATACGGAAGTGCGCTGGTCTTCTATAATCTGAACTGGACTGTCAGGCAACACGAAAAATGGGCGATTGTTGGGCCCAGTGGCTCGGGGAAAAGCACCCTCATGAGTTTGATCGCAGGTGATAATCCTCAGGCTTATGCCAATGAAATATATTTGTTCGGCAGGAGGAGGGGATCAGGAGAGAGCATCTGGGATATCAAGGCGCGTATTGGCATGGTCTCTTCAGAGATTCAAACACTCTACAGAAAAGAGATAAAGGCATGTGATGTGGTAGCGTCAGGCATCTTTGACTCCATAGGGCTCTATAGAAATCTTAATTCGGGACACAAGCAACAGGTCGACAAATGGATTGAGTTCTTCGGCATATCACATATTGCAAATAACATATTTACTAACCTTTCTTTCGGGGAGAGAAGGATGGTGCTCTTGGCCCGTGCCATGGTGAAGTCGCCAGAGCTTCTTATACTTGATGAACCTTGTCAAGGTCTGGATCAAGAGAATCGGAAGCTTTTGATGCGCCTGATTGAGATGATCGGCAGAAATACAGATACAACTCTCCTTTATGTGACGCATTATCAAGATGAGCTTCCTGCATGTATTGATCATCTTCAGACATTAAAAAAGCCCGGACTAAATGAAATGTGAATGGAAATTGGTCAAGCGACAATTGGCATATTGACTTCTTATCACGATCGCACTTTGAGGCGACTCTTCAAGTAATTCTTAAATTCTTCATAGCTTGCGGAAAGCTCTACGGACTTGCCTTTTTTGTGGTCAATGTCCTTCATACTCTTCGGCAGTTCAGGACTTATTCCCAAGAGGTCTTCGATTTCATCGGGAAATTTTGCAGGATGGGCTGTCTCGAGGGATACGCATAAGGAGAAATCACCATATCGTTCGAGGTAAATCTCAAGGCCCCTCCAACCTACTGCTCCGTGCGGCTCCAGCAGTATTCCATACTTGTCATATGCCCTTCTGATCGTATTCTTTGTTTCCTCATCGGTGATGCTCACTGAGAAAATCCATCGCCTCATTTCATTTATGTCCGGATATCTATGTACAGTGCCCCCGCGATCAACTGTTCCCCCATAAAGGTCGAAGAATCGGGCGAGGTTGCTCGGATGACCAACGTTCATGGCGCTGGACAGACACGCTCGAGACGGTGATATTTTTTCATAGACGCCTGTCGCCAGAAATTTAGGGAATTCGTCGTTCTCGTTAGTTGGCATGACAAGCCTTTTCACAGGGAGGCCCATCCTTTTTGCATATTCGCATCCCAAGGCGTCGCCGAAATTTCCCGAAGGAACAGAAAAGACTATTTCTTCGCCGGCCGTGGCGAGTTGTGAATAGGCGTAAATGTAATAGATAATCTGGGGGAGGATCCTCCCGAAATTTATGGAATTTGCCGAGGTCAGGTTAAAGGCCGCGAAAGACGGGTCCGAGAAGGCCTGTTTGACGAGGTTCTGGCAATCGTCAAACTTGCCCAGTACAGAGATGGCCTGAACATTTTCGCCGATCGTATCGAGTTGTTTCTTCTGCCTGCCGCTGACTTCGCCTTTCGGATAAAGTATGTAGACGTCAATACCTTCGACACCCTTGAACGCCTCACCGACAGCGCTTCCCGTGTCTCCCGATGTGGCAACCAGGACATTCAGCCTCTTGCCCGGATCACGGAAGTAGCTCATCAAGCGGGCCATCATTCTGGCCGCAAAATCCTTGAAAGAAGCGGTCGGTCCCTGATCCAGCCTGATGATGTATTTGCGGTCTACCACTCTTTCTATCGGGACCGGGTAGTTGTACGACTCTGCTACAATCTTTTCCAGTGCCTCGCGAGGGATTTCATCTGCTAGAAAGGCTGTCGCAACAAGCATGGCCGCTCTCGTGTAGGGTGTGCCCTGCAGTGCCATGATACTCTGTATGGGAATGACCGGGATGGGATCCGGCATGAAGAGTCCTTCGTCGGGCGCCTGACCATGGAGGAGCGCCTCTCTGAAAGTAACAGTCTTCTCCCATGGAACAAGGCCGGGGATACCACCAAGATTCCTATTTGTGCTGTAGTAATAGATTCTCTGCGACATGTTAAAGTAAAGATATCCTTCTGGAATATTTCACCTTGCAGTGGATATGTACGAGGTATAACTATCATAATAGTCGTGATCAAGCAAATACGTAAATTTTTTCTTGACAACGGCTTTGTTTTGGTTTAATTACTACTTAAACGATAGTATTAGTAGTGATTATACGTAAGATAGCTTATGAAACTTTCCACGAGAGCCCGGTATGGAGTACGATTAATGGTTGCCTTGGCCCTTAATTATGGCAAGGGCCTTGTGTTTCTGAAGGACATAGCCAAGGGAGAGAATATCTCTGAGAAGTACCTCAGCCAAATCATCATACCCTTGCGTGGAGTCGGTTTAGTGAATTCCAGCAGGGGGGCATATGGAGGATATCGTCTTGCTAAAGACCCATCGCAGATCACCATGAAAGAGATCATGGATGTCTTGGAGGGGGACTGTTCTCTTGTCGACTGTGTGAAGGATCCTTCTAAGTGTCCGAGGGTGCCCATCTGTGCGAGCCACGACGTCTGGGCGATTATAGGAGAAAAAATTTCAGAGACCTTAAGTTCGATAACCCTGGATATGTTGGTCAAAATGAATCAGGAAAAAGCTCAAAATGCGATGATGCATAATATCTGAAAGATGCTAATATCCGACAAGCCCCTTAGGAAGAGAAACGGCAGGACGGATTTTGGATCATCTGCTGAGGATTTACAGTGAAAAAAATATATCTGGATAACGCAGCGACGACCTCGACGGATGCAAGGGTATTAGAGGCTATGCTGCCCTTCTTTTCGCAAACGTACGGAAATCCCTCAAGCCTCCATGCCTTCGGTCAGGAGGCCAAGCATGCCATCGAGGAGGCGAGGTACATCGTTGCGCAATTTATCGGCGCCAAGCAGGAAGAAATTGTTTTTAGCAGTGGGGGCACGGAAAGCAACAATTCTGCGATCAAAGGCGTGGCCTACGCGAGACGCGATCAGGGCAATCACATCATAACCTCGAAGATAGAGCACCATGCTGTGCTT
Source organism: Syntrophales bacterium (assembly GCA_049521775.1). Classification (GTDB taxonomy): domain Bacteria; phylum Desulfobacterota; class Syntrophia; order Syntrophales; family UBA2185; genus Fen-1135. Next base: position 23,754 of record JBEKOL010000022.1, read on the forward strand.
GAAACATGCCATTTTCTCGAGAAACAGGGGTTTGAGGTGACCTACATCCATGTTGATGAATTTGGCTTAGTCGATCCCGCGGATGTGAAAAAGGCAATTACGGAAAAGACGATCCTGATCTCCATCATGCACGCCAATAATGAAATAGGGACGATCGAGCCGATCGAGGAAATCGGTAAGATAACAAGGGAGAAAGGAATATATTTTCATACCGACGCCGTTCAGACCTTTGGCCACGTCCCGATAAATGTCAGCGCACTGAACGTGGACCTCTTCAGCGCCTCCGGGCATAAGCTGTATGGACCAAAGGGCGTGGGGATCCTATACGTAAAAAAAGGGGTGCGCATGCTTCCTTTCATGCATGGCGGTGACCAGGAGCAGGGCCGTCGGGCTTCGACTCATAATGTGCCGGGGATCGTCGGTTTTGGAAAGGCCGTGGAACTGGCAAAGGAAGAGATGTCAAAAGAGATCGAGCAACTGACCCTGCTGCGTGATAAGCTTATCAAGGGATTTCTTAACAAGATTGAATATGCGCGTTTGAACGGGCACCCTGCAGAGAGGCTCCCGAATAACGTCAATGTTTCCATTTCATACGTGGAGGGCGAATCCATGCTGTTGAATCTTGACATGGAAGGGATCGCCTGTTCAACAGGCTCTGCCTGTACCTCATCGTCTTTGGAGCCATCGCATGTCCTGGCGGCCATCGGGCTGTCTCATGAGCTTGCCCACGGGTCATTGAGATTTTCCCTGGGCAGACTGACCTCGGAGGAAGAGATAGATTACCTCCTCACAGTACTGCCCGGCATTGTCCGTAAACTGCGCGCTATGTCTCCTCTGTACAAGAAGGAGGTTAAATAATGGAGTACAGTGAAAAGGTCATGGAGCATTTCAGAAATCCAAGAAATGTCGGTGAAATTGAAAATCCCGATGGGGTTGGAAGGGTTGGAAACCCCGTATGCGGTGATATAATGGAACTATACATCAAGGTTAAAGATGGCGTTATTACGGATGCAAAGTTCAAGACCTTCGGCTGCGGCGCTGCTATTGCCACGAGTTCTATGGTTACGGAACTGGTAAAGAATAAGACGATTGATGAGGCTTTGAAAATCTCCAACCGGGCCGTAGCGGAAGCCCTGGACGGGCTGCCGCCTATAAAGATGCACTGCTCTGTCCTCGCGGAAGAGGCGCTGAAAAAAGCCCTTGATGACTATCGCGGGAGAACATCGATGCCGGCGTCCGGCAAACCGGTCAGGAAATTGCAGATTGGATGAAGCAGTTGGGTAAGATGAGCAAAAAAGTTTTGGTGGCCATGAGCGGCGGGGTCGATTCGTCCGTTGCGGCTATGATTATGAAAAATGAAGGATACGACGTAGCAGGTGTTACCATGTGTCTCGGCATCAGAGAGGGAGGGGATCGTGTAAGGTGCTGCGGCCCCGCTGCCGTCGATGATGCGAAAAGGGTCTGTAACCGGCTCAAAATTCTCCACTATGTCTTCGATTATGCCGAAGAGCTTGAGGAAAAGGTAGTTGCGAGATTTGTCAAGGAGTATCTGAGAGGAAGAACGCCGAACCCCTGCGTTGACTGCAACCGTTACCTTAAATTCGGAAGTCTCTTGGAAAAAGCAAAGGTTCTGGGGTTTGATTTTTTGGTTACCGGACACTACGCGGCTATTGAAAAAAAGGATGGAGGCTTACAACTGAAAAAGCCCCGGGACAGGAGAAAGGATCAGACATACTTTCTTTATCCCATTCCTTATGCCAGCCTGGGGTCCATACTGTTTCCTCTTGCATCCCTGACCAAAGAAGAAGTCAGAAAGATGGCAGCGGAAGCTGCCTTGCCTGTTGCTCAAAAAGAAGAAAGCCAGGATATCTGTTTTGTGACGCAAAAAAATTATCAGTCGTTTCTGTCGGAACGGGTGCAGGATTTGAAGCCCGGTCCCGTTTTGGATATGCAGGGAAATGTCTTGGGTAAGCACAGGGGGATCATACTTTATACAATAGGCCAGCGGGGTGGTTTGGGTATCAGTAGTGGAACACCCCTGTATGTTATTTCCATAAATCATGAGAATAATAGCATCGTCGTAGGTGGGAAGATTAACCTAAAAGCGAAGGGGCTTGTTGCCAGAGATTTGAATCTGTTTGCTGAAAAATTGCCCCTTGAGGTTTCAGCCAAGATCAGGTACCGGAAGAGGGAGGCGCCCTGCGCGGTAGCTCTCGAGAGTGACGGTGTCAGGGTAACATTTGCCGAAGAGCAGGAAGCAATCACCCCCGGCCAGTCAGTGGTCTTTTATGCAGATGACCGTGTTCTGGGAGGGGGTATTATTGAAGAGGTTTTGCATGGAACTTATTGAAAAGATCAACCGATTACGAAAAGAGAGAAATGCCGTCATCCTAGCGCACAACTATCAGATCCCCGAGGTTCAGGATATTGCAGACTATGTGGGCGATTCCCTGGGGCTGAGCATCCAGGCGTCAAAGACCTCTGCTGATGTCATCGTATTCTGCGGCGTCTATTTCATGGCGGAGACGGCAAAGATTCTATCACCGGAAAAGACTGTTCTCATCCCGGATGCAAAGGCGGGCTGTCCCATGGCTGATATGATTACAGCCGATGAGCTCCGGAAACTGAAGAGGGAACATCCCCGGGCGAAGGTTCTCTGCTATGTGAACACAACGGCTCAGGTCAAGGCCGAGTGTGATGTATGCTGCACCTCAGGGAATGCGGAGCAGATAGTGCGGGGTGCTTTTCGGAGCGACGACGAAATAATTTTTGCTCCCGATCAGTATTTAGCCCATTACATATCAACCCAGGTTGGAAAGGATTTTATTTCCTGGAAGGGCTACTGCCCTACGCACGTGAAAATACTGCCCGTAGATATTGCCAGGAAAAGGGCTCTTTATCCTGCTGCCGAGGTTATGGTGCATCCGGAATGCACACCGGGTGTCACCGAGCTGGCTGACAGAGTTGTCTCGACAGAGGGTATGATGAGATACGCCAAGGAAACGAAGACACGGGAATTTATTATAGGGACGGAAATAGGCATTCTCCACCGTCTGAAAAAGGAAAATCCAGAAAAATCTTTCTATCCTGTATCTGAGCGGGCGGTCTGTCCGAATATGAAACTGACGACACTGGAGAAGGTATTGTGGGCCCTGGAGGAGATGCAGTATGAAGTTACTGTGCCGCCGGACATAATAAGCAAAGCGAAAAGTAGTCTCCAAATAATGCTTGATCACTAGATAAAGAAGGTAAGACCCGGAAACGGAGCTATCAAGAAAATAGAAAAGATGAACTGTTGGGAATTTAAGAAATGCGGGCGTGAGGCGGGCGGCGTGAATGTGAAAAAAGATGGAGTATGTCCAGCGTATCCAGACCACGGAAGGAAATGTGCACAAGTGGTTGGTACGTTATGCGGAGGACAAGTCCAGGGTACATTTGCCATGAAGTTATTAGGCTGTATAGGGTGCGATTTTTTTCAGAGCCGCCACTACGAACGTTCTTACAAGAAAAATAATACTGTCTCCCATCAATCCCCTTCCGCAAGGGGAGGGGAAGATTCTTAGGGAATGTATATGGAGCCATTTGATATTACGGTTATAAAAAAAGGTGTACGTGAAAATACATCCCGACGTGTCTCAGAGGAGATACCCCTTACCATTGAGGTGAACGGGAGCGAGGTGGTCACACTGCTGTCGAGCCCCGGGGATCTGGAAAACCTCGTGCACGGTTTTCTTTTTAACTCCGGATTTATTGGAGAAGCCAGTGACGTCAAGAGCCTCATCATTGACCGGGATCGCTGGAAAGCGGCCGTGAAGATTGCCGGGGAAGGCATATCTGAAGAAATGCTCTTCAAGAGAATCTACACCTCCGGCTGCGGTAAGGGAGTCATTTTTCACAATCCCCTTGATGTGGTGCACCGGGTGCCGATTCCCGATGGATTTACAGTGGATTATAAGAAGATCGAGGAATTCATGGGGATGTTTCAAACGAAATCTTCCGAGCATAAGGAAACGCGAGGCGTTCACAGTAGCGGCCTTGCGGACGGCAACAATATTATTATCTTCCGTGACGATATAGGTAGGCACAACGCGATCGATAAGGTTATCGGAGAGGCTCTGTGCCGGGGACTTGAGTTTGAAAACAAGATGATCTTGACGAGCGGCCGCGTGTCCTCGGAGATCTTATCCAAGTTGCTGCGGTGCCGGATACCGATAATCGTGGCCGCAGGAGCGCCGACCAACCAGGCCGTGAAACTGGCAAAGAATGTTAATCTGACTATTGTCGGTCTCGCCCGGGGAAGCATAATGTGTATCTTCAGCGGCGAGGAGAGAATCGTCTGACAGACTGATTCATTCCATTAACACGGCAATCAAATATACGTTATGCCGGACTCGAACCGGCATCGAGTCCCTCATGGGTTTCCGATCCTCCATTAATTGCCGCGATATTTAATTGCCATTTCATAACACTTTGACATGAAAGGTGAGATAACATGAGTAAGATAGACGCGAAATTGAAAATTGAGACCCTGGCCGTGCACGGCGGCCAGGAAGCGGATCCGACGACTGGAGCAAGGGCTGTTCCCATTTATCAGACAACTTCATATCAATTCAAAAACACGGAACACGCAGCCAATCTTTTTGGCCTGAAGGAGTTCGGCAATATCTATGTACGGCTGATGAATCCAACGACCGATGTGCTGGAGAAGCGGGTGGCGTTACTGGAAGGCGGCGTCGGTGCGCTGGCCGTGGCGAGCGGCCAGTCGGCAATCACCCTGGCGCTCCTCAATATCGCCCGGGCAGGCGATGAGATTCTTTCGGCTGATAACCTTTACGGGGGGACGTACAACCTATTTCATTACACCTTTGCCCGCCTGGGGATAAATGTCAACTTCGTGAAATCGAACGACCTCGTTGCTTTCGAGAAAGCAATCACACCGAAGACAAAGGCCATTTATGCCGAGTCTATCGGCAATCCCAAACTTGATGTGACGGATCTCGAAGGCATTGCCAACGTCGCCCACAAGAACGGCGTTCCCTTTGTCTTGGATAATACCGTATCGCCGTATCTCCTTCGCCCCATTGATTTCGGTGTTGATATCGTCGTGTATTCGGCAACCAAATTCATCGGCGGTCATGGCACTTCCCTTGGCGGTGTCATTGTTGACTCAGGGAAATTTGAGTGGACGGTCGGAAAGTTTCCCCTCATTGACGGGCCTGAGCCGAGCTATCACGGTATCAATTTTGTGGAAACCCTGAAGCCCATGGGAAATATAGCCTACATTATGAAAGCGCGGGTCTGTCTCCTGCGTGATCTGGGCCCGGCGCTCTCGCCGTTTAACGCCTTCCTATTTCTTCAGGGACTGGAGACGATCCATTTGAGGATGCCGCGCCATTCCGAGAATGCCCTGGCCGTGGCTCAATATCTCGAAAACAATTCTAAGGTCGCCTGGGTCAATTATCCGGGGCTTAAGTCCAGTTCGGAGAGGGGAAGGGCGGCTAAGTACCTGCCGAAAGGTGCGGGGGCGATTCTCGGATTCGGGATCAGAGGGGGTTTAGAGGCAGGCAAGAAATTTATCGATTCGTTGGATCTGATATCACACCTGGCCAACGTGGGAGATGCAAAAACCCTGGCCATCCATCCGGCGACGACGACGCACCAGCAGCTCTCGGCGGAGGAACAGTTGGCAACGGGCGTGACGCAAGATTTCATTCGCTTGTCTGTGGGCCTGGAGCATATTGACGACATCATGGCCGATATCGATCAGTCCCTGACGAAGATATAATTTGAGGAGGCAATTATGGGCAACATATATTCAGATATTACGAAAACGATAGGAAAGACGCCCCTGGTGAGACTCAACAGGATGCAGGCGGGGTCGAAGGCGGACATTGTAGTGAAGATCGAATCCTTCAACCCCCTTTCCAGCGTGAAGGACAGAATCGGCGTTTCCATGATTGAGGCGGCGGAGAAAGCTGGTCTTATTAAAAAGGACACGGTCATAATCGAACCGACGAGCGGAAACACGGGGATTGCCCTTGCCTTTGTGTGTGCAGCCAAAGGATACCGGCTCATTCTTACGATGCCCGAGACGATGAGCATGGAGAGACGTCATCTCCTGACTATCCTAGGCGCGGAGTTGGTGCTCACCGAAGGTGCTAAGGGAATGAAGGGAGCGGTGGATAGGGCGGAGGAACTGGCAAAGGATTATAAGAACAGCTTCGTGCCGCAGCAGTTCAAAAACCCTGCTAATCCTGAGATTCACCGGTGCACGACAGCCGAGGAGATCTGGCAGGATACGGATGGTATGGTTGATTATATTGTCTCAGGTATAGGTACCGGCGGGACAATTACCGGTATCGGTGAGGTGTTGAAGAAAAGAAAGCCATCGGTCAAAATGATTGCCGTTGAACCCGTGGATTCACCGGTACTGTCAGGCGGAAAAGCCGGTCCCCACAAGATTCAGGGGATTGGCGCCGGGTTCGTCCCGGAAGTGTTGAACAGGAATGTGATGGACGAAATCATCCAGGTGTCCCACGAGAATGCAGGAGAAATAGCCAGACGCCTGGCGAAGGAAGAGGGTATACTGGTGGGAATATCCAGTGGCGCCGCCCTGTGGGCCGCCCTGGAGGTGGCGAAAAGGAAAGAGGCGGAAGGCAAGATGATCGTGGTTATTCTTCCCGATAGCGGTGAAAGGTATCTCTCAACGTGGCTGTTCCAGAAGTAACCTCCGCATATCCCCCTTTACGAAAGGGAGTGTTGGAAGAGTGTAAGGGGTCATTAAGAATACTTGGCATGTGATTTTAAAATGAGTGAAACAATGAAAGAAACAATAAAGAGCAGTTCCATAGGCGTCGTGGAAACGCAGTATTATACCTATGCCGGACCTGGCAAGGAACATAAACTTGAAAGCGGGGAGAAACTGGGACCGATCACCCTCGCTTATGAGACATACGGAAAATTGAATAAGGAGAAGACAAACGCGATATTGGCGCTGCATGCACTTTCCGGGGACGCCCATGCGGCGGGCGTTCACAGCGGCCAGGATAATAAAGGCTGGTGGGACGACATGATCGGTCCGGGCAAGGCCTTTGATACGGACAGGTATTTTGTGATCTGCTCAAACGTCATCGGAGGCTGTAAAGGTTCGACTGGTCCCTCTTCGATAAACGAGGCGACGGGTAAGCCTTATGCCCTGGATTTTCCCTTTATAACCGTGGCCGATATGGTCCATGCCCAGAGACACCTGATAGATTACCTCGGGATCGACAGGCTCCTGTGTGTGACTGGCGGCTCCATGGGCGGCATGCAGGTTCTTCAGTGGGTTGCCTCTTATCCAGAGCGGGTGCGATCCGCCATCCCGATCGCCACGGCGCTTAAACACTCTCCCCAGCAGATTGCCTTCAACGAAGTGGTAAGACAGTCCATCATGGCTGATCCGGCCTGGCGTGAGGGGAACTACTATGAGTATGGCCAGCCGGAGAAAGGGCTGGCGGTGGCGCGCATGATCGGTCATATCACCTTCATGAGCGATCAATCCATGGAGGAGAAGTTTTCCCGGCGGTTGAAGACCGGGCGTTTCAGCTTCGGATTTGACGCTGATTTTGAGGTGGAAGGCTATCTGCACTACCGCGGTGCGAACTTCGTGAAGCGCTTTGATGCCAATTCCTATCTATATATCACGAAGGCAATAGATTACTTTGATCTCTCTGGAGGCAGATTGATCCCCGGCGGAAAAGCAGTCGACACGCGCTTCCTGATCATTTCTTTTAAGTCGGACTGGCTCTATCCGTCCTACCAGTCGCAGGAGATAGTCCGGCTGTTGAAAAGGAAGCGTGTTGACGCAACATACTGCGAACTGAGCACCACTTATGGCCATGATGCCTTTCTGGTTGAAGTGGAGGAGCAGACAACCCTGATAAAACATTTTTTGGACAAGACCTTCAATGGTTACCTGGTGGTGAATGATCATGACATCTGAAGACATCCGCCTGGATCACAGAATAATTTATTCTATCATCGGGCCTGAGTCCCGGGTTCTTGACCTGGGATGTGGTGAAGGTGACCTTCTTTACCCACTGGTCAGGGATAAACAGGTTCGGGCGCAGGGTATCGAGATCGACGATAAGGCCATTCAGGAGTGTGTCAAAAAGGGATTAAGTGTTTTTCACGATGATATTGAACACAGCTTGCGTGAATATCCGGATAATTGTTTTGATTATGTGATTTTGAACCAGAGCATGCAGGAGGTTAAGAACGTTGACTTTGTCATCTCTGAAGCCCTGCGCATCGGCAGCAGGGTCATTGTCGGGTTTCCGAACTTTGCTTTCATCCGATCCCGATTCATGTTTTTTTTCCGGGGGAAGGCGCCAATCACGAAGTCGCTTCCGCATCTCTGGTTTGATACGCCCAATGTCCGGTTCTTGAGCATTGATGATTTCAAGGATTTTTGTGCGGAAAAAAATATCCGGATCGTAGAAGCCCATTATCTGGGGGAAAGAAGAATTGTTCAGTTCTGGCCTAATCTATTGGCATTGAATGCTGTCTTCGTTTTAACGAAAGGAAACGCTTAGAGTATGAGATGGGACGAACTCAGTAAGCGCGTGTTGGGGGGCAAACTTTTTACATATAGGCAGGCTCTTGGTATCCTGGAATCATCGGATGACGATCTCCTGTCCGTTCTCCATGCGGCATTTGCGATTCGCCGCCACTACTTCGGGCGCGGTGTCAGCATTCACGTCATTCGGAACGCCAAGAGTGGGTTGTGCAGCGAGAACTGCTCGTTTTGCAGCCAGTCAGCCGTATCAGAGAGTGAAATACCAAAATACCCGATGCAATCGGTTGAGCAGATTATGGAAGGGGCGCGTGAGGCTCACAAGTTGACAGCTGTGCGATATTGCATTGTGACCAGCGGACGGACTCCTTCAGAAAAAGATCTTGCAACGATCTGTGAAGCAGCCCGGCTGATAAAACGGGAAGTGCCCGTACAGATATGTGCCTCCTTAGGACTATTGTCGGAGGAGCAGGCAAAACGATTAAAGAACGCCGGAGTCGACCGGTATAATCACAATCTGGAGAGTTCGGAGCGTTTCTATTCTTCTTTTTGCACCACTCATGATTTCGCCGACCGTGTCGCAACGGCAAAGACCGCTAAAGCAACTGGTCTTGAGCTGTGCAGTGGGGGACTTATCGGTATGGGAGAAAATTTACGAGACAGGGTTGATCTGGCATTTATGTTGCGAGATTTGGATGCGGATTCCATACCTGTCAATTTCCTTGACCCACGCCCAAGTACGCCGCTGGAAGGCCTCCTCAGGCTGACACCGGCAGACTGTCTGCGGACGCTCGCGATGTTCCGTTTTGTAAATCCAGATAAGGAAATCCGTATTGCCGGGGGACGGGAGGCATGCATCGGCAGTATGCAGGTGTTGTCTCTCTATGCCGCCAATTCGATGTTTACCGTAGGCTATCTGACAACCTCCGGACAGGGGTATCAGGCCGATATGGATATGATTAAACAAGCGGGATTTGCCATCACGGAAATTATTGAATGAAAGAGCAAGGCGGCGCGTGTCCTAATGCCTCGCAGGCTATAGTCTCGTCCGCACTGTTTATTATTTGAAGGCGAATCGTAGTAAGAAGGACCGTATGTAGTAATGACAATTTATGAAATGATGAAGGAAGATATCCAAACTGTATTCAGGAAAGATCCGGCGGCGCGGAGTGTTCTTGAGGTCCTTATCTGCTATCCCGGACTTCATGCCGTCTGGATGCACCGTATCGCCCACTCCCTGTGGCTGAGGGAATTGTGGTTCTTTGCCAGACTGTTTTCCCATGTAAACCGCTTTCTGACGGGTATAGAAATACATCCCGGCGCAAAGATCGGCCACCGCTTTTTCATTGATCACGGCTCCGGTGTCGTCATTGGCGAGACCTCGGAAATAGGAGATGATGTCCACCTGTATCAGGGTGTCGTCCTTGGTGGGGTAACACTGCAAAAGAAAAAACGTCATCCCACAGTGGGAAACCACGTCATGATCGGTGCAGGAACCATCGTCTTGGGACCAATCGTGATAGGGGACGGGGCACGTATCGGAGCCGCCTCTTTGGTAGTCCATGATGTCCCCGCCGAAGCCATAGCCGTCGGGGTGCCCGCCCGCTTAGGTCTTGGATTCTCCGGGAAGGAAATCCAGGAAATGACGGACAATAAACTGCCCGATCCCGTTGCCGAGGCCTTTAAGTTTTTAAGCAAGCAGATTGAAACTCTGGGAAAGAGAATGGCAGAGATGGAGCAACATCAGGGGATCATGGTTGAGTTGGATCAGTACGTGGAAGAAAAGAAGAAGGAGATCATGCGCATTTTTTCATCGGAGGAGGATTTCTCTGTTGGGGCAGGCATTTAGACACATTCTCCGATTGCTTGAAGGATCCCATGAATCGTAAAGCCATCGCCCTCCTCTCCGGCGGTCTGGACAGCACCCTCGCCGTCAGGCTGATGATCGATCAGGGAATCGACGTCACAGCCGTCCATTTTACCAGCGTCTTTTGCAACTGTACGCCGAAAAAGGCGGGTTGCAGTCTGCAAGCGAGAAAAATTGCCGAAGAGATGGATATTGCCATTCATGTCATCCACAAAGGGATGGATTACATAAGAATAGTGGAGCGACCGCCTCACGGTCACGGAAGCGGCATGAATCCCTGCATCGACTGCCGCATATATATGCTAAGAAAAGTGAAGGAGCTGCTCCCGCAAATGGGGGCATCTTTTGTCATTACCGGCGAGGTCCTCGGTCAGCGTCCCATGTCCCAGCACCGCAATACTCTGCGACTCATTGAGCGGGAAAGCGGATTGGAAGGGCTGATTCTGAGACCTCTTTCTGCTCAACATTTTAGTCCCACTATTGCCGAAGAGGAAGGTATCGTGGACAGGCAGAGGCTGCTTGACATCTCCGGCCGGTCGAGAAAAGTGCAGATCAACCTGGCCAGAGAGTTCGGCATCGGAGACTATCCATGTCCGGCGGGCGGCTGTCTTCTGACAGACAAAGAAATTGCGGCGAGACTCCGAGACCTCTTTGCCTATGTTCAGGATTACGATATGACGGATTTGCAGCTTCTGAAGATTGGGCGGCATTTCCGTCTGAATCCGGTGCTGAAGGTGATTGTGGGAAGGAACAGGGACGATAATGAGAAGATCAGGATGTTCGCGGAGCCCGGCTCGATTATCTTCATACCTTCAGGGTTCAGAGGCCCGACAGCTATCATCAGGGGGACGCTGGACGAAGGTTCCGAGATTCTAATCGGAAGGATAATCGCCAGGTACAGCCAGGATAAGCCGCCAAGGTATACAATTCAGAGGCAGATCATTAATGGCGAAGACAGAAAAATTTTCGTTACCGAGCGATTTAGTGTTGAATACTTGGAGAATTTCCTGATAAAATCAAAAGAGAGAATCTCGGAAGTGCTGGAGAGTTAGAAAGATGAAAGAAATGCAGGGTAAGGTTTTGGCAGTAAATATTTCCCAAGCGAAAGGTGAAAAAAAACATAATATCGGCTGCGGACTGTTGCTGGTGAACCATGGTTTAAAAGATGATGCGCACGTAGGTTCTTGGATCCGGCAGGTCAGTCTCCTTGCAAAGGAAAGCATAGACAAAATCAGAGAGAAGGGCCTCGATGTTCAGCATGGTGATTTCGCGGAAAATCTAACCACAGAGGGTATCGATCTGCCGGCTCTCCCTGTCGGCACCAGGTTGAAAGTGGGAAGTGAAGTCCTTCTGGAAGTCACACAAATCGGCAAGGTCTGTCATGAACGTTGCAACATCTTTTACGCAGTCGGTGACTGTGTCATGCCCCGGGAGGGGATCTTTGCGAAAGTCTTGATTGGCGGCGAGGTGCGGGTGGGAGATCAGATCGAGTTTGCCAATTAGGTGGATAAGTATATTCACTGAAAGTCAAACATGACAGGATAGGAGATTAATATGGCTCGAGCAATAAAAGTCATTTTATCCGTCGTTGCCGTGCTCGTGGTAATTGTCATCGCGGCGTATTTCGTGCTTCCCCCCATTCTGAAAACTTTCCTTGTAAAAACTCTTTCAGAAAACCTTCACCGCGAGGTGGCGTTAAAACAGATAAGCATAAATCCTCTGAGACTCACCGTGACGGTCGATTCCCTCCAGGTCAAAGATCCTGGAGCCCCCGACACTTTTATCGGCTTCGACAGGCTTTTTCTGAATATCGACAGTCTTTCCCTTTTTCGCAGGGCCCTCATCCTGAAGGAAATCAGGCTCACAAATCCCGTTATCCGGGTGACGCGCCGTGAGGACGGTTCTTACAACTTCTCGGATCTGATTCCCCAGGAAGATAAAGCTGCCGAAAAGAAATCACAGCCACTGCAATTTTCATTGAACAACATCCACATAGAAAACGGGTCGGTTGACTTCTGGGATGGTCCGAAGAAGACCGCTCACAAGGCCAGAGAAATAAATATCAGCGTTCCGTTCATCTCCAATATGGCTTACTACGCAGATGAATATGTAGCACCATATCTTTCGGCAAATATCAACGGAGGCCTTTATGTACTGCAGGGCAAGACCAAGCCATTTGAGGATTCCAGGGAATCCGTCTTCGATATCGACATCAAGGATCTTAACATTCCTTATTATCTCTCCTACGTGCCTTTTAAGATGAATTTCAAAATGCTGTCAGGCCTGCTGAGCACTAAGACGAGCGTTTCTTTCATTCAGCACCGGGACAAGAAACCATCCATTACCATCAAAGGTGATACGACACTCAAAGACCTTGCAGTTGACGAGGAGGGAAAGCAGCGCCTGTTGCGTATTCCCATGCTCCAGGTATCCGCCGCTTCACTGGAGCCTTTAACATCGGGCTACCACTTCTCAAAGATTGCCGTGTCCTCGCCGGAACTGATTATCCGGCGGAACAAAGCGGGAAAATTAAATCTGCTGTCGCTCATCCCTCCGCAGAAGGAAGTCAAGAAGAAGGATGAAGCGCCTATGATCCTGAAGATAGACGATCTGGGAATTGAAGATGGGAAAATCCAGTTTTTCGACGCTTTGCCTCCGAGGGAAGGCCGGTTCGATATCAGAGGCCTATCTCTGAAAGGAAGCCATATATCCACGGAGAGGAACACTAAAGCCAACATATCGCTCGCCATGCGTCTGGACAAAACTGGTGTGATTACTGTTGCCGGTCCCGTAGGCGTCGACCCGCTCTCTGCCAATCTTACCATCAACGTTAATTCTGTGAACCTTCTCGGGTTGCAGCCTTATGTCGATGATAAGCTGAAGGTCAGCATAACCGACGGCAAGGTATCGACGTCGGGACGTATCAGTCTACAGGCCGTCGATAAAGATAATCTGAAGGCGAGCTATGCCGGCAATATCCTCATTGCCAACTTTGCCACAGTCGACAAGGTCAATGGCGATGGTCTCCTGAAGTGGAATTCACTCTTTTTCAAGAATGTGCAGGCCGGCTACAACCCTCTTTATCTTCGTGTCAGCGATATATCACTGGCGGATTTCTATGCGCGGGTGATCGTTCTTCCTGATGGGACGATCAATCTCCAAAATCTCGTAGAAGAGCAGGCAGTGGAGAAGCCTAAGGCAACCTTGCCGGATAAGAAAACTACAGAGCGGGCGGACAAGCCCCTGAAAGATATCCAGATCGGTGCCTTGAGTCTGCAGGGCGGCATCATCGATTTTCAGGATCGTTATATAAAACCGAACTATGCGGCCAAGCTCGTGGAGATCGGCGGTAGCGTCTCCGGAATTTCTTCTATGGCAAGTAAAACGGCGGATGTGGATCTCCGCGGGAAGCTGGATTATTCCGCGCCCCTCGAAATTACCGGCAGGATACATCCATTTCCGGAGAACCTCTTTATAGATCTCAAGGTAGGATTCAAAGACATGGACCTGAGCCCGCTTTCACCTTATTCGGGAAAATATGCTGGATACAGCATTAGGAAGGGAAAGCTCTCCTTTGATCTACAGTATTTGATAGCAGAGAAGAAACTGGATTCCAAAAACAAGATATTCCTCAATCAGTTCATTTTCGGCGATCGTGTGGAGAGCCCGCAGGCGACCAAGCTCCCGGTGAAGCTGGCCGTTGCCCTTCTGAAGGACAGAAAAGGAGATATCGACCTGGATATTCCTGTGACCGGGAGCACCAATGATCCACAATTCAGCGTCTGGCGAATTGTGGTCAAGGTGATCGGCAATCTTATTGAGAAGGCTGCGACAGCGCCATTCGCCATGTTGGGTTCTTTGTTCGGTCATGGAGAGGAACTCAGCTATGTCGAGTTTGACGACGGCAGTTCCTCCATAGGCGGAGCAAGTTCGAAGAAGGTGGAAACCCTGATTAAGGCCCTCCATGAGCGACCGGGCTTAAGGCTCGATATCGAAGGTCATGTGGACATCGAAAAAGATAAGGAGGGGCTGAAGCGGAATCAGTTCAGTGCAAAGCTGAAGGCTCAGAAACTGAAAGAGCTGATCCGTCACGGGCAGAAGGCGGTTTCAGTGGACGAAGTCCAGATCAAAGATGATGAATATAAGAGATATCTTACCTTGGCCTATGCGGCGGAAAAGTTCGCGAAGCCCAGAACAGCGCTCGGTATAAAGAAGAGTCTGTCAGTCCCGGAGATGGAAAAGTTGATGATGACGCACCTCACGGTCAGTGACAGCGACCTGAGACTTTTGGCGTCTCAGCGGGCGATACAGATCGAATCACTGCTTCTGAAAGACGGCACGATCTCTGCGGACCGCATCTTCGTCGTGGAGCCAAAGACCCTTGCACCAGAGAAGAAGGAAAAAGCGAAGAATAGCAGGGTCGATTTCCGCCTGAAGTAGGATTGCATCTATCATTCTACTCGACCGAAAAAATTAGCGACGGCTTCAGAAGACAGCTCAAAAAATGAGGCATAGCACGGTGATTTCAGAACCGACTTCAGATCGCGATTCTTGACAATATAGCCATAAATTATCACCCTATCATATCACGTAAGGAAATCTCCAAATTTAGACGAAGCATATTATGCCCGCCAATTTTTCGTTGACACATAGATTCACTTCTTCTATATTCGCGCACTGGAAACTGTTCAATGGGCGGATGCAAGCAACCTTTCCTGACAGAAAAATTAGAAGACATTAGACACTGATCCTAATAGAAGGATGTGCACTGGGATTGTGAAAATCTCCACTTTATGTCATTGCGAG
The DNA here is from genome assembly GCA_049521775.1 of Syntrophales bacterium. Classification (GTDB taxonomy): domain Bacteria; phylum Desulfobacterota; class Syntrophia; order Syntrophales; family UBA2185; genus Fen-1135. The sequence continues at coordinate 38,981 of JBEKOL010000022.1, forward strand.
GGTTAGCCGTAGCCATGAGCAACGCAAAGGAGCAGCGACGTGACAATCTTATTAAGATTGTAAGACTTTTTCCGGAGTTTACCCTGAGTAAACTGAAGGGGTCGAAATGACAGAGGGGATATTTGTAAGGCTCATGTAATTTATCTCGCAGGTGACACGATGAGGCAAAAGGAAATAAAAAGAAAAACTGATAACTGGATGGATCTATATAAGAGAAAGACTTACGATGAAGTGGAGCTGAGAGTGGGAATGGAGCTCCCTCATGGCCCCATACTTTTTTATAATGAACTTGTGGCAGACCACAGTACAAATCCGAGGAATGTGGGCAGAATAACAGATGCGGACGGGTCTGCGCATGTTGGCGATCCTTCCTGCGGCGATTCGATGCGGCTGTGGATTAAAGTAGATAGAGGCCGAATTGCGGATATCAAATTCCAATCATCCGGATGCGCCGGCGCCGTTGCGACGAGCAGCATGACCACGGTGCTTGCCAGAGGCAAAACCATCGAAGAGGCGAAGCGGATAACCGATACCCATGTAATCCTTGCCCTTAAGGGGATTCCCAGCCGCGATGGTAAATGCGTCTTGTCAGGAACTACGGCCTTGCTCGAGGCCATCAAAGACTATGAACGCAAGAACGCGGCTGACAAAAATAGTGCATCGTAATCCCGTCTTATGAAAGTCAACTGTCACACCATTGCACACTGTCCAAAAGGACTTTCTTTATCCGCTTTTTTCAATCCGGCAAGAATGTGACGGACAGTTGAAAATCAGAACTGATCGGACACAGGACGGGGACGAGCTTTCCGGCAAGAGCAATTCACTTGAAGGCTTCAATATAATCAACGTATGAGACAGCCATCTCTCCCGTATCATCAGAGTCATTCATAATAGCGATACCTGCTGTCTGTGGCGGATCTTTGCCGAAGGCTGCCCTGTAGTCATCCAGGATATTCACCGCCTCCTCGACCCATGTTCCAATAGAGCTTCTTCCATTCTCAAGGATGATGATTTTTGCCCTGTCGGTGTAAGGGCTTGTGATGATCCGCTCTGCTATGTTCTGCCCCGTCCAGACATAATTAAGCGTACTGTGAGGCGGATATTTTCCATAGAGGGCTTTCGCAATGCCATACTCCAGCCGCTCTTTAATATCAGCCTGTTTCGGATCATAGGGAAACATGACGTACACTCGGATGGGGTAGTCATCTCCGGATTTATCCCGGATATTTCCCTTCTTGTATACATTATCCACCTTCCACTTCCAGTGCAGACGGGGATACTCGTAAACGTTCCATGTTTTTCGATAAATAATAGCCGATGCCGAACTGTGACTTTCGGCCTTCAGGAAAGAGTGACCCTTCTCAGTTATGATTGTATAGGTTGAATGCTTGCTGATTTTTGGAAAGGTGAGAGGTTCCCAGTCCGAGAGGTTTTGAAACTCCTCGCGGAAAAGGACCTGTCCGTTATCACAAAGGACCGGAGTTGCCGTCAGGGCCATCAAGAATATGAGGGTAGCCTTCCAGAGTTTCATGTCTGAGGTTACCTCAATCCCCGCCTAAAGTCTAATGAATGATCCTCTGAGCATGCAGACGGTGTCAGTTAAGACCTGGCAGAGCCAGGATGTGGACCTCGTGCCACATCCTGTGCAGGTGCTGTGAAGGACCTCCGCTTGTATAATCCTATTGCACCTTTTCAACCGGATATTCCGCTTCGTTCCAGGCCTTGATGCCACCAGGCTGGCGATAAGCGTTTTTGTAGCCTAGCCTTGTTGCCCACATCGCTCCATTGTGGCTCCTGGTGCATTCCACAAATCCACAGTAAAAAACGATAATGCGGTTCTTGTCGCGTCCAAGGATATTTTCCAGTGCCGCTTTAGTCGTATCATCAAGTTTTGTCATTTCCGGTCTGGGCAGTTCAAAATTTACCGCTCCGGGGTAATGCTGTTTCTTGAAACTGGCGTCGTACGGCTGGGTGTCGACAATCAGCATATCTTTTTTCTGGTCAATCCAGTTTTTCAGCTCTTGTGTTGTTACAATCTTGTAACCGCCTCTTTCCACCTCCCGCGCAAATGTTACGGCGTTCTTTTCAGTGTCGAGTTCCTTAGCGCCGGCGGTGGAAGAACTGACGATCGCAAGTCCGAAAACAAAAATAGCGTTCATCAAAATTGCCAACAATCTCCTCTTCATCATGTTTTACGAACCTCCTCTTTTCTTTGTTTTCTTAATCACAACTTTCACGATAGATACCGCAGGACATATTCGATCAAAGATCTCTCCGACAAAAGGCCTGACGGGCACCGATTATAGATGTGAATGACATTTTCGGCACGTCCAATATAAAGTATCATCTTCTATTGCCTGCCTAGGAATCATGATATATAGCTTATTTGAATAAGTCAAATTCCCATAACCTATAGACAAGGGCGCTTTATTCTTATTTGTTATGGGAAAGATGTGGTTTTGTCGATTCTTCGGCTCGCCGCGTCAGGGCTTACTTGAATGGAAAATATCTTTTCACGAGGTCCAAAAAGTGCTTGTGGTATATCATCAAAGGAAATTGCTTCTTGTAGGCGAGGTATAAATATCTTTCCATGTTGCAGTTGCTGATATGAAGAGCGGTCAGAATGCCCTGCGATATTTCCCGCTTAATTGCAAAAGTGGAGATAATCGAAACGCCCAAGCCTGCGAGGATGGCCTCTTTGACTGCCTCGGAACTTCCTATTTCACAGGTTACGTTGAAGCGGGACAGGCTTACACCCACTTGCTTCTGGAGGCATTCCTCGATAAGATCACGCGTTGCCGAGCCTTTTTCCCGGATGATGAAAGGCATCTTTGTTAGATCTTCTGTTCTTGCAGTTTTTTGCTTTGCAAGAGGATGGTCGAAAGGGACAGCGAGAACCAGATGATCCTTCCATAGACGCTGCACAACCAGTTTCCTGTTTACAGGTTCTTTACCGATGAAACCCATTTCTGCCTGGTCATTCAAGATCGTTTGCAGCGTTTCCTCGCTGTCGTGGATCTGCATGTGTACTTGTATATCATGGTGTGTCTGTTTCAGACGGTTTATTAAGTGAGGAAGAATGTATGTCGCCGGTATGGTACTGGCAGACACATAGATATGTCCAGATTCCTGCGCCTTGTGTCTTACGACGCGTTCTTTGGCATCCTCCCTCAATCGGATGATGCGCTTTGCATAATCATAGATAATCTGACCCTCTGGCGTAAGAGAAATTCCTGTCACTCCGCGGTTGACCAATCGCGATCCTGCCGCCTCTTCAAGGTTTTGGATCTGCTTGGTGAGAGACGGCTGCGAAAGGGAAAGTTTGGCAGCGGCTCTGGTGAAACTGCCTGCTTCAATCAGTGCCGTGAGGACTTCCAATTGCTGGATGGTGATATTTCTAAATTTGTCCTGACTCATATCCGGTAGGTTACCACAAGGGCGGGCCATAATCAAAGCGGGAGTCTTTGTGATATTGCTCAAACCCTAATTTATTGCTGCAACACAAAATATTGACGCATTTTGCCGATTGCTGTAATATGCCCCCTATGGACGAGAACCCAAAGATACGCCTTACCGAGACTGTTCACGGGGCCGGTTGAGCCTGTAAGATCGGTCCGGGCGACCTGAGTGAAGCATTGAGGGATTTACCGTTGATTTCAGATCCGAACTTGATCGTCGGGATGGAGCATGCGGAGGACGCCGGAGTTTATAGACTCCGTGACGATCTGGCTATTATCCAGACGGTTGATTTTTTTACGCCTATCGTAGACGATCCTTACACATTCGGACAGATAGCCGTCACGAATGCCTTGAGCGACGTCTATGCCATGGGAGGAAGGCCGCTTACAGCGCTGAACATTGTCTGCTTCCCTGCAAAGACAATGGATATGTCCATACTCCGGCAGATTCTTCAGGGAGGTCTCGATAAAATGCGCGAGGCAGGTGTCCTTCTCGTCGGAGGGCACAGCGTGCAGGATGAAGAACCAAAATACGGGCTTTCTGTGACCGGCGTTGTGCATCCTGATAGAGTGGTGCTCAATAGAGGCGGCAGGGTAGGGGACAAGCTGGTTCTCACCAAGCCCTTGGGTACAGGCATTGTCAGCACGGCGCTAAAGGGGGGGCTGGCCAATGAGGCGCTTGTTGCAAAGTCGACAATGTACATGACCACGCTGAATAAGAAGGCGGCAGAGCTCATGTTGGAAATGCCTGATATTCATGCCTGCACCGACATCACGGGATTTGGATTTCTTGGCCATGCCTGTGAAATGGTGGAAGACTCCGATGTGGGCATGCTTATTCATGCGTCTTCTGTTCCATTTTTCCCGGGAATAAGAGAATTAGTCGAGAAAGAAATTGTGCCTGGGGGGCTGGAACGAAACCGGCAGTATCGCGCGAAGTTCATTGAGATTGCTCCGGCTTGTCCTGATTGGCTGGTCGATATCCTGTTTGATCCGCAGACCGCCGGTGGACTGCTTATTTCCTTGCCGGAAAGTCAGGCAGAAACATTAGTTGGCAGGATGCATGCTAATGGTATTGTTGAGGCGGCCATTGTGGGCGAAATCATATCAGAACCGAAAGGGAAAATACGGCTTATCTGCCCGTAATCATCTAATCGTCCGGAGCGGAGGTCCTGTTTAGCGGCGCTTATGAAACGCATTGAAACCTTCCTTATTAAAGAAGAGACATTACACAATGTAATGAAACTCAAGACCATGGTCAAGCAGGATGATGCCCTTGCGGTTCTCATGTTTGGCAGTCCTGATCCGGACGCTGTTGCATCATGCATGGCCCTTCAGGAACTTCTCCGGCAGATTGCAGGCTTGTCGAAGTGTACCTTCGTTGCCACGGAACCAGTCGTTCGCCAGCAGAATGTTGAGTTCATCCGGGCAATGAAAGTGGACATTCAACTGTTGGACAAAATAGATATCCGGCCATACCGGCTGATTGCCATTGTAGACGCCCAGCCTACCTTTTTCGGCGATGCCCTCCAGGGCGTTCAACCACAGATTGTCTTTGATCATCATCCCTGTACAACAGTATGGCACGCAGAGCTAGCCGACATACGGGAGAATTACGGCGCCTTATCGACAATGATGACGGAGTACCTTCTCGCCGCAAAGGTGAAAATTCCCAAAAAACTTTACACGGCGCTTCTTTACGGAATCAAGGTAGATACAAACAATTTCGAGCGCGACGTCATTCTTGAGGACATCAGTGCGTACTACCTGAATTTTGCCCGCGCTAATCAACAGCTTATCCGCCGTATCGAACTGAATCAAATCCCCGAACGCTTTCTCAAGTATTACGATTACGCCTATCACAATAGGCGGCGCTACCGTGACAGGATTATGAGTTTTCTTGGCAGGGTGGAAAGCGTCGATGCATGTGTTCAAGTGGCGGACTATTTCCTGCGCATCGTTGATATTTCTTACGTTATCGTCGCCGGAATTGTCAAAGACAGGCTTGTCATTATTTTCAGGGGGGATGGGTACCGCCAGGATTGCGGGGCAATTGCCGCAAAGGCTTTCGCAAACTATGGGAATGCTGGCGGCCACAGGAGCGCGGCGCGGGTGGAGATTCCCATCGATACGGTCAGAGAAGTAATAGGCAGTGACATTTCCCAGGAGGCCATGGACCGCTTTCTGATGCAGCGTCTCCGGGGCAAGCGCAATCAAAAGAACCATTCGAGATAACTTAGCCCGCCGGATGCGTGGCCCTGAGGGGACGACCTTTCCAAAGTTCGTCTTGAAGTTCAAAAGAGTAAATATCTGAAAAAAGGCGGCATCCGTTTTGGAGGCCGCCTTTTTTTGAGAAGGTTTATGGGCTCTTCTAATCTTCCGTGCTTGTTTTCGCGGTCGATTCCGTCTTTACGGTGTCTGTCGTTTCGGATTTTACAGCATCAACTTTTTTAGTGTCACTTGCGGGCGCCTTCTTTCCGCCGTAGTCGGTAACGTACCACCCCGAACCCTTCAAATGGAAGGATGACATGGAAATCAGTTTGCTGACAGGACCTTTACAGAACTTGCACGTTTTGGCGACTGGATCAGTCATGTGCTGAAAGAGATCATACTGCTTTCCGCACTTCCTGCATTTATATTCATAAATCGGCATACAAACACTCCACCAACGAATATTTTTTAAATCAATTCGGCATCGTCCTTTTTCTACGGCGTTGCCGTGAAAAAGGCCAGTCTCATTGAATTAATATATCTCCAATTTTGTAGCGATTGCTGAAGCAATCAAAAATTAGTCTGAGATCAGGAGAGATGCAGGATTGAAGCAAATCTCTCGTTATCGTATGGACTTTATCTTCTTCCCGCTCTTTTTCTTCCCGCGATGCGTCAAAATCAATTTCTCTCGCCTCGAAGCGAATTATATGCACGAGCTCGTGTGCGGCTATATATAAGAGCAAGGGGTTCAGTCTTACGAAAGAATGGCCCCTTTCAACGGCATTGAGAATCCGGTTATCCTGAAGACAGACCCTGTAAAAATAAAAATCACGCGATCTATCCAGATCTTGATCTTTATTGAAATGGTACCTGCATAAATGGGCAAATGCCCCATCTCTAACTTCGTGCTTTTCAAGATCAGCGAGAGTCTTTACGTCGTACCGGTATTTCTTCATCTCTTCGCGGTCAAGACGGAAATACTGTCCCGCGATGTTTTCCGCCCTTTGAAACACATTATTTGCGAGCGACCTTTGTGCCGGATTGAAGTGCATGGCCACACCATCTCTTTTGTCGACTAACTATCAAAATACGGGCTTAATATAGTCATCTATCCGGTTCTGTCAATATTTTTGTGAGGGGCGTTTTTTCTGTGGCTTGGCGAAGATATCCTTAGATATTCAGGACGTTCTATCCATTTCCTCAGCTTTCTTCGGTCTTTTTACCTTAAATAACCGGGGACTGTGTCAACCCTATTGGTTTACAACGGCCCTCTTTTTCTTTCATGGACCTTCCGGGATGCAACAATCACGCGATCAATAAACTCTGTCTGGGTAATTCCGGAGGCCGCTGCCTGGTGGAAAAGGACGGTGGAGGGCGTCATCCCTGGAAGGGTATTCGGCTCGAGAACGGCGACTCTCCCGTCCTTTCTCACGAACATATCTATTCTTGCATATCCCCGGAGGTCAAGGGCAGAGAAAGTCGCAACTGCCACGTCCTTAATCTTCTGCAGTATATTATCCGGAACTCTGGCCGGTGTCTTATTTTCACCCTGACCATAAAGAAATTTGTCTTCCAGGGAAAGGACGGCATCCGTAGGAATGGTTTCAGAGGGAGTGAGCGCCAAGGGCCGATCATCCTCGATAACACCGCACGTTACCTCCATGCCATCGATAAATTCCTCAACCAATGCCGTGTTATCCCACTGGAATGCTTCTTCCACGGCGGACGGTATGCCTTCTCTCGAAACCACCTTTTTCACAGCCGTACTGCATCCCTCGCGTGTCGGCTTTACGACACAGGGGAACCGGATCTCTTTTTCAATAGCGTCAAGTATTTCCTTATTCTTTTCGGATTGCCATTGCCGTTTGAAAACTGGCAATGTCTTCGGTACATCAATTCCGTTTGCGGCCAGAATTTTTCTGCAGACAAATTTATCCATCCCTAAAGCAGATCCCAGTACCCCTGAGCCGGTGTAGGGGATGTTGAGAAGTTCCAGCAGGCCCTGCAAGCATCCATCTTCGCCGTATTTGCCGTGCAGACCGATGTAGATGAAATCTGTCCGGGCCTTCAACATCTCATAGGGGATATATTTGGCCTCTTCCGATAGATCCTCCTCAATGTCTTTGGTGCTGTTTCGCATCAGGAGCTTTATCGGTATTTCCCAGAAGGCGGCCTTGCTGTCCATGAATATAGCAATGGGATCGTACTTTTTCCGGTCAATCTTATTAAAGATATTTCTGCCGCTCTCAAGAGAAACCTCTCTTTCAGAAGACACTCCCCCCATTACAATCCCGACCTTGAGTCTCTCGCTGCCCGTACTATTCAAAGATGTCAACTGCTTTTCTCCCGTCATTATCAACCGATTGTCAGCGCTACGAAAGGTCCTTGAAATGTCGTGTCGGTTGTTACATCACTGATGCTGTCAACCTTGAACTTTATTATTCTATATCCGCCGTGTATATCCACAAAAGGAAAAGGGGCGACAGATAAATCAGATAAAGCCTCTTAAACATAATTTCCGAAGTACCCCATGCCTCCAGAATATTGGCAAGGACCCCCACATTTGCGCCGATACCGACCATGGAAATCGGGAGTCGAAATGTCTGAATCGTTTCCGCGTTTGTGGAATTGTTCAATTTTGCTTCACCTTCAATATACTTGACCTTGCCGATCGCTCCTATGGTAAAACCCGCCAGGATGTTCTTCTATCAATCTCTGAACGCAGGTAAGACCATATAAACACCTACGGCTCCGGACTATAATGATATTTTGTTTTTTTGTAAAGTCATTTCCCGGAGCTGTTGCAACCTATTAATAGCTTGCGGGCGTGTAGCGATGATCGTAGCGAGACCGTCATAAGGGACCCTTTTTCCCCTGGTGGATTCTGACTGCGTTCTGTATCAGCTTTGATATGACCATTGTGGGAAGCATCCCCATAGATGCGGCCTGTTCAAAGAAGAATGACGAAGGCGCCATACCAGATGAGGAATTGGGGTCGGTGATAAGTATCCGTCCGTCTTTTGTTAGAAAGCCATCGATGCGTCCGTACGATCTGAACCCCAATGCATGGTAAGCCTTGAGGACTTCCGCTTTGATTTTTTGTACAACTTCCGAGGGGATATTTTTTGGCGGGGTGAATTTCCTGCACCTCCCCGGCATATATTTGTCGTCATAGGTATAATATTCGCTTTGAGGGTAGATCTCTGTGAGATCAAGCGGCCTGGCTTCGCCATCCTCTTCCAAAACGATGCACGAAAATTCTATCCCTTGGAGAAATTCCTCAACCAGAATTGCATTATCATATTTGAGGGCGTCTTCGATCCCCTTCTCGAGGGAATCTTCATCTTTGACGCCCGTAACGCCTACACTCGAACCTTCCCTGGTGGGCTTCGTAAAAATAGGGAATGCAAAATGTTTCGTGATTCTCCTCTTGACATCTTCTTTATTTTCCATCCATTCCCTTTCGTGGACGACGATACTGTCAGGGACACTCAACCCCTCAGCCTTCAGGAGTGTCTGCTGCATGTGTTTGTCCATGCCCAGGGCTGATGCCAGTATTCCGGGACCTGTGTAGGGTATCCCCAAGAGCTCCAGGAGACCCTGTATGCATCCGTCATCTCCATACTTTCCATGCAGGGATATGAAGGCAAAATCAATCTCCTTTTTCAGGTCCTCGTATGATATCTTAAGCGCCTCCTTTGCCAAGCGTTCCGATATGTCGACGGTGGTGTTTTGAGAAACGAGTTGCCACGTGATAGCCCACAGGCATCCTTGATCATCCATGAATAGCGGTTTTCCTTCATAGAGCTCAGTATCAAGGTTATCATAGACATTCCTGCCGCTGTTTAGTGAAACTTCCCTTTCCGAGGACATGCCGCCTGATATGATACCTACTCTTAGCTTACTCATCTAATCAATAATCCCAGAAAAAAGTGACACCGCTGTTGGGGAAGATCCATTCATCGTCGCTGATTCGAAGCCTGATGGATTTTCCCTGTTTCCGGACGACCTCCGGATACGGTTGCTTCCCTGCAAAGAAGCTGACTTCTTTCACATATTTGAATTTTACTCCCTCATAATTGAACGAAATATCGAGACCCCTGGTGGGGTATACAATGTAAACAGAGAAGGTATTGCTGCTTTTGGATTTCTTCGTAACAATCTCGATTTCCACCCTGGCCTGCTTATTCAACTTCTTTTTGAGCTTATCATCGCCGCACCAGACCTCATAACCTCTCTCGGTATTTTCCGTCCTTATTATGGGCACATCTTCATTGTCTATGCGCACCTCGGCGACTTTGAAATCCTTCTCCGTTACCGGTTCATCACCCCTGTTTAAGAGCCACCGGTACTCGCATTTCTTGTCGTTGAAAAAAGATGCCAATTGTTCATCGTTCAGGGCGCAGCCTATCATGAAAAAAGGATTTTTTATGGCCTTCATATATTCGACATGAGTGGTAACCTTGAAGTACTCTGCCGCCGTATCGTCTGACAACCTCTCTTCCTTTGAAAACTCATTTACAGCAATATCATACTTGAAATTGGTCCTTAGTTCCAACTGACGGTCTTCTTTACCGAAAAGGGTTTCAAACATCTCGTAGTATATGGCATCTCCGAGTACTTCATCGTGGGCCCTTGCCTGAAAGCAGTGGCGAATGATGCCGTCGATTCTGGCGATCGACTTTTCTTCGTCGGGAATAAAAATTCTTCGCAATCGGGGTTCCACTGTGTTAGTTTTTCCCTTATGCAAGAAAACGCGTGGCGCCCGTTTGCCTAAGGCGCATAGAATTTCATAGCTGATGGTCTTTACTTTTTCCGCGATCTCATCGGCAGATATGTATTCATGGCCCTGGCCTCCCATCAGGACCACCTCATCGCCGATCCGGCAATTATCTATGTGGCTGACATCGATGGTGCACATGTCCATAGAGATATTCCCGACTATAGGGGTGCGCTCTCCCCTGACAAGCGCTTCGCTTTGATTGGATAGGATGCGTCCGTATCCGTCACCGTATCCAACCGGTATCGTCGCTATCTTTGTCGGCTTGCCCGTTATATAAGACCGGCCATATCCGATGCCGTATCCTTTGGGGAATTCCTTAATGAGGACCACCCTCGTCTTAAAGCTCATTACAGGCGCCAAGTCTGCCTTTGTTCTTGTCTCCGGTCCGGGATAGATGCCATAGGACATGAGGCCGGGCCGCACCATATCCAGGTGAAACAGGGGAAAGTTCAGTATGGCGCCACTGTTTGCCATATGTTTGACGGGAATCCGGATCTGGTGTTTCTCCAGTTTATCCAGAAGCTTTTTAAAGAGTTTCCACTGCATTGTGTTATATGCATCCATGGATTCACTGGACGACAGGTGGGTGAATATGCCCTCGATTGCGATATTGGGAAATCCGAGGACTTCTTCGATCATCTTAAAGGCCTCGTGATGGATCGTTCCGCCTCTCCCCATTCCTGTATCCACCTCTATGTGGATTGGTATCCTAATATCCGCCTTTTTGCTCTTTTTCTGAAGTTCCCGGGCGAAGCTGATATCCGAAACGGATGGCATCAGATTGTATTTAATGATTTCATCAATTTCAGAACCGGTGGAGGGACTCAGAATAAGGATGGGAGTTATTATGCCGCTGACGCGCAGCTGCACGCCTTCGTCTGCATTGGCAATGCCCAGAAGAGCGGCGCCATTTTTCAGGGCGACGTTAGAAATTTCAATTGCGCCATGGCCGTATGCGTCCGCCTTGACTACCTGAAGAATTCTTACGTCAGGGCCGACCAGTCGTTTCATTTCATTCCAGTTCTTGGTGAAATTGTCGAGATCGACCTCTACCCAGCTTCTATATTTCTGATCTTCTTTTCGTGCCATTATCGACTATAAAATATTCGCCCTCTCCGCAAAAGGAAGAAGTTGTTTGAAGGGAGTTCGCTGCATCCCGTGGGACATGAAAGGCCATTTATGAAAAATCATTTTCTCGTCATCGTGAATACGCCGTCCCATGGACCTTGACGCGGGTTCTTTTCAAGTTCCTCACATCTGTCAATATACAGTTTCGCGGGTGCATCGTCCGGTCTTACTTCAATGACCTTCCGGAAAGCCGCAATCGCCTCATCCCACAGGGCCTGCTTGTATTTTGACAGTCCCTCTTCGAAAAGGCTGATGGCTTTTTCCCACTTTTCGGCGTCTTTCTTTTCGCCTAAGAGTTCATAGATTTTTACAGGAAGTTTTTTGCCTTTAACCCGAACAGAGTCCAGTTCCCGGCAGAAAAGGGCATCCTTGACGGCGGCGTATGTGTATTCACTGATGACGATGTTGGTTCCATACTCCTTATTAATTCCTTCCAATCGGGAGCCAAGATTTACACTATCGCCCATGACGGTATAGTCAAACCGCATATCCGAACCCATGTTACCGACTACCATGTCGCCGCTGTTGATGCCTATGCCAATGTCGAGAACAGGTCTGCCTTCGTCAGCCCATTTCTTTTGAAGTTTTTTCAATTCTTCCATCATACCGAGGGCCGTTCTGCATGCACGGACTGCGTGATCCGGCTGATCAAGAGGGGCACCGAATACGGCCATGATGGCATCACCCATGTATTTATCCAGGAGTCCATCGTATTTGAAAACCAAATTGGTCATTGCCGTCAGATACTCATTTAACAGGTGTACGAGGGCCTCCGGCGTCATTTTCTCTGATATAGTCGTAAATCCCCTGATATCGGAAAAAAGCACAGTCAGGTCTTTTTTATCGCCGCCAAGCTTAAGCTTGGTGGGGTCTTTCAGCATCTCATTAATGACTGAAGCCGTAAGGTAATACTGGAAGGCGCCGCGTATTTTCCTTTTTTCTCTCTCTTCCGTGATGTACCTGTAAACGGTGATACCGAGATAAATCGTCATCATGGTGAGAACAGGATAAATGATGTTCAGCCACAGATTGTAGCGGGAAAAAATAAACGTATTTAAAAGTACAAAGGATATTACGACGAGCAAGCTAAAGATCATTCCCTGAACCGCTTTAACCCTCGGAACGACGATGCCTATGAGTAGGCCGCAGAATACGATCATACAGACATCCAGGAGTGATGTCCCCGAGGAGCGATGGAGAAAATTACGGTGCAAGATATTATCGATTGCCGTTGCATGTATTTCCACGCCGGGATAGACGCTACTGTATGGCGTTACACGCAAATCGTAGATGCCTATGGCAGTGGCGCCGACAATCACGATTTTATCCTTGAAAGTATCAGGCGAAAGGCGGCCTTTAATAATATCGGAAATCGAGTAGTGAGGGAATGTCCGTCCCGGACCCAAATAATTAATTAACATCCTCCCGGTTTCGTCAGTTGGAATGTTAATATCACCTATTTTGATTCCTTCGATGCCGAACTTGGCCATATTCAAGGTGACCATCGGCCAATCCAGATACTGGACAAGCAAGGACAAAGACAGTGGCAAGAAGTAATTATCCTGGAATCTAATGACCAGGGGGGACCATCTGATGGTTCCGTCAGTGTCAGGGAAGGCGTTGAAGTAGCCGCTATTTTCGGCAGCGTCACTCAGCGGTTTAAGATTAGTTACCGCTGAATAGGCGGTAACGTTAACAAAAGCCGATTCCTCAGGGCTCGTTTCGCCTTGTATCATCTGGTACCTGGAGTTGGCGATATTCTCTCCCGCCGCCTCAATATCTTTTTCGCTTAGATGTTCTGCTTCCTTGCTGGATTTGAGAAAGAAATAACCAAGGGTCACATTCTTTGCACGTTTGATCGTTTTAGCCAGAGTCGCATCGGTATCGGCCACCAGCCTTTTCTTGTTGAGCAACCCCTGCACCCTCTCGTCTTTAATCCCGATTTTCTTGACTTCTTTTGTAAGATCGACGATAGCATTGAGGCTGGAATTTTGATCAGGTTCTGAAAAAACGATATCAAACCCCACTGCTTTCGCCCCGTATCCCTTTAGCTTGTCAACAAGCCTGGCAATGGTTGTTCTGGGCCACGGCCATCGTCCTAATTCGCCCAAACTCTTTTCATCGATTGCGGCGATAACCGTTTCTCCCCCTGCTGGGAGCTTTCCCCTGGAGACCATCCGCAAATCAAGCGCCTTCAATTCCATAAACCGGAGAAAGGGTACATCAATAAAAAACATGATAAGGGCGATAAAAATGACAAGGAAAGTTATTTTCAGAGGCGACACGGAGAATATCTTTTTTAGTCGTTCATTCATGGCCATAGCCCTCGAAGTTTGCCGAATAATACCAAACGCGTTTTGAAAGTCAAGGTAAAGAAGGCGGAATTGCACAAACTTCCGCCGGGGACGCTTCCGTCATAAGAAATCCACGAGGATTGGTCTGTACGATGAGAAAATACTGGATTTTTGAAAAAACGCGCCTAATGTCATTGCGAGGTTCGAAGGGCTGCGGCAATCTTATTATTTATCAATTGTTTATAAGATTTCTCTTTTCAGTCGAAATGACAAAGTCTAAGGTTTTCAAAGGTCTCAGTATCTTAAAATCTTGACAGGGAAGATGCCTTCATATAAGTAGTCTACTCGTTGATGAACTGGTACGCATATCACCATTTACTTTGAATTCAGGACTGCGCAGTCACTTGATTGCACATGCAGCGCCGATGTAGCTCAGCCGGTAGAGCAACTGATTCGTAATCAGTAGGTCGACGGTTCGATTCCGCCCATCGGCTCCAGATTTCAGGGGGTTAGCGATTTGGCTAATCCCCTTTTTACTGTTTTGTCTGCTTATATCTGCTGACTCCTCTCCTTTGCGATAAAAATGACAATATTCTTTAAAAATTAGTGATTGACAAGTCTCCAAAAAAGTTTACAACTCCACAGAGGAGGTAATTCTATGATAGCTAAAGCAACATCCTTGAAGATCGAAGTTCTTGACAATAACTTTGATTTCAACTGGGCCCGTGTGATGATTTCTGAGCCCTCACCAGAAGGCGCGGAATTCACCATACAAATCGAGATGAAAGTGCCGAAAACCATAAAAGACCTCGGTGAAATCAACACCTATGTTCTTGATCGCGCCAAGAGGATTGATCTAACAAATCTCTAATACCCGATGAGTTCCGCTTGTATGCATCGATGACTATTTCGACGATTGCCTGCCGGACATCCGGATCCTTTAGGAAATTAATAAACTCTTCTTGAGATATGCCCATCTATTTCTCCTTCTTATTAGCTCTAACTTAAGTATATGTCGCAATCGACGTGAAAAGCGCCGTCTTTCTGGTATACTTCGATTCGTATAGGAATGTCCGTTTGGTTTATTATATGGAATAAAAGAGAGTTGTGCTTGACCTTATGGGCACTATTTCTTTTGCAATAGCTCTTCATAAAATTATAAAAGCGAGTTAATTTTGTCATCCTTCTATTTTCTTTGCCTTTCATGTAAACCAACTCTCCTTCTTTTTTCATTCACCATGGCATCACGATTATATTCTGGATCATAATATTCGATTAGGGTCCTCTCAATCCCATCCATCTCTTTTTCTTGAACAGGGGAATAATAAATTCTGTCAAAAGATTTACTTGAAAGATGGTCAGGTATTCGCCGCGCTATGCTCATGGACTGACCGACATAAACGATCCGATCCTCTCTCATCAGGAAGTAAATACATGGACCGGAGAGCGGAATGAAAAATTCTTGAACATTGGCCGAAAGAGCTCGAAGAATTGCAGGAATGCTTCGCTGCTCTGAAACGTAGATAATATTGGGTGGATAAATTTTTTGTAATCTGCGTCGCAACTTTATTGATATCTCATCACTTATGAGAAAGGCTATTTCCTGATCGATGATCTCGCGCACTTTCGAGGCAACAAGTTTTTCAATTTTTCTTCTGTCCAGTTTCTTTGAAATAATCTCATTTATTTCACCAGGCACTATCTTATAGTCCCTTAATATGGTCACTCTTTGTCTCAGTGTTTTATTTTTTACATCTAAATCAACAATTTTCGCTTCCACGGTGATCTATCTCACATTCTCTCATTTCTTGTTCAGCTTGGGAAAATCCCTCAAGATATCATCCGCGACTTCATTGATTGCGTTCCGATCTTTAACCGCAAATTTTTCCAAGAAGTCGTCCAAATCCGACACGCGAATCAAAATGGTCCCGGATCTCAAGCGAGAATGCTTCAGTTCGCCCCCCTTTAGTAGCGAACGTAGAGTTCGCGGGCTCACGTCGACGTATTGCGCCGCACTTTGTATCTTGAGCCATCCTCTTTCGACATTTTTCATAAACCAGCCCTTTCGGTTCGTCTTCGGTTACGTATGGATGCATATTGTTGCATCATCTAATCGATCAACGGCCCTCTTGTTTCCCTCCTGTGCTAGGTGCCCATAGATATCGACCGTCACCTTTATGCTGTGATGACCGAGTTGGTCTCGGATATAGGCCAGGGATTCACCGGCCTGGATCATCATGCTCGCATAACCATGGCGTAGATCGTGGATCCTGATCTTTCGTAATCCGGCCTTTGCAAGTGCCTTCTCAAAGACCCGACTCCGCCAGTGTGCCGCGATCAAGGGCTTCTGCGTTCCCGAGGCAAAGACCCATTCAGGACCTTCACCCCTCCCCTTCTGGAAGTTCTCAACTCTTTTTTGTTTCCTCAGTTCGAGCAGAGTCTCCGATAAATGACGGGACATATCAACTCGCCTGGTCTTGTCGTTCTTCGGCGTTTCTATCTTGCCCCTGGAAATCCCCCTACGTACAGTTATGAAGCGGCCATTGAAATCAATATCCCCCCATTGCAAGCCTAAAACTTCTCCCAATCTCATGCCGGTCCGCGCCAGGGTAAGGGCAAAAGGATAATCTGCCGGAAAATGCACCTTGACCGTTTTCAAGAGAACTGCGAGTTCTTCCCTGGTCAGAGGATCTACCTCAAGCCGTAAGTCTTTTGTCCGGAGGATCTTCCCTAATTTGTGTGCTGGGTTCGCATTTATAACCGCGTCATCGACAGCCAGGTTGAGAATGCCACTGATCGCGTTCTTGATGTGCTGCAGCGTCGATCCTGAATAACCGTTTATCTTTCTCTCTTTTCCATTGACCTTAAAGGTCCTGCTTTCCTTCTTTTTTTTCATCAGAAATTCTTTGATGAAGAGGCGATTAATTTCACTGACAGGTAAACTCCCAAAGACGGGCAATACATGGACTCTAAGAATTTCCTCATAACTGCTCATCGTGGATGGCTTGCAGGTTGCCGGCACGGTTATGGAGATCCATCTGTCAGCGTATTCCTTGAACGCCGGCGATTTCTCCTTTTCCTTATCAAGTAATCCCATATCTCCCAGGGTCAGCCTCGCCTCGATCTTCCGAGCAATTTCAAACGCGGCCCGCTTGTCGTTCCCGATCTTTTTTGCTTTGCGTTTTCCCCGGTGATTGATGAAGATCCACCACACATCCGATCCTTCCACTTTTTCCTTTACCTTCACCCCCATTTAATCAACCCTTGCGCCTCTCATATCATTTTAAGATGGTGGTTCATAATATTCCCCAGTCGGGAATATCGATGCTCATGATAACTCTTCGTCTGTTATAAGCAGATAAATTGTCGTTAATTAAATAGTGGTTTTAAAGGTGTGCAGATCAGCACAGACAATTCGTAATCAGTAGGTCGCCAGTTCGATTCTGGCCATCGGCTCCAGAAAATCAAGGGGTTACAGATTTCAGTCTGTAACCCCTTGCTCTTTTTCTACCCTATATCTACCCCAAGTAAACGTTTATAGGGACCTCGAATGAGTTCCTGATTGATTGTTTCTTTCACCTACAAAGTCTTAACATTATCATAAATCGGATAATGAAGATTATCGATTGAAGTATATATAAGAGAGGCAGGGTCATAGCAATCCTGCCTCCTCTTTATTTACAATCCCGACTAGACCCAACCCATGGAATGGTCTCAGTCCCATTGATATGGAACCATATCGTAATATCGAACCCATTCCTGGGACGAGGAAACATAGAACTTTACATTGTCATATCCCAGTATCTGGGTCAGCACAAACAACCAGCCGCTACCATTGTTCCCTCTGCCACAGTAGACTATAATTTCTTTAGACTTATCTTTACCCACCACGCCTGCGGCCATTTTTTCTAGCACGTCTGCAGGTTTATACGTTCCATCTTTGTCACTCCATATCCAAACAGTGGGAAGAGATTTGGCAGTCGGGATATGCCCGGGCTTTAGCGCAAAGGGGGCAACGGTTGCGCCGAAGTAAAATTCCGGGTTCCTGGCGTCAATAATGACAGCTTTCCCAATGTGTTCCTTAACATAGTGTCTAGAGACAAACATTGCTTTATTTACTTCACTGCGGTACGTGACCGGCATCGGGGTGACGATATCAGTAGACAAAGTTCTCCCCTCCTTTACCCACTTTGTGTGTCCCCCATCTAGGATAGCCACATTCTTCACTCCGGCATATATGAGAGTCTCAGCAACCCTGGTAGCATAGGAACGAGCATAAGATGGGGGGGTTTTGGGGTCTGTGGAAAATGCGTCATTAACAATAACGACCCGTGAATCACTTTTTATCCTGGCAGACCCAATGGCTTTAAATAGATCAGTTTCATCCGGAACCTGAAGAGCCAAGTTATCCCTTTTTGTTACCCATACTGAAACATCTTCATCAAAGGGAATATTTATTGCGTTGGGGATATGACCGGCTCCATATAGAGCTCCACTTCTCATATCAATTATCACAAGGTCTTTTAGACCGCTGTTTGCTGCCAACCAGTCAGTGGAAACTAACGGGTCAATTGTTCGGGTTGTAGCTGATCCGTCTTTGGCGTAAACATAACAAGCCGGTAACAGTGCAGCTATGAGGACAATCACGGGCAAAACAAGAAGTACTTTCTTTTTCATTCTCTCTCCTTTTCAATTCAATTGTTCATTCCACAAAATGTCTATCAGTAGCTTGCATTGCTGGAGTGGTGATTGAAATACTTACCAAGGGCACGCCAACATCCCTGATTAACGCTCATACCCCAAAGGTATATTTGGTTCCTGTCGTATTAAGAATGAACTCATTCGGCATTTCCCTGCTGAAGGCTGCCTCTGCTTCGAATCCGGTGCAGTGGGTCGGCACTATATACTCTGGCTTCATTGCCTTGATATCAGCGACCGTGTTCTGGATCACTTCAGGCTTTGCATTGATGAGATGAAAACCCCCCACCACCGCATGGAGTCTGTCTGCGCCAGAAGTTTTCTGGGCGTGTTTAAGAGTGTTGACGATGCCACCATGGGCACAACTGGAAACAAGCACCAGTCCCTTACCTTTAACATAGAAGAAGAGCGACTGCTCAGTCCTGAGCTCATCGGGTTCAGGCTTTTCGCCACGCTTGATGAAATAAGTCGGCGCTACCTTTTCATACGCCGTGACCCGCTCAATATTCCCGCTGATATATGCACCTGGAATGATCTGCATTGGGGTTTTCACCTCCACCACCTTCAATCCGAGAGCTTCGATGTCCTGTCTACTAAGCTGACCGAGATCGTCAAGTTCGGTACGCCCTGGTCGCATTGAATATCTACGGTTAAATGCCTCCTCACCAACATAGATTGGGGTTCCTGCTGCCATCTTTGACTGATTCTGTCTTAGAATACTGACTGCAGCCAGCATGTGGTCCCCATGACCGTGGCTGAGGCCGAAGGCACTTGCCTTTCCAATGTCAAGCCCTAGTAGTGCTATGTTGTTCAGCAAGCCCACCGGGTTGAGTCCGTAATCGAACATGCATACGCTCGACTTCCCGCTGACGATTGTCTCTATATAAAAAGACAAACCATGTTCGGCATGCATCGTCTCACCAGCAACCTTCGGACGATACCGTTGCGTGATTTTTTTATCGCGTACATTCCAGTCATAATAATTGTCCGCCAGTACCCAAACAGTCAACTTATCTACTTCTGTAAGTCCTTTAGAAGACTGTGCCATCACGCTTTCTATCATTTCATCTCCTGCCGCAATAAGCATACTTGTGGCTACTGAATACTTGAGAAACGCCCTACGGCTCACTTCACTATCCATAGTACACCTCCAATTTTTAATTTGTAAAATCAGATACAGAAAGTCACCCGTAAGGACATTGATGTCCTCCTGGATGCTTCATATTGGTACCTTTCGGAAGTTCGTTATCATACTACACTCCAAAAAGGTCAGATGTTATGTTGTTAGGGAGATTAATTAGGTCCAGGTAGGAAATGTTACTAATAGATCGTACTCTCATCTGCATGGAGAGTCAAAGGGAAAATTCCATCCAGTAATTTACCCCACATTGCAGATTTACGTTTGAAATGTTTCATCCTGATGAGGATTGCCAAAAACAAGAGTACAGGAAGGAGGCCGTAAGCTGCATGTGATGGGAATAAGCTGCCAAGACTTTGCACCTTTCAACTGGTACTGTGCGAGGGCAATGAATTAAAATATTAAAGAGGTCGGTTATTGAGAACACCTACTTGTCCTCAATTTTCGATTTATAATTGAAGTGCGGATTAACAATTGCAACAGCCAGTGATTCACAATCAGGTTATTCCTGATTTTTTTAATAAGAACTTATTTTTTCGTGGAAAGAGCACAAGAAAAATGGTTTTGTGAATCAGTTGATTTTCTATCACAAAATATGGGGAGCCTTGCCGAACTTGTGTCACTATGCGAAGCCGGCTAACCCACGAATGTCTGGAAGCTCCATCGATCCATCATGAACTAAATTGCTTAATTGTCGTACGATGACTTGCTTTTTTATTTATCATACTTAGATTACCTGCTGTTGGATGTCTAATTCAACTTCATCCCGAAAGGTTATATAAAGCATGGTGAAGATAAAAAAATGAAAGGGCTCACATTCGCCAAAAAATCAATTGCTCAAATTTGTCAGCCAGTCGTTTCGCTTAGGGTTTTCAATCCCCTGCGAAGAATTCCAAAAGCTGAAATGGATTCTTTTTCCAATCCGATGCCGAATACCGGGATGAACTTAAATGTCATGAGTTTTAATATTCGGCGCGGGACAGCGAAAGACGGCAAGAATCGCTGGATATTTCGTCGTAACCGGGTGCACGCACTTTTGAATCATTATCGCCCGGATGTTTTGGGCTTACAGGAGGCGTTGGACTTTCAAATATCAGAGATCCGCACCATGCTTCCCGGATATGAGAAGATTGGCATTGGAAATCTGGGCGGCAGCAAAGGATTGCACAATGCTATTTTTTATGATGCAGTGCGGTTCTTCCCATCTGCTCAAGGCACCTTCTGGTTTTCAGATACACCCAATATCCCGGGCTCAAAGGGGTGGGGAAATATCATCCCGCGAACATGTACTTGGGTGCGCCTCATTGAGAAAGACTCGGAGCAGGCTTTTTATCTTTATAATGTCCATTTGGATCATATTTCCCAGCGTTCGCGAAAAAATAGCGTCGTTCTTTTGACCCAGTTCATTCATACGCGGCCTTATCCGGATCCGTTTGTACTGACTGGTGATTTTAATGCCAGGGAAAGGAGTGCGCCTATACAATATTTAAAAGGTAAAATCCCTCTAAGAATTAAATTAAAAGTCAAAGTATTAAATCCCATCCCTTTGATGGATACCTTCCGGGTACGATATCCCAAAAAACGAAATTCTGCTACTTTCCACGGGTTTCGCAGATATTTTTTCCGTTTCAAGCTTGATTATATTTTTATCCCCGCTCCTGTACGGGTCATGGACGTAGAAATTATTCAACCGCGATGGAAAAAGTGTTACGCCTCTGACCATTTTCCACTTCTTGCCCATATTGATTTACCTGTAAACTAGATTCTCGCTCTTTTTTGAAGAGGCGATTAACCAATGGACAGTGCGATAAAACGGTTCACTATAGAAACCAGCTAAAGAGGTTAATCACCTTCTCCAGTACACGGGTGATCATTCCTCGCCGTTCGTGGTCCGCCAAGACGATCCGACGGGAATTACTGAAATCTTCCAAGAGTACGGTTTGAATCTGCTTTCCAAACGTTTCGTCATCGATGATCAAGTTGATCTCGAAGTTACGATGAAAGCTGCGCTGATCTATGTTGGCAGATCCCATGACCGTCTGTTTCCCATCGATCAGCATGACCTTAGCATGCAGGATTTCGTGCTCCATTTCATAGATCTTTATATCTTTCCGGAGAAGAACACTGTAATAGCTGCGTCCCAGAAGCCGCACAAGCGGCATATCGCTGCGCGCCGGCAGCAGCAGGAGAATCCGAACACCGCGCCTTGCAGCACGCAGAAGGGAACGTATGATACGTGGACCGGGAATGAAGTAGGGGGTTGCGATGAGAATATCCTCCGATGCCGCGGCAATATTGAAAAGGTAGGCATTGAGGATATGGGAACGGCGATTACGAGGACCGCCGCTGACGATAGTGACGTTTGCCTGGCCATGTTGAATGAAGTGTGAATCCTCATTGTTGCCGGAGAGAGAAAGCTGGGGAGGTTCCCCCTTTTCCATCAGCCATGTTTCGGAAAAGATGCTCACCAACTCATGCACTGCGTCACCTGAGATGCTTAGGCCAACATCGTAGAAGCGATCAGGACTTTTTGCCAGTCCGGAATATTCGTCGCCAACGTTGAAGCTCCCCAAAAAGGCAAGTCTTCCATCAATGATGATCATTTTACGGTGGTCTCGCCTATCGAACCAACGCAGACCAAACCTGAGGGATGGAACATTGAAAGAAATTAGCTCGATGCCTTGCTGCACCATGTTCCTGAAATAGATTTCCGGGGTTTCGATGGAGCCGATGTAGTCGTAAATCAGCAGGACCCGCACACCACGTCTGACGGCTTCTGTCAGTTCATCGGCGAGGGCAGTGCCTGTGCGATCGTTGCGAATCAGGTAGTATTCGACAAGGATAAAATGTTCCGACATGCGGATCGCTTTGAAAAGCGATTGGAAAAATTCGCGTCCCTCGTTAAAAAATGCGAGTTGGTTTTGCTTATGGGTGACCGATATGCCTGAGGGATGAATGTGCCGGAGCAGATGCATAATCCTCAATAACCGGTTTTTCTTCCCGAATTGTTTTCCTGTGGTCATTGATTTCCGTGCGATTCATATAGATTGAAGGGTTTAAGTTCACCTTTAGCATTTATAATGCTTGTAGCATATTTCAGATCAAAAGATATAATTTTTGTCATGAAAATGACTCAGGTAACGAGAAACGGTTTCTTGATTATTTCAGAATGTAATGTTGTATAAGTGGACCAAATGTGAAAAACAGCATTTCAGGAAGGTAGCCGTAAGCGGCATGTGATGGGAATAAGCTGCCCTAGGAATAGCATGTTTCATCTCGCATTCAACGAGCTGCTTTGACAAAACGACCTGCGACTTGTATTTGAAAGTCTTGCATGGCCGCAATTTAGTCAGGGTCAATTATACTTCGCCAAGTTAACATGGAAGTCA
>JBEKOL010000023.1:0-54207 GCA_049521775.1 Syntrophales bacterium
GTTCGGTGCTCCGGTCCAGGATCTCCTGGAGCTGGAGGTTGATCTTCTCGCGCTGCGAGAGGAGTTCGTCAAGCTCCACCTGGCCGCAGACGCTCCGTAGGGTAGTCTGGGCAAGCTGGGAGGTGGCATAGAGGTAATTCTCCACATTAATCACGGCGTCGTTCGCGTCCATGACCTTGAAATAAACGACGGCGTTGACCTTGATTGATATATTGTCCCGTGTGATCACGTCCTGCGGGGGGACATCCATGGTAATGGTGCGCATATCCACCTTGACCATCCTGTCCACGACTGGTATCAGGATGATAAGACCTGGTCCTTTGGTGTCGATTACCCTCCCCAGGCGGAAGATCACGCCTCTTTCATACTCATTGAGTATCCTGATGGCTGACGCCAGAAACATGACCACCAGTACTACCAATACAATAAATGGAATAGAAAACATAATCACCCTCCCTGTTTATTTTCAATTTCTTCGACTTTGATTTTTAGACCTTCAACCTTCACGACTCTAATCCCCCTGCCCGCCTCTACACGCTTGTCACTTGTTGCATTCCAGTACTCGCCCTTTATGAGGACCGTTCCTGTTTCATAAATATCGGTGACCGCTTTTCCTTCCTCACCTGCCATGCCTTCCTTTCCCGTTCGCCGTTTTCTCATCTGGGCCTTGAGGACAAGGGCGATTACCCCCGCAAAAAACAGGCATATGACGGTCAGGACAGGGATCATGACACTCCAGGATACCCTGAGGGCAGGATCAGGCGATTCAAAGAGCAATAGCGAACCCAGGACAAGAGAGATAATACCCCCGACAGTCAGCAGGCCGTGGCTGATAACTTTTATCTCTGCGACAAAGAGAATGATGCCGAAAAGAATAAGCAGGATCCCTGCGTAATTGACAGGCAGCGTCTGCAGGGCAAAAAAGGCCATGATAAGAGAGATGCCACCGATGATTCCCGGAAGAATGACGCCAGGATGGGCCAATTCAAAATAAAGACCTGCAAGACCGACCAGCAAAAGGATGTACGCTATATTCGGATCGCTTATAGCCGCAAGAACCCGCTGACGCGTACCCATTTTTTTCTCATTGATGATGACATATCTTGTCTTAATTATCCTCTTCCCGGATGATACGGTTACCTCTTTTCCGTCCATCTGTTCCAGCAGACTGTTCATGTCGGTTGCAACAAAATCTATGACCTTGAGTTTGAGGGCCTCTTCGGCAGTAACAGATTCGCTCTTTCTTACAGATTTCTCCACCCAGTCCGCATTTCGTCCCCTCTTATCTGCGATACCTCGGACGTAGGCAACGGCATCATTTTCCACTTTCTTCATCATGGTCTTGTCCGTGCTGCCAATGCCCAGGCCCACAGGATGGGCGGCGCCGATATTCGTGCCGGGGGTCATGGCAGCGACGTGCGCTGAAATCGTGATTATCACCCCCGCGGAAGCTGCCCGTGCTCCGGAAGGATGCACGTACACCACAACGGGAATGGCTGAGTTCAAGATGGCCTTCGCAATATCCCTCATGGCGAGGTCCAATCCGCCGGGTGTATCCAGGAGAATAATCAGGCCGTCGGAACCTGCCTTTGCCGATGCATCTATGCTTTGCACGATGTATTCGGCAATCGGCGGCGTAATAGTGGCGTGAACCGTGATGGCATCAAAGACGGGCTTTTTTTCTTCTGCAAGCAATTGGCCGAAAGTAGGGACGATGAGAAGCAATGCAAAAATTAGCACTAGTATATTGATTTTATTTCTTGTCATGGATTGCCCCTCTCAATCTTTGAGCTGTATGGTAAATCGTTATGAAACCTGCTGAGGCAGCGCCTTCATTATCTTCTGGATATCTTCCCAGACCTGCTTTTTTGCCCCCGGATTCCTCAGAAGATATGCCGGATGATAAGTGGGCATCAATTGTATCCCGTGATATGAGTGGAACTTGCCCCGCAAGACCGTTATGGGTACATCCGTTTTAAGCAGGGTGCGCGCGGCAAACGTTCCCAAAGCACAGATTACCCGCGGGTTAATCGCCTCAAGCTGCTTGATAAGAAATGGCTCGCAGGCGGCTATTTCCTCAGGCTTGGGGTTGCGGTTGCCGGGAGGACGGCACTTGAGGATATTACATATATAGATATCATCCCTTTTCAATCCCATGGCCGCGATAATCTTGGTCAGAAGCTGACCGGCGCGACCGACAAAGGGTCTGCCCTGGAGATCTTCATCTCCTCCCGGCGCCTCGCCAACGAATGCGATCTCGGCCTTCGGGTTCCCCTCACCGAAGACAATGTTGGTTCTGACCCGTCCAAGGGAACACCTCTGACAATCGCCGAGTTCATTCTTCACTTCTCCAAGAGCCAACGCTTTCCGGGGTGATGGCCGGTTTTGAACCTGCGATTTCTCGGCAGCGGATGTGTCAAGGGCCGCGGGCTCTCCCGTCATACACAGGTATGTCGGCGTTTTCCCCGCATCGATCTCGGACTGGATTTGAGCTTTTAGATGCCGGACCAGCGCCAGCAGTTCATCTACCGGATTTTCTTTTGCACTTTCCATAGTGATACTATCTGTCCCGAAAAGCAGGGCGACGTCTAGGAGCGGACTGTTTGCTCGTTATGATCTTCTTAACCCTGTCAAGTATCCTGTCGGCAACCTCCATCTTGCTCATCAAGGGGATGTTTTCAATTCCACCCTCAGGACTGAGTATCTTGATTATATTTGTATCGTAACCGAACCCCGCACCTTCCTTAGTTACATCGTTGGCCACAATAATATCCATATTTTTTTTCTTCATTTTGTTTCTTGCATTTTCGACAAGGTTCTCCGTCTCTACGGCAAAACCCACTAGGATACGATTGCCCTTCTTCCTGCCTACTTCCAATATGATGTCCGGGTTCCGCACCAGTTGTAAATCAAGCCCGTCGCCGCCTTTTTTCATCTTGGAACCGGAACGCAAGGACGGGCGATAATCGGCCACAGCCGCGGCTTTAATGACAACGGTCGCACTATCTAAATGTTCCATAACGGCATCTCTCATATCGACAGCGCTTGCGACAGGTATGAACTTCACATCCCGCGGCATGGACAACGCCGTGGGACCGCTGATCAGGGTAACATGGGCGCCCCTACGCTTTGCAGCGATTGCCAATGCGTATCCCATTTTTCCTGAGGAATAATTGGTGATGTACCTGACCGGGTCGAAAGGCTCACGAGTGGGACCGGCAGTTACGAGAATTTTCTCTCCCTTAAGATCCTTGTGGGTCAGAATGGATTCGATCTCTTCGACAATATCCGGTATTTCAGGAAGCCTCCCATAGCCCTCTGCCATGCAGGCCAGCTCGCCATACCCGGGCACCATGAACAGGTGACCCCGTGCTATGAGCCTGCTGATATTCTCTTTCACGATGGTATTATTATACATGTTCACATTCATGGCAGGACAGATGAGCACCGGCGCTTTCGTTGCCATAACCGTGGTGGTAAGAATGTCGTCCGCCAGACCCGAAGCTATCTTCCCGATGACATTTGCTGTAGCCGGCGCAATCACGATGATTTCCGCGTACTCCGCAAGGGAGATATGGGCCATATCGAAGCCTGTCAAGGGAGCGAACATATCCGTAAAGACGGGATGCCCTGAAAGGGTCTGGAGGGTCAGGGGGGTTATGAACTCGGCTGCATTTTTTGTCATGATCACCCTGACGAAAGCCCCCTTCTTTATAAACTCCCTCGTCAGCTCAGCGGATTTATAGGCAGCGATCCCTCCTGTTATGCCAAGAACGATTTTTTTATCTTTTAGCATCTTTCTGATTCCTCAAAAATCATTGTGCATGCCATAAAAACAATCGACAGCCCTTATGTATTAACATATAGCAAGTCTCATACACAACTTCAAGAAGTAATGCAGGCATTTGTTGGAATAATGTGCTTTAAACCTTGCAAAGCGATCAAAAAATCATTATAAATCAACCCGGCATAACCAATAACCACATGAGGTATTTTATGAAAACCTATAGACCACACATAATTGCCGTCTTAATTATATTGATAGCCGGGTTTTGCTTCTGGTTTTTCAATTCCTGGGGCGAATTGGAAAAACCAACCGTCCTGCTGGATGAGGACATAACGGCAATCGGAAGGTCTAAGACGCTCAATATAGCATTTGCCGACCGGAAGAGCGGTCTTCGCAATTCAACCGTCACCATAGTTCAGGATAATCAGACACAAGTCCTTTCCTCAATCAACTACACGGACTCAGTAACAAGAGAGAGTAATGTGAGCGTAACTATAGACCCCCTGGCGATGAAGCTTCATGAAGGGCCGGCCACACTTAATATTTCAGCGATGGATAACTCGCTTTGGAAAAACGAGACAACCCTCGCCATACAGGTCAATATCGATTTTGTGTCGCCTCAAATATTCTTGCTCACTTCCACCAACAATATTAACCCCGGCGGCACATGCGTAATCCTGTACAGAACATCAAAGCCGGTTATCTCAAGCGGCGTCAAGGTGGAAAATAATTTTTCCCCGGGATACGCGACGACGATTTCAGACAAGCCATGTATTATCAGTTATTTTTCTCTCCCCATGGCAGCCAGGCACGGTGCAATAGCGATAAAAGTCATCGCCCGTGATCAGGCGGGGAATGAAGCTTCCGTTGCCCTGCCAACTCTTATCAGAAACAAAAAATTCCGCAGCGATAAAATGACTCTGAGCGAGAACTTTTTGCAGCAGAAGATGCCCGAATTTCAGAGTCATAATCCCGTTCTTCAGGGCAAGACGCCCATCGAAACTTTCATCTATGTCAATACAAAGATGAGAGAGGACAATGACAGTACAATCCGGGAGATATGTAAGGCATCGAATTCCAGGCAATTATGGGAAGGCACATTCCTCCGGATGAAGAATGCCGCCCCCATGGCCCTGTTCGGCGACAAGAGAAAATATCAATATCAGGGCAAGGCGGTGGGTGAGAGCATACACATGGGCGTTGACCTTGCTTCTACGACAAATGCTCCGGTGGAAGCCGCCAATCATGGCATTGTTGTATACGCGGACTACCTCGGCATCTACGGAAACTTCGTGATCATCGATCACGGCTTCGGATTCTTTACTCTTTACGGCCATCTGAATTCTATAGGTGTCAAGAAAGCCCAAGAAGTCAAGAAAGGCGACGTTATCGGCCATACGGGATCTTCAGGCCTAGCAGGCGGGGATCATCTGCATTTTGGAATGCTTGTCGGGGGGCAGTTCGTAAATCCGCAGGAGTGGTGGGACACCCATTGGATTGAGGATAACGTGACCAAGAAGACGGTTGTTTCTTTTTAGATTCTTATATGCGAAATTGTTGAGGTTGGCTGAAATTCCAAACTCGAATTTCTAACTGCCGAACATTTGCAACCCATTCGCCTAACTCTTATTGATGTCCCTGTGGTTTATGGTCACTATGTAATTCTTATCTGAAAAATAAGAGCCCAGTTGATTTGCCATGACGACCGACCTGTGTCTCCCTCCCGTGCATCCCAGGGCTATATTAAGCCTTGCCTTTCCCTCCTTTTCATAAAGCGGGATGAGAAATGCCATCAGTTCAAAAAGCTTTTGAATAAATATCCTGCTTTCGTGAGATTCAAGTACGTAATTCTGAACATCTGGATGGTGACCATCGTAAAATTTCAGTTCCTCGACGAAATATGGGTTGGGGAGAAAACGCACATCAAGCACGATGTCTGCATCGGCAGGAATGCCGTACCGGTACCCGAATGATGTTACATGAATGATCATCCTTTGGTTTACGGATGAAGAAATAAAACGCCTTTGGACGACGTCCTTCAATTGATGCACATTGTATGAGGTGGTATCAATGACTTTATCGGCCATCTGTTTCAACTGGGCCAGTTTCTCCCTCTCCAGATTGATGCCCTCCATGACGGAACCCTTTACTGACGTGGGATGCACCCTTCTTGTTTCACTGAATCGATGCAGGAGGGCGTCATCACTCGAATCGAGGAATAGTATTTCTATCTTGTATCCTTCATTCTTCAGTTGGTCAAAAATCTTTGTATATTTTTCCAGAAAACTCTTCTCCCTCAGATCCATAACCATGGCGACTCTTGTTATGTCATTTGAGGCATCGGACTGAATCTTAAGGAATCTGGGAAGAAGAACAACAGGCAGGTTATCGACGCAAAAAAAGCCGATATCCTCCAGCGCCCGGAGGGCGGTACTCTTGCCCGATCCTGAAAGTCCCGTGATGATTACTACACGCAGGTTGTTCATGAGTCTCCTCTTTCCGTGTCCCTCATTAATCTTTGAACCCCAAACTCAACGTGCCTGTATATTCTGCGGGTCTGCGGAAAACCCGGCATCTCCATACAGGGCAGTTTAACTCCCATGATATCCAGTAATTTATCTGCTTTATAGACGCCTTCCTGCCTTCCGTTATATTGAATTGCCTTCAATTCAACCATGAAATTTATGGCTGAATCGTCAAGAATAGATTGGGTACCGAGAAGTTCTTTTGCCTCAACAATGCCTCTATGTTTAATATTGATAAGACCTTTGGTGAGCTCGTGACTCCGGCCATGCAATGAATCCTCTCTTTTTTCGATCTCTACGGCATCGTCAGCTATCCACCGATGCCCTCTTTCCATCAGTTTCAGAGAACATTCCGTTTTCCCCGTGCCGCTGTCTCCTATCAACATCACGCCGACGCCTGAAACACTTACAAGCGTCCCGTGCATGAAGATGGAATTCTCAAGCTTTTCTCTCAAGAGGCCGGAAAGACGACTTTCCAAGAGAAAGTCATCGTAGACCGACGTAAAGACGGGAATACCGTTCAATTCTGAGAAAGACGCCATAAAACCCGGTACTGCGTCAGTATCCGAGACCGCTATTAAGGGAATACGGTTTGAAATGATAGCTTGAATGATCTTTTTGCGGGATTGTGATGGTATTCTTATGAGTTCGGAAACATATTGAGGTGTGATTACAAGGATGACATCGGGAATGATCCTATCCCCGAAGCCTTCGGTTTTCTCATATCGCTGAACACGGATACTGCTTATTGATCTCGCCAGACCGGCTTCACCGGTCATTTGTGCGAGTCCTAATTCATCCTCTGAACCCTGAAGAATGTCTTTTAACCGGAGTGAGGCCATGGAAGTTAAATACCCTGACAATCAACTTGCGTCATCCTTGTCCGCAATTATCACGCATAGCTCTTCTTTTGTCTTGGCTTCTATGAGCTTTTTTCTGAACGTGCTGTCCTTCAGCATCTTCGATATTTTTGCAAGCGCCTTCAGGTGCAGGCCCGTCGTATTCTCCGGCGCCAACAACAGGAAAAAAAGATTGGCCGGTTTGCCGTCCATGGAATCAAACTCTACGCCTGCCCTGCTTCTGCCGAATGAGACTATCAACTCATCCAGGTCTGCCAGCTTGCCGTGGGGGATAGCGATACCATCTCCTATGCCGGTGCTGCCTAACTTCTCCCTGTCCAATAGTGTGTTTACAATTAATTCGTGATTAATCGTACCATCCCCATGACGAATCACACCGGACAATTCAGCAAGAACATCCCTCTTGGTCTTTGCCTTTAGTTCTTCAATGATATATTCTTTCCTGAAGATATCCATGATTTTCATGATGTTTCCTCAAACTTCAGCTGCTTGTCTCGATGAGTGCATACTTCCCGTCATCGCGGACATAGATGATGCTGACGTTTTCTGTAGAAGAATCTCTGTAAACAACAAAGCGGTTCCTTGAAATATCAATCTCCATAATCGCATCTTCGAGAGACATGGGCTTCAACACAACCTTTCTCATCTCCACTATTCTTGCTTCCTGCGTTTCATCTGCATCATCGGGATACACTTCCCTGGGTGCGGATCCATCCAACCGCCCAGCATTTGTTTTATGACCTCGCGTCCTTTCCTTGCGCTTCTTAAGTTGACGTTCTATCTTTTCAATCGCATTATCGATAGCAAGGCTCATTTCCTTGGCTTCTTCTTTGGCATTCAGGATCTGCCTATTAGTCATTAAATTCACTTCCGCCACATTTCTGAACTTTTCAACGGAAAGGACAATGCGGGCTTCCACCGGGGTGTCCAGATATTTTTCGAGTTTTTTTAGTTTTTGATCGATATATTCCTTGTGCCAGTCATCCCCTTCCGTATTTCTGAAGGTTACAGAAATCTTCATAATTACAACCTCCTATGTTTCAATACATTTTGCCGCGCCCTCTCTGTATCTATTGCGAGGGCGGGCATCCTAATCCCTAAATCATCTGAGGTCAACATGTTTTTTAGGGTTCTCGCGGACTGCTCCACAGAAGTCAAAAATAGTTTGAAGAATGGACGGCGAAACAAGAAGTCCAGACGCGACGCGACGACGCCCACAGGCTGGGGATAAACAGATCTGTGGCATGAGGCATTTATAGACGCAAGCCATAGCTTGACCTGAACCTGCGCAGCGAAGGATGAAGCACAATTTATGCCGGCCTGCCCGCGCAATAGCGGGAAGGCTTTCTGCAATACCGTCAAAAATACTTTTTCCTCTTGGAAGAAGGCAGAACGCCCATCATTTCTCTATACTTTGCAACAGTTCTTCTCGCTATTTCAATGCCTGATTTCTTCAGGAGATCAACGATGTCACTGTCACTGTAAGGCTTCTTCGGATTTTCCGCGCTTACAATCTTCTTTATATCCTCTTTGACGCTCTTCGATGCAACGGCATCACCGCTTGTTTTTTGTATTCTGCTGCTGAAAAAATATTTGAGTTCGAATATGCCTCTCGGCGTATGCATATACTTATTCGTCACGACCCTGCTTATGGTTGACTCATGCATTTCCACATCATCGGCAATATCCCTCAGTACCAACGGTTTTAAATAATCGATGCCGTAATTGAAAAAGTCCCCCTGCAATTTCAAGATGCTTTCCGTCACTTTGTATATTGTTCTTTGCCTCTGCTGTATGCTCTTGATTAGCCATGTAGCCGATTGCATCCTCTCTCTTATATATTTTTTGCTGTTTTCCGCATCCGGATATGTGTTGCCGCCTCCCATAATCTCCTTGTAAAAATTGCTGATCCGGAGCTTCGGTAGACCGTCGTCGTTAAGAATGATCTTATATTCCTCCCCCGCCTTGAATACGTAGACATCGGGCGTAATGGTATCTATCCTCTCTTCGGTGTAAACGCTCCCAGGTTTCGGATCCATGCTGCTTATTATACAGACGGCCTGCAGAACTTCAGATATGGGAATCTTCAACTTTCTTGATATGTTAGTATAATTTTTTGTTTCCAGTTCTTTGAGATGTTCATTTATGATCGACTCAACGAGGGGTGTCAGCACACCCAGGATCTTGGCCTGAATCAGAAGACATTCCTTGATCTCCCTTGCTGCAATCCCAGGAGGATCGAATTCCTGAATCTTCTTCAAAACGCCCTCAACGAAACTTTCCTCAACCCCTTCCTGTTTGGCAATCTCCTCTATGGACGCCGCCAAATAGCCGTTATTGTCAAGGTTGCCAATTATCTGTTCCCCAATCTTCATTTCCGCTTCGGTAATGCGGGAGAGCTTGAGTTGCCACATCAGGTGATCCGTCAGAGAGGGCTTCACCATCTGCATATTATCCCATGACGGCGCCTCATCGTCCCTGCGGTCATATCTTACGCCCGTCGGACCGTAGTCCTCAAGATAGCTATTCCAGTCAAATTCTTCCTTGCCATCCCCCTCCCCGGTAATCTCCTCAGTACGCTCAACAGCTTTAATCTCTTCCCTGTCGGCTATTTCAACTGTATCGGATTCCGGAACGGTCGTATCTTCCGGGTATTCTTCTGATGCTGCTTCTTCAAGCAGCGGATTTTCCTCCATTTCCTGGGTGATCAAATCAGTCAGCTCCAGCCTCGAAAGTTGCAACAGTTTTATGGCCTGCTGCAGCTGAGGTGTCATGACCAGCTGTTGGCTTAATTTCAGGTTTTGTTTGAGTTCAAATGCCATTTTTCCGTATGCCTGATCAATGCTATCTCATGGCCGCCGTTCAGAGGTAAAAATCTTCTCCCAGGTAAATCTTTCTCGCAATTTCACAATTGGCGATGGTGTTAGGATCCCCTTCAACCATAATTGTTCCTTCATTGACGATATAGGCTCTGTCACAGACAGAAAGAGTTTCTCTGACATTATGATCGGACACGACAACGCCGATTCCCTTAGATTTCAGTTTGGATATAATTCTCTGTATATCCTGAACAGCAATTGGATCAATCCCCGCGAAAGGCTCATCGAGTAGGATGTACTTAGGAGACGTGACCAAGGCTCTTGTAATTTCGACACGTCGTCTCTCTCCGCCCGACAAGGAATATGCGCGTGCTTCTGACAGGTGTGAAATATCAAGTTCTCCGAGCAGTTCCTTCAGTCGCTTTTCTTTCTCACCTTTATCTATATCCAGTGTCTCGAGAATTGCCATTATGTTCTCTGCCACGGAAAGCTTTCTGAATATAGAAGGCTCCTGAGGCAGGTAATTCAATCCTTTTCGTGCCCGGATATACATGGGGCATTTACTGATATCTTCTCCATTTAAAAAGATACTCCCCTCGTCGGGCCATATCAAACCCACTATCATATAAAAGGTTGTGGTCTTACCTGCTCCATTGGGGCCTAAAAGGCCTACCACTTCTCCAGGACAGATTTCCAGATCAATCTTATTTACTACAACCCTGTCTCCATAGATTTTCACCAATCCTTTAGCCGACAGCGTTTCCATTAATTCAATACATCCATACATCTAAATTCGCGTATTTATAATTGCCTTCATAAACGAACCTTGAAGAAAATCTGCAACGGGTTTTCATTTCTTCTTGTCTTTGTTGTCTTCAGGATAAATAGTTGCTCGAACTCTACTTTTTTCAACGCTTTCGACAACACCCCTATCTTCATCAAGAAATACCACTATCCTGTCACCGTTGATGACGTTTCTTCCTTCACGCATGACTGCATTACCCAGCATAATAATCTGCTGAGTATCCTGGTAGTAAACTGCGTCATTCCCGGTTACAACCCTTTCGCCCTGTGTTATCTTGACATGACCTTTTGCCTCAATCTTATCCAAATCACCGGCACTGCCAATATCCTGACCGCCAGCCTTTTCGGGCACCCGGGGATCTTTCTTGTAATACAAAAAGAGGCGATCCGCCTTTATAGTTTTATCACCTTGGGTTGCAACTGCGTTTCCTGAAAATACAACAAGTTTCTTCTCGTTGTAGGCGTCCAGACGGTCAGAAACAATCTGTATCGGCTGATCCTTGTCCAGTTTGATCTTCTTCTTCGTATCGGCATTCTTGGCACCCAAAAATGAGACAGACAGGAAGGCCATTATCAAAGGGATTATTATCCTCTTTCTCATAATCATATTCAAAGCAACCTATTGTAATTTAGCGCCCCATGGACAGCGTTTATGCAGAGAGCCCTTAAGGACATATTACTTTATGTCGGCTTTCACCTTGGATAGCAATGCTACATCTTTATCTTCCAGCAAAAATGACATCCCGACCCCTTTAACCTGCATGCGGGAGTTTTCCATTTTAACGGCGGAGTCGGTATATATCCGCTGCTCGGCGCCCGAATATCTCAAGATATCGGTAGTAAAGCGATCCCCCTTGTCTGAAGTGATTTCCACATTTCCGGAAACTTCCATATCCTTCGTCTCCGTGTTTGACTTGCCTTTATCCCCCGTCATAACAAGGGTCCTCCCGTCAGACATCACAAGCTTCACCCTGATCCGATTAAAGAAGACAAGATTCTCGTTCTTGACATACTTTGCGCTATCCGCATTGATCTCCCATTTCATGCCTGAAGCACCAACATCTGTATAGTGGACATTCTTAATCTGGAGATCAACTTTGTCCGATATTATGTTAAGCAGCTGGTTCTTGGAAGACTTACTCCTTTCAAAAAACAGGATGCCAGCTGCCGCGGTCACGATTGTGGCAATCAGAATTACGATAACAACATTGCTTTTCCTAAATTTCATAAGACTTTGTCTTCTCGGGAAGGGCAATTTTCATTTCTGCTGTAAATTACAAACTGTGAAAATGAGCCGCTCCCAAAGACGAATTTATTTTATATCATCCGTTTCCACATATGTAAAGGTCAAAGGCAAACACACGCGCTGGCCGTGGAAGTACAACAGGTTAACTTGTGCTGAATCCCCGGCCATGGCGCTGCACGTCAACTTATGCGTCATTTCTCAAAACCGGGTCACGCAGAGAGTCATCATCAAGCATCAATTACTCATTCTTCACAAGAACTCATACCTTTTTGCTACATCAGTCCATTCGCCCTTAGCTTTCAGGATAAGTTCACACACCTCTCTTACAGCACCGCGGCCCCCTTTACTTTTTGTAACATAATCAACGCATTTCTTCACATCGTCCACAGCATCGGCTACGGCAACGGAAAATCCGGCCCTTCTTAATAAGGGTATGTCAACTATATCGTCTCCTGCAAAAGCCATATGTTCATAATTTAGAGACCGATTACGGAGGAAGGCTTCGGCCATTTCAAGTTTGTTAGTAACACCCTGGTGGACCTCGCCTATGCCAAGGTCTCTGGCACGATGTTCAACCACGTCGGACCTCCTTCCCGTCACGAGTATAACATCGATGCCGTATCTCATCAGGACCTTGATGCCGTGTCCATCTTTCACGTCAAAATTTTTTTTCTCACGCCCCACATAATCCATGATTATTCGTCCATCCGTCATGACCCCGTCAACATCCAGAAACAGAAGACGGACGAGCCTGATCTTCGCCGCCAACCTCTCATCGAGAAACTCGCTTCCCACGTCTGCCCCCATTTCTTATTTTTTATCGGCTTTCATTCTTTTTGATTATGCCATCAATCTGCATGAGTGTAAAAAGGAGATCATGAAGTGAATCGAGGCGCACTGAATTCGGACCGTCGCATTTGGCGTATTCAGGCTCACGGTGTACTTCCAGGAAGATGCCATCGACTCCGACTGCTACGGCTGCTCGCGAAAGGTGTGGCACCATAGCATTCTGACCGCCGGAAGCAGTACCCGTTCCGCCTGGAAGCTGCACACTATGTGTGGCATCGAATACAACAGGATAATCCATGTCTCTCATCAGGGGGAGTGAGCGATAATCAACTACAAGATTATTATACCCGAAGGTTGTTCCCCTCTCCGTGACTATTATATTTTCGTTCCCCGTTGAAGATGCCTTCAGAAGTATATTCGTAACATCCCATGGAGCGAGAAATTGGCCTTTCTTGATATTAACGACCTTGGCCTTTCTGGCAACTTCGATTACGAAGTCTGTCTGCCGGCAGAGAAAAGCCGGCACCTGCATCACATCGAGAATCTCGGAAGCAGGTCCAATTTCCTCAAAACGATGCACATCTGATAGAATTTTAATGTTTAAATCCTTCTTTATGTCAGATAAGATCCGCAGCCCTTCTACTATACCAGGACCCCTGAAGGAATTTATGGAAGTTCGGTTCGCCTTGTCATACGACGCTTTAAATATGAAAGGCAATTTCAAGCGACCGGTGATATCTTTCAGAAAAATTGCCGTCTCTCTTGTCGTCTCCTCGTCCTCTATGACACAGGGACCGGCGATGAGAACGAAGGGGGCCCCGCCCCCAATAACCATATCATCCAGGATAATCTGCCTCATTACACTCTACCTCTTCGACCTGCTGAAAAACGCAACATGCCAATACTCCATCGATTTACTCCAATCTCAACTTTGCCGCAAATTATGATTCACGATGCTTCTGCTGCAAGATCTTAATCTTCAAAGCAGGGATCTTCTTTGCAGCCACGTTCGAATCAGGATTCAGCTCATAGGCATGAGTATAAGCCTTGAGGGCATCCTGATACATCCCCTTCTCTTCATATGCCTTCCCCAGACTAAGATAAACATCGTCATCCTCTGCATCATACCTCAGTGAAATCCTGTAGTATTCAATTTCCTTGTCTATATCGTTCTTAAGACCGTAGACATATCCAAGTCCCGAATAAGCAGTCGCCCTCTTAGGATTGATGGTTATCATTTTTTTATAGGTTTTGATGGCCTTTTCATACTGCTTTTGGTCTGTATAATATTCCGCGAGAAGATCCAAGACATCCATATTCGGATGATATGAAGCTACATACTCGTACTCGCGAATGGCGTCTTTTTTTCTGCCAAGTTTATCATATGTGTATGCAAGGTTATAATGAACCTGAGAATCTTTGACCCCATATTTGATCGCTTTTTCGTAGTGTTCAGATGACAATTTATATTTCTTAAGTTCACCGTAAGCAAAACCAAGATTAGCATGAATCGATGCCTTTCTGGGTGATAATTTCAGAATTTGGTCATAAGCCTTTATGGCCTCACCGTAACGTTTATTCTTAAAGTCGATGTCTGCAAGTTTTGATGTCGCTTCAAGATCACCCGGATTTATTTTTAGTACAGCTTGGTATTCCCGCGAGGCATCCTGATCTTGATTTCTTTTTTCATATGCGGAAGCAAGATTATAGCGAACAACAGAATCCTTCGGATTCAGAGATATGGCCTTTTTATAATTCTCTATTTCTTCCTTCCACTGTCCCTTGCCGCCATGTGCAAGGCCCATGTTTGCGTAGGCTGAGGCATTCCGCGGTTGTTTTGCAATAACTTCTTTATACAATCTTATGGATTCATCATAGTTTCCCGCCCTAAGGTAGGCGCCCGCCAAGGCAATCTTTACGTTTTCAGCTTCTCGTGCCTTTGTCAATATAAGCTTGTATTGTTCTACGGCATCTTTTAAATTATTGGCCCTTTCATATGCCTCACCGAGCCTGAATCGTACCAGGGTATCATCGGGGTTCAACTGCAGCGACTCCTTATAGTTGATAATGGCCTTTTCCCATGCTCCCTTATTGCCGTAAGCATATCCCATATTCGCAAAGACAGACGCATCGTGTGGATTTATTCTAAGCAGCTTCATCCCCGCGTTAATTGCTTTATCATAATCCTTGGTTCTTATATAACATTTCAAGAGCCCCGCCAAAGCACCGGCATCATCTTTCTTCAGTGCGAGAATGTCGTTATACTGAGCAATCGCCTTGTCTGCAAGACCCGCCTGCTCATAAATGGCCGCCAGCATCTTGTGAACGCCGACGTCGTTTTTATTCATGTCTATGGCCCGTCTTAAATAGTCAATCTGAGCTTGCTGATTCTCCGAATTCTTGGCGTATCTCAACCAGTCCTGTGGCATGATAACAACTTTCAAGGGCAGGGATGCAATCACTTCTCCGTTATATTCCACCGTTATACCGCCCGCATCGACTACCGCATCACGCGCGCTCTTACCGCGGCTCATGAAAACTTTATCGACCAAATCAATCCCTCGAAGCATTACCCTGAAGTGATCCGCTCCACCAAGCCCATCAACATGCACTGTCACCCCGCGACCGGAGAAAATGTCCGTGGCAATTTCTTTCACAACAAATTCGTCCCGATAAGAAATATCGAACACATCACCCTTCTTCAACCTGTAGTCTTTCCCGTTTTTCTCCACGTCCAGATAATAAAACTCCGGTCTCCCTCCAAGAAAGACAAATGAAATTGTGTTCTTTAATCTTACAAGGCTTACGGGATACTTATGTATTCTCTCAGGAAATGCAAAGTTAGCGATTATCCAGACGAAAACGAGCATGGCAGCCGCGGAACCAGCAATCCCTGCAATAAGTAAACCTTTGCCTGGCGTCTTGAGGTTCCCCCACTTTCTTCTGATGAAGTTAGGCTCCATTTTCCGCCCTTTAACTTTCTATCTTAACCTCTTGGATGATATCTTTTATGGATGTGCTTCAGTCTCTCGCGAGTAATATGCGTGTAGATCTGTGTCGTTGCTATATCTGCATGACCGAGCATGATCTGAACAGAGCGGAGATCCGCCCCTCCTTCCAGCAGATGGGATGCAAAAGAATGCCTGAAAGTGTGGGGGTGGACTTTCTTGTTGAGACCCGCCCGAAGTGCATACCGTCTCACGATTTTCCAGAAACCCTGGCGCGT
Organism: Syntrophales bacterium; assembly: GCA_049521775.1. Taxonomy (GTDB): domain Bacteria; phylum Desulfobacterota; class Syntrophia; order Syntrophales; family UBA2185; genus Fen-1135. The sequence continues at coordinate 16,057 of JBEKOL010000023.1, forward strand.
CAGCCCTTCACCCGATCTATTAAGAAAGAGGATGTTAGCTCTCTGGTCCTTTATGAACTTCGGCCTTCCGTGATCCACATATTCACAAAGACAGTTATAAGCAGATCTTCCGATCGGTACAATGCGCTCTTTGCCGCCTTTGCCCATAACGACCAGATATCCAACCTGCCAGTTAATGCTATTCATCGTCAATGTAATTATTTCCGAAACGCGAATCCCGGTTGCGTACATGAGTTCCATCATGGCTGTGTCCCTAATGGCCGTGGGATTCTTCGCACCCGGTTGAGCAAGAAGCAGGTTCATTTCCTCCTTGCTCAGCGTATCAGGGAGTCGCGTCCAAACCTTCGCCAGTCCGATATTCGCCACAGGATTTGCACCAATTTTTTTCTCGCGGAGAAGATACTTAAAGAACCCTCTGACAGCCGCCAGTCCTCTGTTCACAGAGCTCACATTGAGTCCGTTTTTCTTGACCTGCTCTAAATATGAAATGATTTCATCGGGGGTAACATCTACGGCATTTTGAATCCCGTGACCTTGCACAAGGCTGACGAATCGATTTAAATCGTGGCTGTAGGCCTCTATAGTGAGGCGCGAAACCCCTTTTTCAACGGCAAGAAAGTTCAGATACTCATCAATTAAATCATTCACGGAAATATCTTTCCACACTTTGCAGAGGAGCTCATAACCGGCGCGTCATCAAATTTTCACTTTTCAAATCTTGTAAGAGTGGTTCTCCCCTCCGGTTTATCCTTATCCATCGCGAAACGAAAACAAATATTATGCAGAGAAGCAGTACCTTTCTCTTGAACTCTCAGCGTATTTTTAACGTAACTGATAAAAGATCGCAAAGATTTTTTGTCTGTCATGTTATCTATGAAACACGAAATGCACGGATGTCGAACAGCAAATTGAAAGGCAGAACTTCACTTTGGCAGATTATCCAGAATCTCTTTCATCTTCTCAATGTCGTATGGAATATCGACCGACCGACAGAGTCCATCCTCCTTTAATTTCAAGATGTCAGGATCATCTGCATAGCCGCATGAAATAATAGCTTTGACATGAGGATCCATGACAAGCAGCTCCTGCACCGCCTCCTTACCGCCCATCCCGCCTGGCACAGTTAAATCCAGTATGACCGCGGTAAACGGCTGTTTCTTTTCTTTCGCTATCCGGTAAAGATCGACAGCTTCACTGCCGTCTTTTGCATACTCAACATCATAGCCCAGATAGTTGAGAACAATGCCTGTTGCATTCCGCACCTTCTCCTCATCATCCATGACTAATATCTTACCTTTGCTGGCAAATATTTGCTCCATGACGCCTTTTCTTGAGGAGTCCTCCTGCGGAGACGCGGGCAAATAGACGACAAAGGCGGACCCCACGCCGACTTCAGATTCGACGGTGATAAAGCCATTGTGTTTTTTTATGATGGAATAGCATATGGAAAGTCCCATACCCATGCCCCTTGCGCTTCCTGTCGGTTTCGTAGTGAAATAAGGGTCAAATATCTTCGGCAAATTTTCCTTCGAAATACCTATACCATGATCCCTGATGGACCACTTTACGTAATCGCCTTCTCTTAGAGGCAGACTTTCACTTGCCGATATATTCACATTTTCCGCATGAATTGTTATTATTCCTACGTCATGCATAGCTTCGCGCGCATTAATCAAGAGATTGTGGATCACCTGCCGGATCTGAACATCATCCATTTCTACAGGCCACAGATTATCAGGCAGGGAAAATTCACATACTACATTAGAACCGCTCAGAGGCAGATCAACTGAATTCCTCAATAACTTCGAAAGGGAACCGATTTTTCTTACTGGCTCACCTCCTTTGGCGAAGGTTATCAAACGATGGGCCAATTCCTTCGCCTGATGACCAACTTTCTCAGCTATCTCAAGCCCCTCTCCTAGGACCTCTTGTTGTTCATCTGGAAGAGACAATTTGGCAGCAAATATGTTGCGAAGCATGACAGATACTAAATTATTGAAATCATGAGCGATTCCACTGGCAAAAATCCCGAGAGATTCAAGCTTCTCGACTCTTAATAACTCATCTTCCGCCCTCCGGCGCTCCGTGACATCCTCCAGTGCCTCTATGGCGCCAACAAGATTCCCGTGAGTATCCCTGATTACCGCTGCAGTAAAGCGAAGCCATTTCCCGCTCTCTCCCAGTTCCGGGAAAAAATCCGTTGCCTCATAAGCTTCGTCCAGCAACCGGGACCTCGTATACTTATCAAGATACCACTGGGGAATTGCCTCCAACGCTTGATCCACCAGCAGATCCGCCATGCAGGGTCTCTCCTTGCTGTAGAATGCCCGCCATTGCTCTCTTGTGTCGATGATCTCCTCAGCCTTGATACTGCTGAGTTCCTCCAACGCCCTGTTCCAGTATATAACTTTGTGGTCCTTTCCAATCACAAAAGTCGGAAGTGGAGAACCATGAATAACTCTGTACAGTCTTTGTTCACTTTCTCTCAGCCTGTCTTCCGCCCGTTTCCGCTCTGTGATATCTTCCGTAACACCGTCAATCCACTTTATTTCACCTTTATCGTCATACTGTACGGTGGCGGTGACAGAGGCCATTATCGGGGTGCCGTCCTTCTTGCGGAGAACTAGTTCCTCGTTTCTGACATAGCCCATTTCCTTTATCTTATCGGTAAATCTTTTCCTCCCCTCCGGCTCCACGTATAAATCTGAAATGGACACACCCATGAATTCGTTGAGCGATTCATATCCGAATATTTTTAACATTGCTGGATTGACTTGCAGATAATATCCCTTAGGGTCGCCTGTACTTCTGTATACACCAACATTTACATTTTCTACTAACGTCCTGTATCTTTCCTCGCTTTCCCGCAAAGCATTTCCCGATTGCCGGATAGCGTAAAAGAGCGGCGCGATCAAGGCAACGCCTGCCACAATCACTACGGATATGAAGACACCAACCAAGTCGTTAAGCAGGCGAATGCTAGGAGTTATTTCGATAGCGAAAAAGGGCAATATATCTATGATGCGCCTTACCGCCATGAGGACAAGCCCAATCGCTATTAATATCCATGCGGCCCGAGCTTCAGTTACTCGGATCAACCTAAACGCCAAGACAGCTGCAACCACTTGAAGCAAAACAGAAATGAATAAGATATATTCCATCATGTCTGACCTTCGTCACCCTGATACATACATATAATAAAAAAATTGCAACAGATTTTCATTGTGGGTGAAATTTCTATCACAAAAATCTCTGAACTTGAAGGAATATTTGACCCGAATCACTTGCCATTACGCCCCAGATTGGTCTTGGTCGTTATGTTGAATTAAGAAAGGCAAATCGTCACGCAAGTGACAGTATGCCTCTTTGCTTAATACTTATACAGTAAGATGTTTCCGTGCTTTAAGGCATTCGGGGAAATAAGCGTGTTTTTTACAGAACCGTCAAAAATTCTGTTGACACAACTCATAGCATGTGGTAAGCGCACTCCCGTACTTTACAGGCGTTTCCGGGTTGCAATAAGAACATTTTCGTCTTTATTGACAACAGACAAATCCTCTAAACATCTCTTGAATTTGGAAATTTAAATTGACCCTCCACGAAATAAAAAAGCTTCTTGACGCAGAAGTCCTGATCGGTGAAGACCAGCTAGATATGGACGTTAAGACGGCTTTTGTCGCCGACCTCATGAGTGACGTTCTTGCCTTTGCGACGGCAGGAAGTCTTTTGATTACAGGATTGACAAATCCTCAGGTTGTAAGAACAGCAGATGTGCTTGATATCGCCGCAATAATCATGGGTCGAGGGAAATTGCCTTCCCAGGAAACCTTCCAGTTGGCGGAGGAGCTTAATATCCCCATTCTTACGACCAAGTATATTCTTTTTGAGATCGCGGGACGGCTATACGCAAAAGGTATAAGAGGTTGCATAGAAAAAGCTGGGAGTAAATAAGCGTAATTGTGGATGAAAAACCCCTCTATGAAGGAAGCTTTACAGTCGTCGGCGGCAATTTTGACAACGCTGGAGAGGTGTCAACTAATATCAAGGCGATTTTGAAGAAGATAGGGCTTTCCAAAGACGTAATCAGGAAAGCAGCCCTTGTTGCTTATGAATCTGAAATAAATATAGTCTCTTATGCTAGAAAAGGGATGATCAGACTCCGCGTTGTTCCTGAGTGTATCATGATAGAGGCTTTAGATGAAGGTCAGGGGATTCCGGACATCGAACAAGCTATGCAACCCGGATTCTCGACAGCAAGTCAGAAAATCAGGGAAATGGGCTTTGGCGCCGGCATGGGACTTTGTAATATAAGGAGCTTTTCTGACGTGTTCCATATCTCATCCGAAGTCGGTAAAGGCACACACCTAAGAATGATCATTAAGGCAAACAATAACCTTATTCAATAGCCGACAAAAGGAGTGACGTGACGTGGATTTGGAATCTATCGTCAAAGCCTTGAATTTACAAGTCAGATCCGGTGAGGACAAGCTGAATGCAGAGATTCGGGGCGGCTACTCAGGGGATCTGTTGAGCGATGTCATGGCAAACAGCAAGGAGGGCGACGTCTGGATCACGCGCCAAGTTCATCAAAATATAGTTGCCGTAGCTACTCTTAAGGAACATGCAGGAATAATCCTCGTTCACGGAAGCGAACCTGCTAAGGATACTCTCGAGAAGGCTGTCAAAGGCGGCGTCCCTATAATGGTATCAGATCTGCCGGGATTTGAGCTCACCGGCAGATTATACGCATTAATAAGGAAGGCCGATTAAAGCGATAACGAGCAGGAGAAAGGGCCGAATGACGGCTTTTTCTTCATATGGATGCTAAGTTTTTATGCTCAGGGCTTTTCGTTGCGATTTTCATGTACATACGTGCCTTTCGCCCTGTGCAGATTTGGATATGTATCCCAGGGCAGTGGTTGACAAAGCCATCGCCGAAAAATTGGACATCATTGCGATTTGCGATCACAATGCCTCGGAGAATGTGCAATTTGTACTGAGGGTGGCTGAGGGGAAGCCCCTAACAGTCCTCCCGGGGATGGAAATAACAAGCAGCGAAGAAGTCCATTTGTTGGCTCTTTTTGATACATTGGACAGTCTGAAGAAGATACAGGATGTTATCTATGGTCATCTTTCCGGCATGAATCGAGAGGAGATATTCGGGTGCCAGGCCATCGTCAATGACCTGGACGAGGTTGAGGGCTTCAACGACAGATTTCTCCTCGGAGCAACCAAATTATCGCTGCCCGCAATCATAGATCAGATTCATGGGTTCGATGGACTTGTGATTGCCTCCCATATTGATCGGGAAAGCTTTAGCGTCATTAGTCAATTAGGATTTGTCGACCCGGAGATTCATCTTGATGCCCTTGAGGTAACACACCATACAGGAATGAAAGAGGCCCGGTTAAAATACCCGGAGTTGTCAGGTTACCCTTTCATTGAGTCATCAGATGCGCATTTTATCGCTGATATCGGACATGGGGCAACAACGATATTTCTCGAAAGAGGTACTATATCGGAACTGAAAATGGCCTTTGGGAAACAAGGTGGCAGATATATTCAGGAGACATAGTTGCTTGAGATCTCCCTGCATATCCTGGATATTGTGGAAAACTCCACCAGGGCCGGTGCTAATACCATATGCATTGATATTATAGAAGATACGGCAAAGGACATTCTGTCTCTAGAAATACGTGACAACGGTTCCGGCATGAGCGAGGATGTTCTAAATAAAGTCATCGATCCATTTTTTACAACGAAAAAGGTTCGCAGCATCGGGTTAGGACTTCCCATGCTTGCCCAAGCAGCCGAAAGAGCAGAAGGCAGATTTACAATCGAATCGAAGGGAGGTGAAGGAACGAGGGTTGCTGCAGATTTTAAACTTAGTCACATTGACAGACAACCCCTTGGAGACATATCAGGTACGCTGGTCACATTGATTGCCGGAAATGAGGACATAGACCTTATTTACCGTCATGAGCATAATGGTCAGACATATATTTTCGATACACGAGAAATTAAAAAAGAAATTGAAGATATACCAATTAATCATGTGGCTGTTCTGAATTTTATCAGGAATCATATCATAGAAGGCCTGAAGGAAATAGGAGCAGAGGCATGAAGCTTTAAGGAGGATTGAATGCATGAAAGCGGGTAATGGTGATATTGATATACAAAAAGAGTTTACGGTAGAACAACTTGCGAAGCTTGATGACCTTATCAAGAAATCCAAGGATAAACCTGGCGCGCTAATCCCTGTCCTGGAAGAAGCGCAGATGGTCCTTGAATACTTGCCGATGCCTATTTTGCAGATAATTGCAAAAGGGCTGAATCTGCCGCTGAGCCGTGTATACGGAGTCGTGACCTTTTATTCATTCTTTACGATGACCCCCCGCGGCAAGCATACATTGCGCGTGTGCCTCGGTACAGCTTGCTACGTCCGCGGAGGCAAATCCATCATGGAGTCGATACAAAAAGAACTCGGCGTAAAAGAAAAAGAGACAACCTCCGACAGGCTCTTTTCACTGGAGTCAGTCAGATGTCTTGGTGCCTGCGGATTGGCCCCGGTCATAGTCATCACGGAAGACGTCCATGGCAGGATGAAAACGCAAAAAGTCAGGGATATATTGAATCAATACCGAGAAGAAACGGCATCAGCCTAACAAATTTTTCAGACGAGGGAAAGAGCTATGGCAAAACTCACGATAGCAGATTTGAAGAAGATCAAGGATAAAGTTCATTCCGAAACCTCATTGAGGGCGGGAGAGCACAGAGCCAAGGTCACGGTGCATATGGGAACCTGTGGTATTGCCGCCGGCGCGCGAGCCGTAATGGACTCGTTGATGGGAGCGATTGCTGAAGCCAACGTATCCGATGTCATCGTAACGACGTCGGGATGCGCAGGGCTATGCAGCCAGGAGCCCATGGTGACTGTGGAACTGACAGGGCAGAACCCTATAGTCTATGGCAAAATCGACGCAAACAAGATGCGACAAATATTTATGAGACATGTCATGCAGGGAGAGGTGCAGACCCCCTTTGCGATAGCCAAGGTCTAAACATCCAGGAATGCAATGAACAAAATAGTCATACTAAAATGTTAAGGAGGAAGATATCCACATGAAAGTGTTTCGTTCACATTTTTTGATCTGTGGAGGAACCGGTTGTCATGCTTCAGGAACTGCCAAGGTTAAGAACGCCTTGCAGGAAGAGATTGATAAGAGAGGTCTTTCAAAAGACGTCAAGATTGTTGAGACCGGTTGTAATGGATTCTGTGCCCTGGGGCCTATTATGGTGGCCTATCCCGAGGGCGTTGTGTATATGTCAATGAAACCTGATGATATGCCTGAGCTGGTTGAGGAACATCTGGTCAAGGGAAGAATTCTTCAAAGGCTTCTCTACAAAGAACCCACGACGAAAGAAGTGATTCCTGCCATGCATGACATACCCTTCTTCGCCCTTCAGGAACTGAGGGTATTGAGAAATAGAGGGCTCATTGACCCGGAAAACATCGATGAGGCAATCGCAAGAGATGCCTATTCCGGATTGGCTAAAGCCCTGACGGAGATGACGCCAGAGAAGATTATTCAAGAAGTATTGGATTCAGGTCTCCGCGGCAGAGGCGGCGCAGGCTTCCCCACAGGTCTTAAGTGGAGATTCTGCTTTCAGTCCCCCGGCGATGTGAAATACATTATCTGCAATGCCGACGAGGGAGACCCCGGAGCATTCATGGACAGAAGCGTTCTCGAGGCTGACCCCCATGCTGTTCTAGAGGGAATGGTAATCGCCGCCAAGGCCATCGGCTCTCACAGCGGATACATTTACTGCCGTGCTGAGTATCCTCTGGCCATACACCGGCTGAACGTCGCCATTGGCCAGGCCAAGGAGTATGGCCTCCTCGGTAAGGATATTCTGGGAACTGGTTTTGACTTCGATTTACAGATTTACCAGGGCGCCGGTGCTTTCGTGTGCGGCGAAGAGACGGGCCTGATGACGTCAATTGAAGGCAAACGCGGCATGCCAAGGACTCGCCCACCCTTCCCTGCTATTGCGGGACTCTGGCAGAAGCCCTCCGTTTTGAATAACGTGGAGACTTTTGCCAATATCGGGCAGATCATCTTGAAAGGTGCATCATGGTATAATGCCGTAGGGACAGAAAAGAGTAAAGGAACAAAGGTATTCGCTCTTACGGGAGATGTGAACAACGTCGGTCTCGTGGAGGTTCCCATGGGAACCACCCTAGGACAGATTGTTTTTGACATCGGCGGTGGAATCCCCGGCGGCAGGAAATTTAAAGCCGCCCAACTGGGCGGTCCATCCGGTGGCTGTATTCCCGCCGAGCATCTTAATGCACCCGTTGACTACGAGCGAGTCACGGAACTGGGAGCCATCATGGGTTCCGGGGGTATGATTGTTCTGGACGAAGACAAATGCGCCGTCGACATGGCCCGTTTCTTCATGGATTTCGTTCAGGATGAATCCTGTGGAAAGTGCACACCCTGCCGCGTAGGAACAAGAAGAATGCTCGAGATATTGACAAACATTACCCAGGGCAAGGGCAAGGAAGGAGATATCGAACTCTTATACGAGATGGCGGGCATCATCAAGAACGCATCTCTATGCGGTCTTGGGCAGACAGCCCCGAATCCCGTGCTCAGTACCATACGCTATTTCAGGGATGAATATGAGCAGCATATCAAAGATAAACGATGCAAAGCTGTCGTTTGCTCCTCCCTCTTCAAATCGCCCTGCCAACATACATGTCCAGCCGGTATGGACGTTCCAGCTTATATCGCACTCATCCGGTCCGGACGTTTTGAAGATGCATATAAGGTGATGTTACAGACGAACCCCTTCCCCTCTGTATGCGGAAGGGTCTGCGATCACAAGTGCCAGTCGAAGTGCCGCAGAGGCAAGCTTGACGAAGCTCTTGCTATCAAATTCTTAAAGAGGTTCATTACTGACAATGCGCCACGGCCCAAAATCAACCCCGTTACTGTAACGAGGAAAGAGAAGATCGCCGTTGTTGGCGCAGGTCCTGCCGGTCTGACGGCAGCACGGGATCTGGCACGCAGAGGATACAAGGTAACTGTATTCGAGGAACTCTCGGAACCAGGTGGAATGCTCCGCTGGGCTATTCCTGCTTACAGGCTGCCGAGAGAAATTCTTGCTAGCGAAATTAATGACAATATTAAATCCCTGGGCGTGGAAATCAAATGCAACACCCGTGTAGGTAAAGACATTTCCTTTGAAAAGGTGAGCAAGGATTTTGATTACATCTTCCTGGCGCCCGGTGCTCAGAAGAGCCAACCGATGGGCGTTCCCGGGGAAAATCTTAAGGGTATCTATGGCGGCGTTGAGTTTCTCAGAGATTTTAATGCCAATGAGGAAGCCTGGTTGAGCGGTAAGAAAATGCTGGGTTCAAAAGTGGCTGTGATCGGCGGCGGTAATTCCGCAATCGACGCTGCCCGTGTTGCACTCCGTCTGGGGACCGATGTAACGATCCTTTACCGTCGCGAGAGAAAGGACATGCCAGCGGCTGAGGAAGAAATCATCGCTGCGGAAGATGAAGGCGTCAAAATTGAGTATCTTGTCGCCCCTCTAAAAATCAATGAAAAGGACGGCAAGGTAAGCGGCATCACTTGCCAGAGGATGAAGCTAAGTGAGTTCGACCGGAGCGGGCGAAAAAAACCCGCGCCTATTGCAGGCTCCGAATTTACATTAAGTATTGACTCTGTCATTGCCGCCATCGGACAGACGTCAGACATGACTTTTGTCTCTAAGGATAGCGGCGTGAACGTCAATAAATGGTCCACATTTGATCTTGCAAAAGACAGCAAATCTCAGACGACAAATCCAAAATTCTTCACAGGTGGCGATGCTCTAACCGGACCGGACACCGTGATCGGCGCTATTGAAGCGGGACATCAGGCAGCCAGAGATATGGACAGCCACATCAGGAAGATCAACGGTGAACCTGCTTATGTGGAACCACCTGAGGATAAGATTGAAATTCCACTTATCATTGATGAGGAAGCCGTGGAAGCTCCTCAGGCGAAGATGCCGGAGTTACATGGGCCTGAGCGTAAACGCAATTTCAAAGAAGTTGAACTGGGCTACTTGAGAGAAGTGGCGATTCAGGAAGCGTGCCGCTGCCTGCGGTGCGATGCTGAAATCAGCTAATTTCTTTTAAGCAATCGGAATTGTTTTGCCTTGAACCCCGTCCTTTGGACGGGGTTCTTTTATTGCTGCGCCGGGGCAGAACAGTCTGATACGATCGCGGGGCTAAAAAGAAAGTTTGTGATATTCAAAATAGGATTAAAAAAATCGTTATTGATAAAGTGGCAGAAATGGCGGAGATAAAGAGCACGCTCGACATTATCATGGAAAGGACGAAAAACCTGACCATGACAGAAGAAGAAAAGGCATCATTCCGGCGGGAAGAGGCAGAAGGGAAAGTGAAGGGATGGATACAAAAATATCAAGACTGCGCCATCGGGCTTGATAAGTTGAAATCAGACTTCGAGAAGGAGGTAGCGGCATATCCGGAAGTCCTACATATTCTCAAGACACAACTGCTGGACTGTGTAAAACTGTACGGGGGAAATAGCAACATATTAAGACTTCTTGAAGATATCCTCGGCATAAGTACAGCGGACATTGAGAATACAATTCAATTCTTTAAGCGCGAGATAGACATCATGCACACCAAGATGATTGAAGGCCTTAGGGGGGAATTGAAAAAAAGAAAAATATACGGCTCTTCGGTTGTCCCCAATCCAAATCACGGCGTAGAATGGCAAAAAAGTATACTTGAGGCTGAATCCAACCTCAGGAAACAATTAAATTTTTTGTAATGCCGTCATAAATAATCGAACCAGTGATTCTTAATTTTCTGGAAATTGGCCTGTACTTCCTTCTTTCCTGTCACAATTTCTCCATGTCCGCAGAGAAGATAGTCTATCTCCATTCCTGATATCCTTCTCAGACTTTCCTTAAGCATGTTGCCGCTTCCCCCAGGCAGATCCGTGCGGCCTATACTCTGATTGAAGACCAAATCACCGGTAAACAATGCCCTTTTCAGAGGCCAATAGAGACAAATGGACCCCGGGGAATGTCCTGGAGTTGCGATGACTTCAAATCTGTGCTCGCCGATGGTCAAATCGCCTTCTCTAAGAAAAAAATGCGGTTCCGGAATCTTGAAGTGCTGCCCGGCAAAGTCGCTGATAAAACGATGTTCTTCTTCATTAATGGCGAACATAGTCGCTTTGCCAAGCCCTTGCACTGCTTCCATATGATCGGGATGACCGTGCGTGACAATAGCCAAATCGATCTGGTCCGGGGAAATGTTAAGTTCAGCAAGATTCTTACACACATGCTTAAAGAGATGTTTATGACCAGGGTCTATAAGTATTTTCAGCTCGCCGTCAATAAGGTAGGTGTTGCAGTTATTCTGCGTATAGATCCTCCATATAAACGCATGGAAACGATCAAATATTTGCATAAGGTAAGTCTTCTATCGTTTCAAAATCACTTCCCCTCAGAATTCAATGTTCAGATTGACCTGAGGTTCAAAAATCTTCCCAAGAGATTCAAAAGTATCCCGGTAGGATGAATTGATGAACATAGAGGGAAGGGATTTGATCTCATAAAGCTTGTCAACGCCGCTTCCCGATGCCTGGCGTACATCTACCTGCAACTGATCGAGTAAGGTGCGTGAAAAAGATACGCTTACATTGTGGAACCTAAGAACGTTCAGAGAACTGTCATTTTTTCTCTCCGCTGTATCAAGGTCCAGTGGAATAATCTTATCAGTTTGTAAAAACTCATCCCGTGCTGATGGTATTCTGTCAACATCAATACCGACCACATACGACCCAAGCTCGGCATTTGTCTTAAATGGTTCCCAAGTGGCAATCATTCCCGAAGCGTTGCCCTCAACGGCGCTTGCAACTATCAAAAGCGATAGATATATTAACCATGCGTAGTTCGAACTATATACCCTCTTCATATTCAGCACTACCGCTCCAGATTACGACGGGGGAAGCCTCAGTTTTTGGTCAACGTACAGCAAATCGGCACGCCTTATCTGATTAAGTCTTCGCAATTCACTGACGCTCGTATTACATCGTCTGGCGATCTTATCAAGAGTATCGCCTTTCTTGACCCTGTATACGTATGTCTTAGACTTCTTGCCGTCAGCTTTCTCGGCTTTCCCTGCTTTTGCTTCCGCTTGCGGCAGTTTCAATTTTCTCCCGACATAAAGAGGCTCCTGCAGCTTCATTTTGTTCAGTTTCAACAGGACACCGATTGTCGTGTTGTTCCGTTTTGCTATTTTATCGAGTGTGTCACCTTCCTTCACCATGTAAACTCTATTCACTGACGAAGGCGCGGGCGGCAGGGATTTTTCAACTGAAGATGATGCTTTGACTTCCCGGTCATTGTTCCCACCAGATATTTCTTTCTCTTGCGCAGGAACCTTCAACGTGCGACCGAAGTATAAAGGGTCATCGAGTTTCATATGGTTCAGTTTCAATAGTGTACCCAGCTTTATGTTATGCTTCCGCGCAATAATGTCAAGGGTATCACCCCTCTTGATTGTATAGTTTGCACTGTGCGGCGCCTTAATTTTGTCTGTATCATCAGATGTGTTGACGGATTTGGCGTCATCTTCTTTTTTTGTTAAGAGAATCTTTGGCGTTGTAGACGGACGCCCCGGCGCTGCAGGTAAGAATTCAGTCACAGAGGCTGCTATGGCCTTTGCAATTTCCGTTTGAAATCGACCGCTCTGCAACAACTTTTCTTCGTGGGGATTTGAGATATAGGCCGTTTCGACTAGCAATGATGGAATTTCCGGCAGTTTCAGCACTATGAACGGCGCCTCCTGAACCTTTCTAAATTTCACTTGAGTTACCCTGTCAAGATGTCTAAGAACACAATTGCCAAAGGTTCTTGACGAGTTGATAGTATTTGTCTGAAACATATTTAATATGATAGGGTCCGACTCATCGCTATTGTCCCCATTGGGAGAACCTCCGATTATATCGGCCATATTTTCATTCCTTGCCAGAAGCTTGGCGGCTTCGCTGCTTGCACCTCTCAGCGACAGGCAGTAAACAGAGCTGCCCTTGGCATCTCTCTGTCTGAAGGAATCCGCGTGGATACTCAGAAATAGATCAGCGCCGTATTCCCGTGCAATTTTCAGCCTCTTTTTGAACGGCACGTAGTAATCCCCATCCCTTGTAAGAAAGGCGCGGTAACCTTCCTTACTGTTCAAGATATCCCTTAATTTCCTGCCGATATCCAGAACGACATTCTTCTCCTGTGTCTTCAGCTTTCCGACTGCACCTGGATCATCGCCTCCGTGACCTGGATCGATGACGATGATCTTGTTCTTTCGCAGAACTTTTTCCTCTTCTCTTTTCTTGCTCTCCTGCTTCTCCACGTCCGGGAATTCAATATCAATGACAATGCGGTCGGGTTTGTCCTGAAATTTCTTTTGCTTGAACACCTTCGTTTCAACATTCTCGCCAAGCGACAACTCTACTCTGATTATTCCTTGAGAAAGAGACGTAATTATTATTTTGTCGATCCCCGGCTTGTTCAAAATAAACTCATGCGGAAAGTTTTCCATTACGCCGGTTTCTTTAATGTCGATTAACAATTTTTTGTCGGCCTCGTCGACTGTATAAGCGACGTCATCACTCATATCGATGACAACTCTCGTATGATCGGGGGCCGCCCAATGCCGAATATTAAGGACATGACTTTCGGCAAATACGGGACAAGTGTGGAAGATCACACCCATCAAGATAAACAAAATGATAATTTTGTGTACTCGTATCATATTACCGACTCTTTCAAATTTTGCGCCAATCTATCAGATTTATCATATGACTTCAATACCCTTATAGTGCCTTGGTCGGATTAAAGGTCTTGTCAAGAAAGCCTGGAGAAAAACGCAGGTCCCGAAGCACTCGCTTCGATGCACTCAAGGCATGTTCATGCAAGATAAAGATGGCCACACAGAAACAAGAGCACAAGAAAAAATTATGATAATACAAAGGGGAGTTCTCACTTTCACACAAGTGAATCCTGTAACATCTCTAGAAATATAAAATATATTGACAATTTCTTCTCATAATGACATTTCTTCAAAACATATATACTGGGGCCAAGCCATGAAAATTAAGAACCTCTTTACTCAGAAGAGATTTGTCCTTTCCTTTGAGGTTTTCCCGCCTAAGAGGGAAGGTAATCTTGAAAGTCTGTATGTAACGATTACAGAACTGGGGGAATTGAAGCCTGATTTCATCTCCGTAACCTATGGAGCGGGAGGAAGCACAAGGGAGAAAACCATAGAAATCTCCTCTAGGGTCAAGAATGGATTTAATCTGGAAGTACTCGCCCATTTAACCTGCGTACAGTCTACGAAAGATGATATGGCAGGCATTCTCGATCTGCTCAAGGAGGAAAATGTTGAAAACATCCTTGCCTTGCGGGGTGACCCGCCCGAAGGTACGGAGAGATTCATAAAAACAGAGGGTGGATTTGAGTACGCGAACGAGCTGGTCCAATTCATTAAGGCCCGTGATAACTTCTCAGTGGCAGTGGCCGGCTATCCCGAAGGGCATATAGAGGCGCCCAATCTGAAGACAGATATGATTAATCTGAAGCGCAAGGTAGATGCGGGTGCAGATTTTATTATTACCCAACTCTTCTTCAATAATGACGCTTTTTACAATTTTCGGGATAATGCAATGGCACTTAGAATTGATGTCCCCATATTACCGGGCATTTTCCCAATCCTGAACTATAATCAGATCATACGGATCGCATCTCTTGCCGGTGTCAGGATACCAACCAGGCTTCGTGAGAAGGTGGAGCAGAACAAGGACAGGCCACAAGAAGTGGAGAAATATGGGATAGAATACGCGATCATTCAGGTTGATAATCTGATTAAAAACGAAATAGCTGGTCTTCACCTTTACTGCATGAATAAAAGCCATCCGGTAAAGAAAATATTAGCGGAGCTTGCTTTGTCACGGTGACTAAGAAAAAATGTAGATGCCGAGAAAGAAGTAAAGTATACGAGCAATAATGTGCATAAGTGCATCCTGCGTGCACCGATTCTTTGCAAATTATAGAAGCCACGCGTAATTACCCGGGCGATTAGCTCAGTTGGATAGAGCGCTGGTCTCCGGAACCAGAGGCCCCGAGTTCAAATCTCGGATCGCCCGCCAAAATACATCAGTCGTGGTTGGCTAAGCTCTGGAATTACTGATTACTCTGTGCATTCCAACTCCTGCATAAAAAATCTTGATTTTCTGAAAAGGATATTATACAAGTCAACTCCAATCAAAATCTTAATATACAGGACTCCTTGTTCGGACATACAGTTCGGACTTTAGAGCCATGAGGAGGTAGAAAGTTGAAAAGATACGAAACCCTGTTTATTGTCCAAATTGACCTTCCCATTGATGAGATCAACAGTATTATCGAACGATACAGAGCAATCGTAACAGCCCTCAAAGGCACCATCATCAAAGTCGAGAAATGGGGCAAAAGAAAATTAGCTTACGAAATTAAGAAGCAATCAAACGGCAACTATGTCCTGATCGATTTCGCAGGCAAGAGCGCCATCATCGACGAACTGGAAAGAAATTTCAAGATCGATGACAAAATTCTGAAATTCATGACAATAATGAAGGATGGCAACGTTGATCTGGCGACGATAGAGAAAGAAGGGCAGGAAGAAAGTCAGACAGCAGTGCCGCGTCCGGCGCTGGTTTTCGAAAGCCGGGAAAGTGCTGGACCGAAGATAGAGACCGATGCAAATAAGGACTCCACATCATCAGAATCCACATAAACGCTGATATAACGAGGAAACGGAGGGGAAAAGTATAACAGATGCCAACACCATCAAGAGACACAAGGACACCAAGAACGGATTCAAGGCCGCAGAAGAAATTTTACCACAAGAGAAAATTTTGCCGCTTTTGCACAGACTCAGATATAAGAATTGAATACAAAGAGCCTCATGTCTTGAAGGATTATATAACAGACAGGGGCAAGATCATACCGAGAAGAATTACGGGAAATTGTGCCAAGCATCAAAGGGAAGTTACTGTGGCCATAAAAAGGGCCAGGACAATAGCCCTGTTGCCCTTTGTTGTCTCCGAATGGTAATATGAAATTCGAAAATGGCCTCATCAGGTCAAAATCAACGGATTCAGGCTTTGAGCAAAGAAAGGGGTGCATTTTTTAAGAATAACTTTTTCACGGGTATAGCCCTATCCTCCCTGGCCTTTCTCGCTGCCTCGCTCATTCCTCTGCTGGGAGCTTTCTTTTTCATCCTAACACCCCTGCCAATTATTTTTTATTATTCCAAGACGGGCAGGATACAGGGATTGGCAATATTTATCATATCTCTTTTTCTGGTCGCCATAGTCCTAACATTTTCGGGTTCCGCTGCAAACCTTCCATTCTTATTTATAACGGGATTCTTGGGGATCTTTCTTTCAGAGATTTTTCGCAGGAATTATTCAATTGAAAGAACTGTCGTTTACCCTGTGACAGCAATCCTAATATTATGGAGCTCTTTTATCGCTCTTCAGAGTCTTTCAGCAGGGGAAGAACCGTGGCATCTTGTTGAGGATTACATCGGGAAGAATATCCAGGAAAGCATTCAATTCTATGCTCAGCTGGATATTCCGGCGGAACAAATAGCTCTTCTGAAGGATAATTTTAAACAGATAACGAGCTTCTTTGCAAACATTTTCCCTGCTCTTGTGCTGGTAAGCGCTTCCTTCATAGTGTGGCTAAATATACTGGCAGCAAGAGAGATATTTCAAAGAACCGGAATGTGGCATCCCGATTTCGGGGATCTTTCGCGCTGGAGGGCTCCAGAGGGTCTGATATGGGTTCTCATTGCCACTGGAGGATTGCTTTTAGTCCCTGTTTCATTGGTAAGGATCGTAAGCCTTAATCTTGTGATCGTTTGCCTGTTTGCGTACCTCCTTCAGGGTTTGTCAATTATAAGTTTTTTATTCAAGACAAAAAATGTTCACAAATCATTCAGGATACTTTGTTATTGTCTTATTTTTGCTCAACAGTATATAATCCTGTTCATAGTTGCCGTGGGCATCTTTGATCTGTGGGTTGATTTCAGAAAATTTATTAAACCAGTAACATACTCCACTTCTTAAACAGGATTATGAAAAATCCGGGGTTAATGATCTTACAAAAGAAATGCGCATGGGCTAAAAAGACGGGCTTCACGAGAAATAGGAGCTTAACGGAAGATAGCTACCGGTGTACGGGGTGTAACTGAGACAAAAGTTGCATAACATGCCCGAAGTATGTGGGTCGATTTGAGTTGTTGAGCTTCTTGTGTACTCGCTTACGACCAAAATAGCGAAATTCAGATTTTACGAGGAGAATATATGAAGGTTATATTGAAACAGAATGTTGTTTCTCTCGGAAAGGCGGGAGATGCGGTTAAAGTCGCCGATGGTTACGCAAGGAACTATCTGATTCCCAAGGGGCTTGCAGTGGAAGCAAGCAACTGGTCTCTCAATGCTTTGGAAAATGAGAAAAAGCAGATAATGAAGAAGATCGAAACTGAACAAAAAAAGGCCGAAGCCATGGTCGAGAAGCTCACAGGCGTGGCATTGAGCCTTACCAGGCGCGTAGGGGAACAGGATAAATTATTCGGATCAGTCACCACAAAAGATATAGAAAAATCCCTCCAAGAACTGGGCGTAGAGATTGATAGAAAAATGATAATCCTTGAAGAACCTATAAAGACTCCCGGCGAATTCCTGGCGAAGATTAGACTTCAGCCGGGGGTAACAACGGAGATAAAGATAACAGTAATTGGTGAGGCGTAAAGCAGTCCATGAAAGATATTGACACCTCATTGCATAGGGTGCCGCCGCAGAATCTCGAGGCTGAGCAATCTGTAATCGGAGGAATCCTCCTTGATAACCAGGCATTGAACAGCGTTTTGGAAGTGCTTCACGTCGAAGATTTTTACAGCGAAGCTCATCGCAAAATATTCGCCGCCATTATAGAGCTCTATGACAGAAATGAGCCGAGTGATCTCATCACATTAAGCAACATACTGAAGAGCAAGAATCAACTCGAGCAGGCAGGGGGGGCATCTTACCTATCGTCCCTCTCGGATAATGTGCCGTCAGCAGCCAATATAGATCACTATTCTAAAATCGTAAAAGAAAAGTCAATTTTGCGCAACTTGATTAGCACGGCGACGGATATTCTGAGCAAGAGTTATAATCCAGGTACTGACATTGATACGGTGCTTGACGAAGCTGAACAAGCCATATTCGATATATCGGAAAATAAGATAAGGCCAGCTTTCAGCCCTTTCAAAGAAATAATCAAGGACAGCATCAAAACTATTGAAAGGCTATACGAGAGAAAGGAAGTTGTTACCGGTGTCCCCACCGGGTTTGGAAAGATAGACGATATCACATCAGGATTGCAGAAATCCGATTTGATAATCATCGCAGGCCGGCCAAGCATGGGGAAAACCGCTTTTGCCCTGAATATGGCCCAATCTGCAGCCCTCGAAGCGAATATCCCCGTTGCAATTTTCTCTCTGGAAATGTCCAAAGAGCAGCTTGCCCTGCGCATGCTTTCCTCGGAGGCAAGGGTTGATTCACAGAGAATCAGAAGAGGGTTTCTGGGAGAAGCCGATTGGCCGAGACTGATCGCAGCCGCCGGAAGGCTTTCCGAAGCGCCTATATACATCGATGATACTCCTGCAATCACTGTATTGGAAATGAAGGCAAAAGCACGTCGGTTAAAATCTACCGTGGACCTTGGTCTGATCATACTCGATTATCTCCAGCTTATGAGAAGCAGCGGTTACAGAGATTCGCGAGAGCAGGAAATATCGGAGATCAGCCGTTCGCTGAAGGCACTCGCGAAGGAATTGAATGTTCCAGTTGTAGCACTATCCCAGTTGAACCGGAAGGTGGAAGACAGAGGTGACAAGAGACCGCAGATGGCAGATCTCAGAGATTCGGGAGCCATTGAACAGGATGCAGACGTGATTGCTTTTATTTATAGAGACGAGGTCTACAATAAATCTGATGAAAACTCCGAAAAGGGTTTTGCCGAAATTATTATCGGGAAGCAAAGAAACGGACCAACGGGAATGGTAAAATTATTATTCCAGGACAGATTCACTCGTTTTGACAACCTCGCAAGAGGGATTGACATCGAGCAGTAGTCATACGGGAAAACATCGGTTGTGATCTTCAAATCTATCTCCTCCAAAGGTTCCTGCACTACCGTCTTCATCAAACAATCCGAGTTTTATCGGCACCGCATCGGTTAGAATCTGCTGTATCTTGCGAAGTTGTTATGTCTCAGGCCGGAAGCAGATCCCGCTCTCTTCCTAAATATGGAATGGCCAGTCTCAATTTCTTAAGGGCCTGCTTCTCAATCTGTCTGGCCCGTTCCCTGGTAATGTTATACTTATTGCCGATTTCCTGGAGGGTTATCGGGCTGTCCGTCATTATGCGATGTCTGACTATATAGCTCTCCCTTTCATTGAGATTTGTGAGGGCGCCAGCAATGTTTCTCTTTACGATATCCATCTCCTCTTTCTTAATCAAGGACGTCTCCTGATCCTCGCCCTTGTAAGTCAGATTATCGAGATGAGACGTTTCTCCTTCTCCGCTGATGTATGAATCAAGCGAAAGATCGCGATAAGTAAGCCGCTGATCCATTTCTTCAATTTCCGTTTCCTTGACGCCAAGAGACTCCGCAATTTCGCCGAATTCGGGGTTCTTCTGCGAAAGGGCCTCGAGCTTCCTTTTCGCCTGACCAAGCTTAAAAAAGAGTTTCCTCTGGGCTTGAGTAGTGCCGATCTTTACAAGGCTCCAAGACTTAATTATAAAATTTTGTATGTATGCCCTTATCCACCACACCGCATAAGATATGAGCCTGTACCCTTTATAGGGATCAAACTTTTTCACAGCATGCATCAGGCCTATATTCCCCTCCTGAATCAAATCGGCCAGTTTGACTCCGTAATTTCTATATTCGTGCGCGATCTTGACCACAAACCTCAGGTTAGAAACGACCAGTTTCTCGGCTGCCTCCATGTCATTATATTTTTTAAATTTGACGGCAAACCTGAATTCTTCATCCGCACTAAGAATGGCATAGCGATTGATTTGTGCTATATAGATGTCAAGAGTACTCGTGACTGATGGCAGTTGCAATTAATACTCCCCGGCTCGCTTTGTTCATTTTATGATGTTTATTTTATTATGCATCTGATCCTCCAGTCAACATCTTTGACATATTTTTTTCTTAATAGTGCATATCTTGACAGATTGGCTATTCATGTTTACATTTATGAATATAATTCACGATTTGGACATGCATTGAGGGTGACACTCTTAAAGAGTATGAACGCTCGCGTTACGCCCTGTTTTTCTTCGTCGCAGGCGCATATCCACGTGAGATTAAGAGAGTTAATATATTGCTGATAAAGACAGATGGAACAAGCAGAAGCCCCGGATTATTGGAGGTATCATGAGATTTGACAAATTTACATTGAAAGTTCAAGAAGCCCTGCAGGAGGCTCAGACCCTTGCAAACAACTACGGAAACCAGAGTGTAGATGTCGAGCATCTTCTTGCGGCATTTCTCCTGCAGCCGGAAGGCATTGTCGGGGAAGTACTGAAAAAATTGGGAGCAGATCCAAAAGGAATTGAAACTGAAATCAAGAAGTCTCTCGAAAAATTACCGCGAGTTGAAGGCACCGGTATCGGCCAGACGTACATGACGCCGAGACTAAATAAAGTATTGGACGATGCCCTTGCCGAAGCAGCGCGCTTAAAGGATGAGTATGTAAGTGCCGAGCATATCCTCGTTGTAATGGCGGAAGAAAAGGACGGAGTTGCCGGAAAAATCCTTAAGGGGAAAGGCGTTACGAAGGACAATATATTCAGGGTCCTTCGCGAAATCAGAGGCAACCAGAGGATTACAGATCCGAATCCGGAAGAGAAATATCAGGCCCTGAAGCGTTATGCCCGGGACTTCAATGAACTTGCCAAGAAGGGATCTTTTGACCCCGTCATCGGAAGAGACGATGAAATCAGGAGAATCATGCAGGTGCTCTCCAGAAGAACAAAGAACAATCCTGTTCTCATAGGCGAACCGGGCGTGGGCAAGACGGCTATAGTGGAGGGGCTTGCACAGAGAATCGTAAACGGTGACGTGCCAGACAGCTTAAAGGACAAGCGCGTTGTCGGTTTAGACATCGGCGCCTTGATTGCCGGTGCCAAATACCGCGGAGAATTTGAAGAAAGACTCAAGGCGGTGCTTAAGGAAATAACAAGCGCACAGGGAGAAATCATCCTCTTCATAGATGAGATCCACACGGTAGTCGGTGCGGGAGCCGCTGAGGGAGCGGTTGATGCTTCCAATATGATGAAACCTGCCCTTGCCCGGGGTGAACTACGGTGCATAGGTGCGACGACATTGAATGAATATCGGAAATATATCGAAAAAGATCCTGCCCTGGAACGGAGATTCCAGCCCATCATTGTGAGGGAACCTACAGTTGAGGATACTATTGCAATCCTCCGGGGATTGAAAGAACGTTATGAAGTGCACCATGGGGTGAGGATCAAGGATTCTGCAATCATCGCTGCGGCAACGCTTTCCGCCCGTTACATCAGCGACAGGTTTTTGCCGGACAAGGCGGTTGATCTGATCGACGAGGCTGCCTCTCGCCTGCGAATTGAACTCGACAGCATGCCCTCTGAAATCGATACGATAGAGAGAAAGGTAACGCAACTGGAGATCGAGCGGCAATCCCTAAAGAGCGAGTCAGACAAAACGACGCAGGATAGACGCAACAAAATTGATAAAGAACTTAAAAAGCTCAAGGAATCAATGGAAAAAATGAAGGCGCACTGGGCTCGAGAGAAAGAATTCATCAAGAATATTCAGGTTATCAAGAGCAAAATCGAAGAGTACAAAACTGAAGAGTTCAGCGCACAGAGGGAGGGCAACCTCGCTAGGGCAGCAGAAATACGCTACGGAAAGCTCGTCGAGCTAAACACTGAATTGGAACAGGAACACGCCAATCTTTCCGAAATCCAGAAAAATAATAAGATGCTGAAAGAGGAGGTAGATGCGGAGGACGTCGCGGAGGTCGTTGCAAATTGGACCGGCATTCCCGTATCACGTATGATGGAAAGTGATGTCCAGAAACTTATCCATATGGAAGACAGGCTCAAAAAAAGGGTAATAGGGCAGGATGAGGGTATAGCCGCCGTGTCGAGTGCCTTAAGAAGGGCCCGTTCAGGACTGCAAGACCCCAACAGGCCAATCGGTTCCTTTATTTTTCTCGGACCCACAGGCGTAGGTAAAACGGAGCTGGCTCGTGCCTTAGCGGAATTCATGTTTGACAATGAACAGGCTATGATCAGAATTGACATGTCCGAGTACATGGAAAAACACTCCGTCGCCAGACTTATCGGTGCACCCCCAGGATATGTGGGGTACGACGAAGGCGGCTACCTCACTGAAGCGGTACGGAGGAGGCCATACACAGTTGTGCTTTTCGACGAAATTGAAAAAGCACACATGGATGTATTCAACATACTCTTGCAGATTCTGGATGATGGCAGATTGACCGATGGCCATGGCAGGACTGTCGATTTTAAGAACACTATCGTGATTATGACATCTAACATCGGAAGCCAATGGACTCAGGATATGACCGTGAGTGATGAAGACAGGCGAGCGAGGACAATGGAGACCTTAAGGTCTACGTTCAGGCCGGAGTTCTTGAATCGGATAGACGATATTATTACTTTCAGATCATTGACTATAGACGATATCGATAGGATCATCGATATCCAGATCGCTCTGATTCAGAAAAGGCTTAAAGACCGCAAATTGACCATTGAATTGACAGAAAATGCAAAAAATTATATAGCTAAGATTGGATACAGCCCGGTTTATGGTGCGCGGCCCCTGAAGCGGGCCCTCCAGAAACTGCTTCTGGACAATCTTGCCATGGGAATTCTCGAGGGAAAGTTCGCCGAAGGAGAGCACATTGTCGTTGATGCGAAAGAAAATGGCGAGATGATTTTTAATAGGAAAAAGTGAAGGTAACAAGGAGGTTTATTGTTGATGAATACCATCAAGACAGGTTTCCTGCTCGGCACCCTGACGGCCCTGTTAATGCTGATAGGGGGATATTTCGGCGGCAAACAGGGAATTGTCATCGCGTTTATTTTTGCTGCGGCAATGAATTTCGGAGCATATTGGTTTTCCGACAAAATCATATTGCGCATGTACAATGCGCAAGAGGTCAGAGAAAGCCAGGCGCCTCAACTCTACGCCATGGTGAAGGATCTGTCCTTAAAGGCCGGCCTTCCCATGCCGAAAGTCTATATTGTCCCCGGTGATACGCCCAATGCCTTCGCCACCGGACGCAATGAAGACCATGCAGTCGTCGCCGTGACAGAAGGAATCTTAAGAATGCTGAACAGAGAAGAACTGGAGGGAGTTCTTGCCCACGAATTGACGCACATTAAGAACAAGGACATGCTGATCGGTTCCATTGCAGCAACCCTTGCCGGAGCTATCGTCATGCTGGCAAACATGGCTCAGTGGGCGGCTATCTTCGGTGGATCAAGCCGTGATGATAACGAGGAGGGCAGCGGTGTCATCGGTCTCATTATCATGGCGATACTCGCTCCCATTGCGGCAACTATTATACAGATGGCAGTTTCCAGATCCAGGGAATACCTCGCTGATGAAGGCGGGGCCCGTGTATCGGGCAAACCATATGGCCTGGCAGGCGCCCTGGAAAAACTATCGAGGGCATCCCAGACAGTACCGATGGAGGCTAACCCTTCAACCGCTCATATGTTTATCGTGAATCCGCTGACGGGAAAATCTCTTATGAATCTCTTCAGTACACATCCTCCTATTGAAGAGCGCGTTGCAAGGTTAAGAAGCATGAAGCCCATGTGAGCATAGGTAGTAAATACCCAATCTGAAGCAGCTCACATGTTGTTAATTCATATGTAGCCTTATTCTCGACACTCAGTCCAGCCAGCGCTTAATGCGGAACAGGGATGCTTTTTGCATAGAAGGAGAGTATTATGGACGATGAAAAAAAAGAGAAGGGATTTGTGATCAAGGATAAACGAATTTTTGATGAATCCGGGGAAGCACGTCCGGAAGATTTGAAGAAAGAGGAAACGGCAGGCGATAATAAATCAGAGAAGAAATCTCTCGAAAAAGATGATCAGGCAGGGACCCGGGAAGAATATTTCCCGGAAGTCACCTTTTCCAGTTTCGTTCTTTCCCTAAGTACAACGGTCATGTACCATCTTGGCGATTTTCCTGATCCTGCAACAAATAAGGCGGAAAAAAATCTCGCTGCAGCGAAACAAACAATTGACATGCTCAACATGATAAAGATTAAAACGGCTGGGAATCTCGATATTGATGAAAAGGATCTCCTGGAGGGAATCCTCTATGAGCTGATGATGAGATACGTCAAAGAGAAGGAAGCAGGATGATCAGTAAATTGTCGCCTGCGAAGGTTAACCTTCATCTTCGCGTCTTGGGTAAGCGAGCAGATGGCTATCATGACATTTCAACGTTGATGCAAAGGATAAGTCTTTATGATGAACTGATATTCTCCCCCACTGACCGCGGCATCACCTTGAGCTGCCCCGGCAGCGCCATACCGGAAAACAACAATAACATCGTGTACAGAGCGGCAGATGCCCTTCTCTCCCGTATCTCACATCCTCCAGGCATACATATCACCATTAAGAAAAAGATCCCTGTGGCAGCAGGACTTGGCGGGGGGAGTTCGAATGCAGCGACGGCGCTCGTAACCGTAAACGATTTGATGGATTTGCACTATAACACCGATGAGCTTATGAAAATCGGAGCAAAGCTCGGCGCAGATGTCCCTTTTTTTATCTTCGGGAAGACAGCCTGGGCATCCGGTATAGGAGATCGGCTTCGAACTGCCGAGAACATTCCTCCATTATGGTTTGTTCTGATCAACCCCGGCTTTGAAATCTCCACAAAAATGGTTTATGAAAACCTTAATTTAAGATTGACAAAACGAATGGTAAATTATAAGTGTTCAATGTTTTGTACTGTTGATGACATAGTAAAAGGACTCCATAACGATCTTGAGAGGGTCACTCTGGTCATTCATCCCATTCTGCAGTATTTTAAGAGCATTTTAGTGCAAAATGGCGCTCTTGGCGCACTAATGTCCGGCAGTGGCCCAACGGTTATGGGGATTTTCACAGATGAAGAAGGCGCGATTACGGCCGAAAAGGCCTTAGGAAACGCCGGAGGGAGCAAATGGCCCGTATTTACGGCCCGTTCAATATGACGCGCGTTTTGTCATTCCTGTCATCGTGAGCCTCCCTTTCCTCTGCTGCTCTCTTTGTCAATAATGGGGCGTCGTCAAGCGGTAAGACACAAGATTTTGGTTCTTGCATACGGAGGTTCGAATCCTCCCGCCCCAGCCACATATAACTACTTTTTTTGAAGGGATCTACATGCTTGATAGAATGAGAATATTCTCCGGGAATGCGAATTTGCCTCTTGCCCAGAAGGTCTGTGAAAACCTCGGTGTATCGCTCGGCAAGGCCAGCGTAACAACATTCAGTGACGGTGAGACAAGGGTGGAAATCAATGAAAACGTGCGTGGAATGGATGCTTTTATTATTCAATCGACGTGTCCACCCGTAAATAGCACCTGTATGGAACTCCTCATCATGATAGATGCCATGAAGAGGGCTTCGGCAGACAGGATAACGGCCGTAATACCATATTATGGCTATGCGAGGCAGGACAGAAAGGTGGCCCCGAGGGCACCAATTTCAGCAAAGCTTGTGGCTGATCTTATCACGGCAGCAGGAGCCTCTCGTGTACTTTCGATAGACCTCCATGCCGGCCAGATCCAGGGTTTCTTTAATATCCCCGTTGACAATCTCTTCGCCACCCCCGTACTCTTGGATTACATCAGAAGAAATTATCAGGGTAATATCGTCATCGTATCTCCTGATACGGGCGGCGTGGAGAGGGCGAGGGCGTTCGGCAAACGGTTGGACGTTAATATTGCCATCGTGGATAAGAGGAGAGAAGGTCCCAACGAATCAGCTGTCATGAATATCATCGGCGACGTGAAAGGTGCGCGCGTCATTGTACTTGATGATATGATTGATACAGCAGGCACAATAACACAGGCGGCCCGAGCACTCGAAGGAGCGGGGGCCGTGGAGGTCTCCGTATGCTGTACCCATCCCGTCCTTTCGGGACCCGCAATAGGGAGGATCGAGAGTTCTAGCCTTAAGGAGATTATCGTCACTGACACCATCCCCCTGCATGATAAGGCTAAGGCTTGCAATCGTATCAAAGTTCTCTCTGTCGCGGGGCTGATCAGTGAAGCAGTTCGACGCATCTATTATAACGATTCTGTACATTCGCTTTTCATATAGGAGGAATAGATGGAAATAAGTGAATTAAAAGCCAATCTTCGGAAGACTTCTGGAAAAGGGGTTTCCCGAAGACTTAGAAAAGACGGGTTGACGCCAGCAGTATTTTACGGCCCCAAAACTGAACCTGTCCTCTTGGCGGTGAATTCTTCTGATTTGAAGAAGATACTAAAGGGCAAGGAGGAAAACATTTTCATAAACCTGCAAATAGGCAACGGTGGACAAATGGAAAAGTTTACCCTCATAAAAGAACTGCAGATAGATCCTGTCAGCGGGAAATTCCTTCATGTTGACTTTTGCGAAATTGACATGGAACATACGATTACCCTCGACGTGCCCATTCATTTCAAGGGACAGGCTATAGGCGTCGAAAACGGGGGAGAGCTGCATCATATAAGAAGAGAAATAAGGGTATCCTGCCTCTTCACAGTACTGCCAGAATTTGTAGAGATCGATATAAGTGGTCTTGAGATCGGCGATTCAATAAAGGTGCAAGACATAAAACTGCCTGATGGTGTAAATGTCCTTGATCCGCAAGATACGATAATAGCATCGGTTGCGGCACCGAAAGCTGTCGTGAAAGCTGAGCCGGTAGAAGAAGAACAGGTGGCAGTAGAAACGCCAGAAGAAGGCTCGTAAGCAGCGAAACTTCCCGCCTGCAGTGCGGGACTTCCCCGGCAAAGACCATATTCTCAGTTTCGTCCCGCCGACGGAGCCGCATTCGCGGGGCGCTCTCCCGGTCAAGTGTAAGACTTCTACTCCGCTTAGAGGTGACTGTTTGAAGCTTATAATCGGGCTGGGAAATCCAGGTCTCAAGTACCAAGCCACTAGGCACAATAGTGGATTCTTGGGAGTTGATGAAATCGCTACCACCCACAATATTCCCGTGCAATTGAAAGGCTTTGACGCCTGTTACGGAAAAGGCAGAATCGGTGGCATTCCGATCCTGCTCGTCAAGCCCATGACCTTCATGAATATCAGCGGCTCTGCAGTAAAGAAGATCGTAGATTACTTCAACATTAACATACCGGATATGATCGTCATCCATGACGACATAGATCTCCCTTTTAGGACAATCCGTTTGAAGGCAGGCGGCGGTCACGCCGGCCATAAAGGACTAATCTCCATAATAGACAGTCTCGTCAATCCGGAATTCATCAGGGTGAGAATCGGCATCGGAAGACCTTTTGATAAATTAACGGTTGAGAGATACGTCCTTGAACAGTTTGCCGAGGATGAAATGAGACTGCTGCCCGAAATCATGAAAATGGTAAGCGATGCAGTGACAATGATTGCCACATCCGGAATTCAGGCGGCCATGAATCTTTACAATGAGAAACCGGCCAATCAATCGGATAATGAGAATGATGCGCTCTTGCATTGATCTTTCCCGATACAATGAACAGCTATTAAGGAATCAATCTCATACAAGAACAGTGGCCTAATAAAGGAGGATACTGTGGGCTTCAAGTGCGGTATTATTGGGCTTCCGAATGTTGGGAAATCCACCATCTTCAACGCCTTGACAGCCGCAGGCGCCGAAGTGGCCAATTATCCCTTTTGTACCATTGATCCAAATTTAGGGATTGTACAAGTTCCGGATGAACGGCTGCAAAGAATTGCTGAAATCGTCAGACCTCCCAAAGTTACTCCTGCCACCATGGAATTCCTTGACATCGCCGGGCTCGTCAAAGGCGCAAGCAAAGGAGAGGGTCTGGGTAACAAGTTCTTGGGCCATATCAGAGAAGTCGATGCTATTGTGCACATTGTACGATGTTTCGATCATCCCTCTGTTGCCCATATCTATGGCGCTGTCGATCCTGAACGTGACATAGAGATAATAAATACGGAATTGATTATAGCCGATTTGGAGACCGTCGAGAAGAGAATTGCAAAGATCGAAAGGCTCGCAAAAACAGGAGACAAAGTCGCGCGTAAAGAGTTAGATACGTGTCTCCGTATCAAGGACGTTCTGGTAACGGGAACCGCCGCACGTGAGATAACATTCCAGGAAGATGAGCAGATGATCGTGCGAGACCTTCACTTGCTCACGGCAAAGAAAGTTCTGTATGTTTCAAATGTCAGCGAAGCTGTTCTCAAGGGTGCTACTGACTGTATCCTAAAAGTGGAATCGATTGCACGAAAGGAAGATGCAAACGCAATCGCTATCTGCGGGGATTTGGAGGCAGAGATCGCAGAACTTCCTAAGGACGAGCAACAGGTATTTCTCAATGGTTTGGGCATTCAGGAGTCCGGCCTTAGTAAGCTCATTAGGACGGGATACGCTCTCTTGGGGTTGATAACGTTTTACACCACAGTCGGTCCGGAACTCCGGGCATGGACGGTGCCCCGTGGTACGAGAGCGCCAGAAGCAGCGGGAAGGATACACAGTGATATGGAGGAGGGCTTCATAAAGGCGGATATAATACATTACGACGATTTTATTCGAATGGGCAGCCTGTCTTCAGCGAAGGACGCAGGACTAATTAGAATCGAAGGAAGAGATTATATGATAGCCGATGGCAATATCGCTTACTTCAGATTTCATGTTTGAAAGCAATCGCCCTATCGAGAAAATGTTATTTAAAGGGAAAAAGATGGCTGTAGGAACGGATAAAGACAGGCCATCCATTGTGACATGAATATTTGACCCTTCATCAGGCCTCTGCACGGAGGATCGGTGGACGGCAAAGTAGGGAAAGGAAACCATCCACCGACTCAAAGTTAGAGAATTCTACGACGCAAGGAGAGCTATTCTTCGTGTGAAAGAAAATCAGGAAGGAAAAATGTTTTGGTTTGATCTGTATCGTCTTCTCTTTTTACCGTCTCCCCCGGATCAACTCCATTTGATAATTCTTTTTTAGCCTTAGCGTCTTCAGTGATGAAAAACTCATATTCGATACCGAATTCGCCCATATCAGCTCCCGAGGCTGAGACCATGTCTTCCTGATTTTTATCCTTTTTCATTTAATATATATTTACTGGTAATAAATTTTCGTGAGACCTCTGAGATCTACCTTTCATCTTTGCTCTATCGGCTATTATTCCTAAAGGTTTCTCACGTTCTCGAGGGGTCTCTTCAAGTTGGATTTTACTTCCGCAAAATTGTTGCCACTTTAAGACTGTCGTGCATCTGTATTTATGAAGTTAGCGCAGAGAAATCGCAATGAGGACGTAACTTCCATAAATCAATAATTTACGAATCATCGTAAAAACAACTCTGGATCTGAAATGAAGCAATTATTTTGAATAGGAAGGATTTAGCTTAATACTTTCACGAACTATCTGTGCGATAATAGCGCAACATATTTGTCCGGCGGTGAACTAATTCTAAAATATCGCCCGCTTCGATACGCGTGTATGCATAGCACTGCTCTTTATCAATTAATGTGCTTATCAATCTTCTTTCGTTCTCTGATGAATTTGTACCGGGAAATGCTTAAATGCCTGGCCGCAGCGGTCTTATTGCCGCCGCTTATTTCCAGAGCATTTTCAAGGATTTTTTCTTTAATGTCACTCATGATTTTCTGTGTCACCGAGGTGTAATTTATTTCACCGGAGGAGAGAGTGGGAAGAAATTTTTCAATTTCGACTTTGAGATATTTATAATTGGGAACAGCCTTTATTTCCGCGGGAAGATCGTCAGGCGAAATGGCTGTACCGAGTTTCTGCAAGATCATGACCCGTTCAATTATATTTTTCAACTCCCTCACATTCCCTGGCCAAGTATAGGCTTTCAAAATAAGCTCTGCTTCTTTACTAAATCCTTTTACCTTTTTCCCGAACTTCCTATTAAATTCTTCTATATAGTGCCTTGCCAGGAGAAGTATATCATCTGGTCTTTCCCGCAAGGGCGGGATAACGATAGGGACAACCCTTATTCTGTAAAAGAGATCTTCGCGAAATGACCCTTCATTTACCATCTTAGCTAGGTCCATGTTCGTTGAAAAAATGAATCTCACGTCAACGGGTATATTTTCCGTTCCGCCAAGCCGCCTCACATAACCATTTTCCAGCATTCGCAAGAATTTTACCTGCAGTTGGATGTTCATATTTCCGACCTCATCCAGCAACAAAGTACCCCCATTCGCATATTCGAGAAGACCTATCTTCCTCTTTCGTGCATCGGTAAATGCTCCCGCTTCATATCCAAAGAGTTCACTTTCCAATAGCGTCCCTGGAATAGCAGCGCAATTAACATCAACGAAGGGTTTGGAAGACCTGTTGCTCTGCCTGTGAATGGCGCGGGCAATCAGTTCCTTACCGGTGCCGCTTTCGCCCTGAATCAATATGTTTGTATTATGTGACGCAACTTCCTCAATCACATGGAAAATACCGATCATCTTCTTTGATTTGCCTAGAATATTATGAAACCCCAGAAGAATATCTTCCCTCTCCTTAAGTTTTTCGACTTCCGTTTTGAGGGACTCTGCTTCGAGCGAAAGCATGGAATGCATAATGACGTTGTCATATGAGGTAACTGCGTTTTTAACGAGTATATCTAGAATATTGATTTGATCCTGGGAGTAGCTGCCTGATCGCTTCGCAAGATACAGCGCGCCTTTGAACTTGTCTTTTATATGAAGTGGAAATGCTATTTCTGAAGAGAAACCGTCATGAACGGGCAAGGTTGGTGACCTTTCATCGGTTTTGCGCCGTACGACAATGGTATCAGTATCCATTGCCTGACTGATGATGCTCTTGCCAATTATCCCATCATAAGCCTTTCTATCTTCGATAGACACCTTCCCACCATCAGTCACGAGACATCGATCCTTTTCGATGTCCAGGAAATATACGAGGACTCTATCGGCGCTCGCAATTTCAAGCGCACTCTTATTGAGAATGTCGAGTATGCGGTTATCAAGGACGCGACTCAAATTTATCTCGGACACAGCCTCCTGAAGAATCATCAACTGACGAATTTTCTCCGCATTCGTTGCAAAGAGCCTTGTGTTGTGGATAACAATGCTCATCTGACTGGCAAATGTCAAAAAGAGGCTGATCTCCTCAGTGAAAAATTTTGTTTCCTCCTTACACCACGCCGCTATCGTTCCTATGACATCATCTCCTATCTTAAGGGGCACGCACACTATAGAACCTTTACTGAGAATCTTCGTCAGCATGCGATCAGTTTCTGTAATTCTCGGATCAGTTGCTGCATCCTCGATAGCAATGACCTGACCTGATTTTGCCACCTTTGTCGACAGACAATCGTGTTCGTAAATATTCAGAGCAACGGAAAAGGCTCTTGCCGTCTCTTCGGGATTATAATTTTTTACGACCTTGGTTTCCAGATACTGCTTCGTCTCATCAAGAAGTCTGATTATCCCCATGTCAAAACCCATGGTATCGACAACTTCATCCAGAATCCTAGCCAGTATTTCATCCACATTTGAGGGAGCGGTAAGAAACGTACTTATCCGAAAAATACTTTTCAGCAACTTATCCTTGTCGAGTAAAGGAGCGCTGGATGTTTCGATGCGGAAATCGTCATCACCATTTATTCTTGCCATTGTTAGATCATTCCCCTTCCCAAAACATTATGCCTCGTGCAACATGATGCTGAGGGCTGTCGTAAGCTTCACGGTGTCCTCATCCGCTCTTCTCAATCTCGCACTCACAATCCGCCCCAGATTCAACAGTATCCGGTAACCAAGTTCATGATCTGTTTCAGCAACCTTCAAAAAGTCATCTTTCTTCATTTCATACATAACACAATCCGTAACTGCCTTCACGGAAGCAGTTCTTCTTAGTTCCTCGAGGAGAGCTATCTCCCCAAAAACGGCGCGCTGCTTGCCATCCAGTCTCGTAAATACCTTATTTTTCTCTGACTCTTCATTATCTATGTCGTCTATAACGATACTCTTTGCGACCTCGACAGTGCCCTCCAGAATAATATACATCGTATCTCCGATATCACCCTCTCTCATGATGATCTCATTGACCGAAAAGGTAACCTTACGCAGGATCTTCATAATTCTCTGGATTTTTTCCGGAGACAGGCCTTTAAAAAGAGCAATATCCTTCAATGCAGCAATATCCTTATCCATCAATTATCCCCCAAACTACAACCTCTGCACATCTTGCGGCATCCACCAACTTCCAGAAATTATCAGAACCTTATATACGAGACGTTTTCGAGATTATTAGTCGTCACTTCATCTTGCCGGCATTACCTTCGAAAGTATTACGGCAAATTGCCCGTCTTTTATTATGTATCCGTCATCAGGATTCAATATAAACTGCGTTTCTTCTCTTCTGTAAAAAAAATCCTTTTTTGATTCTCTAATTTTATCCTTGATAAAGGTATCAATAATGGATGTATCATCCGATAGAATATCTGCAAGTTTCATTGCCTTCTTTTCCGTTAATAGACCTATCAGGATAGCGTGCCGCTTTCCCCTGTAAAATGCCGACAACTCTTTAAATGTATTGCCTACAAGACTTCGGGGAATTTCTACTCTCCACAACTTGTTGGTGTCGCCTATTGACAGCATGCTCGAAAATATTTTAGGGAGACCAGGGGAATTAATCGCGGTGGCGAGTAATGAACCCACATGTTCGCCTCTGACAACGATTTCATCAATACTTGCCCGTTTTAAATGCTGCTTGTTCTCAGCATCCAGGAGCTCGGCAATCGTCTTTACATTGGGTGCTATAGACTTGATTGCCAGGGCGGTAAGGGTTGTTCTTTCATCAATCCGCTCGTGCGGATGGCTTCCCGATGTGTCTGCCATAATTAAGGCAAAGGCGGCCTTCGTTATATTAGCCCTGGAAAGAACATCTTCATGGATGTAATTACCCCTGAGAAATCTGAGGTTGTATTTATCATACTTGAGTTTAAGGGAATCGATATCGTCAACAGAAAGTTCATTTATCAAGATGATAGGTGTATCTTCCATGGGGCCGTATGCCGTCAGCACCTGGAGGACTTCTTCCGTATGCTGATTCCAGCCGCATATAACAATGTGGTCCTTCTCTTTAACAGTTTCCAAACCTTTTCCCTCCTTAATCTTCCGTTCGACAAATATGGAGGCGATCGTTGCCGTGAAGAGGGACATCAACCCGACACCCGCAAAGATGAGTACCAATCCAACTACTCTTCCGCCCGTCGTTATGGGATATATATCACCATAACCGACAGTACCCATGGTTACTACGGCCCACCAAACTCCATCCCACATAGAACGAATGGTAGAATCTTCCACGGTACGTTCAAAATAATAGACGCTGGTTGCACTGACAAAGATGACACTCAGGATGACAGTGGCAATTTGAACAAACCGCTCCCTGTACAATCCTTTCATGAACCTTAAGACCATCGACATATGTCATCCAAGTAATTACGCTGCACTGGGTCAGCTTTATTTGGCCTTGGTCTAAAATATTCAATGATTTCGTCCATGGATGAAAAATCAACTCTTCCCGTATTCGAAGAATCGCATGGAGAAAGTGGCCCTGCCCTGAGTTGCAGAACGCAGGTCCGTTGAATATCCAAACATTTCCTTCAAGGGTACTTTACCCCTGATCTCACTTATCGTCCCCTTTGGCGTGATGGCTTGAATTTCCCCGCCTCTTGCATTTACATCTCCTATGACTTCACCCATAAATTCTCCCGGCACGATGACGTCTACCATCATGATCGGCTCAAGCAGTACCGGATCAGCCTGCAAACAACCATTTCTGATGGCGGATGATGCCGCTATCTTATAACCGAGCGTCGTAGATTCCCCTTCCTTAAAGGATCCTCCCATCACCGTTACCCTGATATCCACAATAGGGTAACCACTGATTACACCGCTGAGAGTCGCTTCTTCAATGCCGTCATGAATGGCAGTATAGAATTCTTCCGGTATTACGGCTTCGTCGGTCTTTATGATAATCTCATTGCCTTCTCCGCGGCCTCTGGGTTCAAGTAACAACCGAACATGACCAAAATGTTTTTTTTCGCCAAGTTCCTTTTCAAAGAGCCCCTCGACTTCTATTTTCCTTTGAATTGTTTCCCGATAGACAACCCGCGGTTTACCGACATTCACGTGAGCGTTGAAATCTCTTTTTAATCTGTCAATGATAATTTCAAGATGAAGTTCTCCCATGCCTGAAATTACGGTTTGAGCGGTCTCTTCATTATACTTAACTTCAATCGTGGGATCTTCTTCTATGAGTTTGGCGAGTGCGATGGTAAGCTTTTCCTGATCTGCTGGTGTCTTGGCCTCTATGGCCTGACTTATGACGGGTTTATAAAACTCAATGGGCTCAAGAAGAATCGGGCGGGACTCATCGCAGATCGTATTCCCCGTTGTCGTATCCTTGAGACCCAGAACGGCTACGATATCCCCGGCACCGCACCTCTCGATTCTTTCCCGTTTATTGGCATGCATCTTCAATAGTCGCGCAATTTTTTCCTTTTTCCCGATGCTGGCATTATATACGGCATCGCCCACCTTCATAAGGCCCGAATAAACCCTCAGATAAGTCAACTTTCTCCCTTCATCCTGCCTAATCTTGAACGCCAGGGCAGCAAGAGGCTCATCGTCGCGGCTGCATCTCACCTCTTCTTTTTTCGTTACAGGATTGACACCCCTAACCGGGGCGATATCATCCGGTGAGGGAAGAAAATAAACTATGGAATCAAGTATCGGCTGAATGCCTTTGTTTCTCAGGGCAGAGCCGCACATTACGGGAACAGCCTTCAAAGAGATAGTTGCCTGCCTTATGGCTTTAATTATCTCCTCTTCCGAAATAACTGTTCCTTCCAGATATTTCTCCGCAATATAGTCATCCATCTCGGCGAGCGATTCAATCAGTTTTTCACGATGCTCTTTGACCTGTGGAAAAACGTCAGATGGAATATCTGAAACCGAAAAAGACAGCCCCAGTGTATTATCATCCCAGGTAACTGCCTTCTGCTTGATCAGGTCTATGATGCCTTTAAAATGATCTTCCTCACCAAGAGGCATCTGTATCGGCAGAGGTACCGAATTAAACCTTTCGCCCATGGTCTTTATGGTACCAAAATAATCGGCACCGACTCTGTCCATCTTATTGATAAAAGCTATTTTGGGGACGCCATATTTATCGGCCTGGTGCCAGACTGTTTCTGATTGCGGTTCAACGCCACCAACGGCGCAAAACACTACTAATGTCCCATCAAGAACTCTCAGGCACCGTTCGACCTCCATGGTAAAATCCACATGTCCGGGTGTATCAATTATCTGGATTTCATGATTCTCCCACGTACAGGCTGTAACAGCTGAAGTAATCGTTATTCCTCTCTCCTGCTCTTGCGGCATCCAGTCCATTGCAGCTTCGCCATCATGAACCTCTCCCATTTTGTACAATATACCTGTATAAAAGAGTATTCTTTCGGTGACGGTCGTCTTACCGGCATCTATATGGGCTACGACACCGATATTTCTTGTTCTGGAAAGTTTCTTTTTTGAGGCCATGGACTAATCCGAGAGTGAATTTCTCTATCCCTGCGTTATCCTTCTTTTGCACCCGGCGCCAGCATGTCCTTATTCATAGTAAACGGCTGCCTCGTATCAACATGCCCTTTGATAGATTCCACTTCCTTCCCGTCTATCAATAGCTTCACCCTTTTGATGCTATTCATATTGCGTATTAGGGTATTTGTCAGCGAGTATATAGTCGCCATTTCGCTGGTACTACCACCGGGATGTTGTTTGATAAGATTCTTGTCAAAGCTGACGTAAGCAGTTTGCTTATCATCTATTCTAACATTATCCAGCGTCACCCCTTCGGGGAAGGTCCTTACGAGCTTTGTCTTAGAACCTTCGAGCAAAGCTTTTACTAATTCCCTGGCCCTGGCTTGGTCATTCTCTTCCTTGGGTATATACCTCTTTTCCGGAACTAAAAATCGTTCATTCGCATCGGAAAAATACAATACTACCTCTTGTTTTTCCCTCCTTGCGACGTTCTCCTTGGTTGGCGGGAACACATATTCAAAAATAATTACAAAGAAAAGTATGAGACACGCTACAATAGTAGTAATAATCAAGAGAAGAATAGACTTCTTCATGCGCTTCTTTTTTTTCTTCACCTTTATCTCATCCGTTCTTCTTTTTTTCTTTGTGGCCATAGTCAATTATTCTCCTCAATTACTAAAGGCGGCGATAATGTAGGGTATTTTTGCAATACTGTCAAGCAGAGAACAGAATCCAGCCGTCGACGGCAAGGCAAAGAGGGGCTTCAGAAATGTGAATTAGACGCTCATGAGAGTCTATTGTTAAGCGCGAGCAAGAGAATTGTCCGCCGTATGACCATCTCTACAGGACAAACCTCTTCGTTAATTAGTACTCCACTATTATTCCTGACGGAAATACTGCATCGGTAAACATTTTGGCAGGTGCGCACATGCTGCAATTATATGGACTTTCCGATCCGTTTCGGTGCGACATTGTGTCAGCCGTAATAAGATACTATGTGGCTCCTCGCCTTCAATCAGTGGCCGCGCAAGAGACTGTGTGCTGGTTTCAATTATATCGCGGAAAAGTTAGATTGTTCGGGTTTGCTCTGGGGCGGTGTTTCAAGGAGCAATTGACAGAAGACCTTCCTTCCTATTTATTATCGCTGCTACGACCATTCACCCACCAATCACTCTTATCCTTGAACCACCACTCGGAGGAATCCGTTCTGATGATGCTAAGAGCCAGTTTTTTTGCAGTTTCAGTATGAAGTCGCCTTCTAGCAAATTCAATCCAGTCGTCAGTGTATTTATTGCCCAGATCGCCGTATTCCTTCAACTGGAGAATAAGAGCAAGCTGGTCGGCATCGTGGGCAATGAGAGCCTCTCTCGTTTTTTTCTCGTTAAACTCATCAATGACGGATTTGATTTCATCGCCGAAGAACACCGTTTGCGTCAGTTCTCTTATTGCTCTTTCCTCGTGCACGGTGACATATTTCTTATACATATAATTCATATCGCCGGTTCTGGCTTCGGGAAGGTCATGGACAAGACATATCTTCAGCACCTTCAATTCGTCCAGACCAGGTTCAAGCTTACTTAAGGCATAGCCGATAAATATCGTTCGCAGAATATGTTCAGCCACCGATTCGCAGCCGGAGCCCAAGAACCTAAAACCTGTTCTGGGGGTTTTCTTTAACATGCCCACTTCAAATAAGAAATTCGCTATGCTGTCCATATTATTCCCTTTTCATCGTTTTTATTCTATTGTCCATCATATCTGATACTCTCTTTATCTGCGACTGGAGCGACGCAATACCGTCCGGTTTCATGGACAGCAATCTATCAATCTGCGATTTCCAGTATTCCAATACAGAGATTTCGTTTTCCTTCAATTTTTTATCAAACCTCGTCTGGAGCTCTTTCACAAAGGCCGGATTATTTTGCATCTCAGTCATTTGCTATCCACATTTGACAAATGTCGTCATCTCCTTATAAGTATCATTTATTATATCATTAATGTTTGTTCTTGCAACCATTGATATTCAAGATGTTAGAAGCAAGTAATATGTCCGGTATTGTAGCACGTAATCTGTCCGGTTTAATATGGTCGCCGATGGAGGTGCCCGATGAGACGGACGGAGATGTTACAGGAGATCCGGAAGACGCGATTTGAAG
>JBEKOL010000024.1:0-50305 GCA_049521775.1 Syntrophales bacterium
TCACAATAATCGGAAGCCCCTGGCCTCCCACGTCGGGAGATTCAGTCGAGCAGAGCCACCCGGCTTCAACATATTTCTTGAAGACCCCATGAAAGCTTGCAGGCACATAAACTTTCCCGTCCTTAAAGGTGCATCCTTCCTTATCCCCATCAGTGTATGCCGGAAGAAGGACATTCACTGCCAGCTTTTCCGCCTCGTTCTGTATCATCAGCACCATTTCTTTTGAGAAATCCGCATATTTCTCATATTCGAACAATTTTTCTATACACAGCTGCTCAAAGAGAACAAATTGCTGATCTCTTGTGTTAACAAGCAAATTGCTCATAAGAAACCTCCCTTCAATGACGTGCGCCTCAATTTTTCAGAGAATTACTAGATCCAGTTATAATGATGACAAAATCGGTGAGCTTTACTATCAGCACATGTAGGCTTATCTATTATTCCGATGGATACATGGACTCGATTTCAGAACTGTACTTCTGGTTAAGAATGTTTCTCCTCAACAATCTCTTCATGGTACCACCCTTACAAGAAGGGTTTAGCTTAGTTGTTAACCTTTTGACGATGCCCTATTTAAATAGGTTTCTTTTTTGTGTTCCTAATTTTTTGGAAAGTCAAGAGGCAAATTTCATTGATAACCATTTGATTGGGGTCATTATACTTTCTTTTCTCGGAACTCCATGATTAACGCCGGGATAAAAATATTGATGTCTTCAACAACACCAAAGTCCGCGTATTGAAAAAATGCCGCAGCGGGGTCACGGTTGATGGCGACTATTGTTTGCGAGTCCTTCATGCCAGCAATGTGCTGCAGAGCGCCGGATATTCCGCAGGCAATATATAATTTAGGTGCAACTGTTTTTCCGGTAAGCCCGATCTGCAAGCTTTGCGCAATCCAGCCCTGATCACAGGCCGCCCGCGAACCGGCTATTGCCGATTTCGGAAAAACTTGGGCAAGCTCATTTAAAAGTTCAACATTCTCAATTTTTTCTATTCCTTTTCCCGCGGCAATGATCGTTTCAGCATCCCGCAGATTTGTATTTTGTTCCTCAGCTCTTATAGTACCGACGAATCTTGTCGCGTCCAGCATCACTTGTGTTTTGCGTATGGTCACAGCACCCTTTCTTTCCGCTATTTTCCCGGCATACCGGAAAGCTCCAGGGAGCACTGTTATCACCGTCACAGGCTTTGAAGACTCTATCGTTATTGCCATTTTACCGTGGAACCCTTGACGACGAAAGCCTATCTTGCCGTCATAAAAAATAAGCTCCGCCACTCCGGAAATGCAGGCGGCATTTAATTTCACGGCAACCTGCGGCGCATAATCATAACCGCGCGGCGAATGAGGGATAATTATCAAATCCGGCCTGAGTTCGCAGGCGAGCTCATATAAGGCTGATATGTAGGCCTCTGCCGAATATTTTTCTAGACTATCTCCGGTTACTGCAATCACATCAATTCCGGCCTCTGCAGCCAGCGCTCCGGCCTGAGGCAAAACGTCTTTCCCCAGCACGGCCACCACAACTTGCGCTTGGATTTGCCTTTTAATCTCTTTTACGCAGGCAATCATCTCCAACGTTAGAGGCACTATTTTGTCAGGGCTGTGTTCTGCGGCAATCAAAATTTTGGTTTTCATAATTTCTATTACGGAGATTTATGTTAAAAGAGATTTGCCACGCAAAATTTCCCGGAGCTTGGCTGACTTTTGTTTGACTGTCCCGTCTAAAAAAACGCATTTGCGCGTAGCGGCAGCGCTTGTAATGTTTTCGATCTTTTCATACCCGTAATTCGGGCTAAGTTCATCTGCAGCAATTGTCGTAATATCCTGCTGACGCGCCCGCAGAACATGAGAAAGCGCGGGATAGCGGGGCGTATTGATGCCGGATTGTATCGTCAGCAATGCCGGCAGTTTCAGAATCACCGCTTCCCTTTCTGTCGCATCTATTTCCCGCTCTACATATATTGAATTTTCCTTTTCCTTTAATTGCTGGAGTATAACTGAGGAAGCTGCCGGAATGTTCAGCAACCCGGCAATCATTTGCCCGGTCTGGCCGTGCATATCGTCTTCAGACATGGCGCCGCTTAAAATCAGGGCATACGTATTTTTAGCGGCAAAGCTGGCAATCAGACTGGCCGTTGTCCAGGGGCTAAGATAACCTTCTTGCTCAATCAAAACATGAAAGCCGTTATCGGCTCCGATCTCCTTTGCCCTTAGCACAACATTACGCACCCGCTGCGCTCCCACGGATACAACATCAACTACGGACGGATTAATTGTTTCCCTGATTCTCAGAGCTTCTTCCAACGCAAATTCATCGAAGCGATTCATTCTGTACACGGTATCTTTATCATACCGCAGCGATTTATTATCTGCTGCAAGCGAAAATCTCGCTTCCGTATCCGCGACCTGTTTCACGCAAACCAATATTTTCATGACGTCACCGGCAATAAGTATATTATACGGTTGACTTTAATTCAATCAAATTTTAGAGCGAACGTTCGTTTTATTTTGTGTATTGACAGCGTCATCTTATCCGTGCTATCGATCAGGTGCAAGCGGGGCAAATATATGAGTGATCTATATTTTATTCGCCACGGCCAGGCATCTTTCGGCAAGGGTGAATACGACAAAATATCGGAAACCGGCGATATTCAGTCCGGCCTGCTGGCTCAATATCTTCATGATTCAGGCATTATTTTCGATAGCGTCTATTCTGGCACACTGGAGCGCCACAGGCACACAGCGAAACATTTTATCAGTTATTATGCGGAAAAGAAATTACCCCCGCCGGAATTAAAGCTCATTGAAGAGCTCAACGAATATAACTCTAAAGAAATCATCAGGCATTATCTGCCTGTAGTTCTCAAGGAAGAACCTTCTTTATCAGCACATCTGGAAAATATTTACACGGACAAGAAAGCTTTTCAAAAAATATTTGATGCCATTATGCTGAGAATGGTGTCCGGCTACTATCACTTTCCGGATCTGGAAACATGGGCGTGTTTTTCTGGAAAAGTGACTGCAACAGTGAAAAAAATTATGGCCGATAACGGCAGGAATAAAAAGATCATTATTTTTACTTCCGGCGGGCCAATATCCGCGGTAATTCAGCTGGCCCTCGGCACTTCCGATGAAATAACAATGAGACTGGGCTGGCAAATGGTTAACACATCCATCACCAGATTCAAATACGATGATGAGAGAACTACCCTGCACTCTTTTAACAACTATCCCCATCTGGAAAATGTCCGGCACAGCGGCCTGATAACATTCAGATAATTTTTTTGAGGAGGCATTTATGGATTTTGCAATATCGGACAAAATGAAAGCGATCATCGGAATGATCGATGAATTCGTCTCCAAAGAACTAATCCCGCTTGAGCCGGAATTTTTAGCCAAGGATTTTAAAACCATGCTGCCGGTTCTTGCCGAAAAGCGCAAAATCGTCAAGCAAATGGAGCTCTGGGCGCCTAATCATCCGAAAGAATACGGCGGGATGGGGCTTGATCTTGTTGAGCACGGCCTAGTGTCCGAGGCTCTTGGTCGAAGCCCGCTGGGACATTATGTGTTTAACTGTCAGGCGCCGGATGCGGGCAATATTGAAATACTGCACAAATACGGCAACAACGAGCAGAAAGAAAGATACCTTAGGCCGCTTATTGAAGGCAAAATCAGAAGCTGTTTTTCCATGACGGAAGTGGAAATGCCAGGCTCCAATCCCGTGATGATGGATACGACAGCCGTCAAACAGGGGGGTGAATATGTAATCAACGGCCAGAAGTGGTACTCCACGGCGGCCGACGGCGCCAAATTCTCCATTGTTATGGCCATTACCAATCCCGAGGCCAATCCCTATCTGCGCGCCAGTATGATCATTGTTCCTATTAATTCACCCGGCTTCAATCTTGTCCGCAACATATCTGTCATGGGGCATTCCGGCGGCGATTATTTCAGCCATGCCGAGATTTTGTTTCAATCATGCCGGGTACCTGTGGAAAACCTGCTGGGACCGGAGGGGCATGGTTTTGTAATCGCGCAAGAGCGGCTCGGGCCCGGCCGAATTCATCACTGCATGAGATGGATCGGGGTTTGCAACAGGGCTATGGAACTGATGTGTCGGAGAGCCTCCGAAAGAATAGTCTCCCCCGATAAGAAAACTCTGAGCTCTAAACAGATAATCCAGTCTTGGATTGCCGAATCCGCGGCTGAAATCCAGGCAGCCCGGCTGATGACGCTGCATGCCGCCTGGAAAATTGAAAAACTCGGACAGAAAGATGCGCGAGTCGATATTTCACTTATCAAATTTTTTGTTGCAGGCGTCATGCAAAGGGTTGTGGATAGAGCGCTGCAGGTACACGGAGGCCTCGGCATGACCGATGATACCATCCTTGCTTTCTTCTATAGGCATGAACGTGCGGCAAGAATCTATGACGGTGCCGACGAAGTTCATAAAATCAACGTCGCTAGAAGCATTCTCAAATACTTTGCCGGCAGCAAGGCCAAATAGGATTTACAATGACCTATGACGAATTTAAGAAAATTGTGAGCATTTCCAAAAAGGAAATTTCTCGGCAGATATGGGAAACCAACCGCTCTGCCATAAAAGTAAAAAAAGAAGAGAAGGTCATCGGAAACCTGATTAGAATATTTGACGCCGCTTTGGAAATCAGCAACGCAAAAGGCTTCCAGGCGATGAGTATGCGCGATTTGAGTGCCAAATCCCGCTTAAGCATGGGAGCTATTTATTCTTATTTTTCCAGCAAAGATGAATTGCTCCATCTTCTCCAGATGCAGGGCCGGCAAATAGCCAATAAGATCTTGGTCGATCAGATTAGCTTGGTGAAAGGGCCTGCTCAAAAGCTCAGAATCGCCATCCAGGCGCACGTCTATCTGAGTGAAATAATGCAACCGTGGTTTTACTTTACATACATCGAGGCAAGAAATCTGGCCAAAGATGAGCGAAGGAAGGCAATTGAAAGCGAATTGTATACGGAAAAGATATTCATCGATATTCTGACCAAGGGGGCAAAGCTGGGCATCTTCAAAATAAGCGATATTATTCTGACTGCATCATTAATCAAGGCAATGCTTCAGGATTGGTATCTCAAACGCTGGAAATACCAAAAGAGAAAAATCAACGTGGATGATTATGCAGAGTTTATCATTGGCGTTATCGAATCTTATTTATCCCGAAAGGTTAAAAGGAGTCGAGCATGCAGGACTTAACAGATAAAGCAACAGCGGTAAGAACAGGCGAAGAGTTGGATTCCCGAAAAATTTTTAAATATTTAAAGGACAATATTCCGCAACTGGAAGAGGATCTGGAAATAAGCCAGTTCCCGAGTGGATTTTCCAACCTGACTTACTGCATTAAATCCGGGACAAAAGAATTTGTTTTACGCCGTCCGCCTTTCGGGAAGAAGGCCAAAAGCGCCCATGACATGGGCAGAGAATATAGGATGCTGCAAGCGCTCAAACCTGTTTTTCCGTATTGTCCGGCTCCCGTTGCCTATACTGAAGATGAATCAATTATCGGTTGCCCTTTTTACATTATGGAGAGAATTTCCGGTATAATACTGCACAAAAATCTTCCCGCGCACCTGAAG
Source organism: Syntrophales bacterium (assembly GCA_049521775.1). Lineage (GTDB taxonomy): Bacteria > Desulfobacterota > Syntrophia > Syntrophales > UBA2185 > Fen-1135. The sequence continues at coordinate 5,608 of JBEKOL010000024.1, forward strand.
TTTTCCGCCGCTGATGCCCGGAAGCTGTGCGTGGAGCTGCTGGATGTGCAGATAAAACTCCATGCTATTGATTATAAAGGAATTGGACTGGAATCTCTGGGAAAACCGGAAGGCTACGTGGAAAGGCAGACGGCCGGATGGAGTGCACGCTACCGTGATGCGCGCACTCCTGACGCGCCTGATTACGAGCAGGTTATGGCCTGGCTTAAAGATAAAATGCCGGATACACCAGTTAAACCGGCTATCATTCACAACGATTATAAATTTGATAATGTAGTGCTCGACGTGGCCAATCCGCTTAAAATCATTGGCGTGCTGGACTGGGAAATGGCGACAATCGGAGACCCCCTTATGGATCTTGGCAATTCCCTGGCGTACTGGGTGGAAAGCGGAGATCCAGAGGCCATGCAGCTAATCAGATTGATGCCGACCAATATAGAAGGCTCTCTTACCAGGAAAGAAATTGCCGAGCTTTATGCAGCCCGTACAGGCACATCTATTGCCAAATTTGATTTCTATTATTGCTTCGGACTGTTTCGGCTTTCTGTAATTGCCCAGCAGATATATTACAGATTTTATCACGGCCAGACAAAGGATGAACGTTTTAAAATGCTAATATTCGCGGTTAAAGTGCTGGAAGAAACCGCGGCTAAAGTGATGGATCAATCCAAACTATAAAGAATTTACTTAATATTGCCACAAGCAGGAGAAAAAACATGTCTAAGTTGGAACTGAATTTTCATGGCAAAACGGCATTGATAATTGGGGCGAGCCGGGGAATTGGCGAAGCCATTGCCCGCACTCTGGCAGCCAACGGCGCGGAAGTGATCCTCGCCAGCCGTAAACTGGAAAATCTAAAACATATTGCCGATGATATAGTCAAAGCGGGCGGTAGAGCAACGGCGCTAGCCTGCCATATCGGCAAAATGGAGCAGATTAAACAATTGTTTGCGGAGATTAAAAAGAAATTTGATCATCTGGATATTTTAATCAACAACGCGGGGACGAATCCTTTTTTCGGCGACGTGCTGAGCGCTGATGAGCAGGTGTGGGATAAAACATTTGATGTCAATCTCAAGGGGTTCTTTTTTATCAGCCAGTTCGCGGCAAAAATGATGAAGGAAAAAGGCGGAGGATCGATTGTCAATGTAGCATCGGTCAATGCTGTCCGGCCCGCCCCTTTTCAGGGAATATATTCGATTACCAAGGCCGGTATTATTGCGCTGACCAAATCTTTTGCCAAAGAACTTGCCCCCTTTAATATCCGCGTTAACGCTTTATTGCCGGGGCTGACCGACACAAAATTCGCCTCATTCCTGACCCAGAGCCCTGAAATCATGAAAGCAGTCCTGCCGACAATCCCGATGGGCAGAATAGCAAAACCGGAAGAAATGGCGGGAGCCGTATTGTATTTGGTTTCGGATGCGGCCTCTTATACGACCGGCGCCTGTATTAACGTTGACGGGGGCATGCTCGCTTAGAGGATAATAATAATCTTTTGATAAGGCGTTTCTTCCTAACAGATGAAATATAGGAAAATTCCATTTGTATGTCAATGGAATCGATAACAAGCGGGTTCAAAGATTACCGATGAAATGTTGCATCAAGAATGGAAATTCAAAAAACAAGACTACAAGGAAAGACTAAACAAAAAATCCGATTGCTACTTTCTTAAGATCGCCCAACCAGCGGACCCGTGCATCGGCTACTTCCCGAATATCCCGTTCAGGAAATGCTGCATGTCCGCCCAGGACTCCTTGTCCGCCTCGGCATTATAGGCAACAGGCATCTTGAACTTCTTGCCTATCTCTGTGGCTTCGGGGTTTGTGAAGCTGTGTACCGCGCCGGGGTAGTTCACGAACTTGAAGTTCACCTTCTGGTCGGCCATCTCTTTCTTGAGCGCCTCGATTTGTTCGGGCGTGGAGAACTTGTCGTCCGCTCCGTTGTAGACACGCACCGCGGCCTTGATAAGCGTTGGCTGGCTGGGTTTTACCACCGCCAGGCTGCCGTGGAAGCTTGCAACTCCCCTTAGGTCCACACCTTGGCGCGCCATGTTTAGGATAACGCCTCCGCCGAAACAGTAGCCAATGGCCGCGATCCGGTCAGGGTCTACGGTCGGCTGCTTCTTCAGAAACTCCAGCGCTGCCAGGAACCGCTCCTTGGCAACGGGAAAGTTCTTCATCACCTCGGAAGCGAACTTGCCGGCGTCATCCGGATGTTGTGCGGTTCGGCCTTCGCCGTACATATCGAGTGCCAAAGCCGTATAGCCCTGCTGCGCCAGCATGCGGGCTCGTTTGCGGACGTAGGCGTTCTGTCCCCACCACTCATGGACGACGAGCACGCCCGGCCGTTTCCCCTGGACCTTGTCGTCATAGACTAGGTACCCTTTCAAAGTTACGCCGCCCGCCGTGTACTCAACGTTCCTGCCCTCGATTTTCTGCGCAGCGACGGTAGTGCTGGCGATGGTCAGCACCCCTGCGACAATAAGAACTATCACCGTGATACGCTTCACTGCATGTCCCTCCTGCGATATCTTTTGATAAGGACTTTCTTTTTCGCGGTGGATTTTACAAAGAGCATTCTTGTGTGTCAATGGAATAATGGCTAAAAAATATGGGGTACATCTCCGATGATCGTAGAAGAAATGTATCGAAGTGACTACGGACATGCAGCATAGCTGTTAATAAAACCTAAATTTCCATTGGTAAGGTTGCATAAAGGTGTGAAATCAGAAATTCAACGGTTCAGGAAGTAGTTAATGCCTCAGCTTATGCTGTCCGTAAGGTCGAGTATCGGTCAGGACAATGTCTGGGGCTGGATTCCCGATCAAGAGACTGTGTCATAATAGGGAAGAATGTCATTCCGAACGAATGTGAGGAATCTTTTAAGATCCCTCCTTTTGCTCGGGACAAGGATTTCTCGTTGCCCCTTCGCAATGCTCAGGGCTTCGACTCACCGAAATGACAAAGAAGAGAATTACGATACAGTCTCCAGGCCGGGAATGACATATTAAGGAAAGCGGGAATGATAGAATACGGGGTATGCTCGCTGTTTCCCTGTAGTTAAGCTTTTTTATGAAAGCCTTTTTTCGAAGGCGTGTGATTGAATGCCGGTGATGGCGGTAACGGACTTTTCCGGGACAAGCATTGAGCTGTCTGTTATCTCTATACCGATTCTGTCGAGCTGGAGGAGGCGGTACATCGCTTTTTGCGTTTGCAGGAGTAAGTCACCATAGCCTGCGGAATAGCGTTTCCCCAGCAATCTCCTGTTTTCCCTCCTTAACGACTGGTTGAAATAGTCCATGATCCAGTCCAGAGAGGCGTCTACTATCTCGCTCGCAGCTGCGTCCAACACTATACCGCGGGTCACATTCGCACCAGTGGCATCTGCCTCGATAGCGTTTATGATTTCCCGACCGGCCGTGGCTCCCATCAGGACTATCTCATTGCAATTGGCGAGAAGCTTAGCAAGTTGACGACTTTCAAAATCTACACCGTCAGGAAGGATAATCCTGGCGCCTTTAATCTCCGTGATAGCCATGCGCAAGCCCGCACCCTTCAGGTGAATGAGCGATGACGCGTGCCCTATATACCTTTCGATCTCCTTCTGCTGCGATGCTGGTATATCTGTAATGCCTTTTACAAATCCCAGACGTCTGTATATATTTTTGTGGGGTACGGGGATTGATATGGATTCAAAAAAAAGGACAGGTGCCATGACAGATTATGCGAAGATTCCTTTCCTTACTGCGGGCATGCTGAATGCGTCTTCAGTTATGCTTTTTTCTTTGCGATGTGCTTCATCAAGCCGCCGTCACTGACAAGCTGTTGCATGAATGGTGGAATGGGCTCTATACGAAGCGGACTCTTATCACATTCTAAAATCCTGATGCTTCCATTATCACCGTCCACTTCGATTTCCTGGCCATCAGAAACCATATCCCACAAATCACTTGATTCAAAAATGGGCAGTCCGATGTTGAAGGCGTTCCGGTAAAATATGCGGGCAAAACTCTTGGCGACGACACAGGAAATCCCGGCAGTCTTGATGGCGATAGGCGCGTGTTCTCTCGATGAGCCGCAGCCGAAATTCTCCCCTGCCACAATAAAATCACCGGCGCTGATTTTTTTCATAAATTCAGGGTCGGCGTCTTCCATGCAGTGCGCGGCGAGAAACGCAGGATCTGATGATACCAAATAACGGGACGCGATGATCGCATCGGTGTCTACGTTATCTCCAAATTTCCAGACTTTCCCTCTGAACTTCATAACCACTCACCTTTTCAAGCCGATATCTCTTTCATGTTTGAGGTATTTGATAAAATGTATTTAATGTCATTCTGAGAAGTATCGCGACGAGGAATCTTTAATATCCCTCCCTCCGCTCGGGACAAGGATTTCTCGTTTCACTCGAAATGACAGGGGTGGTATTTTTTAAAGGTTTCATTGCATGACCTCTAATGCCTGACCCCGGTACCCTACAACTCCTCCGGACCGGCAATCCGTCCCAAGACCGCGGATGCCGCGGCAATAGCAGGGCTGGCAAGATATACTTCACTGCCGGTATGCCCCATGCGCCCGATGAAATTCCTGTTCGTTGTGGAAACGGCCTTCTCCCCATCCGCTAACACGCCCATGTGACCGCCCAGACAGGCGCCGCAGGTCGGCGTGCTGACCGCTGCATGTGAATCGATAAATATCTCTATGAGGCCTTCTTTCAGGGCCTGTTTGTATATTCCCTGCGTGGCTGGTACGATGATCAAACGGACATGGGGCGCGGCCTTCTTCTTCGTGAGAATGGCTGCTGCAACCCTGAGGTCTTCTATTCTGCCGTTCGTGCAAGACCCGATAACAACCTGATCGATCCTGACCTCGCCCACCTGGCTGATCCCCCTGACGTTTGATGGTATATGGGGGAATGCCACCTGGGGCTCGATGTTGCCGACATCGATATTGATGACATCGGCATATTGAGCATCGGGGGCAGAGTTGTAAAAACTGTACGGCCGCTTTGCCCTCTCCGCTACATAAGCCTTCGTTATATCGTCCGGTATGAAGATGCCGTTCTTCGCGCCTGCTTCAATGACCATGTTAGCTATGGTTAATCTGTCCGCCATGTTGAGCTGCCCTATGGTGTCACCGGTGAACTCCATCGCCTTGTAAAGAGCCCCATCGACACCAATCGAGCCAATGATGTAGAGAATCAGGTCTTTGCCGGAAACCCATTTTTTCATCTTACCGGAAAAGACGATCTTCATCGTCTCAGGAACCCTGAACCAGACCTCACCGGTCATCATGGCGGCCGCGAGATCGGTGCTTCCGACACCGGTGGCAAATGCCCCCAAAGCGCCGTATGTGCAGGTATGGCTGTCGGCGCCGATGACCAGGTCTCCGGGGAGAACGATACCCTGTTCAGGAAGGAGTGCATGTTCAATGCCCAGTTCACCAACGTCATAGTAGTGGGTTAATCCCTGCTCCCGTGCAAATTCCCTGATTATCTTACACTGCTGGGCGGAATCGATGTCTTTATTGGGCGTGAAGTGATCAGGTATAAGCACTACCTTATCCCGATCAAAAACCTTGAGACCACCGGCCTTTCTGAATACCGCGATAGCTATAGGAGCCGTTATGTCATTCCCAAGGGCGATATCCACTTTGGCGTTTATCAGCATCCCCGGATGTATCTCTTTGAGATCTGTGTGGCGGCACAGTATCTTTTCTGTGATGGTCATTCCCACGGTGTTAATTCTCCACTTTCTTTATGTATCTATTTCTTTACACCATTAACCTTCTTTATACAACTTTAACCTTTTTCACATCCCCTTTGAGGAACTCGAGACGGTTTAGCGCATTGATATATGCCTTTGCAGATGCAACAATCACATCAGGCTCGGCGCCGCGTCCGGCGACAGAGAGCCCGTTATACTTGAGTTGAACCATGACCTCTCCTAAGGCATCGGTTCCTCCGGTAATAGCGGAAACTACATACTTCAGAAGGTGGTAGTTGGTCTTGGTAATTTTCCTGATGGCAGCGAAGGTCGCATCCACAGGCCCGACGCCGAAGCCTGCGTCCTGAATGATTTTCCCGTCTACTTCTATCTGCATGGTAGCCGTAGGTACGGCCACATTGCCGCTCATCACAGTCAGATAAACCAGTTTGTACCTCTCGGCAATCTTATACACTTCTTCGTAGACAATAGCCTCCAAATCTTCATCAAAGATCTCTTTCTTGACGTCGGCCAGTTCCTTGAACCTGACAAAGACCTTCTTAACCTCACCTGCGGTCAGCTTATAACCCATTTTCTTAAGATGTTCGGAGATGGCATGACGGCCTGAATGCTTCCCGAGAACCAGATGGGTCCCGGAGATGCCGACGGATTTGGGAGTCATAATCTCATACGTGATCTTCTCTTTGATCAAACCGTCCTGGTGGATGCCCGATTCGTGCGCGAACGCGTTGGCCCCGACAATCGCCTTGTTCGGTTGAACGGGTATACCCGTTATGTGAGTTAAGAGTCTCGACGACTGATAGATGTGTTCTGTTTTGATTCCCGTGCGAAATCCGAAGAATTTCTTCCGGGTCTCGAGGGCCATGACGATTTCCTCCATGGCTGCGTTCCCGGCCCTTTCTCCGATCCCGTTGATTGTGCATTCCACCTGCCGTGCGCCGTGTTTAACAGCGGCCAGAGAGTTAGCCACGGCGAGCCCCAGATCATTATGACAGTGAACAGAAATTACTGCCTTGCCGATATTATTGACATTTGCAAAGAGATAATCGATCAGACTGCCGAATTCATCGGGCACTATATATCCCACGGTATCAGGAATGTTGACTGTGGTGGCCCCGGTTGCGATTACTGCTTCCACCATGTCACAGAGATAATCCCAATCCGTTCTTGTGGCATCCATGGGAGAGAATTCAACATTCGGTGTGTAGGAACAGGCGCGGGCCACGGCGGCGCGGGCTTCTTTCAGAACCTGGGCCCGTGTTTTTTTGAGCTGGTACTTCAGATGGATATCGGATGACGAAATAAAGGTGTGGATCCGTGGGTGAGCCGCCTCTTTGATGGCCTCCCAGGCGCGGTCAATATCGGCGGCATTGGCCCTTGCCAAGGCGGCAATCTGCGGCTCTCTGATCTCACGGGCGATCTGCTGCACAGCCAGGAAGTCGCCATCTGAAGCGATAGGGAATCCTGCCTCGATGATATCTACCCCGAGCTTTTCGAGTTGCCTCGCGATTCGCAGTTTCTCATCCAGGTTCATGCTCGCCCCTGGTGACTGCTCCCCATCCCTGAGTGTCGTATCAAATATTAAGACGCGCCTTTTTTTTGTATCCATTTTACCCTCCATTCAATCTAATCCAAAAAATAAGAAAGGCCATGAGCTTCTGGAGCCCATGGCCTTTAGGTACGTTTTATTTGGGGTTGACTACGGATTACCTAAAAACGACGGGCGCCTGCCATTAAGTAAAAGGCGGAGAAGAGCGAGGACCAGCAGGATCGCGGTGCTGTTTGAATTAACTAATGCCTTCTTCATGCGAAACGTCACTTTCAGAAAATCCTTTTAATGTTGAGTTTAAAATAAATCATAATAGAAATACTGTCAAGGCATTTTTTCAAGAGCATGAAGAGTCACAGGCCTGCATGGGTGTGGGGAAAGATAAAATCCACGTCGTTAATGCTTTCGGGTTACCATGGGGGCTGATCATCTCTGTCTATGATACGGGCCCGAACGCCTTCCAGGAAGTCCGGATGTCTTACGATAAATAACACGGCCCGAAGGTCCGCTTCATAAACCTTGTCCATGGGGGAGATGCTCATTATGGCGCAACAGCTTCAGGGTAAAGGCCAGCGCTGTAGGAGGCCTTTCTGAAAGTTCAGACGTAAGGCCTTAACAGGGGTAAAGAAGGATGGGGTACGCCTGAAGGGAATCGATAATCTCCTGCAGAGATGGCCGTCCTGCAAAATATTCTGCCACCCATGTGTCTATGTCCGGTCTCGGCACGATATTTCTATCGAAGCAGAATTTGCTCTCCCTGACTCCATCCGGATATTTATTTACGTGCCAGTCAATGTATTAAAAACTTATTTTGCACGAGGGATGTGTTTCTTAAGACATCAATCCATATTAAATAAAAATATGGCTCCTGCCAGCAGTAAAATCCACAAAAATATTTTTGACCTCTATGAAAGATACGGGTATAATTAAGTAATAATCACGGCCATACATGCGAGCCCCATCCGTGACGAGGCGGGCAAACGTGTTGCGCCGATATTTGACGGTCATCCAACGCCTCAGTTTTAAGAGGTGATCGCTGGGTAATATGGATAGACCTTGTTGATCAAACTGCAAGAGAGTTAGTCATAGGAAGAAGGGAGATAAAGCATGAAGTTACATATTAAGAGCAACGTATCGTGGGTCGGTAAAATTGATTGGGAGCTCAGGAAGTTTCATGGGGATGAATATTCCACACATCGCGGGTCGACATATAATTCGTATCTCATCGAAGAAGAAAAAGTGGCTTTGATCGATACGGCATGGCTTCCGTTCGCAAAAGAGTATGTTGAGAACCTGCGAAAAATAATTGATCTAAAGAAAATCGACTATGTTATCGCAAACCATGCGGAGATAGATCACAGCGGCTCCCTACCCGAACTCATGAGCCATATCCCCGATACGCCCATATACTGCACTGCAAACGGCATCAAATACCTCAGAGGCCACTACCACCAGGATTGGAATTTCCATGCAATAAAGACAGGCGACCGCCTTAGTTTAGGGAAAAAGGAATTGATTTTTATAGAAGCGCCGATGCTTCACTGGCCGGACACCATGTTTTGTTACCTGACGGGCGATAATATTTTATTCAGCAATGATGCATTCGGCCAGCACTATGCAACGGAATTCATGTTTAATGATCTTGTCGACCGGGCCGAATTAATGGAGGAATGCATAAAGTATTATGCGAATATCCTGACGCCTTTCAGCGCTTTCGTCGGCAAAAAAATTAAGGAGGTCTTATCCTTCAAATTACCCGTGGATATTATCTGTACAAGCCATGGCGTCATCTGGCGGGATAACCCCGTTCAAATTGTTGAGCAGTATCTGAAATGGGCCGATAGCTATAAAGAAAACCAGATCACCATCATCTACGATTCCATGTGGAACGGCACCCGCGTCATGGCAGAGAATATCGCCTCCGGCATAAAGCAATCTGATCAGAAAGTAAATGTGAAGCTGTACAATCTTTCTAAATCGGACAAGAATGACGTGATCACAGAGATTTTTAAGTCAAAGGCCATTCTTGTTGGTTCCCCGACTATAAACCGGGGTATCCTGACTGCGGTTGCGGCCCTACTAGAAGAAATTAAAGGTCTGAGATTCCAGGGCAAGAAAGCGGCTGCCTTCGGATGTTACGGCTGGAGCGGCGAATCCGTAAAGGTCATTTCAGAGAATCTTCAATCCGCAGGCTTCGTGGTGGTTGACGGAGGCATAAAAACCCTGTGGAACCCGGATACCGAAAGCATTGAGGCATGCCTCGAATACGGAAAGAAGGTGGCCGGGCTTTTTGACTAAGTAAAGAAGATGTTGAACAGCCGCAAAATCTTGAAAAGATGGCGCCTGCGTTTTTTTGAGACGATGCGTAATGTGAACGAATTGTTTTGCCGAAACTACGGAACGCAATACGATGATCATCCGGAAGGTGGAGGTGGCCTTCCGGATGATCGTTAGAAAAGAATATTTTACCAGTTGCCTCTCATCATACCCGGGCCGCCGCCCATGCCAGGGCCACCACCCATGCCGGGGCCAAAACCGCGCCGCATTTTGAAAGACTTTACCTTCTCCTGCTGTTCGGGCGTCAAGACCTTGAGAATCTCCAGCCGATAGGCGGTCATCTTGTCCTGCATTTTATCCCTCAGTGCCCTGATTTCTTTCTGCGCTGCCGTAATCTTGTCCTGGTCGGGATTCGTTTGCAGCCAGAGCAGCCTTAAATCGCCACGCTTGCTGAACATCTTGTCCTTGAGGGGCTTTGTGTCCCTCAAATTGGCTTCGCGGAGGGCATTGATTTTTGCCGTCTGTTCGGGTGTCAGATTAAGCTGGGATAAAAATGATGTATCCGGTCCATAGCAATCTGCTCCACCATGCCCTCTTCCCCAGCCGGGACCGTAGGCAAATGCATAAGCCGATAAAGCTGTCACGACAAGCACTGTGACTAATGTCATTGTTAATCTTTTCATGGTCGTATTCTCCTCAGATGTTATTTTCTTCTTTTGCTTGTAGGAAGAGCAAGGGCCGTGCCAAATAAAAGTCATGTTATGTATGATGTCAATAACACTTAGTTATTCGCTAATCAACCGCTGCCATTCATTAGTTTATGTCTAATGCTAAAGAAAAATATGGATAAAAAATATCCAATCATGGTATCCAGTTGAATAAAAAGTATCCAGATGAACATGAAGAAGAAAAGAAATAGAAGGGACAGGAAATTCTGGGTCGGTGTCTCGCCCTGGGTTATTATCGGAGCCGTGGTCATCATTGTGCCAATCTTTGTTGTGCTGACCCTCCAGACTATAAACAAACAAAAAGAATACACTACCCAGCTCTTGGTTGAGAAGGGAGCAGCGCTGATAAGATCTTTTGAAGCGGGTGCCAGAACAGGCATAGGGATGCGATGGAGCAGCTTTCAGCTCCAGAAACTGTTGATTGAAACTGCGCAGCAGCCGGACATCGATCATCTGATTGTAACTGATGTCAACGGCGCAGTAGTGGCTGACAGCGATCCCTCGATGATCGGGGAAACGTACGGAACAGATCTTGATCTTCCGCATCTTGCTGCTTTAAAACAAGTAGAATGGCGGCAGGTGCCCAATCCTGAAGGCGCCGATACATTTGAAGTATACCGGCAATTTGCCCCGACGGAAAAACCTTTTCAGGGATTTCAGAAAGGACCAAAATCAGATAAGCAAGCATTACCGCGTGCAACGGATAAGTCAGCGGGAGCATCGTCGGGATTCATCATTTTTGTCGGCATGGATATGGGGCCTGTAATTGCGGCAAGAGAGCAGGATACACGTCATACCGTCTTGATCGCCGCCATTTTTATTCTGATTGGATGTTCGGGAGTCATTTCCCTTTTTCTCGCCCAAGGGTATCGCTCGGCAAAGACCTCCTTCTCCAGAATGAAGATCTTTTCCGACAGCCTTATGGAAAACATGCCCATCGGCCTTGTTGCCATAAATGATCGGGAGGAAATCATCTCATTTAACCAGACAGCCGAATCCATCCTGGGCTGTTTGCATTCAGATGTCCTGGGAAAGAAGGCCCATGAGATCATACCCCTGCCGTGTATGGCCTTACTGCAGGGCCTGAAAGCGGAAAGAAAAGTAATCGAGGAGGAGATAGATTGCCCTCTTACAGATGGCAGAACAATTTCCCTCGAAGTGATTGCAACGGTTCTGGAGGAAGATAATGGCAATTTTCTTGGCTATGTAATACTTTTTAGAGACATCACCGAGATGCAGCACTTGAAGAAAGAAATGGAACGTAGTCAACGCCTAGCATCAGTCGGCAGTCTGGCAGCCGGGATCGCCCATGAAATAAGGAATCCCCTGAGTTCCATCAAAGGATTCGCCACTTTTTTCAAAGAGCGTTACCGTGATAACCCTGAGGATCAGAAGACCGCAGAGGTCATGGTTCAAGAGGTCGAGAGGCTAAACCGGGTTATCAGTCAGCTCCTTGAATTTGCAAGGCCGATGGAGATGAAGAGGCATTGGACTTCCATCCTGGAGGTGATCAGGCATACCCTGAGAATGATCGAAGGGCAGGCGAAGGCGAAAAATATTACCGTTCGAACAGATTTGCCTGAACATATAGGGGATATCTTCATAGATTCAGATAAAATCACGCAGGTGCTGCTTAATCTGTTTTTGAATGCCATGGAAGCCATGGACAAAGGCGGCGCGCTTACGGTAGCAGTCTTGCCGCACGAGGGCCGCATGGTTAGGATCGATGTCTCCGACACAGGAAAAGGTATCGATGAAAAGGACCTTGCCCGCATCTTTGATCCGTACTTTACGACCAGGTCTTCAGGAACAGGTCTAGGGCTGGCAATTGTCCACAAAATAATGGAATCCCATGACGGTGAAATCAGGGTGGCAAGTGAACATGAGAAGGGAACCACAGTGTCGATCTTTCTACCTGTCGGCACGGCCTCTGCCGTTTGTGCATAACCTTTTTGTTGGTTCAGGTCTCTGCCCTGAACCAAAGAGTCATACATTTTTTCAAAGCAGGAAATATGAAGCAACGGAGGAATTTCAAATTTGTCAGTTCGACCAACGGGAGAAATCTTAATCACGAGCGGAACGAGGGATATTAGAGATTCCTCAAATTTGTCCGGAATGAAAGAACGACAAGATTTCTCGTCGTTTTACTCCTCGAAATGACATAAGAAACGAGTATTATTTGCTTTCGATGCAAACATCGGGAAATCAGGCTTTGGGAGAGTAAGGGATATGAAATCGAAAAATAGTATCTTGGTAGTGGATGACGATCTTGCCCATCGGACAATGTTAAGGACGCTGCTTGGCGGCTGGGGATATGAAGTTGCCGAAGCCGACGATGGTGGAAAGGCCGTCGAAGCCGTTTCACAGAGACCATTTGATCTGATTCTGATGGACATTCGCATGCTCAAAGTCTCCGGATTGGAGGCCCTTGCGGAGATAAAGAGGTTCAATCCCGCTATCCCTGCCATCATAATGACCGCGTATGCCTCGGTGGAAACGGCGGTAAAAGCCCTCAAAGAAGGAGCCTACGATTATCTCACCAAGCCGCTTGATTTTGACGAATTGAAACTAACCATCGAACGGGCAATGGAACACAGCCACCTAAAAGAGGAGAACCGCCACCTCCGGGAGAGTCTTGCCACTCAATTTAACAGTCAACACCTAATCGGGCACAGTCCGGCCATGACGAGACTCATCGAAACCATGATCCAGGTTGCGCCTTCTGAGGCAACCGTTCTGATTACCGGCGAGTCCGGAACAGGTAAAGAGATGGTTGCAGGAGCCATCCATTTTAACAGTCTTCGGAAAAACGGCTCTTTCGTGAAAATCAACTGTGCTGCGATTACGGAAACACTTCTCGAATCCGAGCTTTTCGGCCATGAAAAAGGTGCCTTTACGGGCGCCGATAAACGGAAGGAAGGAAAATTTCGTCAGGCCGAAGGAGGGACTCTCTTCTTGGATGAAGTGAGCGAGATGTCTCCGGCCATGCAGGTCAAGTTATTACGCGTTTTGCAGGAAAGGGAAATCACCCGAGTGGGTGGCGATGATGTCATCAAGGTGGACGTGCGGGTTATAGCCGCGACCAACAAGGATCTGATGCGCGAAATAGAGACCAGACGTTTCCGTGGTGATCTTTATTACCGTCTGAATGTAGTGACGCTCAATGTTCCGCCACTGAGGGAGCGGAGGGAAGATATACCGCTTATTGCCCGGCACTTTCTCACCCTGTTTGCTAAGAAGAATCACAAAAGCATCAAGGGATTCACCCCGCAGGCCATGGATCGACTTCTGAAGTACAATTGGCCGGGCAATGTCCGGGAACTCATGAATGCCATTGAACGGGGGGTCGTGCTTTCCCGCTCGGAATACCTCGGTGAAGAGGAATTCACCCTCGTCTTACAGACAGAGCCGCAAGAGAAAGAAGCGTCGGCTCAGCGGATCGGAGCCGCAGAGCCGTCTCTGGAATCTGTAGAAAAGGAAACGATTTTGAAGGCACTGGAAATGGTCAGCGGAAACAAAAGCGAAGCAGCCAGACGGCTCGGCATTACCCGGCGGACACTGCACCTGAAGCTGAAAAAATACGGCATGATGTGAAAGATAAGCAGGCAGAGAGTTGACCATTCGAGCGGTTTCATCAGGCATAGTTCCATCCTTTAGATATTCTAACGGCGCCGATTACACATAGCGGCATACTGCCGCACGCCTGGCTTGCTAAGCGGTGTTATATCTTCGTAAAAGAATCGTCGGGTTGCTACATGTCCTGCATCACGAAAAGCGACACCTTCCATCGCCAACAGCGTTCGTTTCATTTTTAGACTACCCTGATAGCCGCCCAAGGCTCCATCGGAACGGATTGCCAGGTGGCAGGGGATAGCAATTGGAAATGGATACTGCATGCTTTATCGAAAGCCCCCCGGAACTAAATCAAGCCGGCCACGAGGCTGCCTACTTCACTCGTTGAATAACCCATCTGTCCGGCGGACATGCTTTTAGTCTTCTCCGCTACAACCTTCATTACGGCTTTTTCCATGGCCGCCGCTGCATTGTCTTCTCCCAATGTCTCCATCATCATCTGCCCCGCCATGATAGCGGCAAGCGGATTGACCACGTTCAGCCCGGTATACTTCGGCGCTGAGCCGCCTATGGGTTCAAACATGGAAACACCCTGCGGATTTATATTGCCGCCCGCGGCTATGCCCATGCCCCCCTGGATCATTGCTCCCAAATCTGTGATGATGTCGCCGAACATATTGTCCGTCACGATCACATCGAACCACTCCGGGTTCTTTACCATCCACATACAGGTCGCATCAACATGGGCGTATTCGGTCTTTATATCGGGATATTCTCTGGCTACTTCGTAGAATGTCCTCTCCCACAGGTCGAAGGCATACGTCAGCACATTAGTCTTGCCACATAGCGTCAGCTTCTTTGCCTTGTTGCGTTTGCGGCAGTATTCGAAGGCGAACCTCACGCAGCGCTCCACTCCCTTGCGCGTGTTGATGGATTCCTGAGTCGCGATCTCGTCTGCCGTGCCTCTCTTCAGGAAGCCGCCGGCTCCTGCATAAATGCCTTCGCTGTTTTCCCTGACGACAACGAAATCTATATCTTCAGGTCTCTTGTCCTTCAGAGGTGTATCGACGCCATCGTAAAGCTTAACAGGCCTCAGATTTATGTATTGATCCAGGCTGAAGCGGAGCTTAAGGAGGATGCCTTTCTCCAGGATACCCGCTTTTACATCGGGATGGCCGATGGCGCCCAGATAGATCGCATCGAACTTCCTCAGCTCTTCAATGGTTTCATCGCTCAATACCTCACCTGTGCGCTTGTATCGCTCGCCGCTCAAATCATAATGGGAGATGTCCAGTTTGAAATCATATTTTGCGGACGCAGCCATGAGGACCTTCAATCCTTCTGCGATTACCTCGGGCCCTGTTCCATCACCCGGAACTACGGCTATTTTGTATGACTTACCCATTGCTCTCTCCTCCCACGGATAGTTTGACTATAATCCCAACCGGTCGCTGATTTGTTTCATTGCCTGAAGACAAATCTCTGCGAATTCATTCAATGGAATGCCGAGTTTTTCGCATTCCATGATCGTATCCCGATTGACGGACGCCGCAAAGGCCTTTTCCTTCATTCTCTTGGTTACTGATTTTGCCTTCACACTTGCCAGTTTCTTATCGGGATAAACGAGGGCCGTAGCGGCGATCATGCCGGTGATGGTCTCGCCTGCAGCCAGAGCGTGATGGAATACTGTATTCCTCTTCATGCCCCAGGCATCTTCATTATGCATCTTAATGGCATCAATAATTTCAGGATCGACGCCCATCCCATCAAGGATCTTCGCGGTTTCATGCGTATGAGCCGTCAGATTGCCGTCAATCAATTCCAAGTCCAGATCGTGGAGCAGTCCTGCAATGCGCCATCTCTCTTCATCTTGTCCCAACCGGCGCGCCAGTGCCATCATGACCACCTCTGTGGCGTAGCAATGATATAACATCCTCTCATTTTTGATGTATTTACAGAGTAATGCAACCGCATCTTCTTTTGTAATCATGGATCATCTCCTCACATAATTATTTGAGTCTACTAACATATCCGGTTAAGAGTTACAATTTGTTTCATCTCAAATGTGCAGGAGGGAGCGTGAAAATGTACTTGTCAAGCTAATGATTTCTTGTTACAAAAAAGAAAAATACTAGAAGGATGGACGATCATGGGAGAGGGCATTTCGGATTATACGAAATTTACTGTAGATCTCCGCAGACATATGTGGATGGCGAGTGTGGAAATGGAATTGCGCAGGCTTATATGGCAGATCGCAGTCATGGGGAAATACATTTCCGCCAAAATTCATGAATCAAACCGGAAGCTCGCCGGATTCAAAAATATTTATGACGAAGAGCAGCTTACTCTGGATAGAAGTGCCGACGAAATTCTCAAGAACCAGCTTGAGTATTCGGGGTTTGTCCGGGAGTATGCCTCGGAGGAACGCGATTCAGTCATAAAGATCGGAAAAGGTGATGAGAAATATTTTATTACAGCCGACCCGCTTGACGGCTCATCTTTGGTGGATACCAATCTGGCCATAGGAACCATAATCGGCATTCATAAGGAGACCATCTTGGCCGAAGGGAAAAAGACACTGGTTGCGGCCGTGTATATCACATACGGCCCTCTGATAACGATGGTCTATTCTGCGGGAAAGGGAACCCATGAATTCGTATTAAACAGGGAAGGGGAATACGTCCTCTCTGAGGAAAACATAACCTTAAAGGAAAGGGGAGACATATACAGCCTGGGAGGATTGAGAAAAGAATGGACCCCGGCGCACCTCAAGTATATAGAGTACTTGGAGAAGGAAGGCTATAAACTCCGTTACAGCGGAGGGTTTGTGCCGGATATCAATCAGGTGCTGATCAAGAGAGGAGGAATCTTCACATACCCTGCACTCAAGAAAAGCCCGAACGGGAAATTGAGACTTCTTTTTGAGCTTCAACCCATGGCATTCATCATTGAACAGGCAGGCGGCATGGCCACAGACGGCAATCAGGATATACTGTCCATAAAGGCCGAAGAGCTGGATCAACGTCGCCCGATCTACATAGGGAGCCGTTTCGAAGTGGAAAAGGCAAAGGAATTTCTCGCTAATGGCTGATCAGGAGGGCGAGAGCTATGGCAAAGACCTACGAAGCCATCGATCAATTGAAAAAAGGTTTGGAAGGCATCCTCACGATTTCGGATGGCGATGTCAAGGTGTTGGATGAGAGACGTCTCCGGGATTCATTAATTGACCATCTTGTATTTACGGCCGTATTCAGCGGCGATGAGGAGATCAGAAAAGCGGCAAGGTGGCTGATACGAAGGTCCGGAGCGGCTATGGGTATTTTGTCGACATCCATAATGCCTCTCTATGAGGCAATGGGGCGTAAGGAGGTATCGGGCTTCACGGTACCGGCCATCAACATCCGGGCCCTCACTTACGAAGTTGCGCAGGCTGTCTTCCGCGCTGCCATGAAGAGCAATGTCGGCCCCGTGATTTTTGAAATTGCCCGTTCCGAAATTGATTACACCTCCCAGCGTCCTGAAGAATACACCTCCGCGGTAACTGCCGCGGCAATCAAGGCGGGATACAGGGGCTCTCTCTTTTTGCAGGGAGATCATTTCCAGGTAAGCGCGAAAAAATTTGCATCCGATCCGGGTAAGGAAGTGCAGGCAGTTAAAGACCTGATCTGGGAAGCCATCGAGGCGGGGTTCTACAATATCGATATCGATACCTCAACGCTTGTAGATCTATCAAAACCGACGGTGGAAGAACAACAGGAGGCTAATTACTCTCTTGCGGCGGAGCTCACTACCATGATCCGGGATCTGGAACCGGCAGGCGTGACGATCTCTGTCGGAGGTGAGATCGGTGAAGTTGGCGGAAAAAACAGCACGATCGAGGAATTACGTGCCTATATGGCTGGCTATCTTGAAGGTCTAAAGCTGGATGGCGGCGATATGAAAGGCATCAGCAAGATCAGTGTGCAGTCTGGTACCACCCATGGAGGTGTTCCTCTGCCTGACGGGACTATCGCAAAAGTCAAACTGGATTTCAATACCCTGGAAAAATTATCCGAGGTTGCGAGAACCGAGTTTGGTCTTGCCGGTGCAGTTCAACACGGGGCATCGACACTCCCCAATGAGGCCTTCGATAAATTTCCGAAAACGGGCACAGCTGAAATCCATCTGGCCACGGGATTTCAAAATATGATTTACGAAAGCAAACACTTCCCGGCAGCTCTCAGGGACGAGATATATCAATACATAAGATCTAGAATGATAAGCGAGAAGAAAGACACGGATACGGAGGAGCAGTTTATCTATAAGACCCGGAAGAAGGGGTTCGGTCCTTTTAAGAAGGAACTTTGGAATCTCCCAAAAGAGGCGCTGCATGCCGTAGGTCACGAGCTGGAAAACCAATTCTCTTTTTTGTTTGAAAAACTGAACGTCAAGAATACTTCCAATATTGTCGGAAAGTACATAGAACCTGCAGATGTGCCCTTAAAAGTTCCGGAAGCCCTCAGGACATAACAGAACTCGTGATACTTTTCACAAAACCAATTTCAGCTTTTTTCTCCCTCTGGGTAGACCCTGCGAGTTACTCTAAGGTATCCACTGTCAAGATACATATCATTTCCGTCCGCGGTTGAGCCGCTTCAACCTTACTCCTTCAGTTTCTTCGCCACATTCAGGACGGTATCGGCATATATTTGACTGTGGTTGTAAGCGAGGATTACCCGGTACTGCCTTTTCGCGCTCATGTCACAGCGCCAACCGTGAGCGCGGAGGTAATTTGCCATACTGTAAAGTGCATCCGGCTCCGTAAAGAGATTGACGCGACCGTCTCTATCGGCATCGACTCCATAAACGGATATCTTTGTCGGCATGAACTGGCAGATCCCGATTGCGCCATAGAGCGAACCCGGGATACTCAGAAGGTCGATACCGCTTTCCGAGGCATATCTAATCAGGGCCTTGAGTTCTCCATAAGCCCAATCAGCCTTCTGGCGACAGCGCTTCTTTGCAAATTCCTCATTCCTCCGGTTAATCAGGTCAGGCGCAAGATAGGGACGGATAGTCTCGAGATCGGAAGACAGCGCCATACTTGCCAGCGTATTGAATGCGCCCCGATCACCCAGATGCCGGCCGAGCTCGGTTTCTACGAGCAGTATTGATACGACAATCTCCTTGGGAACACAGTAGTTCTCCGCTATCCCCTGCAGAGTCTCTCTGTGTCTCTGTAAATAGGATTGCGCCTCGGCAATGACTTCCGGTCTTAAGAAGCGGGCGTATGCAGCCCTGACTTTTCGGGCAGAAACAGCATCCTGTTTCTTGTACCGCTTGTTTATGAGCTCCTTCAGCTTGCATGACATAGCACTGGGATCAAAGTTTACACCTGGGCGGTCAAACATTTTTCTTATGACCTGCTCGTCGAACTTGTCGGCTACGAGGCGTTCAATGAGCGGCGTCCAGTCCGCAAACGACGACGAGGGAAAGATAGAGAGCGACAGAGAAAAAATGGACGCGAAGATCAAGAAATTTAAGCGACGGGCCATATCAAACCTCTTCAAATAGATTTTATGAAACAGTATACCTCTTAGTCGGGGGTATTCTCGTAAAAATATTAAAGGCATTTTTTTCCAAAACCTTCTCCGGATGTTTCTCGGGGACAATTCTCGTAACAAAATCGAGATACGCGGTCAGGGGAGCCAGCGGCCAGTCACTGCCGAAGAGGACTTTATCCCAACTCATTGCATACATAAGGCCATGACGAAATTCATTCACGATGAGGGGCTCGCTGCCCATCTCCTCCAGGCAAGCCCAGCTGCCTATAAGCAGTCCGGAAATATCTGTTCCCACATTCGGATTCTTGCGCACGATCTCTGCCGTCTCCTTCACCCACGGGTCTCCAAGGTGCGTAATGACAAAGAAATTCCGCCGGTGAGTGACAGCCAATTCATCGATTGCCAGAGGATGGGAGTATTTAATCAGACCTCTGTCGGAGAAGGAATCACCGCTGTGAATGACAACGGGAATATTAAATTGAGCGGCCAGTTCGTAAACCGGCTCGTAAATCGGATCATTCACCGAAAATGGATAGTACCCCGGATATAGTTTAATTCCTACGGCTCTGGGATTATGCAGCGCCTGTTCAATCTTATCCAGTGAGTCATCGGAAAGTTCATATGGGTTGATCCCTGGACAGAAATAAAGTTGTTCAGGCCATGAATCGGAGAGATACAGCTCCATCGGATTGGGCGCAGATGCATCAGGAAATCCGAACCGGGAAGTTTCCTGAAGCCCCATTGCGATCGCTGCTTGGATATTATTGCGGGCCAATTCATCCTGAAGACCGACCAATGAATAATCGCAGCCCGATTCGCTAAAAGCGGTTTCCTGGAAACAGGCAATCCTGGAGAAATTGATATGCGTATCAATTATGGCCATTGTGCGAAACCATGGAAAAAACGCAAGATAGAGTAACGTCATCTCATGAAAACAACATAGGGGAAATATACTTGAGTGTCAAGTAAAGAGGCAATCAATAGCTTTGCATGATGGCTGATCATCCATAGTGAGAGATACATCAGGATATCAGAACAAACGGAGAATTTAAGAATTGATCGTCGCCGTAACAATTACCCTCAGAGCCGAAAAACACAGCGTAACTTAAGCTTCT
Source organism: Syntrophales bacterium (assembly GCA_049521775.1). Classification (GTDB taxonomy): domain Bacteria; phylum Desulfobacterota; class Syntrophia; order Syntrophales; family UBA2185; genus Fen-1135. The sequence continues at coordinate 26,121 of JBEKOL010000024.1, forward strand.
GCCGGCTTTTCAGGCCACGTCTTTCGGATATTCCTAATTTTTTGTCTTGACAATAGGGAGAACCTTAAATTACTAAATTCAATCTGAAACAGGAAAGTATCTGATAGCTTATGGATTGGGCCAAAAATAAGAAAATCATTTTTTTCTTCCTGCCATTCATTATTTATTTGGTCCTCCTTGCGGTTGCGCCCTTGATGGAGCCGGATGAGGGGCGTTACAGCGCTATTCCCAGCGAAATGAACCATTCCGGAGATTACGTGACACCCCATCTAAAAGGGACTGTGTACCTCGAAAAGCCGCCTTTGTGCTACTGGTCTACGGCCCTGTCGTTTAAGATCTTCGGGGAGAATGAATTCTCATCAAGGCTGTTTTCAGCGCTTTGTGCGTGGGGGTGTATACTTCTCGTTTATAGAATGGGAACTTTTTTCCACGGCGAGAAAACTGGGTTTTATGCGGCTGCGGTCTTGACGACGTCCTTATTTCCTTTTGCCATCGGACGACTTAATATCCTGGATATGCCGTTGGCATTCTTTGTCTCTGTTGCTGTATGGTTTGGCTACAGATACTTTTCAGATGGCGGGTACGGAAAGAAAAATGTCTATCTCTTTTATCTTTTCTGTGCCCTGGCCTTTCTTACAAAAGGTTTGATCGGCATAGTCTTTCCTTCTGCCATTGTAATAATCTTGCTCATATTCGCCGGAAGGTGGCGCGACATATTAAGATTGTTCTCACCGGCAGGCATTATAATCTTTTTGACTGTCGCCGGGCCGTGGTTATTCCTTGTGCAAAAAGCAAACAAAGACTTCCTGTGGTTTTTTTTCGTACAGGAACACTTTCTCAGATATACCACGACCATACACTCGAGAAACGAGCCCATCTATTTTTACGTTCCTATCATCATCGCGGGTACAATGCCCTGGTGGGCTTTTCTCTTCAAGGCCGTTAAAGAAGGCGGGGCAAGACTCTTTTCTCTTTTTACCTCAACGGAAAAATTATTTTTGCTCACGTGGACGGGCTTCATTTTTCTGTTCTTTTCAGTTTCCTCGTCCAAGCTTATCCCCTATATCGCCCCTGCCTTCTTACCCATAGCGGTTTTTATGGGACACATTTTTAGATCATATGATGACCAAGTCAGAAAATTCGATTATAGCAGAGGTGCAGGATTTCTGTACCATCTGCCCGTGATCTTGCAATCTCTCCTGTTCATCGCCGTGCTTCTCGCGCCGCCGTTTCTTAAGAACCACGAGATACCTTTCCATACGTGGTGGCCGTGGGTTATCTTCCCTATATTGATGCAGATTGCGATTACATTTCTGCCTGAGATAATCGGAAGAAGATGGCGGAGCGGTTGGTTCATGACTATTTATGTGATCTCGTTTCTTTTTATGAGTTCCCTGATATTCCCTATGTCCCAATTTTTGACGCCATACAAGTCGGCGTATCCCATTGCCAGGATCATAAAGGATTACGTTCCTGCCAATGAGGAACTCTATCAGTACGGGATGTCGCTATACGGTATAGATTTTCATAGCAAGAGGAGAACGCCCGTAGTGGATGATATCGGCGAGTTGAGACCGGGTGTGGAAAAACTGCCTCTCGAAGAAAGGAATCGTTATTTTCTCACTTCTGAAATGTTTTTTAGTCTTTGTCATGAAAAGAAGAATATCTATTGCGTGACGGAAAGTGAAAATGTGGAAAAGCTGAAAAAAAAGACAGCCTTTTTGCGTGTTCTGTGGGATAATGGTTACTATAGCCTCGTGCATCTTAAAGATGAGTAACTGATCGAATATGAAAGTCAGACAAGATTTCTTGCCCCTATCCAGACCCTCCATTGGCAAGAGAGAGATTGAAGGCGTTGTTGATTGCCTGAAATCCGGATGGATCACTACCGGACCAGTTTGTAAGGCGTTTGAGGACAAATTCTGCGAATTGACCGGGGCGTCCCATGCACTCTCCGTGACTTCCGCCACAGCCGGCATGCATCTTGTACTTCTTGCCCTGGGGATTGGGGAAGGAGATGAGATCATCACACCGTCTATGACCTTTGCCTCCACCGTAAATATGACTGTCATGCTAAAGGCGAAGCCAGTTTTCGTAGATATCGATTACGATACGCTAAACATCAATGCGGACCTTATAGAGAAAAGAATCAGCCGTAAAACAAAGGCTATTATTCCCGTTCATTTTGCGGGCGCTCCCGCCGACATGGACAGGATTCTGGAAGTAGCAAAGCGAAACAATATCCTGATTATTGAAGATGCAGCCCACGCAGTCGGTACATATTATAAAGGTGTCCACGCAGGAGGGTTCCGCCATATAGCTATATTTTCCTTTCATCCCATAAAGAACATAACAAGCGGTGAAGGCGGGATGATTACACTCACAGACAATGCGTTGGAAGCCAAATTGAGGCTTTTAAGATTTCACGGAATTGAGAGAGACGCGTGGAAACGTTATGGAAGAGGAGGAAACCCTGAGTACGATCTTAATCTCCCAGGGTTCAAATACAATCTTCCCGATATGCAGGCAGCCCTCGGGATTGCGCAACTCGCGAGGCTGGACGAGATTAATCACAGAAGGGCCGAACTGGCGGGGATCTATATGAAAGGGCTGAAAAATGTGAATGGCCTCGAATTGCCCGGAATACCTGAATATCCCCATGTTCATGCTTGGCACCTGTTCATAATAAAGGTCCTGTCCATGGCTCGGGACCTCTTTATGGAAAAACTGTCCGAGTACAATATTGGATATGGTCTGCATTTCCCGGCGTGCCACCGCTTGAGTTATATCAAGAGGCAGTTTGCAACAGGAAAAGGAATGCTCCCTGAAACAGAGCGGGCAGCGGAAAGGATAATTTCTCTGCCTCTGTTTCCAGACATGTCGAATGATGATGTATCCTATGTTTGTGAAGCCATAAGAGAGATATTGAAAAGTTAGCAGCTTTGTAAAAGAGTATTACTCGTGCACAAACGAGTGAATGATCTGTAACAATGAGGACAATACTATGAGTTCGCAGCCGATGATTTCCCTGGTCATTCCTGTTTACAACGAAGAGGAGAACCTGCATATCCTCATGGAGCGCGTCCGGCCGGTAATGCAAGGAATGGGCAGGCCGTATGAGATAATTTTTATAGACGATGGCAGCCGTGACAGTTCCCTCTCCATATTGAAAGGCCTTGCCGATGAGCCAGAGGTGAAGGTTGTAGAGCTTGTCAGAAATTATGGACAGCACGCGGCGATCCTTGCCGGTTTCTCTGTAGTGACAGGCGATATCGTAATCACTTTGGATGCTGATCTCCAGAATCCCCCAGAAGAGATACCTAAGCTTGTAAAAGAGATGGAGGCGGGCAGCTATGATGTGGTGGGCACAATAAGAAAAGGACGCAAGGATTCCATGTTCAGGATCATACCGTCAAAGATCATCAATATAATTGCGAGAAGGATTACTAAAGTCAGGATGACCGACTGGGGCTGCATGCTCCGGGCCTACCGGCGTCCTGTAGTCGATCGCATGATCGCCTGCCATGAACACGCAACATTCATCCCGGCATTGGCGACATTTTTTGGCAAGCGTGTGACAGAAATTGAGGTTGCCCACGACGAGAGGGCCGGCGGCACATCTAACTATCCTCTGCGAAAGCTTATCAACCTTCAGTTTGACCTCGTCTCCTCATTCTCTGATCTGCCCATGAAGCTCCTCATGTACGGGGGCGTGTGTATGGCTATTGGCGGTGTCTGCTTTGGTATTTTCCTTGCCGTTGCGAGACTGATGTATGGCGCCCTGTGGGCTGCTGAGGGTGTTTTCACATTATTTGCCATTCTGTTTGTTTTTGTGGGCCTGCAGTTTTTTGCCTTTGGCATCGTCGGGGAATACATCGGACGGATCTATAGAGAAGTTAGAAAAAGGCCGGAGTATGTTATTGAAAAGGTCCACTCGTCGGAGAGTGCAAGGCAGACGCAATGATGGCCGTTGTATTCGCATACCACAACATTGGTATTTGCGGGCTTGAAGCCCTGGGAAAAGCAGGTTTTAATATCGCGGCGATTTTTTCGCATGAAGACGACGCCGGGGAAAATTGCTGGTTCGATTCCGTCGTTGAATGGGCAAATAAAAATCATATCGAGGTATTCTGTCCCCCTGATGTGAATACGCCCGCTTGGATAGAGAAAGTTTCACGTCTTGCTCCAGAGGTTATCTTTTCCTTCTATTACAGGCATATGCTGAGTCAGGATATCTTGAACATACCGACGTCAGGCGCGTATAATCTCCATGGCTCGCTTCTGCCCGCTTACCGGGGGAGAGCCCCCGTAAACTGGGCCATCGTAAACGGAGAGAAAAAGACCGGTATCACGCTCCATCATATGACAGTAAAACCGGACGCAGGTGACATTGTCGGGCAGAAGGCTGTTGAGATAGATTTTCAAGACACCGCCCGGACCCTGTATGACAAACTTTGCGAAGCCGCTAGAGAAATGCTTGCGGAAATCCTGCCTCTTATTCGGGATGGCAGAGTCCCGCTGATTCCGCAGGAGCTGGCGAAGGGGAGCTATTACGGCGGGCGGAAGCCGGAAGATGGGCGCATTGATTGGAATTGGCCTGCAGTGAGGATCTACAATCTCATCCGGGCCGTGACCGAGCCGTATCCGGGCGCCTTTGGTTTTTTGCCCGGAGCCGGAAAAATATTGATCTGGTGGGCCCTTCCTGAAGGGGAAGGCAGGAATGACCATACTCCCGGACAAATAGAGGTTGAAAATGAGGATGTCTTTATCAGAACGGGAGACGGCAGACTGAAGCTTGTAGATATTGAGATCGCGGGGTCGAGAATAAAACGCAGTCAAATTTTTAACTATTTTAAAAAAAAAGAAGGGTTAGCCTTAACATGAAGATCTTAATTCTCGGGGTAAATGGATTTATCGGTCATCACTTGACCAAACGGATTCTCGCTCAAACAGACTGGATTGTCTACGGCATGGACCTTGCCGATGATCGCCTCGGTGAAGCCGTGAACAATCCTAGTTTCCATTTTCTTGAGGGTGATATGGCGATCAACAAGGAATGGATTGAGTATCACATAAAGAAATGTGACGTTGTATTGCCGCTTGTAGCCATTGCGACCCCCAAACTGTATGTTGAAGACCCCATCGGCGTATACAACCTGGACTTTGAGATGAATCTTGACGTTATCAAACAATGTGTTAAGTATCATAAGCGTGTCGTATTCCCATCCACGTCCGAGGTTTATGGCGCCTGTACTGACAAGGAATTCAAAGAGGACGAGAGTTTCCTGGTGGTCGGGCCGATTCAAAAAGAGCGATGGATTTACTCATGCTGCAAGCAGCTCCTGGACCGCGTGATCTATGCCTATGGCACCCGCGGTCATCTTGAATTCACGCTGTTTAGACCATTCAACTGGATTGGACCGCGACTGGATTCCTTGGACGTGGCTAAAGAAGGAAGTTCAAGAGTAGTTACACAATTCATAGCCGAACTACTTATGAAACGCCCGATAGCGCTCGTTGACGGCGGTCATCAGAAGCGATGTTTCACATATGTGGATGACGGCATCTCCGCATTGATGAAGATTTTGGAAAACAAAAATGATGTATGCAAAAGCGAGATCATCAACATTGGAAATCCGGACAATGAGTGTTCCGTGAAAGAATTGGCCGACATTCTGAAGAATCTCTTCATGGCCCATCGGGATCATAGAAATGACAAGGTCTACTCTGAAATCATCGAAGCATCCGCAGAAACTTACTATGGCAAAGGCTACCAGGATATCTATTCCAGGAAACCGAGCATTGAAAAAGCACAAAAGCTGTTGGATTGGAAACCTGAGATAGGCTTGAAGGAAGCACTGAAGATGACGCTGGATTCTTTCTTGGAGGAGAACAGGGGTGCCGTCTGATGACAAGAGTAAAAAAGTACTGGGCATAAAGATTGATGTTGATACCTATCGTGGCATGAAAGATGGTGTGCCCCGTCTACTTAACATCCTTGGAAACTATAACGTAAAGAGCACCTTCTTTTTGAGCATAGGGCCTGATGCCTCAGGCAGAGCCATTCTTCAGCTCATAAAAAATCCCCGCTTCCTGAAAAAGATGGTCAGGACTAATGCCGTCGGCCTCTATGGTTTGAGGACAGCACTTTACGGAACCCTGCTTCCTTCGCCGATGATCGCCATTTCATTTCCGGAAATCGTCAGGCAAATAATGTCTCAAGGCCATGAAGTGCAATTTCATGCATGGGATCACAGGCGCTGGCAGGACGAGGTGCACACAAAATCGATACAGTGGATACGGGATTGGTTCGAGAAAGGCATCCGTGGGTTTGCGGAGCTAACGGGGCAAGTGCCTACAGCATTCGGGGCGCCTGCCTGGCTTATCGATGACAGGGTAATCGAGATTCTCGAGGATTACCGGTTTGATTATCTGAGCTGCACGCGGGCCAAAAAGCCCTTCATCCATGAGAAGCTGGGTGCTGTGGAAATTCCGTCCGATCTCCCTTGCTTTGAGGAGGTGGGCGTCCCTGAAGGCATTTCAATTATCACCTCTATGCTCAAAGACGAAGAAATCCATGTGCTGCCGGTTCACGCCGAAGTAGAAGGAGGCATCTGGGACAGCCACTTTATTAACTTGCTCGAGCAGGTCAAGAAGGCTGGTTACGGATTCACTACCCTCTCTGAAATACGAAAGCTGTTGCCGGTAGACAAACTCGCAGTGCGAAAATACAGGATGGAATTATTGCCCGGCCGTTCTGTCCCATGTGCAGTATGATCGACGGGTCATTTCATTAAAGGTACGACTCTATTCTATTTACCATAATTAGGAATCGGTTCACTAGCTGCAGGACGTTTCTCTTTCACCTTTAACTTGTGCTTTACAGCCTGCGCCACTTCCAGCGTCTTGGCTGTCTCATTTTTTTCATAGAAGCAACACGGTTCGTAGGTCCACCCATGAGCCAGCCTTTCTTCCTCCTTCTTCAAGGAACGAAGGGTGTACCTGCCGATAAGCGGTGCAATGATCTTAGTTTTCCATCCAAATGTAGCATAGATATCTTTCAGAAGCTTATCCGCCTTTTCGGCTATACGTGCATCGCTGCGATACCATTTCCTCATGGCCCAGACAGCGCCGGCATATGTCGATCGTAAAGGAAATATCTCCCATGCGAAACGCTCCCTCACGCGCCGGGGATGGTTCTTATGCATCTGCCATCCGTTCAACAGCACCCGTATCAGGCGAAGAATGCTGGGGCCGTTGAACTTAAAGTCACGCCGAAATGCCTCCAGAATATATTTCTCTTCCTGTCCATCTTTTATATACGGATGGCGGTAATTGAAGCGATATTGTCCGTGGGAATCCGCATCGGGCAATTCGGATTCTGCCAAGAGAGTTCCTTCCTGTTTGTGCTTTTCATACAGGGGAGTCCCCGAAATGGGGGTATAAAGCATGAACTGATGAAAAACCGTTTCATGCCCGACGGCATAATCGATGATCGAATCCATATTTTCCGGTTTATGATTTTCCAGGCCGATGATCGAGGACCCCAGGACACGGATACCGTGAGATTGCAAAAGCTGCACCAGGTCTGGCGTATCGACTCCGTGGAGCTTATTGTAGTCGCTACTTTCCCCTTCCAAACCCATCCAGACCCAGCCGATGCCGAGTCTCACCAGTTGATCAATCGTATATGATTGCAGGACCCGTGCGGAGCTGAATACGTATATTGCCCAGCTTTTGTTGTTGGTCTCCATCAGTTCGAGGAGCCTCAAAGCCCTTTTCTTGTGGAGGAGAAAGTTTTCATCCAGAGTGAAGAAGGATCGAACCTTGAGCTTCTTTTCAATTTCGCACATTACCTCAAAAAGTTCATCCCCTGTCTCATAGAAATTAATGAAATGACCTTTGCCACCAAATAACGCCGACGTTGAACAGAAGTTACATCCAACGGGGCATCCAACGGAGGGGATCAGGATCGCCGCGGTGCCGCCTGGCCTGCTCCCCAGATCGATACCCATAATCCTGGCTCCAAACCCTGAGACGGCCATCGGATGCTTGATGGGCGCCTTGTCATCCTGCCCGAGATATCGCTGAAACCACCGGATGCCCTCGCCGCGTACAACGAGGTCTGCATCAATTATCTCACCAATCCCTTCTTTGTTGGTTATGTGTCCGCCGATAACAATCGTGGCTGCGGGTTGATACTGCCGGATCAGCTCACACATCTTCTTCACCTTACCAATGTTCGGAATGATTGCGCTGATGCCGATGATATCATACGTGCAGTGGCGAATTTCTTCGACGAAACGATCAAAGGCGGGAAAATCCAGAATCGTGCAGGGGGCTTTGATATTGGCGTGAATCATCATCAGGCCGAAAGTGCGATGAAACATGCGCAAAGAAAACCCTCCCTGGACACGAGTTACTTGATTTTGATATAGCTCCATCGGATTGATCTTGCGGCTTCCGTAATCATCATCCTGGGCATACGGTCCGAAAACACTGGTGAGCAGGACGCGGGCACGGGTTCCGAGAGGATGGACAGGGTGGGCCTGGTGTGAACGATTGTGCATATTACTCCTCCATAGTGGTATAGATATTTTAGTACGGAGGTAGCTTAAGAAATATATTTACAGAAAGGAAGTTATAAGTTAGCGTTTTACAATACTTTTACAATGCAGGACAAATTGGAATCGAGAGGGAAAATTGACGGGAACAAACATATCGTATAGATTATAAAGAACTATGAAACAGGCTAAATGGTTTTTCCATCCTATTTTTGTTTTCGTTCTGTCGACGGTCGCCCTCGTTTGTTCCCTCTCCTTGTATATCTACTGGTATGTCGGGATAAGCGCGGGAGTCAAATCACTCGCCTATCGTTACCAGCTTGATCCAAGTCAATTTATTGAGGCCAGCCCCTGGGTTGTCATCCTCGTCCTGTCCTTGCTGGTCGGCGTCATCCTGGCGGGGATTCTCATCATCTTCATCTATCACCTGAAAACCCTCCAGCTCTATCGCCTGCAACAAACCTTCATCAACAACTTCACCCATGAGCTCAAGACCCCGGTCACCTCCCTGAAGCTTTATCTGGAGACCTTTACAAAGTATGAAATCCCTCGCGATGAGCAACTCAAATATATCAGCTTCATGCTCCAGGATGCAGAACGCCTTTCAAACAATATCAACAGTATCCTGAATCTTGCCCGGATAGAGAGCAAGGTCTACGAAGGGGTCTTCGCAAACGTCGACCTTGTAGAGCTGGTTCGAGGATTTCTTGCAAGCAACCAACATATCTTCCGGGGATGTGACATTCATGTTGAAAACCCCCAAGAGAAGGGATTCTATCAGCCTGTCATTATATCGCTGATTGAGATGCTCCTGATGAACATTCTAACCAATGCCAAGAAGTACAACAGTTCAAGCAGACCCAGTATCCGTATAACCTTCGAGGAGGTTGAAAATATCCAACTGATCCGTTTCAGGGATAACGGGATCGGTATCGAAAAGGGAGAGAGTAAGAAGATATTCAAGAAATTCTATCAGAGCCGAAACCGTAGCGAACATGCCGTGGTAGGAGGGAGCGGCATCGGACTCTACCTTGCTCAGCACATAGCAAGACTCCATCAGGGGAAAATCACCGCGGATAGTGAGGGGGCGGGAAAGGGATCTGTTTTCACATTGGCATTGCCCTTAAAACCGAAAAAGGAAAAAGCATGAAAGATCTTCCACAAAAACGCATTCTCATAATTGAAGATGATGCGCATATAGCCGAGGGGCTGAAATTGAATCTCTCCCTGCAAGGGTATGAGGTCTCAATCGCCGGCGAGGGAACATCGGGGCTCCGCCTGTGGAAAGAGTGGAATCCCCACCTCGTCGTCCTTGATATCATGCTGCCCGGTTTGGACGGCCTGTCAGTGTTGCGCCATATTCGCATGGAGGATGAAAAGCTCCCTGTACTTATCCTCTCGGCTAAAGGCGGCCATGATGACAAGGTAAAGGGATTCTCTTACGGCGTTGATGACTACCTTGCCAAACCTTTTAACCTCGAGGAGTTTTTGATGCGTATCGAACGCCTCATGAAAAGGTCCTCCTGGAGCCGCGGCGGTACTGTCAACGAGGGGCTGGAAGCAGAAGAAATAAAGAACACGTATATATTTGGAAGCAACACAATTGACTTCGGAACTATGACCGCGCAGGGTGCTCACGGGATGATTCACCTGACAGACCAGGAGGTAAGGTTACTCAAGGTCTTCATTGCAAACAGGGGGAAACCCCTGTCACGCAAGGTCCTGCTGGAAATAGGCTGGGGGTACTCCGGTGAGACGACGACACGCACGGTTGACAACTTCATCGTGCGCCTGAGGAAGTACTTTGAAAACGATCCGGTAAATCCTGTCTATTTCAAGAGTATCCGCTCCATTGGGTATGTCTTCGACCATCAGTAACCGAACCTATTCGAACCTGACAATTCAGCGACGCATTAATATCCGTCAGATTTTTCCAGCTTAAACTCCATTGCCAGGGCTCCGATGCTTGCGAAGAGACCGAACATGAATAGTCTCCATAAGCATGCTATGCCAAGGTGGAAAATATTCGCATAATGATGGAAACCGAGAGAGGTCGCAATGATCATATAGATAAGACTTGCAAAGACACCGAAGACCGCAGCCATTGCAATCCGTTTCATCATCGGGGCGCCTCCACAGCCTGAGCTGACCATAACACCTCCGATTAACGGGAGTGCGGCTATGAGCCACCAGATGTGTCTTAGATCCGGAATTAGCCCGGTATACTTAAGATACATCGCATCGGTTCCAATCAAGATTCCGGCAGTGCCTAAAGCGAGCGCTGCCGCGTGCCAGTAGCGCGGTTTCATAAGTATTCTCTTCTGCGCCCGCAAATCCATGTGCCTGCGAATTGTCAGGGGCCAGTTGTAAAAAAGACAGAAGACGCCGTGTTCAAGCAGAGCGCCGCTCTCGCCAAAAACCGGTACGGCATGCACAGATTCCGTGGCCCAGTGTCCGGCCATAAACCGTGCCAGCGTGGGGTACCGATAGGTCATTTGTATGGGGAAGGCGAGGTACCCGACATATTTGAAGAACGCTAAGAATAGGGCGATGCTGTAGTCCTTAAAATTTCTTTCTTTAATAACCAGGAAAAGCACATACAGCCCTCGCGCGAGCGAGCCGGGTGATATCGGTATGAGCTGGAAAAAGGCGATAATTCCCAAACCTATCGCCCAGGCTTGTGCGCGGGGCATTTCGGGATGCGTCCATATAAAGTAAATCGCCAGTGCCGTGGCAACGACATGCGTTGTCGGCATCAAGCAGATATGAACAGCCAGACTCTTGAGGTACTTCTGAATAAAAGGCTCTTTGATGGTCTTGTTTATTTCATTGGCATCACTCGTGCTTATGATGCGCTTTTTCTTCCCAAGCTCTACCATGTCGGCCAGCCATTCCTCCCGCAACTCGGCATTAAAATAGAGCCGGATGGGCCGCACGAATACAAAGGCCAATTTCTCTCTTGCATATTTCCAGCTTGTTAAGAATCTATATAGCCCGATGGGAAGAATCGACAGAGGGAAATGCAGCAGGAACAGCGCGAGGGAATGGGCAAGCACCGGCGCGTCCTGTTCAGTTATCCTACCGCTGCGACACCATGACATCACACGCTCAAGTCTCTTGCCTTTCAGCGTCTTAAGAAAGTATTCCCTACTGCTCATGCATTCTTTATAATGCGCTCGCCATTCGGCGTGCCCCCAGGCCTTTCGCAGAATACTGCCCAAGAATGGTATGAGGCCAAGAAGGGAGAAAGACAGGGTAGAGATTTTACGCTTCTGGAATCGTTCCTGTGTCGGAGCGTCGATTATATTTTTGATTCTCCACCCGGCGATTGCGCTGGAAAAGATGGTGGACCAGAGCTTTTTGCTGTAAAGCAGTTTGAGATGATTATGGGTAATGTCGGGAACAGAATTGCGATAGATTTCTTCCGCGGCTTTCAGCTCCTCAAGCATGCCCAGCATATCCTGAAATTCATTTTTATGAGCGAGCACGAATGCTTCGAGTATTTTGAGGTCGCCCCGGTCGAACTGCACGAGAGATCCCCTGCAAATGCCTTCGAATATCAGCGAAAAATCGCCGGGGCTCATCGGGCCGAAAGGCAGCAATGCAAGACCCGCGCGGAAATCCATGGCGACGAGACCTGTACAAGGATCATCGTCGGTCGCATCCAACTTAAAACAGTTCGGTTGGCTCTTGCAGGTGGACCATTCGTACTGGCGTGCAAATTCATACGCGCCCATATCGTGGAGCAATTTCACAAAATCCGCCATGAATTGTTTTTTTGTTCTATATTCCGGAGAGCCGAGGCATTCAGGGGGAATTTTTTCTCCTTTCTTCCATCGGCTCAAGAGCTCCATGTGATCGTCAACCTCAAGCTGCCAGGTGCGGCCTTCGACCCAGGAGGTGATCTCACCGCAACTTCCCAATTGGGTATCGACAAATATGGCATAAATGTCTTTAACGCATGATTCATCACCAAACCTGACCTTAGCGGCGCGGCGGATGAATTTCTGCCATAACGCGCCGGCCCTTGCCGCAGCCGGATTTGACTGCAATTGAAAAGGCCCCTGAAAACCGATCCAGTAGAGCAGGTTTCTAAAAAAGCGTGATCCTGACGATGGCGGAATCAGGATTTTCATGGCGTAAGAATTGGCAACCTGCAATCCTTGCAGCGTATCCGGTTCGATGCTGAGAACTTTCACTTTATAAACTTGACCTGCAAATCCGCCGCCGACAAATTCTTCTATCCGCACTATAACACGAGATGTCTTATTGGATGCATCAGGCGCAACCGCGTTCGCGTCATATTCCACGATGTCTCCGACATCGTAGCGTTTTACGGCTAACGGCCGCTGCAAACCAAGTCGGTTGTATTCATTTTCCAGTGTTTTACACATCGCTATCGAATAATCTTTTTTCATAATGACCGCTGTAATTATCTGTTTTATAATGCCATTTGGGATACCACGAAGATATGGAAATATTCAATTTGTCATTCCTGCGAGAGCAGGAATCTATAATTAGGATTTGATTCCGCGTCAAGCACGGAATGACACTTAAGAGTCTTCTTCGCACTAACGAATGCTCGTTTTTATGAGTGCAAACGACATAACTTTTTCTCATAAACGTCCCTTCAGGTCAAGCTTGCATCTTTTCTTCTCAGCAATCTTTATTTTCCATACGTTCATGCTATTGATTTTTCCTAAATATTAGGATATCAGATTCATTAAATTCTTCAGTTTCGGTTTTTTGCGGCTGGAAATTAAGTAGTATGAACAGTAATTGTTATTCCTTAGTAGAAAGGTGGTTCTTCAACCACGGCGGATAATATTCAACTTTTTTGTGCTCGGCACAATCTTAAGAAACACAGCGGGATTAAATGACTGGCTGGTAACGAACCAATCCGGACACTGGCTTTCAGTAGACGCTGTTTCTTGGAATTAGAGCTTGGGACGTCTTAGATGTTTGAACTGCAAATGGAAGATGATCAAGTTCAATGACATACAAGATGCATTCCTCTTTGTAAGTTCAGCCGGTTACGGTATGAACACGGCAATTCTTTGCAAAGATACAGGTCAAATACTCTATCATTCAGAGATGGCTGATCTCGATGAAATTGGTGATGATGATCTCGATTGGGATATGTGCATAGAGATTCCCCACAAGAATGATCTCCATATGGGTCAAAATCTCGTCTTTGAGTTTGTCAAAATGCAGTTGCCCGATGACTATCACCATGTGCAGCAGATTTTTCGAAAACGCGGGGCGTATCGACGGTTCAAGGATTTTCTGGAAACAAAGGGACTACTGGAGATATGGTACGACTTCGAGAGCAAACGCGAGGAACAGGCGCTGAGGCAATGGTGCTTGGAGAATGAGATAGAATTATCCGATTAAGAACCCGTTTGATTGGCCGCCGTTATTTTGATCGAAAAGATTCAATGCGATCCGAGAGCCAGTCGTACCAACCTTTTAGACCTGCCGATGTCTTGCAGGATACCTCGAAAATCTTAAGATTTCGGTTGAGAGTGAGAGCATCTTTCTTTGCCTTGGCCATATCGAAGTCTACATAGGGTAGAAGATCTGTTTTGTTGATGATCATGGCCTCCGACTGCTGGAACATGAGGGGATACTTCGCCGGCTTGTCGGAACCTTCCGGAGTGCTCAAGACCATCACCTTTACGTTTTCACCGATCTTGAACTCAGCCGGGCATACGAGATTGCCCACATTCTCGGCAATAAGAAGATCAGTCTTCGTGAGATCAAGACCCGGCAGTGCTTCGCGGATCATGTTTCCGTCTATGTGGCATGCCCCTCCGGTGTTAATCTGAACTACCGGGACTCGCAGTTTGGCTATCCTTTCCGCATCGGAGGAGCCTTGGATATCCCCTTCGATGACGCCGATTCTATATATGCCCTGAAGAGCAGCGATCGTCCGCTCAACAAGTGATGTTTTCCCTGCGCCAGGGGAACTCATCAGATTAAGGACGTATATCTTCTCTTTATCAAATATCTTCCTATTTTCTTCCGCAATCCTGTCATTGGCATCGAGGATATTTTTTACGACTGTTATCTTGGACAAAGTCACTTCTCCTTAGTATTCTTAATATATCTCTTTTTCTATGATCTCTTTTAGGAGATCGAGCTTTTCCAATGCGAGAGCTTCATCGATCTTATGAATGGCATAACCCGCATGAGATATCACATAGTCTCCGATAGAAACATCCTCATCAACTATATCAAGATATACTTCCCGTCTTGTGCCGCTGATATCTATGACCGCGATATTGTCTTCGTCAACGGATATGATTTTTCCCGGAAATCCAAGGCACATATTTACCAGTTCCTAATCTACGTCTATCTCCAGAAGTTGAATCTCTTCAGTTCCGCCGGCGAGAAGCACTTCCGATCCTTTACACTGCGGGCACTCCGCAGCATATTGCTCGAGCTCAAAGTCTTTTTCGCAGGAAAAGCAGTGAATGATAATCGGTTTGATGTCAAATTCGAGCGCTGCCCCTTCTGCTTTTGTGCCGCTGGACTGAATCTCGAAGGTGAATTCCAGGACCTGCGGGTCAATGCAGGACAGGCGTCCGAACGAAATCTTCATGGACTTTACTTTACTGAAGCGATATTCCTCTGCGTATTCTTCAATTATATCCAGAATTGACCGGATAATGGATAGCTCATGCATGGTTCAACTTCAGCGGCTTCACGCCATGTAAAGACAGCTCTTTTAAAAGAAGCCTCTCCACGGCGGAAAATTTTTTTCTTATGGAGGGGGTCAGTTCAAGACCCATCTCTTTGTATTTGTAGGGAACGATGCAAAGAAATATGACTTCAGGCAGTTCATCGATTAAATCCGCCTTGCAGAGCACGTCATGAAACGATACTTCATGGGCAGAAGTCGGTTCAAGCATTTGCGCATCTACCTCTTCCTTTGTAAAACGGTAGACGGAGCCGGGTTCTTCGTCTGCTTTTATCACGTCGATGACGAGAAGTCTATCGCAACTGCATACCGTATCGAGCAGTCCGTAGCCAAGGGCACCGCCCTCAATGATCTTGACGTTTTCCGGAACTTGATAATTATTCTCGAACCAGCGCACGAAATGGACGCCAAACCCTTCATCTTGAAGAAGAATGTTGCCCAACCCGAGAATGGTGATGCGACGTTTATCTCCCATATAAGCTGTAAAAATAACAATGGGGGAGACAATACAACTTTCTCCCCCATTCAAGAATTAATTTCTGTCAAGCAAAAGAGAATATCCTATTTCCCTTCTCTTTCGTAGAGCACCCCGCTGATCATGGAAGAGACGGTCCCTTCCTTCAATATGGCGTCATACCAGAAGGCCATATACACGTGCACGATGATAAAGAGAATGAAAAGCCACGTGAAGATATGGTGAACATAGCGGACGATCGCCAATCCTCCTAACATATTCTCCACCGGTTTTAAGAGCTTGTATAAGAAGGCGGTCATCCCGGCATGATAACAAGCGCCCATGAGGATCAGACCGGTTACAAGGATGACGAAGATCATGAAAAAAAGACCGCTGTAGGCAAGGGATTGCATCGGTCCATAGGTACAGTCTTTGTGTGACGGCGGTTCCTTCTTGATGAGCAGATAGAATTTGATCTGTTTCCAGGTGCATTCGAAATCGAGCCATGCGAAGAAATCCTTCCAGTCCGCATTAAACCTCGAGAAAAAGGCGAGATATAGCCTCCATATGAAAATGAACATGAGGAATATTCCGAAGAGGATATGCACATATCTCATATTTCCCACGAAGAACTTATCCACTGTCTCTCCTTGATAAATTGTACAGGGATCGGCAATATAAAAACCTGTTACAATCAAGACAAATATGGATAACGCCATGGCCCAGTGGTTAATCATGATTGCCGCAGACCATTCTTTTACAGGTTTTATTTCCATGGTTGTCCTCCCTTTCCTTTACGCGACCCTGAATTTCCTGATTTCATTGGTCTTGGGATCGACAATGTGAACCGCGCAAGCCATACAGGGATCAAAGGAATGAATGGTTCTCAGGATCTCCAGAGGCTGGTCCACTTTGGCGAGTTTAGTTCCTACAAGGGCTTCCTCATAGGGACCTCGTTTCCCCGCCTTATCCCTCGGGGAACAGTTCCATGTGGAGGGAACTACGGCCTGATAATTTGCAATCACCTTGTTCTCAATTCTTATCCAGTGGCCTAACGCTCCTCTTGGCGGTTCCGTCATGCCGCGACCCTGTGCAGGTTTGCTTGGTACATCGCAGCGCGTCCATGTCCGGGTATCCCCTTTCTTGATATTGGCGATGAGTTCATTGACCCACCCCTCGATGTTATCGGCTACATACTTGGTCTCTATGCAGCGTGCTGCCGTCCTTCCGAGGGTGGAGAAGAGAGCCGACACGGGGATGCCTGTTGCCTTGAGCGTTGAATCGACGAGGGCCTTGATCTTTTCGTTCCCCACGGCATAACCGACAACCATGCGTGCAAGAGGACCTACTTCATGGGGCTGCCCGTCATATCTTGGCGCCTTGCACCAGGAATATTTCTCACTTCCCTTAACATTGCCGTTGGCATCGTAGCCTGTGTATTCAGGATCTGTCGTTCCCTTAAAGGGATGTTGGGGCTCCGTACCCTTATACCAGGCATGGGTTACTTCTTCCGTTATCTTTTCCTCGTCGAGCTTCAGGGGCTTTGAAATGTCTCTGTTTTTTACGACTCCCCTGGGGAAGAGGAAGGTATTCATGTCGTCGTCAAGAGGGAAACCGCCGTAACTCAAATAATTCTTCACGCCTCCTCCGATTCCGGCCGCGCCTTCGCCTTTGTAATAGGCAGCTGCGAGCAGTACGTCGGGGATGTATGCAGTCTCAATAAAGTTCTGCAATTCCTTCAGGCGGAAAAGATACTGGCCGAGGCGGTTCGCATCCAGGGCATCCATAACACATGTCACACCGCCAACCACCAGGGATTGGGGATGGGGGTTTTTCCCGCCGAAGATGGTCTGCATCTGGGCCGCTACTTTGGATACCTGAAGGGCATCCAGATAGTGGGAGACAATTACCAGGTTAGCCTCCGGTGGAAGTTTGTAGGAAGGATTTCCCCAGTAGGCGTTCGCAAAAGGTCCGAGCCGGCCCGATTTCACAAACTTTGTGAGTCTCTGCTGAACGGCTTTGTAATGCGTTTCCGAGCAATTGTAGGGATCGGGACAATAGCTCTTGGCGAGTTCGACCGCTTTCTTCGGGTCTGCCGAAAGGGCGCTCACAATATCTACCCAGTCGAGTCCATGCAGATGATAGAAATGCATGATATGATCGCCGAGATACCAGCAGCCTTGAATTAAGTTTCTGATAATCCGGGCATTGGGGGGCGGTTTGATGCCGAATGCATCTTCGCAGGCCATGGTGCTTGCCTCATAATGGACATAGGTGCAGACTCCACAGAATCTCTGAACAATAAGTCCCGCATCCCGGGGGTCACGACCTTTCAGTATTGTCTCTATGCCGCGCCAAAGGGTAATGCTGCTCCAGGCGTCCCTGATTACGTTACTGTCATCGACTTCACACTCTATTCTCAAATGTCCTTCAATCCTGGTGATGGGATCTACAATGATTCTCTTAGTCATGTTTCTCCTCCTCATCTTTTCCCTTATGACGGATTGCACTGGCAACCGCATGTGCTGCGACACCCGCAGCGGTCAAACCGGCTAACACCAGACCGATATTGTCCGCGGTCCGTTCCCCGCCTCCGATTGAAGCTTCGTGGATCGGTTTTTCCAGCGGGGCCATGGTGTCCCAGAATCCGGGTTCTGTACAGCCTATGCAGCCATGACCGGCCATGACCGGCCAGGAGACGCCATCATTGAAACGCACTTTGCCGCAATTTGCAAAGGTATACGGACCTTTGCAGCCTACATTGTACAGGCACCAGCCTTTTTTCGCTCCATCATCACCCCACTCTTCCACGAACTCCCCGGCATCATAGTGAGACCTGCGTTCGCAGACATCATGGATTCTCTGTCCATAAGCCCAGATTGGTCTTCCTATAGAATCCAGGGGAGGCATGCCGCCAAACATGAGATAGTGAAGAAGTGTCCCGACAAAATTAACGGCATTCGGCGGGCAGCCGGCGATATTAACCGTGGAGATGCCGAGGGTCTTGCTGATTCCTGCCGCATCCGTGGGATTGGGCCTTGCAGCCTGAATATTTCCATAACAGGCACAGGCGCCGATACAAACGGTTGCAGCCGCCTTGTGGGTTACCTCTTTGGCTATTTGGATAGCTGTCTTGCCTTTCGGGCCAAGTCTCAGATATTGTCCATTCAGACCCCTGGGCAGCGCCCCTTCGATGACGCAGACAAACTTCTTTTTGAAATCAGTCATGGCCTTTTCCAGGTTCTGTTCGGCCTGATGGCCGGCCGCGGCCATCACCGTCTCATGGTATTCGAGAGATATGGTTTCCAACAGTATGTCAGCGACGTTCGGGTATGAGGTGCGAAGGAAGGCCTCGGTACAACCTGTGCATTCGGCGAAATGGAGCCACACGATGGGGAGACGACTGAAATTCTCCGCCGCCCTCGCCAGGGCGGGACGGAACATAGGAGGCAGCATCAATGCGGATGTCATGATGGACGTCCATTTGATGAAATCCCTCCTGCTCACGCCGCGTTCCGCCAGGAGTTCTTTTAAGTCTTCCCGGGGCGGTGGCAGTTCCCTGTCCAAACGTTCCTGATTGATCTTGCAGTACTCCATCAGTTGTTTATAATGATTGCTTACAGCTTTACTGTAATCATCGGAGCCTTTCATGTTACCTCCTTTCAACATCGTGAGTATTTTTCCCAAAAGGCTTATGGTTGCTTTTGAGATTTAGAAGACATAGTGAAAAAATGGTGTTTACAAAAACCGTGGGGACTCGTGAAACAATAACAATATGCGTGCCCTGTACTGGTCAAAAGCGACATATGTCATTTTGCACATATTGTCAACTGAAAAATCAGCAAATGTCAGCAAATCGGTAAAGGACGGTGATTTTGAACAGATCGGAACGGTGTAAAAAGAAACGATGATGAAGGATATTACCTTAATACTTCTGCGAAAAGATCGTATTCAGTGGTCGCTGTGATCTTGCAGCGCACCAGACTTCCCGTAGCCGGACTTTCTCCCTTTAAATGGGTAACGCCGTCGATTTCCGGGGACTGCCTTGAGCACCGCCCGACATAGAGATAATCGGGGATTTCGCTTTTTCCTTCGATGAGGACCTCTTGAATCGAACCGATCAGGGCCTGATTGATTTCGTAAGAAATAACCGACTGCTCTTCCATCAGATTCTGCCTCCGCATCTCTTTTTCCCTTTCCGATATCCGTGAAGGGTAGGAAGCGGCTTTTGTGCCATCCTCTTTGGAATAGGTGAAGACACCCAGGTGATCGAACCGCGTCTCTTTGATGAAGGAAAGGAGTTTATTAAATTTTGCGCGTGTCTCTCCGGGAAATCCCACGATGATTGATGTCCGAAGTGCCACGCCGGGGATTATCTCTCTCGCCCTTTGGATGGCCTTTTTGATCAGGTCACTGCCGCCGCGTCGCTTCATTGATGCCAGGATTTCGTCGTCGATGTGCTGGATGGGGATATCTATGTATTTGCATATATTCTCATAGCCAGCCATGGATTTGAGGATCTCGTCGGTGAGCCCGGCGGGATGAGAGTACAGGAGCCTTATCCAGCCTATGCCCCTTATGGATGCGAGTCCCCTGAGCAGATCGCCGAGATTCGGTTTTCCTTTCAGGTCGCGCCCGTAGGCGGTCGTGTCCTGGGCGGTGATGATGACCTCTTTTACCCCGCGCATGGAAAGGGATTCAGCTTCCATCAGGATATCTTCCGGCTCCCGGCTCCTGGCCTTTCCCCGCACTGCAGGAATTACACAATAGGAGCAGCGGTTGGAACACCCGTCGGCGATCTTCATATAGCTGGTGTAAGAGGGTGTCGATATGAGGCGTGGAGTTTGCGCATTCATCAGGTAGTCGGGTTTGCCGATGATAGAGCGGCGGCCCGACGCTTCTGTCTGACTCAAACCATCGAGGTGATGGACGATGTTCCCCACTTCCCCGACCCCCAGGAAGAGATCAACCTCCGGCAGTTCTTTTTCCAAACCCCTTCCGTATCGCTGGGGCAGGCACCCTGTTACGACCAAATAGGTGCAGGCGCCCTTTTGCCGTTTCTTCCACTCGGCCATCTTGAGAATTTCATCTATGGATTCTTCTTTTGCAGAAAGGATAAAGGCGCAGGTATTGATCAGGATGATGTGTGCCTGATCTACTCGGGAAGTAATGCCGTAGCCGCCTTTTGCAAGGAGTGCGGCCATGACCTCGGAGTCAACCAGATTCTTCGGACATCCCAGGCTTATGATGTGAACGTTACTTTGCTTCAACGGGGGATCTTTCTGGCCAGTACTTTTCTCGGTTTAACGCCATCGGAGGGTCCAACGACTCCTTCTGCCTCCATGCGTTCGATCATGCGGGCAGCGCGGTTGTATCCGACTTTCAGGTATCTCTGTACCAGAGAAATTGAAGCCTGTCCCAACTCAGTGATAAGCTCGACAGCCTCGTCATATTTTTCGTCAAATCCATCTTCCGATTTCTCTGTCTCCGATGAATCTGCCCGGTATTCCGTTATCGTTTCATCGTAGGAAGGTCTGGCCTGTTTCTTTATGAAATCCACAATTCTCTCTATTTCCTTCTCTGACACATATGGCCCGTGAATGCGGGTCAATTTCGACGTACCGGGCGGCATAAAGAGCATGTCGCCGGAACCTAAAAGATTTTCGGCGCCCAGTTGATCGAGGATCGTCCGCGAGTCAACCTTTGACGATACCTGAAACGAGATCCTCGTAGGGAAGTTCGCTTTTATGACTCCCGTAATGACGTCTACGGAAGGTCTCTGGGTGGCTAATATCAAATGAATCCCCGCGGCCCTTGCCATCTGGGCGAGCCGTGCGAGTGATTCTTCCACGTTTCTCTGCGCTACCATCATGAGGTCTGCAAGCTCGTCAATGATGATCACGACATAGGGCAATTTGGAGGGCACTTCACTATCTGGTTCCCGTTTTTCATCGGTGCCGCGCGGCTGAGTGGTCTTCTCTTTTAGCTTTTTGTCTATAAGCTTGTTATATGCCTCGATGTTCTTGACCCCCAACTCGACAATTATCTGGTAACGCTTCTCCATTTCTTCTACGGCCCACTTGAGAACCTGAGACGCTCTTTTGGGGTCAACGACAACCGGGTGCAGCAGGTGAGGTATCCCTTCATATGCAGACAGTTCGAGTCTTTTAGGGTCGATCATGAGAAACTTAGTATCATCAGGGTGTGCCTTGAATAGGATGCTGCAGATCATGGCATTGAGGGAGACACTCTTCCCTGATCCTGTTGTGCCGGCAATCAGGAGGTGCGGCATCCTGGCAAGGTCGGTGATTACAGGGGTCCCTGTGATATCTTCGCCCAAGGCGATAGGGAGCTTAAATTGAGACTCAAGAAAAGCATCGTTATCTAATACATCTTTCAGGTGTACCGGCTCCCGTTCGTGGTTGGGAATTTCTATGCCGATTACTGCCTTTCCTGGAATGGGGGCGATAATTCTTATGCTGGGCGCCCTCAGCGCCAAAGCGAGATCGTCGGATAGATTGGTGACCTTGGTGATCTTTACGCCGGGTGCGGGTTCCAGTTCGTACATGGTGATAAGGGGACCCGGTTTGACTTCAACCACTTTCCCTTCGACGCCGAAATCGGCAAGCTTCTTTTCGAGGATACGGGAATTCATAATGAGGCTTTCCCGCTTTATCCTCGTATCTTTTCGCTCAACCTGATCCAAGAGCGTTAGCGGCGGCAGTTTGAAGGCGCCTTCCTTTTGAAGGAATTCGAAATGGGTCTGCTCCGCTCTTTTCCGTTTCATCTTTTCTACGGAGGGCGATGGGGCGTCAATCACTGGGACTGTCTTTGGGATTTTTTCTCTTTCGGCTGCTCTTCTTCTTCGTTCTTTTAGCATGCCCGTGTTTTTAGAAGTGAATCTTTTCAACATGTCCCACAAAAAAACTACGATACCTTTAGATCTCTTGCTCACAGAAACCAGAGATAAGTTAACTATGATAATCAGAGATATAATGAGTACAAGCAAGAGTATGATATACGTGCCTGCTTGATTAAAGGAACTGGTCAGCAGCTCTGTAGACACAGCCCCCAGGAGACCTCCTGCGCTGAGTTTAACACCATATACTCGGACGTCTGCCATACTTGTCGCGAGGAGCGCAGAAGTAGCGAAGACAAGACCGGCAAGACCGGCAACTCCTAAGAGATTAGTCTTAAAAGGTTCGTCCTGGAAGTACCTGAACGAGACGATAAGAAGAAAGAAAGGAATGAGAAATGCACCGATACCTAGTAGCCTGATGAGTGAATCCGCCGTATGTGATCCCACTGCTCCTACTAGGTTGTGTGTCTTCGTATTGTCGCTCACAAAGTGTGTGAACGACGGATCAAGGGGGTGGTAGGAGGCTAAGCACAGCAGAAAGAAAATGGCGCTTGCCAGGCAAATAGCCCCCCTAATTTCTTTTACTTTTCTGTCGTCCAATTTCACTTTCTTATCTCATAATTATTATTAGATCATGCCGCCTTCGCAACTGATCGTGCTTCATAATTCATGGTGATGATATTCTGCACCTTATCTATGAGATCCTGTCGGTTCTCAACGGAATATCCGCTGACGTCTATCGGTTTATCTATAACCATCGTGATTCTCCCAGGCCTTATATGCAAGGATCGCTTCGGCATGATCTCTCCGGCACCTATGATGGATATGGGCACTATAGGGACACCAGATTTTATGGCCAGGTAAAACATGCCCTGCTTGAAGGGCTTGATCTTTCCATCTTTGCTTCTTGTTCCCTCGGGGAAAGACATCACCGATTTCCCTTCCCTGATCTTCATGGCCGCCTTGTCGATACTCATCATCGCCTTTTCACGGTCTTCTCTGTCGATCTCTATATATCCGGCACTTTGCATCGCTCTTCCAAAAAGGGGGATATGGAAGAGTTCCTTTTTGACTATCCAGCGAAACTGGCCTTGAAGGTGGGCCAAAACAATCAATATATCGAAATCACTTTGGTGATTGGCCATAAAGATTTGCGGCTTTCCCATCAGGACGTTATCCGCACCGATAATCTCAACCTTAGTGTTTGCTATGGCGAGAAGCATCTTGGCCCAGATATTGGCCACCCTGTGAATCATATTTTCATCCGGAGTAATGAAGGCGAAGGCAACTGCACAACCAGACATAAATGCAGTGATCGCTATGCCTATCATTACTAAAAATAAAGCTCGGATCATGGATTAATCCTCAATATCCTCGATAAGTTTTACGCTTGGCAGGTATTTTTTACTTGATAATATAGGCTAAGTCAATAAGGATTATACCGCGCCTTCGGAAGTGGATCATGTTCCGAGAAAAGGATGTTAGCAACAAATAGATTTGTCCGGTTTTGTAGCAAATGAATTGTCCGCTTTTCTGTCTTGGGAGAATTGGTGTTAGCAGAGCACGAAGCATTTCACACGAGACAGAAGACGAGCGGCGGACTTA
>JBEKOL010000025.1:0-48709 GCA_049521775.1 Syntrophales bacterium
GAAAAATCCGCAATCGCGCTTGCAAAGGACGCCTTTGTGGCAACACGCTTTGAAACAAACGTCATGCCCGCCTCCGCAAGCTCCTCTATCATCAACTCCGCGTCAGTCGGGACATCTTCAAGGATTAATATTCGTAATTTCTTGCTCATGGCCAGACCCAAGATATGACCGTCATATTAACACCTCGTTTCTCGGAGTCGGACATAGCTTTCTTCAGTGCCATTTTAACTACTTATACTTAAACGCTCTTTTTCTGGCATCATTAATAATGGAAAACAATGGGGATTATTAAGTAGAGAAATCGTAGGTAAAAACTACCAACAAGGGCGAGTGTTTAGGAATTCTTCAAGGGTACCACACGACGTAAACGGCAGAAAAACTGTGACAATCTGCGGATGTTCCCATTCCAGATCAAAAGGGCATAAATCACGTTGTCTTCGAACTCTGCAGGAAAGTGAATTTTTTTGCGCCTTACGCTTTCATGGTTGGCGGTTGTCCTGTTGTCTCGAGTACTCGCATCCATATATTGCCCTCCGGATTGACCTTTGATCCCGAGGTAACTATCTGAAAGGGTAGGTGCACGTATTCGTCCTTTATCAGGCCTACGAGCATGCTCGTTTTTCCTGCCATTCCCCCATGCACAGCATATTGGCCCAGGGCGCCGCAATAAATGCTGTCGCTAGCATTAGCCGGTACGCTGCGAATCATGTAACTGGGGTCTATATATTTGAGATTAACCTCTAAGCCTGCTTTCTTCAGGTGCTCTTCTATCTCTGTTTTGAGAAACGTGCCGATATCAAGCAGCCTTATATTCCCCGAAGCGTCTTTCTCAATAGTTTCGTTGTCTTGATGCAGGAGCTCCTGTCCAGCTCCTTCGGCTACAAGTATCACGCAATGTCCGCTTCTTTTGAGACGATTCTCTAGAGCCTTAAGAAAACCGTTTTCTCCCTGTAGATCGAAATGAACCTCGGGAATGAGCACGAAATTGACGTCACCCTGAGCCAGAGCTGCACCACAAGCTATGTGACCGGACTGGCGCCCCATAATTTTCACCAGGCCGATTCCCATCGGGGCGCCCTTCGCCTCTGCATGGGCGCACTCGATAGCTTTAACCGCCTCGGAAATGGCCGTATCAAACCCGAATGTCTTCTGAATAAGGTTAAGGTCGTTGTCTATAGTTTTCGGTATGCCTATTACGCTGATGTTAAGCTTTCTCTTCATTATCTCTTCCGTAATGGATCGGGCGCCCCTCATGGTGCCATCCCCCCCTATGCAGAAAAGTATGTCGACGTTCATACGCTTTAGGGTATTTACCATCTCAGCGGAATCCTGCATGCCACGCGATGAAGAGAGTATGCTTCCCCCGGACGTATGGATGTCTTTGACGATGTCCGGCGTCAGTTCCAATACCTGATGACCGTATTTCGCTATTAAGCCCTGGAACCCGTACTTGATGCCTACTACGTTTTTCACTCCGTAACGGTGAAATAATTCCATGAAAATTGCCCTGATGACATCATTGATGCCCGGGCAGAGACCGCCACAGGTTACAATGGCTGCCTTCGTCTGCGCAGGATCAAAAAAAATCTTTTCCCTGGGACCCGCCACTTCAAGTGAGAGGGGGGCACCATCCGCAGTAGTCACATCTTTATAATGCTCGAGATAAATATTATGCAGAATGCGTTTGCTATCGGGGGTATAATAACTGACGTTTACCGGCGATGGTATTACTCTCTCCCCCAGATCGTGGATTGTAAAATCGTTAAATCTATTATCCATGCCTGTCTCTCTCCTTTGATATGACTAAATTTGCAGCATTTATGCCGGATACTATTTCCCCTTGGAAACCAAGACCTGCCAGCAACATTCCCCCCGTCATATAGACATTACGGAGGGGAGTCTTATTGGATATGCTTGACACGCCAAAGAAAGAATTGGATTGCATTACGTACTTATGATTTACTAACTCCTGAGACTTTCTTGAGAGTTCAATAGACGTGCCGATATTGAGGAAATCAAGATTTTCCCTGAGGAAAGGAAGAAACTTTTCCAGGGCGCAAAAAACGACTTGAGAGACTTCCTTAAGCTCGTCATTTGTCAATACGAGAGGACTTTCCTTCAAGAAAATAGTCGCACTCAAGGCCCTCTTCCCGGCAGGGGCCCGATCCTTACAATCTCTGGCGCTTATCTCCACAAAAACAAGATTATCATCCATGACCGGTCTATTTTCATCGATGACGATGGCAAGATAAATTGCCGTTTTATCGGGGACGCATCTTTCAAGTATACCCATGTGCAAGGTGAACGGATAGTATGCCGATCTCACCAATTTAAGTCTTCTTTCTATACGCTTGAATTTCCTGTCATTGAGAAGAAGCAATCTGAGCTTCTCCCATTTTGTACTCGCGATAAGATATCGTCCGTGAATTTGGGACAATGTATCGGGTACGGAAACATCGACATCAATTTCCTTATTAATGTTAACTCTCATGACAGAACAATTATTTATGATATGTCCTCCGGAAGATTCAAACGCAGATTTCAGTAATCCCACGAGAACTTCATTCCCGGCGACATGATGATACAGTCCCTTCAGGGGCAATGACAGCGCATAGGCGGACGAGATAGAACCGGAGCCGATCTCGTTGTTGCCCCAATTTGAAAGAATAGCGCTTTTTGCCTCGAATACTCTGGCCAGTGAAGGATTATTTGAAATTTTTTTGAATCTTTTTGTAAGCGATATCCTTTCCTTCAGGATTACGGCGATGTTCTTTAGAGCAGAAATAAACTCATCAAATTTTGTTTGGCATACAAACGGTTTTTCGGTGATCCTCTGCTCCAGAAGATTGCTGATCTTCAGAGCCGACGAGTACAGTTTGTGAATCTCATTTCTCTGACCGGAAAATTCTCTTTCCATATCATTGACAAGTTCTTGCAGGCCATTGAAGCAATCTATCCTGTGATCGGAAAGGATGATTTGAAGGCCGGGATTCAATAACTGCAGACCTGAACATTCTGTGATCGGTATGCCAAGATTTGCCAGAAGGCGTGAACATGTCTCTCCCGGACCAAAACCGGTCAAGGGCATGGGATCGATATTAAAAGTGTATCCATAATCCGAGTAAACATGTTTTGCATCACCTTCAGATAAGAGCACGGTCTTCCTACCATGATGTGAAATTATGGCAGCCGCGACTAAGGAGCTTAAATCATTACCGATGACAATAGAATCGTACATATTTAAAAAGAGATGTTGAAATGCCAGCAATGCATGATATCTATGCTTGCTCTTATTTTATTTCTGAAGATAGATACAGGCCATGAGAACGGGCAGGTCAAAATGCTTTGACTGCAGGATTATGAAGAGGTGTTTCTGGGATACGCTTACTGCCTCTTATTCTGACCTGTCTCCCGATTACTTCGATTCTGCCTTCCGCATAAAATTGAATTGCTTGAGGATATATCCTGTGCTCTTCCTTTAATATTCTGGCGGCAAGAGTATCCTCTGTGTCATCATCATAGGCTGGAACTATGGCTTGGATAATGATAGGGCCAGAGTCTACCCCCTCGTCGGCAAAATGAACCGTACAACCCGAAAATCTTACACCATAATCAGCAGCTCTCTTCTGAGCATGAATACCGGGGAAGGCGGGAAGGATTGCAGGGTGTATATTCATTATTTTCATGGGAAACGCATTCAAGAAAAGAGGGGTTAAAAGCCTCATGAATCCGGCCATCACTACCAGATCAACGGAAAATGAGCTAAGGACATCGATCATCTTCCGGTCAAAATCTTCCCTGCTTTCAAAATCGGAATGCTTGATAATCACGGATGTAATATTATGTTTCTTCGCCCGTACAAGAGCATATGCATCGTCGTTATTGCTGATAATTACCTTGATATCCCCATCAAGGAGCCCCTTCTCTATATTGTCTATGATCGCCTGGAGATTTGACCCGCTCCCTGAGACGAGCACTCCCAACTTTATTTTTTGTTTCATACCGTTAGATGAATGATACGGATGGTTGATCTTCGTCTTTCCGATCTATGAAGCCGATGGCATATGCCCGCAGTCCCAAATTTTCGAGTCGCTCCGTTACTTCGGACGCTTCTTTTTCAGTCGTAATTACCATCATGCCTATACCCATGTTAAAAACCCGGTACATTTCTGCATCATCAATATTCCCCATTTTCTTGATAATCGCAAAAACCGGCGGTACGTCCCAACTGCCCCTAAGAATAACTGCACGGCAGGCCTTAGGCAAAATGCGTGGTATATTGTCTACAAATCCGCCGCCAGTTATGTGGACAATACCTCTTATGTTGAAGTTTTTGATCAGATTCAAGAGGGATTTTACATAAATCTTTGTCGGACGGAGAAGCTCCATGCCAATGGAATGCGGCAGATCGTCGAGCTTATCGTCAACACCGAGTCTCCCATTTTCAAACAGAACCTTTCTCGCAAGGGAAAAGCCATTGCTATGGATGCCATTGGATGCAATGCCGATGATCCTGTTCCCTACGCTGATCTCCGAGCCATCAATTATCTTTTCGGCCTCTACTATGCCGACACAGAATCCGGCCAGATCATAATCATCATCTTTATAAAATGCGGGCATTTCAGCCGTCTCTCCACCGATAAGGGCGCAACCCGCTTCCTGGCATCCTTTAACAATGCCTTCGATGATCTTAATGTCTCTTTCCACATTGATCATGCCCGTAGAGATATAATCCAGGAAAAAAAGGGGTTCAGCTCCCTGGACTACGACATCGTTTACGGACATCGCGACAAGGTCGATGCCTATAGTGTCGTGCTTTGCCATCATCTGTGCAACTTTTAGCTTTGTCCCCACACCATCCGTGGATGAAACCAGAACAGGATTAATATATTTGCCGGAATCCAGGCGAAATAAACCTCCAAAACCGCCGATGGAGCTCATTACTTCCTTGCGATAAGTTGCTTTTGTAATGGTCTTAATCCTGTCGACAAAGAGATTGGCCTTGTCTATATCAACACCTGCATCCTTATACGATATTTTCCCCTGCATATTCTTTCCGGTGACCCTGTGAGATGGGGATGACTTGTATCGTAATTGCTCACTCGTGTCAATTCTTTACTTGCGAAAAGATTCGATATCTGTTAACTCAATTCTGTCCTTGTATTTGAAATTATTATATTTATATTGGACTTTGAAGGCTTGATGTCTAATGGATTCAATAATCGCGATACTTGATAAGATCGAAGCTCCCTTATTCTTCTCATCGAGAAAATCATACAGGTACCTGCCTCTGCTCAAAGACTTTGAAACTACAATGAGAAGATTCTTGGACCAGCTAAAAAATGTCCCATTCATAAATGCAGGTGGGGATGAAGCAGATATAAGATATAAGAATATGATTTCCGGTTTTGAAGATGCAATCGCCGGCTTTGACAGATTGCCGCTCGAAGATAAGAAAGAACGCATAGAAAAGGCAATGCTCGTGGTCAAAAGTCTGAGAGGGTTTGCCGCAGAATCTTCGATAGAAATTTCCCACGTGCGGCAAGAGATGGAACCGCGAGATTTGGAACAGGGCGAAGTGGGCCTTGAGAAGCTGTCCATCCCTCTGAGATTTGTAAAGGGAGTAGGGCCTAAAATGGCCTCCCTGCTCGAGAAAAAGGGCCTAAAAACTGTTGCGGATTTGCTTTATTTTGTGCCGCGAAGATACGAAGACAGACGTACGGTCAGGGATATTAAGTCGGTTACGGTGGGCAGCAGGGGGACAGTAATCGGCCATGTGGCTAGCGTAGAGTACAAATCTTACAGAAACAGAAAAGCGTTTGAGGTCACAATTGAGGATGGCAGCGGACTGCTTACAGCGAAATGGTTTCGAGGCAGTTTAACTTATTTAAGAAAGATTTTCAGGAAGGGCATGCGGGTCATAATGACCGGCGAAGTGACCAGTTACCTTTTCAGCAAGGACATGGTGCACCCCGATTTTGAGGTTCTTGACGATGATGAAAGCGCGGAAGATTTGCTTAACTTCAAGAGAATCGTACCAATTTATTCAGAAACAGAGGGTCTTCGCCAGAAATATATTAGAAGGATTATGGCACATGCCGTCGATAAATATTCACAATATCTCTCAAGCCCCATACCTCACGAAATCTGTGAGAGACGCCATCTTCAAGATATTAAGAGTGCCGCGCGCAGCGTTCATTTTCCTGCAACTGATGAACGGATCGATGCATACAATGAAATGCGCTCGGGGGCACATCGAACGCTCATTTACGATGAATTTTTCTTTTTCCAGTTGGGCATGGCCTTGAAAAGAAACGCCAACACGATAGATGGGGGCATAGCATTTAAGACACAAGGTCGGAACCTTCATAAATTCTACAAGATCCTTCCCTTCACATTAACCGATGCACAAAAGAGGGTCATTGTAGAAATCGAAGGTGATATGGAAAGACCATCCAGCATGAACAGACTTCTCCAGGGTGATGTAGGATGCGGTAAGACAGTTGTTTCTATGGCGGCGATGATCACCGCTTGCGAAAACGGCTATCAGGCTGCCATAATGGTGCCTACTGAGATTCTTGCTGAGCAGCACTACAACCGCATCAAAGATTGGTCTTCCGAGCTTGATTTGAAGGCTGTTTTACTGACGAGCCGTATGAAGAACATGGAGAGAAAAAAAATATTTGAAGGGATAAAGAAAGGAAATACTCACATCATCTGCGGAACACATGCGTTGATCCAGAAGGATGTGACTTTCAGCAGGCTAGGTTTGGTTGTTATCGATGAACAGCATCGCTTCGGAGTTGTCCAGAGGTCATTACTGAGACAGAAGGGTGAAAATCCAGATGTTTTAGTTATGACTGCCACTCCCATTCCGAGGACACTTGCCATGACTGTATATGGCGATTTAGATATTTCGATCATTGATGAATGTCCTCCCGGCAGAAAAGAGATTCGGACAAAGGTTTTCTTTGAAGAGGAACGCAAAAGGATTTATGAAATTATGAGAATGGAAATCATGAAGGGGAACCAGGTCTTTGTTGTCTATCCGTTAGTGGAAGAATCTGAAAACCTGGATCTCAGAGATGCGACGAAGATGGCCGATTATCTTCAAAGGGAAATATTCCCCGACCATAAAGTTGGGCTTATTCACGGCCGCATGAAAGGAAAAAACAAGGAGGAAACGATGGCAGCTTTCCTAAACAAAGATATAAACATCCTTGTTTCCACAACAGTCATTGAAGTGGGGATTGACATACCCCATGCATCCCTAATAGTGATAGAACATGCGGAGAGATTTGGACTGTCTCAATTACATCAATTGAGGGGGAGAGTAGGGAGGAGCGATATTCCTTCATTCTGTATATTAATGTCACATCGCAGAGGCTCTGATGATTCAATAAGAAGGCTACAGGTTATGGAAGAGACAAATGACGGTTTTAAAATCGCTGAAGAGGATTTAGCCATTAGGGGCCCCGGTGAATTCATGGGAACCAGGCAGTCAGGAGTTCCTGATTTCCGTATTGCCCATATCCTGAGAGATGCGCAAATTCTGCTCGAGGCAAGAACAGATGCTTTTTCATTTGCAGAGAACATTTCAAGTTTGGATGATGGCAAGTATGCATTGCTGAAAAAAGTCCTCCTTCATAGATGGGGAGGCAGGCTTGAGCTCGCAAAAACCGGTTAGGCAAGAACTTAATTTGTTTTGACAACCGTGTGTTAACTGTTATAGAAGTGACAGCGTTTGATTCCAAGGAACAAGAAAGTTCCTTCGGTTGGGTTCTAATATACGAGAAATTTGGAACTTTATACGGGCACGGCGTTATGAAAACAATAACTATCGGACTAATCGGTTTCGGTACTATAGGAACAGGGGTCGTAAAGCTGCTTCAAGACAGCGCTGAGGTGATCGAAAATCGCCTTGGCGCAAGGCTCTTCTTAAAGAAGATTGCCGATCTTGATATTGCAACGCCAAGACAGGTTGCCGTAGAGAAAGACTTGTTGACGACAGATGCGAAAGTGATCCTAGACGATCCCGAAATATCCATAGTCATAGAGTTAATAGGCGGGTATGAACCTGCGCGCTCTTTCATCCTTGAGGCCATCCGGAAAAGAAAGCACGTAGTAACCGCCAATAAAGCGCTCTTAGCTACCTACGGAAACGAAATATTCCAGGCTGCTGAGGCAGGACAGGTCGACATCGGCTTCGAAGCCAGTGTAGGCGGTACCATCCCCATCATTAAGACCTTGAAGGAAAGCCTGGCAGCGAACCATATAAAGTCGATTTTCGGCATTATCAACGGGACAGCCAACTATGTATTGAGCAAAATGACGGATGAGAAGAAATCCTTCCAAGTTGTGCTCAAGGAAGCCCAGAAGCTCGGATTCGCGGAAGCCGATCCGACATTTGACATCGAAGGTATCGATACGGCTCACAAGCTTGCCATCACGTTATCATTGGCATACGGCAAAAGGGTAAGGCTTGAAGATGTTCACAGAGAAGGCATATCAGGCATTAGTCAGCAGGACATTGAATTTTCCAGGGAACTCGGGTATCGGATCAAGCTTCTTGCCATTGCCATCATGAGGGGTGACTGCGTCGAGGCAAGGATTCATCCGACGATGATCCCTCTTAGCCATCTTCTGGCAAACGTCAATGGAAATTTCAATGCATTTCATATCGTCGGTGATGCGGCGGATTCAGTATTTCTCTATGGCCAGGGTGCTGGAATGATGCCCACAGCAAGCGCTGTGGTAGGTGATGTAATCGATATCTCGCGTAATCTGCAGAGAGGCGTATCCGGACGCGTACCTGCCCGTTCACTTAGAGAAAATGTAATCGATGATATCAAGCTAATGCCATTTGAAGAAATCATTACAAACTACTATATCCGCTTTTCTGCCCTGGATCGGCCGGGCGTCCTCTCGAGAATAGCGGGAATTCTCGGTGCAAATGATATAAGCATTGCCGCCGTCATCCAAAAGGGCAGGCAGAAGGCGGGCCCTGTTCCTATTGTCATGACTACTCACAAATCAAAGGAAATGGATGTTCAAAAAGCTATAGCGGAAATAGATCAACTTGAAATTATTCACGGAAAGACGATATTGATAAGAATTGAGGACGAAAGGTTGTAATGCTTTCGAGGAGATGACTTTCAAACATGATCCCATTAATCTATTTCAGGAGCAATTAGGCTGTAATGAAATATATTATCCTCCTCGGCGATGGTATGGCTGATTATCCTCTACAAGAACTGCAAGGTAAGACACCGTTGGAATACGCAAATACACCATATATGGACAGGGTCGCGAAAGAAGGAACATTGGGCTTGATCGATACCATACCGACCGGTCTCTCTCCAGGCAGTGATGTGGCGATCATGAGCCTCCTTGGTTATGACCCTATGGAATGCTATACTGGTCGAGGCCCCTTGGAAGCGGCCAACATGGGAGTTCAGCTCGGAGTCGATGATGTAGCCTTTCGCTGCAATCTTGTGACCCTTAGTGGAGACGCAGAATATATAATGGAAGATTTTACATCCGGGCATATAACTACTGAAGAAGCAAAGACAATCATAAATGATATCAACAACGAGCTGGGCAACACAAATTTTCAATTCTATCCTGGAGTGAGTTATAGACACCTATTCGTCTGGCGGGATAGCAAAGCACTACTTGAGACAACTCCGCCCCATGATATCACCGGCAATGCGGTCAAGGATTATCTGCCGAGGGGAGATGGCAAGGAAGAAATAAGAGGGCTTATGGAGCGTTCGCAGGTTTTTTTGCGTGATCATTCTGTAAACCGTTTACGCATCGCGGAAGGCAAAAAGCCCGCAAATTCGATATGGCTTTGGGGGCAGGGGCGGGTGCCGAAATTTGCAAAATTCACAGACAAATATGGTTTGAACGGGGGCATGATTTCGGCCGTTGACCTTCTGAATGGTATCGGTATTTACGCGGGCCTCAAAGTCATACGCGTTGATGGTGCGACGGGTTATATAGATACCAACTATGTTGGAAAGGCAAGAAAGGCTCTCGATGCCTTAAGAGACACCGATTTTGTATTCGTCCATGTTGAGGCCCCTGATGAAATGGGGCATGAAGGAAATGTAGCTGGAAAGATTCGGGCCATTGAAGATTTTGATGAGAAGATCGTGGGTCCCATATTGAATAAAATTTATGAACTGTCTCCCTTCAGGCTACTGGTCTTAAGTGACCATCCGACGCCCATTAGCCTGAGGACCCATTCGTCAGACCCGTCTCCCTTTGCGGTACTGTCTTCTGACAAAAACGAGAATATGAGAAATAAGTTAACATTCAGCGAAAAATCGGCACTGCGAAATGGTGTAAAGGTCTCTCCTGGTTACCTTCTGATGGATCACTTCATAAAGAACTGGAGGGCATTTATTGAAGAGAAATCACATTAACATACGTGTCATTTACGCTGATACCGATGCCATGGGAATCGTCTATCACACGAATTATATTAAATGGTTCGAAATTGGGCGAACGGAACTCCTCAGAAGTGTAGGCGTAGTCTATGCCGAGATGGAAGCACAGGGTTACAATCTGCCCTTGACAGAGGCGTATTGCAACTATTTATTTCCAGCCAAATATGACCAAATCATCGTTGTCGAAACTGAATTGGAATATTTCAAAAGGGCGAGCATGAAATTTATCTATACAATATGGGATGAATACAGGGAAAAGGCCCTTGTTGAAGGCTACACGATCCATGCCTGCACAAACAACCTCGGCAAGATAGTAAGGATTCCATCCTTCATCCTTGAAAAAGTCAACGAACAAATGCAAATAAAATTTTGATAGGAAATCTATATGGCGAGAAAAATTACAAAAAAGGAAATTGAGAAACCGGATTCCTTCCAGGCAACGTTAAATAAGATCGCGTCATATATATCGGCCAATAGGTCAAAGATTTATCTGGCATCTGGAATTGTAATTTCAATAATCATAATATCTTCCGGCTGGTACTTATACAGGATGAATTATGAGGATAAAGCGCAGAGGGTTTATGCGATAGCCCATATTGCCGGCATGAAAGCTGCCCGTCAGGGAGGTAAACCCGATCAAAATAATATAAGGATGTATAACGACGTGATAACTCAATATCCGGGATCAAAGGCTGCCATGATGTCATATTATCAATTGGGAAATATGTACTACAACCTCGGAGATGTGGATGCCTCGATAAACGCATATGCGGAATTTCTCAAGGAAGTTCCGGATGGCAGCGATCTAAAAATCCTGGCGTACAATGGCATCGGTTATTGTTACGAAAAGAAGGCCGACTTCCCGCGTGCCTTGGAGTCATTCGAAAAAGCGGCAAATTCAAAATCAAGCGGGGGTTTTGAAGGGATGACCTACAGAAACATGGCAAGAATTTACGACGAAATGAATAACAAAGAAAAAGCCCTAGAGTACTATCAAAAAGTACTTAACAGCGCTGACGATCCGTCCATGGAACTTCTCTTGAAAAAAATAATATCAACCATCAACTGAAGATAAAGTTCACTGAAGTTTCAAGTGTTCTTTTCTCTTTGATGCCGCAGGGACAAATAGGGTCTATGAAAGTATTAATGTCAGGAAATGAGAGTATTGCAAGAGGCGCCTTCGAACACGGAGTTCGTTTCGCGGCCGGTTATCCAGGAACTCCGAGCACTGAAATTATCGAGACCTTTGCTAAGTATGACGGAGTTTATGCCGAATGGTCTCCCAACGAGAAGGTGGCCCTAGAGGTAGGCATAGGGGCGGCGTTGGCAGGCGCAAAAGCGATGGTTGTCATGAAACATGTCGGGGTCAATGTGGCCGCAGACCCGCTGTTCACATTGAGCTACACAGGAACTAACGGAGCCCTTGTTATCATTACAGCCGACGACCCGTCCTTGCACAGTTCACAAAATGAACAGGACAACCGCAATTATGCCAAATTCGCAAAGATACCAATGATTGAGCCTGCAGATAGCCAGGAGGCGAAAGAGTACATTAAGATTGCCTTCGATATTAGCGAAAGATTTGATACGCCTGTCTTCTTCCGGACAACGACGCGCGTTTCCCATTCAAAATCCGTCGTATCTTTAGGGGACCTATCAACTGCCAAGGATTGCACTGCAATACAATTCAACGCAGCTAAGTATGTCATGGTACCCGCGTATGCGCGGGTCAGAAGGATAGAGGTAGAAAATAGGCTACATAGGCTCAGAGAATTCGCTGAAACTTTTTCTGGAAACAGGATAGAAATGAACGACCCCAAGATTGGCATCATAACGGCCGGCATGCCCTATAATTATGCAAAAGATGCCTTCCCAGATTTCTCATACTTGAAACTCGGCATGGTTTATCCGCTACCATCCGGCCTTATCCGTAAATTTGCCTCGAAGGTTAAAAAAATCTATGTGATTGAGGAACTCGACCCGTTTATTGAGGAACAGATCAAGGCCATGGGTATCGAGGTGATAGGAAAGGACATTTTTCCGTATACAAATGAATTTGATCCCGGCGTGATTCATACGGCAATTAAGGGTAAAAAAATTTCCAAATCAATCTCACCGGAAGTTGCAATCCCACCGAGACCACCGAATCTTTGCCCCGGTTGCCCTCACAGGGGATTGTTCTATGTCCTCGGAAAACTAAAGGCCTTTGTCGCAGGTGATATAGGCTGCTACACTTTATCTTTCATGAAGCCTTTAGAAAGCCTTCATTCATGTGTCTGCATGGGGGCAAGTGTCGGTATGGCGCATGGCATGAGCAAGGCATTAAAGGATAAGGGAAAAGGGAAGGTCGTCGGCGTTATCGGGGACTCCACATTTATTCATTCCGGCATTACACCGTTGTTGAATATGGCCTATAACAAGAGTGACGCCGTCATCGTCATTTGCGATAACAGGACAACAGCCATGACAGGCATGCAGAACCATCCGGCTACCGGATATACTCTGCAGGGGGGAAAAACAAAGGAGCTTGATTTTACGAAATTGGCCTCGGCACTGGGAATAGAAAGTGTCCGTGTAATAGATCCTTATGATATCAAAATAACGCGCAAAGTGCTGAAAGAAGAATTGGCAAAACCGGGTGCCTCCGTCGTCATATCGCAAAGAGCCTGTGTGCTGTTCAAGCGGGGTATGAAGGATGCCAGAAAAACGTTCAAAATTGATGCGGAAAAGTGTGTCGGTTGCAAGGCCTGCATTGGCCTTGGATGTCCGCCAATCTCGTGGGTAAGGTTCGAAGATATGCCAAGTCAAACAGTCAAGAGGAATGTAAAGAAGCAGGAAGGTGTGGCATCCATTGATAACGAGCTTTGCACAGGTTGCACACTATGCGAGCAGGTGTGCACGGTCGGTGCTGTGATCGAGGTAATATGATTTTATGAAAAGCGATGGCGATGTCAGAAGCATCCTCCTTACTGGAGTGGGCGGCCAGGGAATACTCCGCGCAAGTGATATCTTATGTCAGGTCGTGATGGAAGCAGGTCTGGATGTCAAAAAGAGTGAGGTCCACGGAATGGCCCAGCGGGGCGGATGTGTAACCAGCCATGTGCGATACGGCAATAAGATCTACTCTCCCATAGCAAGAAAAGGAGGCGTCGATATCCTGGTCTCATTTGAAAAATTAGAAACACTCCGTTATCTAGATTTTCTGAAGCCGAGAAGCGGCGTTATCATAAGTGAAAGGAAAATCTATCCCCCATCTGTAAACCTTGGTAGCGCCTCTTATCCTGACAACATTATCGAGATAGTAAAAAAAATCTTCAAGATTGTGAAAGTCGTTAATGCCAACAATATGGCTATAGAAGCGGGAGACTCGAGAACTGAGAATACGGCCCTATTGGGAGTTTTGTCATCCTATTTGCGCCAGTTTGAT
The DNA here is from genome assembly GCA_049521775.1 of Syntrophales bacterium. Lineage (GTDB taxonomy): Bacteria > Desulfobacterota > Syntrophia > Syntrophales > UBA2185 > Fen-1135. The sequence goes on from JBEKOL010000025.1 coordinate 13,882, forward strand.
ATTTCGCTTTGGGACAAAGTCATCCGTCGATCCTTTCCAAAGAAAGCTATCGAAGTAAACCTGAAAGCCTTTCATATGGGACGAACAGCATAAGAGAGGAAGGCCTGAAATTCTCATTTCTGTGGTTTTCAATGTTTTCTTCTGTCGTTCCTACTAAGACAGGAATCTATAAATCAACTTGTCATGAAATTTTCTAATTGCATACATGGGTCGTTAATCGTTTGCGCGATGGCGATTACGGCTGTCTTGATTCCACCTGTAATGGCCCGGGCAGCGGAAACCTACGTCATTGAGGCTGACAGACAATTTTCCTTTGCGGAAGCACTATTTGCAGAAGGGGATTACTATAGGGCCATAAGCGAATACAAGCGATTTATTTACTTTTTCCCCGAAAAAAAGCTGGTCGAGACATGCAATTACAGAATTGGTGAAAGTTATTACAGAGCAAAGAAGTGGCAGGAGGCTCTCGAGACTTTCACTATTTTCATCATAAAATATCCAACAAGCCCCATGATACCGGGCGCTCTGTATTTCAAGGGCATGACACAGAGTCAGCTGAAGCTATATAGGGATGCACTTTCAAGCTTTGAAGAGGTGATCAAGTCAAAATCTAATGAATTTGCCTCTAAGGCCGTCTACCAAAGCGCCACTGTCCATATGGAAATGGGAGAATGGCAGAAGGCCAGAGAAACATTTTCCCTAGTTCCTAAAGATAGCCAGCTGTCAAAATCGGCAAGCATCATAGCGTCAGAACTTCTGCATATTGATGATCTGCCCAAGAAATCACCTTCCACAGCAGGCACTCTGGCAGCAATTCTTCCGGGTGCCGGCCATCTTTACACAGAAAGACCAACGGATGCGCTGGTGGCCTTTCTTTTGAACGGTGCGTTCCTATGGGGCGCTGTGGAGCTTTTTCGCCACGAAGATTACGTTGCCGGAGGGATCGTGACGTTCTTCGAGATAGGATGGTACACTGGCAATATCTATAGTGCTGTGAGCAGTGCTCACAAATACAATAAGAAAACACAGGAAGACTTTATAGAGCGTCTGAAAGAAACGAGTTCCGTATCGTTTCAGCATGATCGTAAGACCTCTTCAAATTACCTAATATTCAGTCTTAAGTTTTAGTTTTAATGTTCCGTTAATAATAGCCTTTCATTGCGTCATTTATGATTGCAATAAGACGGAGTATCTCAGTAACTTCGAAATTTCACGGATCGCTCTTAAACTAAGAATCCCGTCGTTCGTATGGGAATCTTTGCGGATGGCGATCAAGGAGAGTCCTTGACAATTGGAAAGGAATGGGTAAGTTACCAGTTAAATATAATATGAAGTATGTGTAAATTTTTCTCATGTCTTTCAAAGAATTACAGTAGCGATAAGAAAGGTAGCTTATGGCGGAAGATTATTACAAGCTATTAGGTTTAGATAAGAAGGCCTCCACCGAAGACATAAAAAAGGCTTACAGAAAACTCGCACTGAAGTGGCATCCTGACAAGAACCCGAATAACAAGGCAGCTGAAGAGAAATTCAAGAAGATAAGTGAAGCCTATGCCGTCCTCAGTGATCCCAAGAAACGAGAAGAATATGATACTTTTGGATCCGCCGATCAATTCAGACAGCGATATACGCAGGAGGACATTTTCCGCGGCTTCGATCTGAATGATATCCTACGAAGTTTCGGCTTTGGCGATACAGCCGGTGCAGGGAGAAATTTCAGAACAAACAGGGGAGGGGGCTTTACTTTTACTCAGGGCGGCACATTTTCCGATATATTCGAGGGAGACCGGCAGAGATTCACGCGGGTGCCACAGAAGGGACAGGACTTCGAATATAACCTATCAATAACATTAGAAGATTCTGTATTCGGTGCAGAAAAGAAATTGGCGCTGCAAAAGGAAGATAATGTTGAGGAGATCAATTTCAAGATACCGCCAGGCATTAATTCAGGAAAGAAATTGAGGTTAGCGGGCAAGGGAGGCTCCGGCATTGATGCAGGTTCCCCGGGCGATCTATACATAAATATTACTATTATCCCACACCCAATTTTTGCGAGAGACGGGAATGACATCTATATCGACAAGGTAATCAAGTTCTCACAGGCAGTACTCGGAACGAGTATCGATGTACCAACAATAGAAGGCGTTGTGAAACGAATAAAGATCCCACCCGGAACGCAGAACAATACGAAGGTTAGAATGAAAGGCTTTGGAGTTCCGCGACTAAAAGGTTCTGGAAAGGGAGATCAATATGTAAAGATAATTGTTGAGATTCCCAAGAAGCTGTCAGAAAGGCAAATGGAGTTGGTCAGAAAGCTGGCTGAGGAAGGCTGTTGATGGTATTTGGTCTTAACGCCTTACGTCTTATAAGATATATTATGTAAACTTGCCACGTGCCGTAATCTTAAATTATCCTCATTTCTTATATTCTCATCTGCTTTATCCATGTATTTGCACTATATCAACTCGATCTCCCCGATGACGCCAAAATGTTCTCCAATAACAATCAAGGCACCCAAGACTCCCTCTACTTCGATTCCTTTTTCCAGTGCAGTCCGAATATCTCCTTTACCTTTGACAAGATTGCCGATGGCAGTGGCTGCGGCATCAGCTAGGGTCGCCGATTTGGAAATAACGCAGACAGCATCTGCTTGCCCAAAACTAAGCGAGTGTCCTACGGTTCCGGAGGATGTGCAGACACCGAGTGGCATCCGCTCGGGTTTCAATAATAGCGCGAGTTTGTACGTTAAGGGCGAATTACCCGCGAATACGCCGACCCTCACCTCTTCCTTGGTTTTGAGATAAATATCGCCACCGTTTTCTACGATAACATTGTGCGACATCTTGAGAAGGTCGCAAGCGACGTATTCGGAAATCGCACCTGCAACAGATGCCATTGGTCCTACGCTAGCTGCACGTGATGCCTTCAACATGTCCCTTATGATGGGAGGAGCGAAATCGTCATCACAGATGGGCGCCAGTGATGTCAGAAAGTCGGGATGACTCTTAATGTAGGACTCAATGAAACCGCGATAGGTATAAACAGATTCAAGGGCTTTCTGAGAAAGGTCCGTATCACAGTATATTAAAAGGTCTGTTTCACGAACACAAAGATGGAACGACGTGAGGCTATTCAGCGATACCCGGTTCCTGTAAGTCCTTTCTTGGTAGTTCATGGTCAGATATATGGATGGCAGGTATTGTTGCTTTGTTTATTCTGTCTCAATAGTCCTATAGCTGAAGTGGGTAGCGCCGGCGTCAAGAAGACGGTCTGTTTCTGCCTTTAGTTTATCTGTCAGCTCAAGCTGAAAATCCCTCCCCAAGTAAACGATGACTTCACTATTGCCATTGATAATGCGAATAAATCCGTCACACTTCCCCTTGTGATTAATGAGTAATTTATGCAGAGAATCGATGTCTGTTGCCGATGATCTTGAAACATCAATACTGAAGTGCACCACATCATAAGGCTGTTCAACTGCATCGCCGAGAGGGATGATTTCGGAGGCAATCACCTTGATCCCCTCCTCGCCTGCATCTATGGTTCCTTTAATTAAGACCGGCTCTTCGGAGTGTACGAGTCCGAATGCCTTCTTGTAGAGATCGGCAAAGCATATAACCGTGACAGAGCCTCTGAGATCCTCGATGGTTATATAGGCCATGACCTCCTTCTTCTTCGTAGTCACCTCTCGGATATTATTCACTATGGCGCCAAAGGCAACTGTGTCGCGATCCTTCTTATCATTGATGCTCAAAGTGTCGACATTCGCTACTGTGCGGAGTTTTTCGGCAAATCTGAGAAGCGGATGACCTGTGATATAGAATCCGAGGGTTTCCTTCTCATGGGCAAGTAATTCCTTATGATCCCATTCAGGTATATCAGACAGCGCGCATTCTTGCGTTATATCGAGATGCGCAGATTTTTCACTTTCCATGTGGTCGAAGAAACTGGTCTGACCGCTCGACCTTTCCTTTTGGCGCCTCTGAGCGGTATCGACGATTCCTTCATAGTATTTCATCAACTGGCTTCTTCGATAGCCAAGGGAATCAAACACTCCACATTTGATGAGACTTTCAATCATCCTCTTATTAATTTTTCTAAGATCGACACGGTTGCAGAAATCGTCGACAGTCGCGAATTTCTCCTCTGTATCCCTTACAGATATGATCGAATCAATCGCGCCTATCCCCACGTTCTTGACGGCAGCAAGACCGAAGCGAATATGCTTGCCTATAACACTGAAATCGCTCTGAGATTCATTGATATCGGGGGGAAGTACTTTTATTCCCATATCCTTACAACTGTTTATGTACTTGATGATCTTGTCCCTGTTATCCTTTTCGCTTGTGAGCAGGGCCGCCATGAATTCAGTGGGAAAATTTGCTTTCAGATAACCGGTTTGGTAGGATATCATAGCATAAGCGGTGCTGTGGGACTTGTTGAATCCGTATTCTGCAAATGTCTCCATCTGTTGCCAGATTTTTCTGGCTTTCTTTTCGGGTACATTTCTGCGCCTTGCACCTTCGAGAAATTTAGGTCTCTCTTTCTCCATCTCCGATGGTTTTTTCTTGCTCATGACCTTGCGCAGTATATCAGCTTCAGCCATAGTATAGCCGCCAATGGCGCTCGCTATTTGCATTACCTGTTCCTGGTATACGATAACGCCGTATGTCTCTTTCAATATTTCTTTCAACTCGGGAATTTCGTAAACAATCTTTGTCTTACCCTGTTTGCGCGAAATAAATTCCGGAACCATATTCATAGGCCCCGGTCTGTAAAGGGCAATCAAGGCGATGATTTCCTCGATGCAGTCTGGTTTCATATTTACGAGTATATCCTTCATACCGGCACTTTCCAGCTGAAATATGCCATCCGCATTACCCTTCATTAACAATTGATAAGTGTTTTTATCATTGAGGGGAATTTTATCGATGTCGATTTCCTCCCCCCTGCCCTCCTTTATAAACTTGAGCGTGTTCTTAATCACTGTAAGGGTTTTTAGTCCCAGAAAATCAAATTTGGTTAGTCCCACCGCCTGAAGATCCATCATCGAGTATTGCGTCACAATTTCATCCTTAGGGCTCTTGCACAGTGGCACACGCTCGACAAGGGGCACATCGGATATAACGACACCCGCGGCATGGGTAGATGAATGTCGGTTTAAACCCTCAAGGGCTCTTGACAGGGACAGGAGTCTTCTTACTTTCTCATTTCTTTTCTGCTCTTCCTGAAGCCGGGGCTCGCTCTGGATCGCCATGTCGAGTGAAATGTTCAGGATATTGGGGATCAACTTTGCAATACTATCCACTTCACCGTAGGGTATGTTCAGTGCTCTGCCTACGTCCCTGATGACTGCCTTGGCCTGCATCTTGCCGAATGTAATGATCTGCGCAACTTTATCGCTCCCATATTTCCCCGTTACGTACTTGATGATTTCATCACGCCCGTCCTGGCAGAAATCTATGTCTATGTCAGGCATGCTTATACGGTCCGGATTTAAGAATCTCTCGAAGAACAGCCCATACCGTATAGGATCTATGTTCGTAATACCTAATGCATAGGCAACGAGGCTTCCAGCGGCAGAACCTCTGCCGGGACCGACGGGTATGTTCCGTTGCTTAGCGTAGTTCACAAAATCCGAGACAATAAGAAAATATCCGGCAAATCCCATGGACTTGATGATCTCCAGTTCTTCCTGCAGGCGCTTCTCGTATTGCTCGCGTATGCCACTGTCTTCTTCACCCCCCATGATTACCGGCAGCAATTTTTCCAATCCCTTTTTCGCGCTCCCTGACAAATATTCGTCAAGCGATTCACTCGTACTGACCTCAAAATTTGGCAGACAAATACTGCCAAAATCGAATGTCAAGTTGCATCTCTCTGCAATGGCTACCGTATTGTTAATGGATTCCGGAATATCTTTAAATAGGAGACTCATGGCCTCGGGTGAACGGAAGTAAAACTGGTCTGTCTTAAATTTCATCCGGTCAGCATCATCCATGGTCTTGCCTGTCTGTATACATAGGAGGACTTCGTGCGCCTCGGCATCTTCTCGATCGATATAGTGGCAGTCATTAGTTGCCACAAGGGGAACCGAAAGTGCCCGACTTATTTCCACGAGACCGCTATTTGCAGTCTTTTGCTCCGGAAGACCGTTCTCCATGATTTCGAGATAGAAATTGCCTTCGCCAAATATTTTTCTGTAGTCATCGGCAACCATTCTTGCCGCTTCCTTATTCCCTTTAAGCAGCAGGCTCGATATCTCTCCGTGGAGACATGCACTAAGTCCGATAAGACCATCGCTGTATGTTGCCAGGAGCTCCTTGTCTACGCGCGGTCGATAGTAAAATCCCTCCAGGTACGCTGCGGTAACGAGCCTCATGAGATTCTTGTACCCTTGCCTGTCTTTAACAAGAACGACCAAATGGTGGAAACCCTCCCCTGTCGCATGCGCACTCTTATCGAAACGGCTCTTTGGGGCAACGTATAGCTCGCAACCGATAATCGGCTTAATGCCGTATTTCTGGGCATGCTGATAGAAGTCAATGGCGCCAAAAATATTGCCATGATCCGTCATGGCTACTGCATGCATTTGGTATTCTTTTGCTTTCTTGAAAAGATTGTCGAGACGAATAGTTCCGTCGAGGAGACTGTATTGCGTATGAACGTGCAGGTGAACGAAATTGCCAGGCTTCATTTAATGTTTACCCGTTGATAAATTGAAATCGCAGGACAAGTGGAATGACAAGTAGAAAACTCCGCAAGCAGGGCAAGATATCCCTGGAGAACTAGGAGTATATAACAATGCGCTACATGCAAAGCATGACACGCACAGCATCATATGGAGTTTCTACTATGCCGTCTGTTACTCAATCCAGCCAGTAGTTTGGCGCTTCCTTGGTTATAATCACATCGTGCACATGGCTTTCACGAAGCCCCGCGGATGTGATACGGATAAATCGCGTTTTTTCTCTGAGTTCCTTGATCGTCCTGCAACCCACATAGCCCATGCCAACCTTCAGGCCGCCCACAAGCTGGCCTACGCTTGCAGATAACGGCCCTCTGAACGGCACTCTCCCTTCGATGCCTTCCGGAACCGTTTTCAGGCTGCTTTCTATATCATCCTGATAGTACCTGTCCATGCTACCCATCTTCATGGCTTCAAGGGACCCCATTCCCCTATACATCTTGTAACTTCTTCCCTGGAAGAGAATTGTTTCCCCTGGACTCTCTTCTGTTCCGGCAAATAGGCTACCTATCATTACCGTGTGGGCGCCTGCTGCAAGTGCCTTTACAACATCGCCGGAGTACTTAATCCCTCCGTCGGAAATGATCGGGATGCCGTACTTGCTTGCTACCTTGGCGGCATCTCTTATGGCGCTCATCTGCGGGATGCCAACGCCCGCGATTATGCGCGTAGTACATATTGATCCGGGACCAACCCCCACCTTGATTGCGTCCACCCCTGCATTAATGAGAGCTTCCGCTCCCTCAATGGTAGCCACATTACCGGCGACCAGTTCGCAGGTTGGAAAGTTGATTTTTGTATCCTTAATGGCGTCCAAGACACCCGTCGAATGACCATGCGAGGTATCTATGACAATTATATCAACACCCGCCGATAATAAGGCATCTACCCGCGCCTCCCTGTCAATGATGCCGACAGCGGCACCAACTCGCAGTCTGCCGCGTGTATCCTTACAGGAATTGGGATATCTCCTGATCTTCTCTATGTCCTTAATAGTTATCATCCCTTTTAGATTATATGCGTCGTCCACGACCAGTAACTTTTCTATCCTGTGCTTATGGAGCAGTTTCTTTGACTCTTCGAGGGTTATATTTGATGAAACCGTGACGAGACCATCTTTTGTCATAACATTCGCGACTGACTGATCAAGGTTAGTCTCAAATCTGAGGTCCCTATTTGTCAAGATTCCTACGAGCCTGTGATTCTTGACCACAGGAACGCCGGAGATCCTGTATTTGTTCATGACTTCAAGGGCATCGTGAACCTTCTGCTCGGGTTCGATTGTAATCGGGTCCACAATCATGCCACTCTCCGATTTCTTTACTTTATCAACCTCGATTACCTGCTTTTCGATGCTCATATTGCGGTGGATGATCCCTATACCTCCCTCTTGGGCAAGACATATGGCCGTCCCCGATTCTGTGACTGTATCCATGGCAGCGCTCACAATAGGGATATTCAGCAAAATATTATTTGTGAGGAGTGTCGACGTTTCTGCGTCCTTGGGAAGGATACTCGATTTGCAAGGTACAAGAAGAAGGTCGTCAAATGTCAATGTCTCTTTTACGTGATCATCCAGCATGGTACGTCTCCATATGTTTATATCTATTTCAAGCCGCCATCGTTATGCAGAAATGTTTGCCGTTGAGCGAAATGAAGTACTCATCTCCACCATCACTGCATTCTATGAATTCTGCAATTTGATAATAACTCGCCCTTGAGAAACGTGCAACAAAAGCGTTTTTCTTAACTGAACAATAAAGCACATTGTCCTTTGCCGCCCACAAAGAATCAGGATTGAGTTTCTCAATGCTCTGATCTGATAAGAGAAGGTTAATGCATTCTTCATTATCTGATTCAGCAGTTAATTTATATATTGCTCTTACGACAAAGGGCGTATCTTCCACTTCCAGATAACAGCAGTCGTCATCAAGCTCAATTAAATATCTGCCGGTTTCATCTTTCTTGAGATTTTGGTAGAAGAATCTTACGATTTCATCTCTGAAAATTTCATTACCCTTGTAATACCAGACGCCTTCTTTGTCTATTCTTATGTTGCAGGGCGAGATAACCTTCTCCATAGTTGCTCAGCTCTCTTCTCAGAACGTCTTTCTGCTGTCGAGCAGCATCGTTACAGGACCATCATTTACCGATTCTATTTTCATCATGGCTTGGAATTCACCAGTACCTACATGGTCAATTTTTTCGCTTGCTATACTGATGAAGTAGTCATAGAGTTTTTTGGCCTCCTCAGGTTCCTCAGCAGAGAAAAAGGAAGGCCTACGTCCCTTTCTACAATCAGCCAGTAGTGTAAATTGAGATACTATAAGAATCTCTCCCGACGTCTCGATGAGAGATACATTCATTTTTCCCTGCGAATCTTCAAATATCCTCATATGGATTATTTTTTCAAGGAGAAAATCCGCATCGCGATAGCTATCTCCCTTTTCTATCCCCAGAAAGACGAGGACTCCCTTACCTATACTTGATATTATCTGTCCGTCAAGAGTTACTCTCGCCCTATCGACCCTCTGGACAACGCACCTCATTTTATCTTATTTCTCCGCTGACCCGGCATGTTAGCAATATTCAATTAATGCTTCAAGTTTTTTCTCGGCTGATGTTGAAGGCGAGAAGATTCTCTACATCTTTTAGTGGGCGGGGGAGCTGTGCAATATTGAAGATGATGTAGAATAGACACTAACTCGTGTCAGAGAAGACTCGTCTTTTTGGACATGGTTTTTATAGTATCCTTCATATTTTACCGATAATTTCTGTCACAGGCAGCGTTCCGATATCTTTGCACTTGCTCGATATCGCGTCATCTAATCGAAACATGTCCATTACGCGAGAGAAGACGTTCTCAATGAACATTTCACGGTTTCCCACATTTTTTTTGATTCCATAACAAAGCTTGATTCTTTCACTATCAGTTAATTTATTTATCAGATTTTTTGTCGTCCAGATAGCTCCATGGCGGGCAAAGTCGGATAATCTACTCGCATAGTTTACTGACTCTCCTAAGACCGTGAATTCGATGTTAGGTGAAGCGGGTATATTGCCCAGATATTCCTGCCCTTCGTTTATTCCGATATTAAGAACAATCTCGTTAAACCAACCCTTACGCCCCTTCCACTCACCACTGATCTTTTTAATTTTTTCTCTCAACTCGAGAGCACAGCAGATAGAGTTTAGGAGATAACTTGAATCCTTATTCTTCAAAAAAAAGTAAACCATGCCATCACCGCTATGCTTGCCATAAGTTCCGTAGTAATTTTTGAAAGAACCTTCCATGCATTTCCATATCTGATTAATCAACTCAAAATATTCTTCGGGTGGCAATTCTGCACAGATACGGGTAGATTCCTCTAAGTCTGCTACCATTACAGAAAATGACACAAGTGTGGGCAGACGCTGTCTTATTAAATCATTGACGACACTTGCTCTGTTAGAAAGAAGCTCAATTATGCCCTGCATTATACCGTCTTTCACAGGTGTAAAAATAAGAAGGACTCCCTCTCTAAAGAAAAGACGGTATGCACAATAAGCCACTTTTATACCTGTCGGAGAAATGATTTTCACATAAGACCCATTAAAGGATAATTCTGCTGGTGAATCAACACGATCATAGATTCCTTCGAGTATAGAAACTTCTTTTTCCGTTATACCTTCATATAGATTATTCAGTATTGCCTTTTCTTGTTTCGACTTCACCAGGGACATATGGAAATCAACGAACTCGTTTCTGCTTTGATCATTCTTGAGCAGTCCCATATTAGAAAGCAACCTAAATATATTTCTTTGGGTAACATCCTTAATAGACCTTATGTTCTGTTTGAAAATATTTTCTTCGGCATTTTGATTTAGCCACTCAACTTCAAAATTACCGTTAAGGAGATAGGCAGGATAGTCAATATCATTAATGGTCAACATTAGCGTTCGATTGTTAGTCATCGCATTTGAAGGTTTTTTCACAAGATCTTTTTTTACTTTGATATTCTCTTTAGTGACAGAAATATCTGTCTTGCGTGTTAATTGATTTACTATAGTTCTCATTGTATAACCTTCCTTCTTCATACTTTTGACCGCTGTAATTCTGTCTAAAACGTCCTGCGGGAAGTAGCCTATTTTCTTAGCTTTTATAGTTCGGTCATCTGGTTTACGGATCACTGGTTTCATTATAATGCCCATTTTAATATAGTTGTTAAGCGTAGCCCTTGATATACGAGCTTTTTGAAGAATTTCTATACTGCTTATCCATACATTATTATTAATGGGTGCCATATCTTTTACCTCCGAACGTAAATTATACTGTATAAGCCGTATTATACACTTGCCATGCTTTATCTGTCTAAATTATGGCAGAGAAGAATTAGTTTGTCAAGAAATATTTATGCTGTGTAAATGAATATGCTGATAGCCAATATATCTAGTTGACTTTACATATGATTCTATAGATTAGACACTTCAATTTTGGATGGGATATTACATATTGTTGTTTTATATGTCTAAATATTGTATAAGATGTGACTGAAAAAATTTGCAATATATGGCGCTACATATGAAAAAAAGTGTACTTCTTATCAATCCCTGGATATACGATTTTGCGGCCTATGACTTATGGATAAAACCGCTGGGACTTCTCTATATGGGGGGTCTATTTCGTAAAAATGGCTATCATATACATTTTATCGATTGCTTGAATGCCCGTCACCCTCAATTAATTAGGTATACCGGAATTAAGTCGCCAAAGAGGCATGTAACCGGCCACGGCAAACTTCCCAAAGAAAGAATTCTTAAACCGCAGCCACTAAAGGAAATTAAGAGGAATTATAACAGATACGGAATAACGCCTGATATTTTCACCAACGAGCTGAAATCATCTGGTAGTCCCGATTTGATTCTTGTGAGCTCTATGATGACGTACTGGTACCCTGGCGTCTTTGAGGTTATAAAAATAACGAAACAGACGTTCCCGGATATCCCGATTGTTTTGGGTGGAATATATGCAACCCTTTGTCCTGAGCACGCATTGAAATCAGGAGCCGACATGACTGTAGCCGGTGCAGGCGAAAAACAGTTCCCTGCCCTATTGCATAATTTTTTCGGCGATGACCCCCTTTATGCACCGGATCCGGATGATTTGGATTCACTGCCCTACCCTGCTTTGGATCTTTTGTCACTCAAGGATCAGTTTCCGATCCTGACATCGAGGGGCTGTCCCTATGATTGCACGTATTGCGCATCACACCTATTGACTCATAGATTTAAACAGCGCGACCCTCTTAATGTAGTCGATGAGATCGACTACTGGCAGAAACATTTCGGCGTCAGTCAGTTCTCCATTTACGATGATGCACTCCTGGTGAAGCCTGAAGAAATGGCAATTCCAATGCTTAAAGAAATAATCCGACGGGGGGTATCTTTTCAATTTCACTGCCCGAACGGCCTCCACATATCTCAAATCACGCCCGAATTAAGCAAGTTGATGCAAATGGCGGGCTTTGCAACCATACGTTTCGGCTTCGAATCATCCGATCCAGCGACGCAGTTAAATACGGGAGGGAAAGTCAACAACGACCAACTGCAAGCCGCCGTCCGCTACCTCACGGAAGCAGGCTATAAATCAGAGGATATTGGAGTCTATCTCCTTTGTGGGTTACCCGGGCAGGACGCCGCTGAAGTGAGGGAAAGCATACGCTATGTGCAATCACATGGAGCAAGACCGATCATTGCGGAATATTCCCCCATCCCGGGTACAGCGCTTTGGGAAGCAGCAGTGAAAGGATCACATTTTGACCTCGAGGGAGAACCTCTCTTTCATAATAACTCATTACTTCCATGCAGGAGTGAAAAACTAACGCCTGAAATGTACAATGACTTAAAGATAATGACCAGAGGGAACTGATATTTCACATTGTTTCACGTTTGGAATCATGTTAGTTACAGCTAAATTGTGAGGTAGGAACAATGATGAGAATCTGTTTATTCATATTAATTTATCTGGTTGTGCTAATGCATAATCCCCTTTATGCTGACTGTATCAAGGGGAACTGTAAGAATGGCGAAGGAACTTATGTTCATATCGACGGTTCAGTCTATGAGGGTCAACATAGGAACGGCAAACGGGAGGGCCTGGGAACTTACACGTTTACCGATGGTACAAAGTATGTTGGCCAATTCAAGGAAAGCAATTTCGACGGACGCGGCGTCTATACAGTTCCCAACGGTGAAAAGTATGAAGGCGAGTTCAAGAACGGTAAGCGTGATGGAACCGGAGTATTACTCTATACCGATGGCTCGAGATATGAGGGACAATTCAAAGACGATAAGCGGAGCGGAACCGGGGTGTTGCTTTATGCCGACGGTACTAAGTATGCCGGCCAGTTTCAAGATAATTTACTGAATGGTCAGTGCGTGGTGATTTTCCCGGACGGACGAAGAATAGAGGGTGAATTCAGGAACGACAAACTCTATGATAAAGGCATCCTTACTTATCCGGACGGAAGGAAAGAAAAGGTGGAACAAACGGGCATAAATACCTTTAAGATTCTTTTTGGAAAGTGAAGACTCAATATCATCCATGTCGAGAGATTTCATTCGTCTTAAATAGGAGAGAAGTGTTTATATGGGCTCACGGGCGCGGTGGGGGAAGAATATCCTGATAGCCCTTTTATCGCTATTTTTCTTGGCGTTCGGCATCAACGCCCTCATAACCGCATATAGCATGAAAAACCCTCTCGAGTTTATCATGTATTTCTTTTCGTCAAGCTTGATTATTCTAATCAGTATGGTGGGAATCATTTACCCCGTCTTTCGCATACGAGCCACACTAAAACCAAACAAAATGGATGAAAATGATATATAGAACGATAGGGATATTGATGCTCATCCTTGCATCTGTCCTTCTTATTATCAGCTTGCCTTCCCTAGCACTTTCATACGAAATGGGAAACAGGGTTTTCTCCTACACCCTGACAAATGGTTTGAAAATTCTCATGGTGGAGCGACATTTGAGTCCCACAGTTTCCTTCTATATCAGACATCGGGTGGGTGCCGTCGACGAAATTGATGGCAGAACCGGTACGGCTCACCTCCTGGAACACATGCTGTTTAAAGGAACAAAGACGATCGGTACGAAAAACTATCATGAAGAACAAAAAATTCTCAAATTGATTGCTAAAACTGGCAAAGAACTTGATTTTGAGATGATGAAGGGGAAAAATGCGAACAAGAGCCGCATCCAAGCTTTATCCGAACGGATGGAGGTCTTGCACAAACAACACAAGAAATGGTTTGTGGAAAATGAGATCGACCGACTGTACGTGGAAAACGGCGGAGATAATGTGAATGCGTCCACTGGACAGGATCTTACAACATATCATGTCAGTCTTCCTTCAAATAAAATCGAACTATGGGCAAGGATCGAGGCTGATCGGATGACCGAACCCGTATTCCGTGAATTCTATTCTGAACGTAATGTGGTCATGGAAGAACGCAAGCAGAGGGTTGAATCGGAACCGGACGGCCAATTATACGAGCAGTTTCTAGCCACGGCATTCATTGCCCATCCTTATAGACGGCCTGTCCTAGGCTGGCCTTCAGATATGCGTTTTTTGAGTCTCGAGTATACGGAAGTCTTTTTTAAAAGATACCACGCTCCGAATAAGACGGTAATTGCCGTTGTCGGCGATATTGATCCCGCAAATACCCTTACGATTATTAAGAAATATTTTGGCGCCATACCCAGCCATCAATTAGACCCCTCGCCTATTACAGAAGAGCCTCCTCAAAAGGGCGAAAGGCGTGTAGAGATCGTCTCGGATGCAAATCCTCAGATGGTTATAGGCTATCACAAACCGGCCATGCCGGACTTTGATGACTACGTGTTTGATGTAATAGAATGTATTCTTTCCAAAGGAAGGACATCGAGATTTTATAGAGCGCTTGTCGAGGAAAAGGCCCTTGCCGAGAGTGCTCACGCAGTTAACGGCTTGCCGGGGGCGAAATATGATAACCTCTTCGCAATATTTGCGAAGCCTCGTCATCCGCATACCAACGCCGAAGTAGAGTCCGCTATCTATGACGAAATAGAAAAACTAAAAATTAAACCTGTTACCGCAAGAGAATTAGAAAAGGTTAAGAATCAGATCAAGGCTGATTTTATAAGAAGCCTAAATTCCAACCTTGGACTGGCGAATCTGCTGTCTTATTTTGAGGCAGTGACCGGCAGTTATCAATATATAACGGATCATATCAAAGTAATCGAGCGCGTCACATCCGAAGACATCATGCGCGTCGCAAAGAAATATCTTACTCCTAATAACAGGACTGTAGCACAGTTGGTCAACAAAAATTAGACGTATGAATAATTTAGTTTCGCGTGTCATCTTCATCTGTCTTTTGACAATGTGCATATTGTGTGGCGCTATTGCTCATGCAGCGGAACGCGCCCATGTCCCTCTCCCAAAACCAGATGAGCTCAAATATCGCCCGATTCATTTTGCACCGCCCCGGGCAGAAAGGGTGCTTTTAGACAACGGCCTCATCCTTTATATATTTGAAGACAGTGAACTCCCCCTCCTAAATATATCCGCCGTGATCAGAACCGGCTCCAATTATGACCCCATGGGAAAAGAGGGTCTTGCGGAACTCACGGGTGCGGTTATGCGCACAGGAGGAACTGAAGCTCTCTCTGGCAACGCCGTTGACGAGGCCTTGGATTTCTTTGCCGGTTCACTTCACATCTCCATGAGCCGTGATTCCGGGATGATCAACCTTTCCATTCTCAAGAAAGATTTAGACGAAGGACTAAATATCTTTTCTCAGATAATCACAAAGCCAGCTTTTGAAGAAAACAAACTAAAAATGGCAAAAAATTTGTTAATCGAAGAGCTCAGGAGAATAGCTGATGATCCCAAGAAACTCGCCTTCAGGGAATTTAAGAGAGTTCTTTACCAGAATAACCCCGCCGGGAGATTTCCCTCAACAGCATCTGTGACTAGCATCAGGAGAGATGACCTGAGAGAGTTTCATAGGCAATTTTTTTATCCGGAAAACATTATGATATCGATCACGGGCGCAATTTCGAAGGGAGAGGTCGTCGCCAAAATTAAGCAGTATCTCGGATCGTGGAATGAGTCCAGGAAGTATAATGTCGTTCCTCCAATACCTACAAAGCAAAAAGGGCGTATTTATTTTCTGCGGAAAAATACTCCTCAGTCCATAATTATCTGTGCCAATTTTGCTCCCGGTAAAAAGGAGACGGACGCATACCCTTTTGAGGTCCTTGATTTTATAGTCGGAAGCGGCGGTTTCAAGTCCCGAATCGTTCAGCAAATACGAAATAGCCGGGGGCTCGCATACAGTACGGGGAGCTTTTATACAAAGAGAAGCGACTACGGAGTTTTTGGGGCCTATGCAATGACGAAATCTGCATCGACGGCCACAGTGCTTTCACTCCTGCGGTCAATTGTGGAGGATGTAAGGATGACGTCTGTTGATAAAAAAGAGCTTGCGTGGGCGACAAAATCTATTAACAACAATTTCATTTTTTCCTTTCAATCTGCGGATCAGATTTCCGGTCAACAATTGATGATTGAATACGATAAACTGCCTCCCGATTATCTTGCCACCTACAGGGACAAGATAGCTAAGGTTCAGCTGGACGAGTTGAAGAGAGTGGCTATGAAATATCTTTCACCCGATGAAACTGTTACCTTCATCTTAGGCAATGAAAGCGCTTATAATCAGGTCCAGACCAGCTTCGGAAATGTTTCCCTGATTGAAGATCAGCGGTGAGTGATATGAAACCTTTCCAAAGAAGTCTTAGACGGATCGACTCCTATGAAGATTCCATGATCAAATTGCAAGTTAATCTGACTGCCATACCCGCCATGTCCCGCGATAATGGCGGCGATGGCGAATTTAATAAAGCTCAATTTATTTTCAAATATCTCACTGTCATGAATTTTTCCAACATTGTTCAAATAAACGCACCGGATAGCAGAACGCCTTCGGGTATCCGTCCCAATCTGGTGGTAACTATACCTGGTAATAATCCCCAAAAGACTGTTTGGATTATGACACATATGGATGTAGTTCCACCCGGAGAACTGGAACTCTGGGATGAAGATCCTTTCAAATGCTATGTAAAGAACGGTAGAGTCTATGGGAGGGGCACTGAAGATAATCAGCAAGATATAGTGTCATCCATATTTGCAGCTAAGGCCTTCTTGGATGAAGGCATTAAACCACAATGTTCAATAGGCTTGGCGTTTGTTTCCGATGAAGAAACGGCAAGCCGCTTCGGTTTATCATATATCTTACAAAGTAAAGAGAATCCTTTTCGCAAAACGGATATCATAGTGATTCCGGATTCTGGAAACGAAGATGGAACGATGATTGAAATAGCGGAGAAAAGTATCTTATGGCTACGCTTCAAAACAATCGGCAAACAGTGTCATGCCAGCAGACCCGGCTTGGGAAAGAATGCATTCCATGCGGCATCTAATCTCGTAGTTTCGCTCGACAGACTTCATAACATTTTTGCTGCTTCTGATCCATTTTACGAGCCACAGACCAGTACCTTTCAACCGACAAAGAAAGAACCCAATATTCCCAACATCAACACCATTCCCGGAGACGATGTCTTTTATATGGATAGCAGGATCCTGCCTCAATATCCTCTTTCCCATGTTTTTAATGAAATAAGGGGGATTGCTGACGAGATCGAAAAACAATTTGATGTATCCGTAGAGATCACGACGGTTCAGGAAACTCAGGCGCCTCCTCCCACGCCGCACGACGCCCCCGTTGTTGCAGTCCTTAAAGAAGCCATCAGACACGTTTATAATGTTGAAGCAACTCCTCGGGGAATAGGTGGAGGGACTATTGCTGCAATATTTCGTGAGAATAAATACCCTGCCGCAGTGTGGTCCAGGATGCAACACACAGCCCATCAACCCAACGAAAACTGCCTAATTTCGAACATGATGGGAAATGCCAAAGTGTACGCTAATCTGTTCCTACAAAAGCAATAGATGTCGAGAGTAAAACTGATTGCAATGCGAAACACCGCATGATAGCATAAATTGCTTTTTTGGCGTGGTTGGGAAGTAGTATTCAATATTATTTAATAATCTTTCATGAGGTAGCCTATTTCATTGAAGCAAACGGCCGACTTCAGCTGCGTTAAGAAGATCAGTTTTACAGACAATGACCTCCTGAGAAGTCTCCTGGGCGAACATGACAGGAACATTAAACTCATTGAAAAATTTGAGCCTGTAAAGATAAGTGTGCGCGGCAATCTCCTAACCATAGCTGGTGAAGAGGTCGCTGTGGATCTTGTCCATAATCTTATTCTTCAACTCCATGTGTTATTGGAAAAAGGATATCCCATATATCCGGCGGATATCGACTATGCACACAGGATTCTTTCTAGTAACGGAGCAATAGATCTCGAAAAGATATTCCTTGATACGGTCTTCATTTCCTCAAAAAAACGCTCAATTACTCCCAAAAGCATCGCCCAGAAAATATATATTGATTCGATCAGAAACTACGATATTGTCTTTGCGATTGGTCCTGCGGGAACAGGCAAAACGTACCTCGCTATGGCCATGGCTGTCTCCGCGCTTCTTGATAAGAAAGTTAATAGGATTGTTCTGGCAAGGCCTGCCGTTGAAGCAGGCGAAAGACTCGGTTTTCTGCCCGGCGACCTTGCAGAAAAAGTTAACCCATATCTCAGGCCGCTCTACGATGCTCTTTTTGACATGATTGATTTTGACAAGGCGTCCGCCCTCATCCATAAGGGGGTCATCGAAGTCGCTCCTCTGGCATTCATGAGGGGGAGGACATTAAATGACTCTTTTGTCATTCTGGATGAAGCGCAAAACACTACCTCTGAACAGATGAAGATGTTCTTGACCAGGCTGGGATTCGGATCGAAAGCCGTCATTACTGGTGATATAACCCAGATAGATCTCCCGCATGATAAGATATCCGGCCTCATAGAGGCAGAAACAATTCTTAAGAAAGTCAGAGATATCAAGTTTGTCCTTTTTTCAGAAATCGATGTGGTCAGACATCCCCTCGTGCAGGACGTGATACGGGCGTACAACCATTTGGATAGAGGAAAGAGGAAAAACAAGAAACAATTGTCTTCATGATAGCAGAATATCTCAAACTATCCACGCTTGCGCAAGTCATCAAGAAGCAAACGAAGCGAAAAAGCTAATAACGCACTTTTCAAAAAAAAGCATTCCCAAGATGGTGTTCCGCCATATTTTTACTGGGCGTCATCTTCTCCAACACCGGCAAGAATCAGGAACCTTGTGCGAGAAAGAATTGAAAAAGTGTTTATGGATGGCCAGCTCGATGAATGTGAAATTACCCTTCATGATCTGAACAAAATAGCAGAAAACTTCACGATGATTCTAAACGGCATCTTCCACCCAAGGTTTAACTATCCCATTCCCGTTATACGCGAACTTAATGGCAGCAAAAAAAACCATGCCAATTATAATAGAAAATAGGCAGAACCAAATAAGCATTGACCGACGCAGTGTGCGAAGGGCAATGAGTAGAATTATGAAGCATCTCAATTGCAGCGATAAGGTTATAGGCCTGCTGTTTGTCGATGACAGGGAGATTAGGGAAATTAACAGAAATTATTTAAGCAGGGATTATCCCACAAATGTTATATCGTTCTCTCTTGCTGAAGGGGATTTCGGGGATATCAATCCCGACATCCTGGGCGACATTGTAATTTCTGTGGAAACAGCCTTCAAGGATGCAGAGAGATCTGGTATCGCTTTTAATGACGAACTCGCATTCCTTATGATTCACGGCATTCTTCATCTTCTCAATTACGATCATGAAAATGCCAGTCAGGTGAAAACTCAAGTAATGAGGAGGAAGGAACAGGAGCTATTCTACAAGCTGAAACGTTACGAGATTCGCTGACAGTAACATCATTTCAGGATTATAACCTGACCAGGATGTATATTATCTTCACGGGCCAATTTATTCATTTCAAGGATTTTATCAAGACTTATTCCATTCTTTTTCGCAATTTTACCCAAGCTGTCTCCATTTCGCACCGTGTATGTTTTCCCACCTTCGTTAGATGACGCTTCTTTGTTTCTCTTGGGGAGCTTCTTATGCGTTTCTTTGTCTGACCCTATGCTCTGTTGCTTTTCTCCGTTCTTGTTACTTACCAGGATAACCTGACCGCCTTTGAGCGTCTTGCGCTTTTTGAATTTGTTTAACCTTCTAATTTCATTAACAGTTGTATCAAAGCGCTTCGCGACGGACGCAAGGGTATCGCCTTTTTTCGCCCTGTATTTGATTGTTTCGCCGTTTACCTGGATATCATCCTTGTCTGATTGTTGAGTTGATCTAACACTCGCATAACCAGTGTCGTGAACGGGTATGATCAATCTCTGGCCGGTTTTCAGCCTTTTTCTGCTGGATACGTTGTTATACGCCATTATCGCACTCACAGATGTCCTGTATTTACGCGCGATCGAAACGATCGTCTCTCCCCGTTTCGCCTTGTAGTGCACAAATACCTCACGTGGCTTCTCACATTTCGGAACTTCATCCATGATCTTGGCAGCTTTTTCGGCCATTCCCGGAGGCACTTTGAGATTATATTCTTTATCAGGCGTTATATTTTGCCTTAGCTCCGAATTCAGCGTAACAATTGTCTCCTCCGAGGTTCCGAGGTGACGTGCGATATCCTGCAGACGCATGGATTTATCTGTTTTCACCGTTTCATAACGATAGGGATTTTGCCTTTCAAGACTCTCATTAAGATCGAAACCATACTTCTTAGGGTTCTTTATAATTTGTAGAGTCGCAAGGAAACGGGGTACGTAACGAGCCGTCTCATAAGGGAGTTGACGGTAAAGGTCCCAGAATCTGTCGAAATAGTTGATATGTTGCCTCGATATGACCTTGAGTACCCTTCCTTCTCCACAATTGTACGCTGCCAGAACTGTGAGCCAGTCGCCGAACATACCGTGCAGTTCATTCAGATAGTCAATGGCAGCCTTGGTTGATTTTTCAACATCCAATCTTTCATCGAGCCATTCGTCGCGGTTTAGGCCGTACTTATAACCCGTGGAAGGAATAAACTGCCAAAGGCCGAGGGCGCGGGCCCGTGACAAGGCACGAATTTTAAATCCGCTTTCAACCAGGGGAAGCCATGACAGCTCCTCAGGCAAGCCTGCATTTTTCAACTCTCTCAAGATTATAGGCCGATAGAATGCGGAACGCTCGTGTGACTGGATAAAAAAATCTCTTTCTATTGTTTGAAAGAGCCTTATT
Source organism: Syntrophales bacterium (assembly GCA_049521775.1). Lineage (GTDB taxonomy): Bacteria > Desulfobacterota > Syntrophia > Syntrophales > UBA2185 > Fen-1135. The sequence goes on from JBEKOL010000025.1 coordinate 34,964, forward strand.
TCTTTCTCCACATCCGAATTGACGACATGCGGTATTTCACTGTGCTTACCGCTTGTCGTAGTGTGCATCGCCGAGTAGATAGCAAGGATCTGCTTTGATATGAGGAGACGTATGTCATCCTTCTGGCGAGCGATATCAGGCTCTCCATTCGTATCAAGAAGCAGCGCATAAGCCTGATCGAGCAAATCTAAGGCATTTTCCAGATCGCCCTTGACCCAGTATTCTCTCGATTCGTCAAGGAGTTCAAGCGCCTCTTCCATTATGTCCCTGCCCTGCTCTCTTTCTTGTTCATTCACTGCACCATCCGAAGGAGGCCCTTGTTTGGGCAACGGGGACACTTCTTTTGTGTTATTGTCTATTGATTTTTGCGGACCGACGACAATGAGAGACTGTTCATCTCCGGTCTTCATCTGTCCGCAGGCATTTCTGATTGGAAATATCTGGCAGATAAGCAAGCATATAAAAATAAGTGGCAGGAGAAATCGGGTTTCTCTCGACATCTCAACGGACTCCTTTCTGGTTGTATACGACTATCGACCTTGGCATCAGAAGGTGCAAGATCCGAGCTGTCTATATCATATTCTGCATATTCATTATAGTTTTAATTCAATAGATATGCTTCAATAAAGTCATCTATATCGCCGTCCAAGACCCTATTCACATTGCCGACTTCAAGATTTGTCCGGTGATCCTTGACTAATTTATAAGGGTGAAGGATGTAGGATCTTATCTGGCTGCCCCAGGCGATGTCTTTCTTCGCTTTGTTCAGTTCGTCTATCTTTCTTTTCTGTTCCTGAAGCTGCATTTCATAAAGACGCGACTTCAGGAATTTCATAGCCATAGCTTTGTTCTTGTGCTGAGAACGTTCATTCTGGCACTGCACCACTATCCCGGTCGGCAGATGCGTGATCCTTACGGCAGAATCAGTCTTATTGACATGCTGGCCTCCCGCGCCCGTGGCCCGATAGGTATCTATGCGAAGATCATTCTCGTCGATTTCCACGACTATCTCGTCGTTAACTTCAGGATAGACAAAAACGGAAGCAAATGATGTGTGCCGGCGCGCTCCGGAATCGAAAGGCGATATGCGCACAAGCCTGTGTATGCCGATTTCCGCCTTGGCATGGCCATATGCATAGCCTCCTTCAATAGTCATGGAAACGCTCTTTAGACCCGCTTCATCACCGGGCTGATAATCGATAATCGTAGTGGAAAAACCCTTCCGCTCGGCCCATCGCAAATACATCCGCAGCAGCATCTCCGCCCAGTCCTGGGCCTCGGTCCCCCCCGCTCCCGCATGTATTGTCATTATCGAATTCATTGCATCCTGCGGAGACCCCAACATAAGTTTCAGTTCTTCGTCTCTTACGGATGCTCTTAGCCTGTCTAAGTCTTTTTCGATCTCTTCTACAGTTTGCTCATCACTTTCTTCTCGTGCCAGATCCAAAAGGATTTCTATGTCGTCGATGTCGTTCTTTAACTTTTTCCAGTTATTGACAATCGTTTCCAGCTTATTCTTATCTATCAGGGTATCACGTGCCTTATCCTGCTCATTCCAGAAGTTTTCACTCAGTGATGCTTTTTCAAGTTCCTTGATGTGTTTTTCTTTTTCTGTGATGTCAAAGACACTCTCCGAGATGATCTATTCTCTTTTTCAATTCCATCATGGTTTCATTGATTCCTGTAAGCGTCAACATTTCTCCTCCTCAAACTGATTATTATGCAAAGAATTAAGGCTAACATGCAAATTAGAACAAAAACATCCCCGTATACCGAGTAGAATGTCTTATCATTAATAAATTTTATCGTATTTCTCAAGGCCGTTCTTTCAAACAATTCCGTTTGTGCGACGATCCTTCCTGTAGGATCGATTATGGCACTGATTCCCGTATTTGCGCTCCTCGCTATATATAGGCGATTTTCCACTGCCCTGAATACGGTCATGGAAAGATGTTGATATGGCGCCGATGTTCTTCCAAACCATGCATCATTTGTAATATTCACAAGCAAATCAGCCCCCATTCTTTTATACGCCCTGCTTGCCTCGGGAAATATCCCTTCATAACAGATCAGAACGCCAAGCTTATGATCATTCATGCTTAGAGGCTTATAGCCTTCACCTGAACGGAAATCCCCCACACCGACCACGAATTTATTGATAAAGGGAAACATTTTTCTTAGTGGCACGTATTCACCATATGGGACCAGATGCACCTTGTCGTAACGCCCATGAATCTTTCCTTGCGGTGATAATAGAAAAGCACTGTTCAAGAGAGCTACACACCCTGCGTCTGCATCACAAGTCCTCTGATAGCTGGGACTGCCAAAGAGGAGCCAATCCTCCGAAATGCGGGCAACATCCAGAATCTCGCTTTGCATCTTGTTCCTATCCTGGAAGAAGAATGGTGCCGCAGTTTCGGGCCACACGGTCAATCCCGGTGCTGATGATATCTTCTTTAGGGAGAGATTTCTATACACGCTGATCGTATCATTCTGAAAGTCGGGATTCCATTTAACACTTTGATCTATATTCCCCTGAATAACTGATACATCCAACGTTTCCGCTATCCGCGATACATCGTCTATTTGGCCAATGCGTATGTAACCATAACAATAGATGCCAAGTATGACTATACAGCACAAAGCCACCTCTACCATTACCCGCCTGCCTCTGAATCTCTCATTCAGGAAATCGTAAATAACTACATTTACGAGGACGATAATGAAGGTGATACCATACGTGCCGGTAATATCAACTGCCTGAATTAGATGCCTATTAAGATATTGAGAATAAGCCGGGCTCTCCCAGGGAAATCCCGTCAACAGATGGGACTTCCCATATTCCAGACACGTCCACAAGGCCGGCGCCGCGATAATTCTGGAGATGCCTTTGCCTGACAAATATGCAAGACCTGCTGCAAACAGAGCAACGTATATGCTCAAGTACGCCGCCACAAGCACCATGAGAAAAATGCCTATGGAATATGCGAGATGTCCATAATGGACAACGACAAATGTAATCCAGTACATGAGGCCTATGTTGAACGTAAGGCCTGCCGCGAAACCTGCGATCAAACCATCCCGGAAATTATCAGCATCCCTGAGGGCAAAAAAAAGGGGAATCAAGGCCACCCATGCCATTATCCCCGTACCGTGTTTGGGAAAGGAAAGAAAGAGGAGGATTCCCGATGCAATACTCAAAAATAATATTTTCCTATTTATCCTCAAGCTTTTCGCTTTCAATTCTTATCACTGCCCCTCCCCTCCCTACTTGGGATCCATCCAACCTTCTTAACTTGACCTTTTTTACGCTTCGCTCGTCCGCTGAATCAATTATCATTTCCAGATTATCGACATGAATAACCTCTCCCGTCACTGGAATCTTTCTCAGCAGGTTAAGAATGAATCCACCGAGGGTCTCAAATTTTCCCTCTTGAAACTTCAGGCCCAAGTAATCTTCAACAGCCTCAATCTCCACCCTTCCGTCAATTATGGTATAACCATCGCTTAACTCGACAATATTGCCTTTCTTCGCGTCATGTTCGTCGTGGATTTCTCCAACAATTTCCTCAATGAGGTCTTCGAGGGTGACGAGGCCGGATGTCCCACCATACTCATCTATGACAATTGCCATGTGATACTTCTTTTGCTTCAATTCATGGAGCAGATGATCTGTATTCTTTGTCTCAGGAATGTAATATGGTTTTCGCAGACTAGATAGGATATCCGTTTCCGTTATAGGTTTTGACCAAAACTTTAGAAGGTCTTTAACATTCAAGATGCCGGCGATGTTATCCACATTCTCAGCATACACGGGTATCCTCGTATGTCCAAATTTAATCGTAAGCTCAAGGATCTCTTCGATAGTCGCATCGCTTCTGATAGCCACCATTTCCGTTCTCGGAATCATCACCTCTCTGACTACTGTGTCCCGGAATTCAAGGATGCTTTGAATCATCTCACCGGACTGCTGATCGATAAGACCCTTCTCTTCCCCGGCGTCTATTATGGACTGGATTTCCTCCTCCAGACGCGCCTGTTTGTCGGCAGAAAAAAAATCCCTGATTTTTGCGAGTATTTTATTGCCCAAAATAACCGGATCCCTTCTATTAGAAGCCTCTCATATATTCCGGCCTCAGAGATTTCACATCGTTCTCTTTGATCGTTTTATATATCGCAGTTACGGTCTTCTCCTTTTCTGATGGCAGCCTTGCCTTTATCGGAAGATAATTTGAGGCATGATTCGACGTAAAATAACAGCCGCTAAAATCGGACTTGTCAATAATACTGGCCAATTCTCTCAGCAAATCAAACTTATCGGGCAGCTTAAAATTTCCCGATTCGTATTCCGAATACAATGGTGTTCCGGGCATAAGCATAAGCGTCAAGGCACTTGCATATTCAGGATCTATATCAGTTAGAATCCTTGCCGTATCATTGGCATGTTCCGCATTCTGCTCGCTGCCTCCCAGACCGAGCATAACAGTAACAGATAGCTCTATGCCGGCTTCTTTGATTCGGCGGCCGGCCTGAAGCATCTGTGCAGCTGTAACCCCTTTTCTTATCATTTTTAGCAATTCATCGTTACCGGTCTCGATGCCAAGATACACGATCCCTAGACCGAGCTCTCTTAATTCAACCAATTCGTCAATCGCTTTTCTCAAAATGCTCTTGGCATTGGCATATGTCCCGACTCTTTTCACACCCTTGATATGTGTGCGTATCAAACCCAATATCTGAATGAGCCTTTCCTGCGGTATAATGAGGGCATCACCATCGCAAAGAAAAACCTTATCAATAGAGTGCCAGTGGCTGGCTTCAAGGATATCTTCAAGAATTTCATCGTATGACTTTATCCTGAATTTCTTTTCCTTGTATGCGGGACAAAAGCTACACTTATTGTGGGAACAGCCCACCGTCACTTGCAACAATAAGCTGCTGGCCTCACTCGGCGGCCTTATTATATCTCCTTCGTATTTCACGTTATCCTCTTCTAATGCACTTGTAAGTCTGTTTGTAAATAGAAACAAAAGAGGAGTTAACCTAATGGTCAACCCCTCTTTATTTTTGGCGGGGTCGATGGGACTTGAACCCACGCCCTCCGGCGTGACAGGCCGGCGTTATAACCATCTTAACTACGACCCCAAAATGACACTATGATTTTAACTCTCAAGACCTTATTGCTCTATCGCTCAATACGCAATAAGTAATGTATAGATTATCATCTATTTTTTCTTTGGTAGGCGGAACAGGACTCGAACCTGTGACTTCCACGGTGTAAGCGTGGCGCTCTCCCTGCTGAGCTACCCGCCTTTGACGTTTTTCATAACAACTGTATCTCCTGATGTCAAGAAGTAATTAGTTCAGCTTTTCGTTTGCATTCCTGTGTTCAAGAGGATAAATCGCTTCTGTCATCTTAATAGACGGCACACTCACTGATGCTTCTTCCTCACGCTCCTCATATCTTTGCATTTCGTCACCCGCAACGAAGGCAACCTTCATAACCTCATCCATATGATCCACAAAGACAATTTCCAGAACCTTTAAAACATTAGCCGGCACATCTGCCAGATCCTTTTCGTTATCCTTGGGTATAACTACTGTCTTCAGATTTGCGCGATGCGCCGCAAGCAGCTTTTCTTTCAGTCCGCCTATAGGTAATACCCTGCCCCTGAGCGTAATTTCCCCAGTCATGGCCAGATCTCCGCGAACTTTCCTTTTCATGAAAGCCGAGGCAATGGAAGTGGCCACGGCTATCCCTGCGGATGGCCCATCCTTCGGTATGGCGCCTTCGGGCACATGCACATGAACGTCCGTTTCCTTGTAAAAATTCTCCTCAAGACCGAACTTATCTGCCCTGGCGCGGACGTATGTCAGGGCTGCCTGGACGGATTCCTGCATTACGTCACCCAGCTTACCAGTCATTACCATCTTTCCGCTTCCCTTCATCAGGGAAGATTCTATGACAAGAAGCTCTCCACCGACTTCAGTCCAGGCCAGTCCTATACACAAACCGATTTCGTCCTTTCCTTCAGCCTCTCCATGCCTGAACTTCGGTACACCCAGATATTTAGACATCGATTTTGAAGTGATCTTGACTTTACGGCCTGCGCCATTTGTCGCTATTTCCTTGGCGACTTTTCTGCAAACTGATGCAATCTCCCTTTCCAGGTTTCGGACGCCCGCCTCCCTCGTATATTGTCTGATAATGCTCAGCAAAGCTCCATCTGAGAAACCTATGCTGTCCTTTGTGAGACCGTTAGCCTCCATCTCCTTTGCGACGAGAAATTTATTGGCGATGTTCAACTTCTCCGGTTCAGTATAACCGGCGAGGCGAATCACTTCCATTCTATCTTGCAAGGCAGGCGGTATTGTTTGCAGAATATTAGCTGTGGTAATAAACATCACATCAGACAGATCGTAGTCCACCTCAAGATAATTATCATTGAAAGCATTATTCTGTTCCGGGTCAAGAACTTCCAGTAGTGCCGCTGACGGATCCCCTCTGAAATCGGAACTCAGTTTATCCACCTCATCCAGACAGAATACAGGATTATTCGATCCCGCCTTCTTAATCAGCTGTATTATCTTGCCGGGCAGGGCCCCTATATAGGTACGCCTGTGTCCCCTAATCTCCGCTTCGTCCCTGACACCACCAAGAGAAAGTCTGACAAACTTCCTATTTGTTGCGCGAGCGACGGATTTCGCAACGGAAGTCTTTCCGACTCCCGGAGGACCAACAAAACAAAGTATGGGGCCTTTATTCTTCTTCACAAGAGATTGAACGGCCAAGTATTCTAAAATCCGCTCCTTCACCTGTTTTAAACCATAGTGATCTTCCTCCAGGATTACCTCAGATTCCTTGAGTGTATGCTTGTTTTCCGTCTTCTCGGCCCAAGGCATATCAAGCAGCCAGTCGATGTAATTCCTCACTACCGTCGCTTCCGCAGACATGGGGGCCATCATCTGTAGTTTCTTAATCTCATGCCTGACCTTCTTATGCGCCTCTTCCGATAATTTCTTTTGTTTTAGTCTTTTTTCGAGTTCGGATATCTCATTCCTGAAGTCATCTTTCTCTCCCATTTCTTTCTGGATAGCTCGCATCTGCTCGTTGAGATAATAGTCTTTCTGGGTCTTCTCCATCTGTTTCTTGACCCGTCGCTTTATTTTTTCTTCAACCTCCATTATCTCGATCTCTCCGAGCATCAACTCGTAGACGGCTTCAAGTCTTTCATTGACATCAAATATCTCCAACAGTTTTTGCTTTTCCTCAACCTTGAGGCTTATATGAGAGGCAACGACATCTGCCAACTTCGAAGGGCTGTCTATGGAAGCAATTGTGCTGACCATTTCCATATGCACTTTTTTGCCGAGTTTTGCATAGTTTTCAAAAGATTCCCGGATGTTTCTCGTTAAAGCTTCAGCCTTTACCTGATTTCTGTCATCAAGATCCTGGATCTCTTCAACATTTACCAGGAAGAAATCTTCATTTGCCAGATATTCCTTAATTATGCCCCGCTTCTTCCCTTCCACCAGGACCTTGACTGTCCCGTCCGGAAGCCTTAAGAGCTGGATAATAACCCCTATGGCGCCTACTTTATGAATGTCGCTTTCCGTCGGTTCATCCTTTTGGGCACTCTTCTGCGCCACCATGAATATACCTTTTTCACTCTTCATGGCGGACTCAAGTGCGGCAATGGACCGCTCTCTGCCCACGAAGAGTGGCACTATCATGTGCGGAAACACGACGACGTCTCTCAATGGCAATAGCGGCATCGTCATTGCCGCAAGATCGTTTTCCCTATTCTTCAAAAAATCAAACATGTCTCTATTTCCCATAATTCACTCTCTGTTTATGCAGTTTCTGATTTTGTTTCAAAAATCAATATTGGCTTTTCCTTGTTCATAACAACGTCTTCTGTAATTACACACTCCCTCACATCATTCCTGGAAGGTAAGTCATACATGATATCAAGCATCGTATTTTCTAGAATCGATCTCAATCCCCGAGCGCCTGACTTCCTTTCAACAGATAATTTAGCTATGGCTCGAAGAGCGCCGTCTGTAAATTTCAGTTTAACACTTTCAAGATCAAATAATACTTTGTATTGTTTTGTGATCGCGTCTTTTGGTTCGATTAATATCTTTACCAGTTCCTCCTGATCCAATTCGTTCAGTGTGGCGACTACCGGCAAACGTCCAATAAATTCTGGAATCATACCGAATTTAAGAAGGTCTTCCGGCTGCACCTCCGATAAAAGATTGCCGATCTTCTTATGCCGCTTGCTTTTGACATCGGCGCCAAAGCCCATGCTTGACGCACTGAGTCTCTTCGAAATGATGTCTTCAAGATCATTAAAAGCTCCGCCGCAGATAAATAATATGTTCGTAGTATCAACTTGGATAAATTCCTGCTGCGGATGCTTTCTGCCTCCTTTTGGCGGAACATTCGCGAGCGTCCCCTCTATTATCTTCAGAAGGGCCTGCTGCACGCCTTCTCCTGAGACATCCCTCGTAATAGAAGGATTTCCCGATTTCTTTGCGATCTTGTCGATTTCATCGATATATACAATGCCCTTAGCTGCCCTTTCAACGTCGTAATCTGCATTCTGGAGAAGACTAAGTATGATGTTTTCCACATCTTCTCCCACATACCCTGCCTCTGTCAGGGTTGTCGCATCGGCAATCGCAAACGGTACATTGAGGAGCTTCGCCAAGGTCTTCGCAAGCAGCGTCTTCCCTGATCCCGTAGGGCCGATCAATAAAATATTACTTTTCTGTATTTCCACCCCATCCAGATCCACATTCGAGAACAACCGCCGGTAGTGATTATAAACAGCCACCGAAAGAACCCTCTTAGGCCTTTCCTGTCCTATTACGTACTGATCGAGGAATTTCTTTATATTTCGGGGCTCCGGTATGCCTTTCTGAAATTCTTCACTAATTGTCGGCTCACATTCCTCTTCAACTATGCACCGGCACAGTTCAATACATTCATCGCATATATATGCAGCCGGACCGGCAACTAGCTTTCTTACCTCGTTCTGATTCTTTCCGCAAAAAGAACAAAATAAAATGCCTTGACCGCCCTGACTATCCTTGCTCTTCCTCACCATCTCCAATACCTCTTTCTCAGTTTTGGCCTTGTCTCTTCACGATGATCTCATCGATGATACCATATTCCTTTGCCTGTTCGCACGTCATGAAGTAATCCCTCTCGGTGTCCATCTGTATTTTTGAAAGAGGTTGACTCGTTAGACTTGCCAGAATTACATTCAACTCTTCTTTCATACGCAGGAGCTCACGCGCCTGTATATCTATGTCAGTCGCCTGACCATAAAATCCACCGAGCGGCTGATGGATCAGTATTCTTGAATGCGGAAGGGCCGTTCTTCTTCCCTTTTCACCTGCTGCAAGGAGCAACGCCCCCATACTTGCCGCCTGACCCATGCAGACTGTGCAGACTGAAGGTCTTATATACTGCATCGTGTCATATATCGCCATTCCCGAACTTACATTGCCTCCCGGAGAATTCAGATAAAAGAATATTTCCTTGTCGGGATCGTCAGATTCGAGATACAGCATCTGGGCAATAATCAGATTTGCGACATCATCATCAATTGCCGTACCCAAGAAAATAATCCTGTCTTTCAGGAGCCTTGAATAGATATCAAAGGCTCTTTCACCTCTTCCATCTTGTTCGATTACCATCGGAATTAAGGGCATTTTTTCGCCTTCCTTAATCTATTTATTAACTATCTCGACTTTAGCTTTGTCTTCTATAAAACTAAATACCTTCGTGTTCATTATCTCGTTTCTTATATCTTCTATCATGTTACCTGACTGCAATGATTCTTTCAACGAATCGTAATTCTGTCCTCGCAATTGAGCCAGTTCTCTTATCTTCTCTTCAATTTCCTGGTCAGATACGGTGATAGCCACCTTCTCGCCTATATTTTTCAAGAGAAGGATAGTTCTTACCATTTTCGCGGCTTCATCTTTGTAAAGGTCGTAGAGTTCCTTGTATCTTTCAGGGCTCTCATCGCGTTTAATACCACGCATGGCCAGTCTTTTTTGCATGTCATCTATCATATAAGAGACTTGACGGTTTACGAATGCCTGTGGCACTTCAAACTGATTGCATTCGAGGAGTTTGTCTATTATGAGACTCTTGAATGCCGAATTTTCCTTGGCAATATTCTCTTCTTCAAGGGTCTTCCTGATATCCTTCTTTAGATCGTGCAAGCTTTCATATTTGTCAAAATTCTTAATGAACTTATCATCGACTTCAGGAAGTTTCTTTTCTTTAATATTCTTTAACGTTACAGAAAATATAACCTCTTCCGCCGCTAAATTCTTTACATGATAATCATCGGGTAATTTAATTGTTATTTGTTCCGTCTTGTTCTTTCTTATACCGATGAGTTGTTCCTCGAACCCAGGCACAAATCTCTTTGAGCCGACTTCTAGAAGATAATTTTCCGCCTTCATATCCTTGACGGGTTTCCCTTGGACAAAGCCCTCGAAATCAATAACCACAAAATCGCCTTCAGATACCCCCCTATCAACCTCCACCTCTTCCATCGTACTGAACATGTCTCGGATTTCCTCAAGTCTTGCTTCGATATCAGAATCCTTAACGTCATGCTTCTCTTTCTCAAGCTCGAGGCCGACATAGCCTATTGGGTCAATGGTCGGTTCCACTTCAACGATCGCGGTAAAAACAAAATTCTTCTCAGCTTCTATGCCTTTCTGATCTATGTCCGGTTGCGCAACGGCGTTGATCTTATTCTCTTTTAAAGCTTCCCAATAATATCTATTTACCATATTCGATATGGCCTCTTCCTCTGCATGCTCTTTATACAGGGACTCGATAATATCCCTCGGCACTTTCCCTGGTCGAAAGCCCTTAATTTTGGCTTTTTTAGCCACTTCTCTATAGACTGTGTCTAATTCTTTTTTGACCTCTAACCATGAAATATCAAACAGCATTTTCTTTTTTATCGGACTGACGTCTTCGATTCTTACGGCCATTATGCTTTCTGACACTGCGTTATTAACCCCTTGATATTTATGAATATAACACCGAATCTGGTGCGAGAGAGGGGATTTGAACCCCTATCCGCTGAGGCGGGCTGGATCCTAAGTCCAGTGCGTCTGCCAGTTCCGCCACTCTCGCTCATTGACTATATATTCATTCGATCTTAGATTGTCAACGGCAATTATTTTATGCACTTTTTCGGCCACCTTGACTTATTTCCTTCCTAAAATATTTTTGAAGCTTTCGCATATCTCCTAATGCAATATCAATCACTAATACTGCGACAAAATCAAAAATCCTGCTAATGGAGCTTGACACGAAGACCGGGGGTTTTTATATTCCGGCATGTTGCAGATCTATATTCGCTCTGCTTGAGGCCGGGCCAATTTTTCTTGCATTTCCATCAAATATCTTTATGAAATTTAAGCAATTAGAAGTCAGTGACTATCACAAACTAAAGGAATTTTTCAAAAGTCAGCAATACTCTCTATGTAACTATTCGCTATTATCACTTATTGTATGGAGTAATCAAAAACTGAAATCTCATTATGCAGTTGAGGATAACACTTTAATTATATGCAACAGATCTGCCGCCAATCCGGCAGACAACCATCTCATTCTGCCAATGTCTTCTACGGATGACATTACTCCTGAGTACCTCTTCCTTCTCGCTAAGAGGCTCTGTTTTTCTGATTACTGGTTTGTACCGGAAGATTTCCTCCTAAAATACGACGCCAAAGAAATTGCATTCTATTTCGAGGTTTCCGAACAAGATGAGTTCGATGATTACATCTATCTTAAGCAGGATCTCATCCAACTGAAGGGGAATAAATATGCCAAACAGAGGAATTTGATCCATCAATTCTCGAAAAGGTACCTGAGCAGATGCAAAGTGGACATAGAAATGATAGATAGCGGCAATACTCGGGAATGCCTAAATTTCTTGCAAGTATGGTGTGAACAGCGAAAATGCGATGTAGACAACTGCGTTAGCCTCGCCTGCGAAAAGATGGCAACAATGAATGCTCTTAACAATATTGATGCATTGGAGGTTAAGGGGATTCTGATTCGAATAGACGGAGCGGTAAGTGCCTTCGGAATCAGCTCTCATCTTACTGAAACGATGGGTGTACTTAATTTTGAAAAGGCCAATGCATCTATAAAGGGGTTATATCAGTTCCTCGATAACGAATGTGCCAAACACCTATTCACCGGCTATATGTACATCAACAAAGAAAGCGATATGAAACTTCCAAATCTTGCACAGTCAAAAAAATCATACAATCCTGTGCGCATAGTAAAGTCTTATCGCCTGAAAATTAACGAAAAATAGCCGTTTAATGCCTTGCTGCCTCCAGTCTTTCTAGTCTATAGTCATCAAAGATTGCCATCTTTGCCACTCCGTCTTCCTGGGCAGGCCATTCTTCTTCAAAAGATTAATAATACCAGGTTCATTAAAACGAAGGTAAGGATTGACTCTAAGTTCTTCCATCAATCGAGAAAAAACATGATCCTGCTTATAATTCTTAGCAAATATTTTTATATACTCGTTATCCGGTTCAAGTCTCCTTGCAAAGCTCATCGCTTCCTGCACGTAATCATGGCCTGCATAAATGACGGTACTTCCTGGCAGGGACATAATCTTCTTTATGGACTGATAGAAGCCTTTTAAATCGCCTGAAAAGCAATTACCAATAGTACCATTGAAAAGAGTGTCTCCAGTAATCAAGGCATTACCGACATGAAAACAGAGGGAGTCAGCAGTATGTCCGGGGGTGTCGTAGATTCTGATATTCTGGCCTTCCAACTCGATTTCTGTGCCACGTATCTCTTCATATCGCAGGAGTCGGGCATTTGCTTCGTTGAGTAGGGTTGCGTTGCCATTCGTATGATCCATATGTCCGTGCGTATTTGTGACGAAAAGCAGACTTAGGCGACGGCTATCGGCAAATGACAAAATCTCGTCGAATGCTCCGCCATCAACGGCCATAGCATATTTCTCCCCGTAAAGAAGATAACCTAAGTTATCAAGATGATATCGGAATTGTTTAACTTGCAGCATGAATAGCACAGAGCTAAATAAAAAGAATAAATTCTAAGACAATCTCTTTCCGGTCTTGAACCATGATAAAATAGCTCTTAAAACAATTTCAGCCTCTAGAATTTTTTGACAGGAAAGACGATTACTACAAATGGTCGGGGCGATAGGATTTGAACCTCTAGTATCTATCTGCAACCCCTGAGAAATATTAGCATATATTTTTCAAGAAAGCAATTTAGTGAATGAATGCGGAGGCGGCGGGAGTCGAACCCGTGTTTCTCCAATATAGATGAGGGTTTCTGAAGACCTGATACTAAACTTATGCCCCCACCTTTATTCCATGAATTCAAACTATCTTGAGTTTCAAAGGTTATAAGCCAAGAAACGCCCTACCCTGCGAACTGATATCACTGATTGGACATAGATGTCAACTTACAAATCAAGTAGTTAGACTTGATGATCTGGGCAGTTCATTGAATACCGGTGGAAACATGCAATGCCTAAGCTGTTTTTCCCCATCCAAAGGAAAAGTAAATATCTTCCTTGTTTATTCCAGTCAAGATATTTTCATAAGTGTTTTTGGATTTGAAGGTATCTTCATAGGCGGTTATCCCCATCAGTTGTACAACATCCTACCCAACCCTTGTGATTAGAAAGTCGTGTG
>JBEKOL010000026.1:0-46004 GCA_049521775.1 Syntrophales bacterium
TCCAGGAGATCCTGGACCGGAGCACCGAACCTTGGGGAATCAAGGTTTCTCACGTCGAGGTCAAGCAGATCGATCTGCCTGAGGAGATGAAGCGGGCCATTGCCAAACAAGCCGAAGCGGAGAGAGAACGTCGGGCAAAGGTTATCAATGCGGAAGGCGAGTTCCAAGCCGCCCAGAAACTGATCGAAGCTGCCGCCCTTATGGAAACACAGCCGATGTCCTTACAGCTCCGGTACCTGCAGACCTTGAATCAGATCGCGGCCGAGAACAATTCTACAACGCTCTTTCCCATTCCGATTGATCTGATCAAACCCTTTCTGAGCCTTGTAGAGAGAGCTAAGTGATTTTATTTGAGAAGGAGTTGACCGCAAATGGAGGCAAGGGGGAAAATGCATATCCTGACGGGCAGCATGATCCTGATTACGCTCGGCGTTCTCATCATCCTGGACAACACAGGTATCTATGGGTTCGACAAGAGCTGGCCTGTACTCTTGATCGCAATTGCAGCGGGCACGCTGATGCAGCGCCTCAAGGATATCGGGGGGTGGTTCATCGGCGTGGCCGGGGTGATTTTCCTTTTGGTGAATAACTGGGGGTACGATCTGCACGTAATTGCAAAGTACCTCATTCCCGTGCTCTTGATCCTTTTCGGTATTAATGTTCTGATAAAGCATTATAAGAAAAAGCAGCAGTCATGAGTGCAGGCGCAAAGAAACCGAGAATGCTGATCCTGTGTGACTTTGACGGAACCGTCTCCACAGTAGACATGGGTAATGAAATCCTCAACCGCTTTACCGATAAGGGCTGGGAAGAGATAGACCGCGCTTACTGTGCAGGTGAGATTGGCTCCCGGCTTGCCTATACGCGGGTGGCCTCGTTCTTCACAGGTAGCAGGGCCCAGATGCTGGAATTTGTCAGCAGTCGCGAAAGGATAGATCCGCATTTTCTTGAGTTCTATCGATTCTGCCAACGCAGGGGAGTGGATCTCAAGATCGTATCCGACGGCCTCGATTTTTATATAGACGCGATACTGAAAAAGAACAACCTCCAAGATATTGAATTCTTTTCCAATGTCACAGTTTTCCGGGATGGCGATAAGCTCTCAATAGAGTTTCCCCGGATGAACGATAAATGTGAGAAATGCGGTACCTGCAAGAAGGACGTCCTGAATAACTACCGGTCAAACTATGACCAGGTAATCTACGTAGGGAACGGTTATTCTGATGTGTGTCCCGCGAAAGATGCAGACCTTGTCTTTGCCAAGGAAGTCCTGTATGAGAAATGCAGGCAGGACGGCACGGCATGCGTGCATTATGAGAATTTCCAGGACATTCTGATTTATTTAGATGAGAAAGGCTCTTTGCGCGGTTAAAATAAATTAAAGATCGGAAGTTTAAATACTGTCTGCAATGTAAGCGGCCTTGCAGTATTAAATATTTGTCCTTCCCAGCATCGTCTTGACACAGAAAATATTTGTTGCGCTTCTTATCTCTTTCTTCGCACTACGCGCTTCCGCACCACTTTAACCAGCTTTGGATTGAGGCTCTGGCGGTGCTGGCACGCTGCGCGGGGGCACTTCAGGATCATCTCGCCGGACGCGTCTGATACTTCTATCAAAAACGGATTCTTGCACCGCCTGCACTCCATATGATGCGGCTTCCCCCAGCTTATGAAGTTGCAGCTGCCTGAGGGACAGGTGTAATATTTCTTGCCGGCGCCAGTTGATTGTTCCGTGATCACGTTTGTCCTGCATATGGGGCACGTGAATGACAGGTCTTTTTCAAAGGCGGCAATCTTGTCGGCAACAGCATCATCGTCGGTAGGGCCTTCCTCATGAACTCCGCCGTCAACAAACCCGTCTTCTTCCTTTCCCCGTATAAACTCAGCTGTCTCCGCGTTCGGCAAGAAATCATCTGGGGCCGCGTGAGTTTTCTGTTCAATTTCTGCGGCCGTTTCTTCGACGCCGGAAACATCGGGTTCTTGGGCCGTGCTATTTATCTTAACCTCATCACCCGTGTCACGTGCATTTGTGTGGGGCGCGGGAGCAGCGGCAGCGTTGCCAGCGGCTTCAACCATGTCATTCATCTTTTCTTCTTCTGCGTCGCGTAAACTTTCGGACGGCCTTGCATCTTTGGAGAGGATGTCATCGAGCTTAATACTTCTTAGGACACCGCCTCTAGCGAGGATTCTATTGGTGCGCGATATGGATGAAGCATTGCTCTCAGGGGTTTTTGCACGACTGTATAATTCTGCTAATATCTCTTCACGGCGCATGCGGGTTTCTTGAGGTGTCGGATCAATACTCGTTGAAAGAGATGTCTGAGGAGATCTCTGCGCTAAGAAAGGAACCCCGTGATGCTTCAGTGTCTGGTCGAAGCGTGAAGTTGCCGCCCCCATATCAGTGCGTCCGGTAATTGCCTCCTCAACCGTCTGCCCTATGTAGGCAAGGAGATTGATGCCCGTCATTTTAGGGAATATCCGATCCAGAACGCGGGTCATGGCCATCGTAGATTCCTGGGCGATGATCTTGCCCTCGGAGTCAACCTCAAAGTATCCTCTTTCAATCATATCCCGCAGCCCCGCTTCCAGGTAACCATCGGGCTCAACACCTAAACCGGCGGCTTCCTCAAGAAATGTTTCGCGTGTATATCTCTCGGCGGCGTCTGTGGGGGATTTTTCAATCTCAATTTCCCTCCCGCCGAGGAGTATAAAGCATCCTATGGTGGCAATATTCAAGGGAAGTCCCCCGATTCCCTGTTTTGTTCCTGTCAAACGCTCAAAATTCCGACCGATAATCTCGTCGAATCGGGACCTCAAAATGTCTTTCATGCGCTTACCTTATTTCTCGCAGTCATTGGTTTTTTGGAAAGGTTTTCAGACACTCTTTACCCCTATATCGGCAAATATTCGCGGGAACAAAAATGTTTTCTGCTATTCAGCGAGAATTTTTCACCGAATGCGGCAAAAAATTCACCCGATTAAAGAAAATCCCAGATTCATCGATATATAAGTTAGAAGAATGAAATAGATCCGCTTTGCGGGGTGTTTGGCGGAAAAGGATTATCCGTGGCCACAATTTTAAAACTTAAAGAAATTGACGAAGCTATTGCCAACCTTGGCTATAAGAACAAGGATACCCTAAAGTGCAAGTTCGTCCACGCCATAAGACAATACTATCCCGATGAAATCTCAACAGCGTCCATTCAGGCAATTGACACTGAAGAACTGGTTAAGAAACTATGGAACGTGGATGGCGACAGTGAGTTACTCAAAAGCAAGAAAAAGAGCCTCAGCAGCGTCAAGTCGGGCATAAATGCGGATCTCAAGAGATTATATCAGAAAGGCGGTAATCCTCAGGGGGTCATCATCGGACAAAGCAATATCTTTGATATGTGTGATGACGCCAAAAACAAGGTGCTGGGGACATTCGACGCTATTCTCAGAGAAGAGGGTACTGATGCAGTGCGCAAGATTACGGAAATGCTGAATGCAGTAAACGATATACTCACAGAATCCGGTACCCGCGCAAAATCCGTCCAGGGGTTGGAAAGCTTTGATCGGATGAAAGGCCTCTTTCTTGACTTGTCTCGGAAAATGGGACTGTCACTAAATGACGGTGCCATGACTGAAGTTGCCGCCGATGGTGCGGTTGCAGTGACGAATGTCGAAGATGTCATGGAAGAGGAAGTGGCAGATGAGATAGTCGATGAAGTCGAGGCAGACGTTTCCGGAGAGGTGCCGGATGGGACGTCGGAGGTATCGGAAGAGGTAGTTGATGAGATATATGCTGATGTTTCCGATGAAGCAGCAGTTGAGATGGCAGAGGATGAACTGACAGAGATTCGCGACGACCCTAACGAAGCGGGAGAGGCGCGGGATGATGCCGCGTATGAAGGCACAGCTGAATTGTCAGATGAGGTCACAGAAACTGACCTCGCCGCCGCTGCAGTATTAGAAGAGGTGGAGGCAGATGCTGATCTCGCAGAAGTTGAGACTGAAGATATCCTTGAAGAACAGATAGAGGAAGTTTACGAAGCTGCCGACAAAGACCTTCGCGAGAAGGCGGAAATCTTAGCTGAACTTGCGGAGGCTGCGAAGGTGCTTTCGAAGCTGGGGCCGGACTTCAGCGAAAGCGCCTATTCCGAAGAAGCAATCAAGGAAAAGGCAAAGCTTCTGTCCGAGGAATTCGAGCGCGACCTCAGTATAAGAGATAAATTTTACAATCAGCATATTTTCATAAAAGGCGGCGATTACATTACTGGCGGGAAAGACCTCGCAAAAAATGAGCTTCCTGAAGGAACAGTTCGCCTTCAGGAGTTTTATATCGGCAAGTTTCCCGTCACGAATGCCCTCTTTGAGACTTTTGTGGAGAAGACGGGCTACAGGACCGTAGCCGAGAAAAACGGATACGGCTTCGTGTACACGCCCCGCGCGCAGAAGGCTAAAGACAGCATGACCGGCAAGGAAACGTTCACCTGGCACAGCCACTTGCTTTATAAAAAAATCCAGGGGGCATGCTGGTATCACCCGAACGGTCCCGGGGGATCGCTTCACAACAAGCGAAGACATCCCGTAGTGCAGGTCAGCTTGGAGGACGCATGTGCGTTTGCGGCATGGACGGGAAAGAGGATTCCCACTGAGAAAGAGTGGGAGGCTGCGGCACGAACCGCCCGAGGAAACATCCACCCGTGGGGGAATGAATGGGCAGGCAATTCATGCAATGTGGAGAAAAGTTATATCGGTGATACTACTCCCGTAGACAAGTATCTCGAATTCGGCAATGAATATGGTGTTGCTGATACCCTCGGAGATGTGTTGGAATGGACGCTCGATAACTGGGAGGCGCAGAAACCCGGAGAAAAAAATACTGACATCCACGTTGTAAAGGGCGGGAGCTGGATTTCCGATAGTCCCATATGTCTATCCAACCGTTATCCGATGGACAAAAATACTTCGTCGAATGTTCTTGGTTTCAGGTGCGTTGCCATTTGATGTCCTGTGAATCGGTATGGAGAGTGGCCGGGGACGGGCACTTGGAGACACCAACAAAAAAGCCTTCCCTTTGTATGCAGGGAAGGCTTTTCTCATGCATTATTTCTACTAATTTCTACTTCACTAATTTAAATAGATTCTCTGTAACTTCTTTGACGCCTGGTACGGTATCCACCTGAATGACCTTTACCCTCTCCTTGAAGTAGTTGACGGAGGCGAGTGTGCCTGTGTTTGTGTCGAAGTAGATGCCATGCCTTTTGTCAATGGCCGCTTCATCCTGATCGTCTGCCCTGGTCAGCAGTCCCGGGCTCCCGCAGACACGGCAGTACAACTTGCCGTCCTTCTCCACGGGCAGGTTTGCCTTGACGTAAATATTGTTTGGATGGTTGTTGTCCTTGGGGCACAAACGTCTTCCCATGATGCGCTTCTTGGCTGTATCTCTGTCGAGGATAAGCTCAACAACATAATCCATTTTTATCTTTTCTTTCTGGAGGGCGTCCCAGAAGGCCACAGCCTGCGTCTTGTTTCGCGGGAATCCGTCCAACAGCCATCCCTTTGCACAATCCTTTTCCATGAGACGGCTGAGAATCATGGGAATGGTAATTCCATCGGGAACCAGTTCGCCCTTGTCGATGTAGGTCTTTGCCTCTTTTCCCAACGGTGTGCCTTTCGAGATGTTGTCCCTAAAAATTACCCCTGTCTCTACCTGGGGTATTCCAAATCTGTCGCTCAGAACTGCGCCGAACGTGCCCTTGCCGCTGCCATTTGGTCCAAACATAAGAATATTCATTGTCTTCATCTCTTTCCCTAAAAGTATTTTTTGCAGGCATCGAAGACCTGCGGCTTTGTCATCGACTGCTATAGTACGTTACCGTCCTCATTTGTCGTTTTGACTATGAGGCCGCGACTCTCTTCCCATTTGTCATTTCAACCGGAATACCGCGCGGTATTCCTATTTATGCTTTCGACCATTTATCGTTGTCATTTCGACTTAAAGGAGAAATCTTAGATGACTTCAAACTTAGCTTTTCAAAGCTCGCTTTCTGGGCTGCATGCTTATAGTAAATTACGTCTCTATTTACAACAAAAATTATTGCTGATTCTTGTTTGATGTGGCGACCTGCCACAGGAAATTAATTGGATCAGGCTGTGCTGCAGGATGTAGCCGCACAGGACGAGCAGCCTGCTGACGATGTATTGCCGATCTTCCCGCCGAACTTAGACATCAACCGCTCTGCCTTTCTTGCTTTACATGAGGGGCAGGCTACGGCCGGTTTATCGCTTCCGGACAGGAATAAAACTTCAAAGGTATTGCTGCATTTTTTGCATTTGAATTCGTATATGGGCATGTTTCCCTCTTTCGTAATGGCCTTAAATGAAGTTTAGACATTGATCGCCCAAATGTCAAGGGCGTTCAGGGGAAGTATTGTTCACGCTCAGTAACTAAGTAACTCTCGCATTCTTTTCGTATCAGGCGAAACGATGCTCCTCATCAGCATACCTCAGTGCCTCACAAATATCTTCAAAAACCAGATCAGGATATGCCTGTAGAATATCTTTTTCACTCATCCCATGTGCGCAAGCATGCCGACAACAGTTGTCACAGGGATACGAAGACCTCGAATACAGGGCACACCATTCATTTGGGCAGTGTTAACGGTTATTCGTGGGTAATTCATACAATCCTCTCCTCTAATCTCTTTCATATTTTCGAATTTATATCGCACATGTTCTGGGGCAGATCAATTTTAAGAATGCCGGATAAGGCTTCATTGTATGTCCACTTTCTCGGCAATATATCCCTTGGCATGACTAAAAAAGAAGAATTTCAACATGAAATGTGGTAATAAATGCGCCATCCTATGCTTGGATCTGGATTAAGCGGGCAGTGGGTGAACTCGGACCGCAGACGGCTCTGAAGTAGGAGTAAAATAATCATGAAAGGAGATCAGTAGAAGTGAATGAATCGGATGCTCTCAAAGAAAAAGGGACGATGTTATCCCGGTTGACAGAAGGCCTGGCCAACTGGGCGTTGCGTTGGATTCCCGACGCCATGATCTTTGCCCTGGCCTTAACGGTAATCGTATTCCTCGCAGCATGGGGGCTGACAAATCATGGTCCCGTCCAGTTGGTCGATGACTGGGTGAAGGGTTTCTGGGCTTTGCTGACATTTGCCATGCAGATGAGTCTTTTAATGATCACCGGCTTTACCGTAGCTGATTCCAAATCTGTAAAGAGAGGATTGATTAAACTGGTAGATCTTCCCAAAACAAAAACTCAGGTCATTGTGTTTTTCTCTTTGTTCATCGGCATTCTTTATTACCTCCACTGGGGTGTTGGTATGATGGCAGCCATTATCATGGGACGGGAGTTCGCTGTAAGAAAACGCGGATGGGGACTCCACTATCCTTTCATCGCTTCAGTGGCATTATGCTCCGGTATCGTGGTGGCCAATGGTCCTTCCATGGCTGCTCAGCTTCTTATGGCCACACCTGGGCATTTCATGGAAAAGGTTGCCGGCATTATCCCGCTGAGTCAATCCACCTTTGATATCAAGCTTCTTATCACAAATGGGTTGTTGTATGCGTTGACACCCTTTGTTCTCGTGGCCATAGCACCGAGAAAAGAACATGCCGTGGAAATCGATGACGCCACCGCCGCGGCTTTTATCACCCCACCTGACAAACCAGCTGACAAAAAAATTCTCACGCCCGCAGAACGCTGGGACCGCTCCTGGGTCCTGCCGCTTTTGATTGCATTAGCCGGGCTTTTTTGGATTGGTAAGACTTTTTATACCAAAGGTGCCGCCGCACTTGATCTGAACACCCTGAACTTTACTTTTCTGATTCTGGGTCTCTTGCTGCATGGTTCGACGAAGAGTTATGTTGAATCCGTTCAGCGGGGCACCATGACCGTCTATGGTGTCATCATTCAGTTTCCGCTCTATGCCGGAATCTTTGGGATGATTAGTTTTTCGGGCCTTGCTCAAATCATCGCCAATTTCTTCATTTCGATCTCTACACATGGAACTTATGCCTGGGTCATTTTCATATACACGGGTTTTGTGGATTTCTTCGTTCCCTCAGGAGGGTCTAAGTTTGTTATTGAAGCCCCATACATCTTGCCAGCGGCAAAGGCCCTCGGTGTCAGTGCCGGTGATACCATCAATGCTTACACCGCCGGCAGCCTCTGGGTCAACATGGTGCAGCCCTTCTGGGCACTTCCCATTCTTGGGGCATTTAAACTGAAATTTCAGGATATCGCGCCGTTCTGTTTGGTCATAGCGACCTATTATGCGATTGTTGTGAGTATCTGTCTTCTCGCCTTGCCAAAACTATTCTGAGGCGGCGCTAAGAAAATCGGTCAAAGATCACGGGGGTTGCTATTCATCACGAAGGTAACCCTCTTTTGATTCGTAAACTTCAAAGCGGCTAAAAGAGAAAAAGGGAACAGGCAACTTTCTATTTTCGCCGTATTTTTTGTAGCGTTTCAAAGGAAAGTGGACAGATGAAGGGATAAGACAAGAGACGGTTTCAGGTTATAATGAACCCCTGAGAAAGGAGAGGAGCAGAAGATCCAGTACTAAACTTTGTGAAAATCTTTAATTCAGTTCATTGTCAGAGCAGATTTAACTTCGCGAGTGCAATACTTCCAGAACGAGATTCAGTTTCGTGTGGCTATTCGTCATATTGACGCAGCAGGCATGCTGTGTTAATAATTCACACGGTACACATTAATCGGCGATGAGGAGCGGTATATGGCGGTTTCTGAAAAAGTTCGCGGCATCATCTCACAGTCTTCCTGGATCAGGAAGATGTTTGAAGAAGGTGACAGGCTGAAGAAGCAATTCGGGGCGGAGCAGGTTTTTGATTTCAGCATCGGCAACCCGAGTGTTGAACCGCCGGTTGAGTTTAGGAAAGCGTTGCGCCAGGTTGCAGCAGAGGAAGTCGCCGGCGCCCACGGCTATATGCCGAATGCAGGATATATTAAGACGAGGCAGGTTGTCGCTCGGGCTCTCAGCAGAGATCACTGTGTACCGCTCACTGCGGATCATATTATCATGACCTGTGGGGCGGCAGGGGCATTGAATGTCATATGTAAAGTCCTTCTTGAACCGGGTGACGAACTCCTCGCTCCCGTGCCATGTTTTGTGGAGTACAAAATTTATGCCGATAACGCAAACGGTGCCGCCAAGTTCGTGAGGGCGAAGGATGATTTTTCCCTCGATCTTACCGCCATGCGGGATGCCATTACAGAAAAGACGAAAATAGTCCTCATCAATTCTCCCAATAATCCGACGGGGAAGGTATATGACGAGGCATCGATTCGGGGACTTGCGGAACTGTTGGAGGATAGAAGCAGGGCATACGGCAAGGATATTTACCTCGTTTCCGATGAGCCGTATAGAGAGATCGTCTACGACGGCATCACTGTGCCGAGCATCCTCGCGGCATATAGAAACAGCATAATGGCCTCTTCGTACTCGAAGAGCCTTTCGCTCGCGGGTGAGCGCATAGGTTATCTGGCTGTCAATCCTGCGATTGCCGATGTTGAAGGTGTCATGGGCGGCCTCATACTTTTCACTAGGACGCTCGGTTTTGTGAATGCGCCGGCCTTGATGCAGAGGGTGATCGCAAAAATACAGGGCGTGACGGTGAACGTGGAGGAATACAGAAAAAAGAGAGAGCTCCTCTGCGACGGCCTTTCATCCATCGGTTACGAATTTATAAAGCCGGGCGGAACATTCTACCTCTTTCCAAAGGCGCCCGGAGGCGACGACATCGAATTCGTGAAGGCTCTCACGAAGAGAAAAATTCTGACCGTTCCGGGCAAGGGCTTCGGATGGCCGGGAAATTTCCGCATCGCTTTCTGTGTCAATGATGCCACGATTGTTAATTCGATGAAGGGTTTTGAAGAGACTTTTAAGGAATTCCATTGAACATATTGCAGGCAGTCATCGTGGTTCAATAAATCACCCTGAGCGTCCCCCTTTGCTAAAGGGGGAATGGGCGGGAAAATGTTTCGCCGTCAGTAGGTTATACGGAAATCGCAGAATTCGCCGCTGTAGAGTTTCTCGTCAGCATCAACGTGTTTGACAATAGCATGCGGGGGCCCTTCTCTGCACCACTCCAGCATGGCCTCCACATTCTTATCATCTCCTTCAAATATTGCCTCAACACTGCCGTCATGGAGATTCCTGACCCATCCCGTCAGTTTCAAAGCCAATGCAGTCTCCCTGGTACGTGCCCGGAAAAAGACACCCTGCACCCTGCCGGAGATGATAACGTGCATCCTCTTCATTTCTGTCATTTCCTGCCGGTAAGTTTTAGGAAATCCTTCTCTTCGATGATCTTGATGCCCGCGGCTCTTGCCTTCTCGAGCTTAGAGCCGGGTGATTCGCCGGTGACGACATAATCGGTTGTCTTTGTAACCGAGTCCGTTGCGGAGGCGCCGAGGGATTCGACGATCTCTCTGGCTTCGTTTCTTGTAAGTGTACTCAGCGTTCCCGTGAAAACGAAAGATTTTCCCGCGAGACGCGCATCTTTAGGCCGCGATTTTTCAACAGGCTTGACGCCGACTTTCCTGAATTTCTCAATCACTTTCTTGTTGGATTGCTCGCTGAAAAATCTGGTAATGCTGCTCGTTACCTCAGGTCCGATGTCCCTGATTGCGAGAAGTTCATCTTCCGTAGCCGCCATCAGTCCGTGAAATGTAGTGAAAGATCTTGCAAGAACTCTCGCCATGTGCTCACCTACATGTCTTATTCCCAGCGCATAGATGAATTTTTCCAGGGGCGGCGTTTTAGACTGCTCTATAGCGGCAAGGAGGTTAGTGGCAGATTTCTCAGCCAGCCTCTCAAGTGTAAGGAGTTTTTCCTTCTTGAGGAAGTAGATATCGGCAGGGTCTCGTATCAGTTTCGCAGCCACCAGTTGTGCGACCATCTTCTCGCCGAGTCCTTCAATGTCCATGCCGCCGCGCGATGCAAAGTGCGTAATGTGCTCCTTAGTTTGGGCAGGGCAGACCAGGCCGATGCAGCGGTGGGCAGCCTCGCCTTCAAGGCGCACAACATGTGAGCCGCATTCAGGGCACGTAGTCGGCATGACAAATTTCTTCTCCTTGCCGGTTCTCTTTGACTCAATGACCTTTACGACTTCAGGGATGACATCTCCCGCCCTCTGAATGATGACGGTATCACCTATGCGAATATCCTTTTTTTCGAGCTCATCCATATTATGGAGTGTCGCTCTGCTCACTGTAACGCCGCCGACCCTGACAGGTTTCATAATGGCCACGGGTGTGAGTACGCCGGTGCGTCCCACGTGCACGCGGATATCTTCGATCATTGTCGTTTCCTGCGTGGCGGCGAATTTACACGCAATGGCCCACCGCGGACTTCGTGATACGGCACCCAGCCGCTCTTGGATTTCGATGTGGTCCACCTTGATCACGACACCATCAATTTCATACGGCAGTTCCGCCCTGATTTTATCGATGTGGTGATAGTACTCGATGCACTCATGTATATCTTTGGCCTGTTTAACATGGGGGTTGACCATAAAGCCCCATCGGGAAAGGGTCTGCAGGACATCCCAATGTCTCTTGAATGTTCTTCCTGCAACCTCGCCTATACCGTAACAGAAGATCTCCAGCGGTCTTCTGGCGGTTATCCGTGAATCCAACTGCCGCAACGAGCCGGCGGCGGCATTCCGGGGATTGGCAAAGGGTTGCTCGCCATCCTTTAATCTGCGCTTGTTCAGTTTCTTGAAAGGCTCAATCTCGATGTACACCTCACCTCTGATTTCAATTCGCTGAGGGAAAGTGGACTCCTTGGCTTTCTTCATGGTGAGCGGTACCGAATCGATGGTTTTCAGATTCTGTGTGACATCCTCTCCTTTTTCTCCATCGCCTCTCGTGGCTCCGACGGTAAAGGCCCCTTTTTCGTAAATAAGATTAACCGCGGTGCCGTCTAGCTTGGGCTCGACTACAAAAGTGATATTTTCGTCTGCTCGGAGAAAACGTTTGATGCGTTCGTCGAAATCTAAAATGTCCTGCTCGGAGAAGGCATTGGCAAGACTGAGCATCGGTGTGAGGTGCGAGATGGGGCTGAATTTGTCCAATGGCGCAGCCCCTACGCGCTGTGAGGGCGAATCGGAGACATCGATTTCCGGGAATCGCCCTTCCAAGTCGGTGAGTTCCTTCATGAGACGGTCATATTCGACGTCTGTTATTTCCGGGTTATCCAGTTGATAGTAACGTCTGTTGTGGTAGTTGATTAAATCCCGGAGCTCTTTGATTCTCTTAACTGCGGCAGCCTTATCCATGTCTCTTTACTTAACCAATTTTAAGTCGGGCTTCTTTTTCGGCGGCTTCTGCGGTTTGTCGTGTTTTTTCTGGAGTTCAAGTATGTTTTCGTTGAAGATGTGATTCTTCACGCGGACTGCATTGATGATGAAAAAGACGATGACGGATTTCTCCCACTCTTTCGTTGTCTCGAAATGCTCCATTCTTGTTTTATATTTTTCCCACAGACTGGCGAGGGATGCCTCATCAAGATTGAGGATATTTTCCGCCATTTTATCCAACGCGGATTCAAGCACGGTCATCAGTTCCTTTCTTAGGTCTTTGGATAAATAGTATAAAAAGTGAGAACATAATGTCAAACTAAAACCGCGGGCAACGTCCATTGTGGAATGCCCGTGAAAATGGCAGGAAGTGTCTCGCCTTTTCCGATTTTCAGGCTTATGCATGATATGTGCTCTGCCGATGGGTCATGGCCAGATACAAAAAATGCTTGTCTTTTTGGGCTGTATCGATATAATTCCTCGAAAATATGTTAAGGAAGTTAGAGGGTGAAGATAGGCGTAATATCGGATACCCATCTTACCAGTTGTGATGAAAGACTCGTGCGTCTTCTGAAAGATTATTTTCGCGACGCCGATCTGATCTTGCATGCAGGAGACCTGGTTGATATCAAAGTTCTTGACGCATTTGCGGGAAAGGAGGTAAAGGCAGTCTGCGGAAATATGGATCTCCCTTCAGTAAGGCAGTCACTTCCGAAGAAGCTGGTACTTGAACTCAACAATTATAAGGTGGGGCTCATACATGGCTGGGGGATGCCCTTCGGCATTGAGGGTAAGCTTCTAAAAGAAATCGGACGCGTGGACTGTCTGGTGTACGGGCACACGCATCGTGCAACGAATGCGGTTAAGGACGGCATCCTTTTTTTCAATCCGGGATCGGCGACGGATACGCGATTTGCATATCGAAATACCGTTGGCATGCTGGAGATCAGGGACGGGATTAGAGGGGAAATTATAGAACTGAAAGATATTTAAGGTTTCGCTAAATGGAAAAAATATACGCGCCCTGGAGAATGGAATTTATTAAAGGCGATAAGCAGGCAGGCTGTGTTTTCTGCAAGGATTCGGTTAGATGTCATGACCTTGTGCTCTTTGAAGGGAGTTCGGCATTCGTAATGATGAATCGTTATCCCTATAATAGCGGTCATCTCATGATCGTGCCCGTGAGACACATATGTGAGATGGAAGATCTCCTGCCCGAAGAAAAACGGGAAATTTTCGACCTTCTGGATATATCAATCAAAATCCTGAAGAAGGCCATAAATCCAGAAGGCTTTAACATCGGCATCAATCTCGGAAAAGCCGCGGGCGCAGGGATAATCGATCATATGCATGTGCACATTGTGCCAAGATGGTCCGGGGACACGAACTTCATAACCGCTGTGGGAGATATACGTGTTATCCCCGAAGATATACACAAGACGTGTGAGCTTCTAATGCCGTACTTTGAAAAATATCATCCGGAGGTCTGAGATGAAGGTTATATACACCGTAATTGTTGTTCTGCTTGTACTTTTTGTAATTACCTTTTCGTTGGAGAATACTCTTCCCATTTGCTTAAAATACTATGATTTTTTCAATGTGACCGCACCGGCGTATATGCTGATTTTTATAGCGTTCCTCTCCGGCGTCATCTTTACCGGGTTTATGGGAATAGTGGAGCGGTTCAGATTGAACAGGACGATTAGCAAGTTGAACAGGACCATCAGAGAACTGAGAAGAGAAGTCAGGGATAGCAAGAAGGAAGTGATCAGCGAGGAGGAGACACAAGGCCCCGCTGATCACCAATGAACACAAGGCAGATAGATTGCGGAATGTCTTGAGACGTGAAGTTCATTACGGATACTAATCTCGGGAAACTGGCGAAGTGGCTCCGTATGTTGGGTTACGACACTGCATCGTACCGGGGAAAAGCGGATCGAAATTTTTTGAGGAAGGCGGAGAGGGAAGGGAGAGTTGTTCTGACGAGAAAAAAGGATATGGCAGCCAGACAATTCTCTGGGAAGCTTGTCACGATTGGGAGTGATCATGTTCAGGAACAGCTTGGCGAAGTGATGGAAAAACTGTCTATCGCAGCGGATGCCGGCCGGTTGTTTAGTATCTGCGTGAGATGCAACGAGACATTAGTGGCTGTCGACAAAGAGGATGTTGCCGGTATGGTTCCGGCCTTCGTGTATGATACTCAGAGCGCATTTCGCAGATGTCCCGGTTGCAAAGGGATCTTCTGGCCGGGTACACACATAGATAACGCTCTTAACCGTCTTAAGACGCACATTCGGCGTCATCACCCTTGATTTTTTCAACAGCGTGCTTCAGCGCCGGCAGGATCACCGCAAGGTTTTCGCGAACAGCCTTGGGAGAGCCTGGCAGATTAACTATCAGCGACCTATCCCTGATTCCGACAACGGCGCGCGAGATCATCGCATGTGGCGTTATGGCAGCGCTTGCCTGCCGCATTGCCTCTGCCATACCGGGCACTTCTTTGTCGATTACCTCCAGTGTTGCATCGGGAGTCACGTCCCTCGGACTGACGCCGGTTCCGCCCGTCGTTACGATGAGAGAAATGTTCTTCTTATCGGCAAAGTCGATGAGAGTATCTTTTATCTGATCTTTTTCATCGGGGATTATTTTGATGCAAGCGACATCAATGCCTGCTTCTTTCAACATCGCAATGATTTCCTGACCGCTCTTATCTTCCCGCTCCCCCCGGAACCCCTTGTCGCTTATGGTTATGACACCCGCGTGAATTTCCAATCTATTGCTGTTCCTTTTTCGATTCGGCGATGATCTTCTCTGCGATGAATGGCGGAACCTCTTCGTAATGTGAATGCTCGTATGTGAAAGTGCCTCTGCCGCTCGTCATCGATCGCAGATCAGGCGCGTATCTCAGGATCTCCGCAAGGGGGACCTGTCCCTTTATGATTCTGTTCGGTCCTTTTGATTCCATGCCCAGGACTTTGCCGCGGCGGCCATTCAAATCACCGATGACGTCTCCCATATATTCGTCGGGGATCTCGATGTCGATGTTGACAATGGGTTCAAGCAGGACTGGCTGACACGCCAGCACGCCTTTCTTGAAGCCCATTGAGCCTGCTATCTTGAATGCCATTTCCGACGAATCTACTGTGTGGTAAGATCCGTCCACAAGGGAAACTTTCACGTCAACAACAGGATACCCGGCAAGAACGCCTTCCAGCATGGCCTCGACAATCCCCTTATCAACGGCAGGTCGGTACTGCTGCGGAATTACGCCGCCGACGATCTTGTCCAGGAATTCATAGCCTCCACTACGCGGCAGCGGCTCTATGTCGAGCCAGCAGTCGCCGAATTGCCCGCGCCCGCCGGACTGTTTCTTGTACTTGCCCTGGACATTGGTCTTGCTTTTGATAGTTTCTTTGTAGGGAACCTTGGGAGTTTTCAAGGTCAGTTCCACGCCGAATTTCCTCTTCATCTTTTCGATGGAAACTTCTATATGTACCTGCCCCATCCCTGAGAGGATCATCTCCTTGGTCTGTTCCTCACGCCGGAACGTTAGGGTGGGATCCTCCTCGATTATGCGGTTGATGGAGGAAACAATCTTGTCTTCATCGCCCCTGCTCTTGGGCGCCACTGCAAAGGACATGATGGGCGGCGGCGGCACAACTTTGTCAAAAATTATAGCTGCTTTTTCAGTGCATATAGTATCTCCGGTGGTGGTTTCTTTGAGCTTTGCCACAGCGGCAATATCTCCCGGCACCAGGGACTCAACCGGTTTCTGACTTTTTCCCTCCAGGAAAAAAATATTTCCAAACCTTTCCGTAATTTTTCGTGAGGAATTGTAAAAAGTTGAATCGGAGGTAACCGTTCCCGAGAATACGCGGAACAGAGTCAGCCGTCCTGCATAAGGGTCGGCAATGGTCTTGAAGACCAGGGCAGAGAAGAGCGCAGATTCCTCAGGCATCCTTATTTCCGCATCGTCTTTACCTGGCTTCTTACCCGTAACAGGGCCGCGTTCCACCGGGGATGGTAGGGCATTTATTAACAGATCGATAAGAGGTGCAATTCCGATATTCTTCACTGCCGACCCGCACGCGACGGGTAAAAGACTTAAGGACATTACGCCCTTCTTCAGCCCCATCTTGAGTTCATCATCGCTAAGTTCCCCAGCATCCAGATATTTGTCCATTAGTTTTTCGTCGGACTCTGCGATATCTTCCACCATATTCTCGCGGTATTTTTCTACGATATCTTTCATGTCGGCGGGAATATCCGCCGATTTATACGTGCCGCCAGTGCCGTCAAAAATGAGGGCCTTCTTGCTTATGAGGTCGATGACTCCCTTGAAATTGTCCTCCTTGCCGATCGGCAGCAGCACGGGTGTAGCCTTTTTACCCAAGCGGCTCTTGATAGTCTCCACACTTGTAAAAAAATCAGCCCGCTCACGGTCCATTCTGCTGATAAAAACGATTCGGGGAAGCTTATACTCGTCGGCGTATTCCCATACCTTCTCGGTTTGAAATTCGACACATCCGACCGCATCTATGACGACAACGGCTCCATCGGCTACGCGGAGACAATTCCTCGTATCATATGAAAAATTGGAATCTCCCGGCGTATCGAGGATCGTTATTTTATGCTTTTCCCATTCGAAAAAATTTGTCGCCGCACTGATGGAAATGCGCCGTTTCTGCTCTTCCGGTTCAAAATCCATTAAGGAAGTTCCATCATCAACCCTCCCCTGCCTATCCGTCTTCCCGGCGATGAAAAGGAGGGACTCGCAGAGAGAGGTCTTGCCTGTTGCTCCGTGCCCCACAATTGCTATATTTCTTAACGAGTTAGGTTCATATTTTGACATTGGAACTCCTTTCTGCAGTTACCGGTGACAATTGGTAAAGATGTTTGCGGTGTGTAGCGTATTCCCCCTTGCAAAGTCAAGTCAATTTTCTAAAAGAAGAATAAACTTTGCTTGACATTTGGCATGATTGTGTTAGTTTTACTCTCCCGGTTTGTCGTAAGGAGGTTCGAAAGGAATAAAGATGCCAAGGAATTTTTATACCTTCCTGATAATCCCCAAGAGAAAAAGTTCAGCGAAGAGATTAACCATTTCAAACAAGGTCTTGAGAGGCGTCGCATTTTGTATAATGGCTGTTATTCTGGCATCCATGTATACATATTACGATTACATCAGGATAAAGAGGGACAAGATTGAGCTGGAACGTCTGCGAAGACAAACAAGAGAACAAAAAATTCAGATCGATGACCTGGCAGAAAAGGTAAACAATTTCACCTTGAAGATGGAGGAGCTCAGTCAGCTCGATAAGAATATCAGGGCCATGGCCAACGTCGAAGACAAACGCTATAAGGGGCAGATTCTCGGCATCGGCGGCTCAATAAACGACGAAACAAAGATAAAATCGCACGCCGAGACCGAACAACGGATGGTCATCGCCAAGATCGATCAAAATGTCGAGCAGCTGTCTAAAGACGCGGCAGAGCAGAAGAATAGTTTCAATGAGTTATTCAAATTCCTTAAGAAACAGAAGTCCATACTTGCTGCGACGCCATCGATTTGGCCTGTTCAGGGCTGGGTTACGTCGGAGTTTGGATTCAGATCATCACCAATCGGCGGCGGGAGAGAATTTCACAAGGGAATTGATATTGCGACGAGGATGGGCGTGCATGTGGTGGCGCCTGCCGATGGTTTAGTTTCCGAGGCAGTTTATGATCGGGATGTGGGACACATGGTTAAGATAAATCATGGATACGGGATGACGAGTTGGTACGGTCACCTCTTGAGAACTGCCGTCAAGCGGGGGGACATGGTGAAGAGGGGAGACCTCATCGGTTATGTCGGGAATTCCGGTCGAAGTACAGGCTCGCATCTCCACTACTCCGTAGTACTAAACGGCATTCCCGTTAATCCGAGAAAATATTTGAATTAGATTTGCCAGCCCGCAGGTGCTATGCGGGATAGAACGTTATTCGCTATCTGACAGCCCGGTTTGACACCGGTTTTTTTTTGAGAGGATGATTTATGCTTGGGTCTTTGCTGGGAAAGGTAATAGGCAGCAAGAATGATAGGGAATTAAAACGACTGTCTTTTATCCTTGATGAAGTCAATGATCTTGAACCGGCCATGATGAACTTAAGCGATGGGGAACTGAAAGCGAAGACGCCATATTTCAAGGAGCGTATCGCCAGTGGTGCGGAACTCGACGATATCCTGGTGGAGGCATTTACCGTCGCCAGGGAAGCGGCGAGAAGAACCTTGCTGATGAGGCCTTTTGATGTTCAGGTTATAGGGGGTCTTGTACTCCATGAGGGTAGGATTGCGGAGATGAAAACAGGAGAAGGTAAGACCCTGGCAGCTACCATGCCCCTCTATCTGAATGCCCTGTCCGGAGAAGGTTGCCATCTGGTGACGGTAAATGATTATCTGGCAAAGAGAGATGCGGAGTGGATGGGGCCTATATATAAATTCCTCGGCCTCACCGTTGGAGTCATTGTTCATGGAATGGATGATACGGAAAGAAGGATGGCATATAACGCCGATATCACCTATGGCACGAACAATGAATTCGGTTTTGATTACCTGCGTGATAATATGAAGTTTAGCCTTGAGGATTATGTTCAGAGGGACTTCAATTATGCCATCGTTGATGAAGTGGACAGCATCCTCATTGATGAGGCGAGAACACCGCTGATAATATCAGGGCCGTCGGAAGAATCTACAGATAAATACTACAGGATCAACCAAGTAATTCCCAGATTGAGAAGGGACAAGGACTATACTATTGACGAAAAGAGCCGGACCGTGGTGCTTACGGAGGAAGGCGTCGCCAGGGTCGAAAGTTATCTGAAGGTACAGAACCTCTTTGAACCCAAAAATATGGAGATTCTTCACCACGTAAATCAGGCATTGAAGGCCCATACGCTCTTCAAGCGCGATGTTGATTATCTGGTCAAAGATGGCCAGGTCATAATTGTTGATGAGTTTACAGGCAGGGTCATGCCGGGAAGAAGGTACAGTGACGGCTTGCACCAGGCGCTGGAAGCGAAGGAAAAAGTTAAAATAGAGAGAGAGAATCAGACACTTGCATCAATAACCTTCCAGAATTACTTTAGGATGTATAAGAAGCTCGCGGGAATGACAGGCACAGCAGATACGGAGGCTGCCGAATTCAATAAGATATACAACCTCGATGTTTGCGTAGTTCCAACCAATATGCCGATGATCAGGGTAGATAATTCTGATGTGATTTACAAGACCGAGGCAGAAAAATTCAATGCGGCCATCGAGGAGATTAAGGAACTGCACAAGGAAAAAAGGCCCGTTCTGGTAGGTACGATATCCATCGAAAAGTCTGAACTCCTAAGCAGATTTCTTTCGCGAACGGGTATCAAACACCACGTTCTTAACGCCAAGCATCATGAAAAGGAAGCGGAGATCATTGCCCAGGCGGGGCAGCCGGGCATGGTTACCATATCAACCAATATGGCGGGCCGCGGAACCGACATAAAGCTCGGCGAAGGTGTCGCTGAGGTGGGTGGACTCCACATCCTCGGGACGGAAAGGCATGAGAGCCGCCGTATCGACAATCAGCTCAGGGGCAGGTCGGGGCGCCAGGGCGATTTGGGGTCTTCGCGATTTTATCTCTCCCTCGAGGATGACCTTCTGCGCATATTCGGCGCAGAGAGAATCTCGTCCATAATGGACCGGATTGGCATGGAAGAGAATCAGCCGATTGAACACAAGCTGATTTCGAAGGCTATCGAAAATGCGCAGAAAAGGGTCGAGTCTCATAATTTTGATATCCGCAAGCACCTACTGGAATTTGACGATGTAATGAACAGGCAGAGACAGGTAATTTATGAACAGCGCAAGAGAGTGCTTAAAGGGGAGGATCTGTGGTCGGATGTGGAAGAGATGCTGGAAGAACTCGTCGGGGAAATAGTTTCTCAGTACGTGGACGAAAAGTCCCATCCGGAGGAATGGAACCTGAGGGGATTGGACGATGTCGTTTTCAAGCAATTTGCTCTGCGATTGAACTTCAGTGAGACGGGAAGAAATCTCAGCAGGGACGCGATTGAAGATACGCTCCTTGATGCCGCGAAGAGCCTGCTGAAAAAAAAGGAGGAGGAATACGGCAAACCCCTCATGGATTATCTCATGAAGGTAATAATGTTGCAGTCTATTGATTCTCACTGGAAAGATCATCTTCTGAGCATGGATCACCTGAAGGAAGGCATCGGCCTCAGGGGTTACGGACAGAAGGATCCCGTACGTGAATACCAGAAAGAGGGCTATGAAATGTTCATGGAAATGATCAACCGCATCAAAGAAGATACCATCGAAAAACTCTGTATCGTCAGAATCCAGCGGGAAGAAGAGGTCGAAGAAATGCGGGAAGAAGCCAGTCAAGATTATATCATGAGCCGGGGAGAACAAGCAGCGGAGACGTCTACCGTGAAGAGGGACACGAAGAAGGTGGGGAGAAATGATCCCTGTCCGTGCGGCAGCGGGAAGAAATATAAGAAATGCTGCGGACAATGAGAAAATACAGAGCAGACGTAATAAAATGTTTTTTGACAGACCTCTCGAATAAGGTGCTTTATGAACTATAAAGAATCGGAGACATACGCCGTTCCAGGTTTTCTGGCAAACGGCATCCATGCAGGCATCAAGGAAAATGGCATCAAGGACATTGCCCTCATTTCTTCCGTCGTTCCGGCCCTGGCATCGGCAGTATTTACGAGAAACTGTTTTAAGGCGGCGCCGGTTCTCATCGATATGGAAAGGATAAAATCGGGTAAGGCACAGGCGATTCTGGCAAATAGCGGCAATGCTAATGCGGCCACCGGCGAGGCCGGATACTCCGATGCCATGCACATATCGAGATGCGCTTCCGATAAGCTGAATATTGCCGATGAGCTTATTTTGCTGGCATCTACGGGAATAATCGGACACAGGCTTCCCGTGCTGAATATCAAGGAAGGCGTGGAAGGGCTGGTCAGGGGTTTGCATCCAAATGGCATTCTTACGGCTGCAGAGGCGATCATGACGACGGATAAATTTCCCAAGATTGCTTGCAGGAAGAGACGTATCGGCTCAAGAGGAATTTCTGTGTGTGGGATTGCCAAGGGAGCAGGCATGATAGAGCCCCATATGGCGACCATGCTTGCATTTGCCATGACCGATGCGAACATCGATTTTCATGCCCTTAATGCGGTTTTTAAACAGGCCATAGAGAGGAGCTTTAATGCAATCACGGTTGACGGATGCATGAGCACGAATGATACAGCGATAATCTTGGCGAACGGCATCGCCGGAAACAAACAACTGAAGCGAAATTCAAATGATCTGTCTTTGTTTAAAGAAATGCTCTTCGGCGTAATGTCCGATCTTGCGGATGCCATCGTCAGGGACGGCGAGGGGGCGACTAAATTTATAGAGATAATCGTTGATGAAGCAGATTCGACAGCAGATGCAAAAAAAGTTGCGTATGCCGTAGCCAACTCAAATCTGGTCAAAACAGCTTTCTACGGCTGCGACCCGAACTGGGGGAGGATAATAGCGGCTGCCGGCTCAACTGGCATCAGTCTTCCCGTTGATGCAGTTAAACTATACTTTGAAGAAATTCCGGTATTCGCTCATGGAAAAGGCGTGGACGGCCATCAAAAAGAGCTCTCGGAAATAATGTCCAAAACAAATATAAGGGTCTTCTTGAAACTCGGAATGGGGAATAAATCACACAGAATATGCACTTCTGATCTCGGCTTTGATTACATCAAGATTAATGCCCAGTATCACACTTAACTCTATGAAACATCCGACACTCCGCTGATCGTAAAATCATTACGTCGTGTGTTTACCTTCTTTTGTATTTGCCTTTTTTCGCTTGCTAATTTAAAGTCTTTGTGCTAGTTCTTCTCGGATTTCACACATCCTTTGATTGACGGGGCGTTGCTTTTCTCATTGAAGAGTTCCCCGTATAAAGAGACAGGGATGGCGGTAAAAAAACACAAGGAGTTGCAAAAATGGCAAACATATCAATGAAGTTATTACTTGAAGCGGGAGTCCACTTTGGTCATCAAACCAATAAGTGGAATCCAAAGATGAAGCCCTATATATTCGGGGCGAGAAACGGCATTTATATCATAGACCTCCAGCAGACAGTGGGGATGTTCCAGGCAGCATATGATTTCGTAGTGGATATGGTGGGAGTGGGCGGAGAGCTTCTCTTTGTAGGAACCAAGAAGCAATCACAGGAAGCGGTTAAGGAGGAGTCGGAGCGGTGCGGGATGCCTTATGTCAATCAGAGATGGCTGGGCGGGATGCTGACCAATTTTAATACCATTAATAAGAGGATCGAGAGGTTAAACTTGCTGGAGAAGATGTTTTCCGATGATAGCGTCAAGGCATTTCCCAAGAAGGAGATTATGAAGCTTCAGAAAGAGATGAACAAGCTTGAAAAAGTTCTGGGTGGCATAAAAATAATTAAACGTGTTCCCGGAGGCTTGTTTATCGTTGACCCCAAGCGCGAGAGCATTGCCGTCAAAGAGGCGCAAAAATTGCGAATTCCTATAGTAGCTATAGTTGACACAAACTGCGACCCCGACGACATCGATTATATTATCCCGGGTAATGATGATGCCATCAGGGCAATCAAGCTTTTTTCTTCAAGGATTTGCGATGCCGTAATCGAGGGCAAGAAGAGGTTCGAGGAGCATATACAGGCCGACACCGACAAGGAAGCGGTCGCCCTAGCCCCCGAGAAAGGCGAAGATGTGGAAACGGATGTTCCGGAGTCTGTTGAGACAAAGGATGGGATAACTGATGAAGGAGATATTGAAACGGTTAAAGCGCGTCAATAAAAGAAAGCGAGAAATTTGACGGGAGGTAGAATAAATTGAGCATTACATCATCGATGGTTAAAGAACTGAGAGAAAAAACAGGTGCCGGTATGATGGATTGCAAGGAAGCTCTGACTGTGTCCGGTGGAGATTTCGAAAAGGCAATCGACTGTTTGCGTAAGAAGGGCATGTCTGCAGCGACGAAGCGATCATCAAAGGCGGCAAAAGATGGAGTCATTGCCTCATATATCCATATGGGTGGGAAAATAGGCGTCTTGGTGGAGGTTAATTGCGAAACGGATTTTGTTGCCAAGACAAATGATTTTCGACTCCTGGCAAAGGAACTGACTATGCACATAGCTGCGGCGAACCCCAGGTATCTGAAGTCGGAAGATATACCTCCCGATATTCTGGAACGGGAGAAGGAGATTTACAGAAGCCAAGCTATGGCGGAAAAGAAACCGGAGAAGATATGGGATAAGATCATAGAAGGTAAACTTAAGAAGTATTATGAAGATGTCTGTCTTCTTGATCAGAAATTTATAAAAGATACGGCGATTACTGTTGGTATGCTGGTCAGTAATATGATCGCCAAGACGGGTGAAAATATTGTTATTAGAAGATTCGTGAGGTTCCAGCTGGGCGCCGATTGAAGAAGAGATGATGGATAAACCTGTCTATAAAAGAGTTCTCCTGAAAGTGAGTGGCGAGGTCCTTATGGGAAAAGGCTCCTATGGGATAGACTTTGATGCCGTATCGAGCATTGCGGGAGAAATCAGGGATGTTGCAAGGCTTGGCGTCGAGATAGGCGTCGTGGTGGGCGGCGGCAATATTTGTCGCGGGTTTGAAGCCGATGAGATGGGTATGGATAGAACATCCGCGGATTATATGGGTATGCTCGCTACAGTGATAAACAGCCTCGCCTTGCAGAGTGCCCTTGAACAACTTAATATTGTGACGAGAGTCCAAACCGCAATTGAGATGAAACAAGTCGCAGAACCCTTTATTCAGAGGAGGGCTGTACGTCATCTGGAGAAGGGAAGGGTTGTTATATTTGCAGGAGGCACAGGCAATCCTTACTTTACTACGGATACCGCCGCTTCTTTAAGGGCAGTAGAGATAAAAGCCGATGTTATTCTGAAAGCAACCAAAGTAGACGGGGTCTATGATAAAGATCCTGTTAGGTGCAGCGACGCGAAGATGTTCACGGAGATATCCTATAATGACATATTGACGAAACATTTAAGAGTTATGGATGCAACGGCGATTTCTTTATGCAGAGAGAACAATCTCCCCATCATCGTTTTTAATCTGCAGAAGAAGGGTAATATCAGGCGCGTCATATGCGGCAGGAATATGGGAACGAGAGTCAGAGGTTGACATGAAGGATCTGGTCTTTGACGAATTGAAGGATAATATGGAAAAAGTGATTCACGCTTTTGAAAAGTCCTTAAATAAGGTGAGGACGGGGAGGGCGTCACTGTCGCTTCTGGATGGCATTAAAGTGGACTATTATGGCGTTCCCACACCGCTCAACCAGGTCGCTACACTTTCCATACCCGAGAGCCGCCTTATGGTCATATCGCCTTGGGACAACAGCATTATAGGAACCATAGAGAAAGCCATACAGAAATCTGATCTTGGTTTGATGCCGGTAAACGACGGGAAAGTGGTACGCATTTCAATTCCGCCGCTTACGGAAGAGCGAAGAAAGGAACTGGCAAAGGTCGTAAAGAGGGTCGCCGAAGAATGCAAGATAAATCTGAGAAATGTTAGAAGGGACGCAAATGACCAGCTAAAGACCCTTAAAAAGGACAGTGACATCTCTGAAGATGATTTCTATTTATATCAGGAGGAAGTTCAGGAAATTACGGATAAGTACATTAAAAAAACTGACGATATCCTTGCTGCCAAAGAAAGGGAAATCATGGAAATATAAGTTCATTGCCGTGAACAACAGATACTTGGGAGCCTTATGGCTCCTTCTTTGTTTTGGAGATGATGAAAATAATACTTGCCCGGCTGTCGTGGTTGATTTTTTGAAGACTTTCTAACTCTCTCAATTTTTTGCATGTCTTGAACTTTATCTTTGATTGTGCTACTTGAGCAAAATATTGCTTATCCGCTGATATTATAATAAAAAGAGCAAATCGTCCGATGAAAAAGATTGACCATAGCAAACTGCCCCGACACATCGCAATAATCATGGACGGTAACGGCAGATGGGCCGAAAAGCATGCCTTCGGAAGGATAACTGGTCATAAGAGAGGCGCCAAATCAGTGAAGGTTGTAGTAAAAGCTTGCCGGGAGATCGGTATAAAATACCTCACCTTGTATGCATTTTCTGTTGAGAATTGGCTTCGTCCCCGGCAAGAGGTTGATGCACTGATGGACTTATTGGATAAATACCTGCGGTCGGAATTTGACGAGATGCTGCGCAACGGCATCAGATTGATGGCTATCGGCGATATCGGATCATTGAGCGGACCCTTAAGAAATATGCTTGAGGAGGCAATGGATAAGACGGCTCACAATGACGGGATGGTTCTTAATCTGGCCCTGAGCTACGGCGGACGGGATGAAATCGTAGCGGCTGTGAAAGGCATATTAAGAGACTATCAGGACGGCAAGATCGCTCCCCACGATCTAACGAAAGAATTGTTCTCGACGTATCTATATACGGCTGATATTCCCGATCCGGATCTGCTTATAAGAACGAGCGGCGAATACAGGTTGAGCAATTTCTTATTGTGGCAGTCGGCTTATACGGAATTTTATTTCTCTGACGTGCTTTGGCCTGATTTTCGGAGGAATCATCTCATCGAGGCAATTGCCGAGTTTCAGCGGAGGGAGAGGAGATTCGGATTGACGAGTAACCAGCTGCACAGGAATGGAACATATACAGGATGACTCCCCATATAAAAAGATGGATATCCGGGGTTATAGCGGTACCCATGCTCTTTACCATCATATTCTATGGTTCGGAGGTCGTATTTTGCGTATTCATCATAGTTATTATTATCGGAGCCGTAATCGAGTACAATAGAATGGTGTTTAATGGGGGATTCGTCCGGGAGAAATTGCAGGTATTGATTATTGCTATATTAATTCCTCTTGCCGCTTTTTCAGGTGATTTACGTATTCTACTGGCCGTCATTGCACTTTCCACGTTAGCCGTCTTTTCGCTGTCCCTCTTCGGCATGAACGATCATTCCATTGATGCGGTTTCAGTCAGCAAGCTCGTATTCGGCTTTATTTATATTCCCTTCATGCTGTCACATTTCATTCTACTGAGGCATTCCAACGATGGGATGATGTGGATATTCTTTATTTTGATTTTGGCTTTTTCCGGGGATATAGCGGCATTTTACGTGGGCAGAAGTTTAGGGAAAAGAAAACTGATGCCTGCCGTAAGTCCTGGCAAGACTGTAGAGGGAACGGCGGGTTTGCTGATAGGAAGCGTCATCGGCTGTGTATTGTTCCAGCAATTGTTTCTTCCCAGGCTTCCGGTCTTTCATGCCTCAGTGCTGGGACTTTCGGGAGGAATAATGGGACAACTGGGCGACCTTTGCGAGTCCGTTATCAAGAGAGCTTCCGGGGTGAAAGATTCCGGGTCCCTTGTTCTTGGACACGGGGGCTTGCTAGATCGGCTGGATTGTTTAATTTTTATTGCACCGTACGTATACTACTATAGAATATTTTTGACAGTCTCATAGGAAATACATTTTCCTTGCGGAGGGAAAACTATTGTTCTTGCGTTCATGGGTTTTGAAGACATGAAGAATATATCCATACTGGGTTCGACGGGTTCCATCGGGGTTAATGCGTTGGACGTCATAGCGAATAGGCCTGATCGATTTAGGGTTGTCGCTCTCGCGGCATGTAAAAATGTCAGCCTGTTAACGGAGCAAATTGAGAGATTCAAGCCGAAGGTTGTCTCAGTCATTGACGAGAAGCATGCCGAGAAACTGAAAAGTATTATAAGGCCTGCGAGGGGAACGGAGATTCTGCACGGTGCAGGCGGCTATCGCGATGTCGCATGTCTAAGGGAAGCAGACATGGTTGTATCCGCCATGGTAGGCTCAGCAGGTCTCATCCCGACTATGGAAGCTATCGAGGCGGGGAAAGACATTGCCCTTGCCAATAAGGAAGTGATGGTCATGGCAGGCTCCCTCGTAGTTGAAAGGGCACGTGAGAAGGGGGTGAAGATATTGCCCATAGACAGCGAGCACAGTGCAATATTTCAATGCATCATGGGCCACAGCGGGTCCGATATCAGAAGAATCATCTTGACAGCATCGGGCGGTCCATTTTTACATCTGTCAGAGGAAGAACTTGCAGTTGTGAAACCCGCAGATGCATTGAAACATCCCTCCTGGCAGATGGGACGAAAGGTTACAGTGGATTCGGCTTCCATGATGAATAAGGGTTTTGAGGTCATTGAGGCGCGGTGGTTCTTTTCCGTTGACATTGACCGTATCGAGGTGCACATTCATCCGCAGAGTATCGTCCATTCCATGGTAGAATACTATGATGGATCTGTAATAGCTCAACTGAGCGTTCCGGATATGCGCATTCCCATAGCCTATGCCCTGTCTTTCCCCGATAGACTTGCCCGCCTTGAGCCTTTTCTTGATTTATTGAAGGTTGGCGTCTTTGAATTTTTCAGGCCCGATATGGAAAAATTTCCGAGTTTGAGGCTTGCATATGAAGCAGGCAAGGCGGGGGGGACGATGCCCGCAGTCCTGAATGCTGCCAACGAGATGGCCGTGCAGGCATTCTTGGAGAACTCTCTCGGATTTACAGATATAGCTAACGTGGTGAAAGAGGTACTCTCCTGTCATCAGCGAAAAGAACATCTCGGCTTGGGAGAGATCCTTGAAGCGGATCTATGGGCCAGGGATATTGCGAAAAAAACTATTGAGAGGATAAGCGTTTTATCGTGATTGGCATAAGCATTATTTCCGTTATTATTCTGTTAGGCATTCTTATTTTCGCCCATGAGTTTGGCCATTTTCTGGTGGCTAAATATTCGGGTGTTGGCGTATTGAGATTTTCTCTCGGATTCGGGCCCAAGTTAGTGGGGAAGAAGATAGGGGAGACGGAGTATCGCATCTCATTAGTACCGCTCGGGGGTTACGTGAAGCTCCTGGGAGAGTCGGAGAATGAAGAGCTTCAGGTGGAAGATGAAAAAAGGTCTTTTTTCAAACAACCGGTTTGGAAAAGATCGGCAATCGTAGCCGCGGGTCCCATGTTCAATTTTCTGCTTGCCATACTGATTTTCACGATTATTTACATGGTTGGAATTCCAACTCTGACTACCTATGTGAGCGGCGTGCAGGAAGGGGCTCCGGCGTTTGAAGCCGGCCTGAGGGAAGGGGACGTCATTTCCGCCATCGACGGTAAGGAAATTACGCGGTGGGAAAGGCTTGCTGAAATTATCAGTAAGAGCGATGGTCGGCAGTTGCGCATCACAATAACAAGGGGCGATCAATCGAGCGATGTTCTCTTAAAGCCGAGGCTGTATAAAGCAAAAAATATTTTCGGCGAAGAAATCGAGTCTTACAAAATAGGTGTGAGTCCTTCATCGGAACACACTGTCGTTGAGCGGATGAACCCAGCACTGGCCTTTTGGACCAGTCTCAAACAGACATGGTTCATAAGTAAATTGACGGTGCTGAGTATTATTAAGATTTTCGAAGGTGTCGTCTCACCAAGAACCCTTGGCGGCCCCATTATGATTGCACAAATAGCAGGGGCCCAGGTCAAGGAGGGTATCATACCATTCGTGTTGTTTATGGCCTTGTTAAGTGTAAACCTTGCTATCCTGAATCTCTTGCCTATTCCCATCCTTGACGGCGGCCATCTCTTCTTTTTTCTTGCTGAAGCC
The DNA here is from genome assembly GCA_049521775.1 of Syntrophales bacterium. Taxonomy (GTDB): domain Bacteria; phylum Desulfobacterota; class Syntrophia; order Syntrophales; family UBA2185; genus Fen-1135. The sequence goes on from JBEKOL010000026.1 coordinate 29,077, forward strand.
GTAACAGGGCGGGAAATTAATATTAAGTGGAGAGAGATGGCCCAGCAGATCGGCCTTGTCATTCTTATTGTCCTCATGATATTCGTATTCATCATGGACATAGAAAGACTCAACATTAAGTGGTTTGATGACTTTAACAAATATTTCACACGGTAGACATGTTGATCTTGGCAATTGATACCTCTTCGAAGAGCGCCAGTATTGCGCTTCTCCGGGATAGCGATATCCTATCCGAAATCGTCGTCAATCTGGATGTAAATCACTCCTTGATATTGCTGCCCGCTGTGGATCATTTATTGAGACTTTCACGCATAGAACCGGAAGAGATAGATCTATTCGCGTGCACTATAGGACCCGGTTCATTTACGGGGCTGCGCGTGGGCGCGAGCACCGTAAAAGGACTCGCTCTGGCGACAGGAAAGCCGATTGCAGGTGTATCAACACTGGAAGCCCTTGCATTCAATATCACAGGCCCGGAAACCACAGTCTGTCCTATGCTCGACGCAAAGAAGGACCAGGTATATACGGCTCTCTACAGGACGGGACGGGACTACGCCTTGGAGAAAATAGTAAGTGAGAGGGTGACTTACGTCCGGGGATTCTTACAGTGCATTGACGAAAAGGTTATATTCGTGGGTGATGGAGCTGTAAAGTACGCCGGGCTCATCAGTGAGATGTTGCCGGGAAAATCATATTTTGCATCCGTCTGCCATCAGCACGTGAGAGCAGCGGTCGTTGGTCTCCTGGGTAGAAAAAAATATTCTGAAGGAGATGTTCTGGATTCGGTTAACTTTGCACCCACATATCTCCGAGTTTCTGAAGCAGAGATGAAGCGCTTCTCACGGTAAATTCCTGCGAGTCAGAGGGAAGACTTTATCTCAGTGAGGAATATGAAATATTGACAAGGATTGTTGATTAATATAAAAGAATACTGCGCAGGAGGTAACATGCATGGAAAAGGCCGATGAGCTCTTGATCAAAAAATATATTAATCAGGATAAGGAGCTGAAGAGCTATGTTGAGGATCACAAGAAACTCGAAGCGGATCTCGAAATTTTTAACAAGCGTATCTATCTGACGGCAGAAGAGGAAATCGAGAAGAAGAACCTGCAGAAAAGGAAACTTCGGGGAAAGGAGCAGATTTACAGAATCCTTGCTAAATACCGTTGTCAGGCACAAGAATCATGAAATTACGGCCATTCATGGGATTATTAATGTTGTGCGATATAATAAATGAATCATAACAGTATCATAGTCCGTGAAGGTTTTCCATTCATCATACCACTCGGTATTTTCACTTTAATTTTTTCCATTTTCGGTATAATCTGGGCGGCGTCGATATTCTTTATCGCCACTTGCTTTGTTGCCTGGTTTTTCAGGAATCCGGAGCGTGAGTTTCCTGATGGCGCGAAAGCCGTAATATCTCCGGCAGATGGTGAGATTATAAAAATAGAAAACGTAGTGGAAAGCGATTTTCTCAGAGGTCCTGCACAGAAGATAAGTGTATTTATGAACGTGTTTGACGTTCATGTTAACCGCATGCCCTATTCCGGCACAGTGGCCGACATAGAGTACAACAAAGGTGATTTTTTTTCGGCTAATTTGGACAAGGCATCAGAACTGAACGAAAGAAATTCGGTTCTTATTAAGACTGATGATGACAAGAAAATTTTAACGGTACAGATAGCGGGACTAATTGCCAGAAGGATAGAGTGTTGGGTTAAGGAAGGAATGCATGTACGCAAGGGTGAGAGATTCGGCCTCATACGATTCGGCTCACGTCTGGAAGTCTTTCTACCTCCCGATGCGATAATATCCATTAGAGTGGGTGACAGAGTAAGGGCGGGAGAGACACTTATAGGATGGCTAAAATGAAAAAGAGTGCCACTTTTAAGAGAGAGCGAGTAAGAAAGGGCATATATTTATTGCCCAATCTTTTGACCACGGGAAGCCTTTTTTGCGGATTCTATTCTGTCGTCGCATCGATGAAAGGCGATTTTTGGCTCGCTGCAGCGCCAATCTTAATGGCTTTTGTCTTGGACGGCTTGGACGGCAGAATCGCGAGGATGACGAACACGACAAGCAAATTCGGTTCGGAATACGACTCTCTGTCGGATCTGGTAGCGTTCGGTGTTGCTCCGTCCATCCTCGCCTACACGTGGGCGCTTTCGATATACGGGAAATGGGGATGGCTTGCATCATTCCTCTTCGTTGTTTGCGGCGCATTACGGCTGGCAAGATTCAACATTCAAATAGGCCTGATTGAAAGCAAGGTTTTCAATGGACTGCCGATACCGGGAGCTGCGGCCGTTGTTGCAACGGGGGTATTGCTTTATTACTACCTGGGCGGGGAAGGAAGATTTAACGATCTGACCATTTTGATAGGCATCATCGTTCTATCACTGCTGATGGTGAGCAGTATAAAATATTACAGTTTTAAAGACCTTAACTTTTTTTCAAGAAAACCTTTCATGTCCTTTGTTTTGATTGTGTTTATTCTGATTATAGTCATTGCAGAGCCGCAGATCATGCTGTTTACCTTTGCCTTCGGTTACAGTCTCTCGGGTCCGACGTGGGCTCTTGTTAAGATCTGTAAAAAAGCATATACGGAATGGAAGGCTAGAGGGGCGCGGATTCATACAAAGCCAGCGCTGAAAAGGTAGCGATATAGGGAGTGAAAACTATAAGACGCCCTGCCTCTGTTAAAAGCGGGTCGTTAAAACCGGGCATTTCTTGCATACGGGTGCTTGAGACAATTTATGAAGAAGGGTAAGTTTGTGAAGACGTATAATGTCGCCGTAGTTGGTGCTACGGGTGTGGTCGGGAGCGAGATGGTCAAAATTCTGGAAGAACGAGAATTTCCCATCCATAATTTGACACTGCTCGCTTCAGAACGTTCAGTTGGAAAGAAGTTGAAATTTAGAGGGAAGTCTGTTCCCGTTCATGTGTTGAATAAAAAATCATTCTCAGGAATTGATATCGGGCTTTTTTCAGCGGGCGGAAGTATATCCGAGCGATTTGCCCCCATTGCCGCCGCATCAGGATGTGTGGTGATTGACAATACGAGCGCATTCAGGATGGCGCCTGATATTCCTTTGGTAGTGCCGGAAGTAAATAGTAAAACAATCGGCATGTATAAAAATAGGAGTATAATTGCTAATCCAAACTGTTCGACCATCCAAATGGTTCTGGTCCTCAAACCGATTCACGATGTTGCAAAGATTAAGAGAGTTGTGGTTTCCACGTATCAGGCCGTCTCGGGGACTGGCAAGGAGGCCATAGAAGAATTGCTCAAGCAGACAAAGGCTCTGTTGGGTGGCCGGGAAGCCGCATTTAAGGTATATCCTCACAGAATAGCTTTTAACTGTCTTCCACATATCGATGTGTTCCTGGATAACGGCTATTCGAAAGAGGAAATGAAAATGGTGAATGAGACCAAGAAAATTCTGGGTGATCAAAGAATTGCCGTTACCGCTACCACAGTGAGAGTTCCAGTACTTTTCGGACATTCGGAGTCTGTCAATATCGAGACAAAAATAAAAATTACCGCCGCAGAGGTGAGGAGAATCCTTTCGCATGCGCCCGGCGTCAAGGTGGTAGATGACCTCAAGAGGAATAAGTATCCTCTCCCGATAGATGCGGCGGGTAAAGATGATACGTTTGTCGGCAGGATCAGGGAAGACGAGTCCATAAAAAAGGGCATCAATATGTGGATTGTATCCGACAACCTGAGGAAGGGCGCCGCACTGAATGCCGTACAGATAGCAGAGCTTCTTGTCAGAGACTACCTATGAGAATAATCGGAGGTGATGCAAAGGGAAGAACCATCTATTCACCAAAGCAGAGTCAAATGAGGCCTACCTCCGATGGTATCAAGGAATCACTTTTCAATATTCTTCAAGCACCCCCCGGGAATTTATTTGTTGATCTTTTTGCAGGCAGCGGGAATGTGGGGCTGGAGGCATTAAGTCGCGGAGCGGGCAAAGTTTTTTTTGTGGAAAAGAATGCCGTAATGGTTGATGCCATTAAGAGGAACCTGCGCGAATTATCTTTCGGTGGAGAGTATGAAATCATGGAAGTGGAAGCTGCAAAAGGCATACGGAAACTCCAAAATAGATCTGAGAGTTTTGATTTTCTTTTTGCTGATCCGCCATATGAAAGAGGTTTCGTCAGGGAGATCTTTCGCAGCCTCAGCGGCGGGAATGTACTCAGGGAAGATGGTGTGCTCATAATCCAGCATTCAGTGAGGGAAAATGTGGATGAGCATTATGCTGGTGATTTCATATTGACAGACCGGAGAAGATATGGTGATACACATCTGTCTTTTTTTAAAATAAAGGAAAAGGAATAAAGGAACACATATGCGCAAAATAGCTGTCTATCCTGGTTCATTTGATCCCATCACAAACGGCCATCTTGACCTCATAAAAAGGGGGTTGAAGATTTTTGATGGGATTATTGTTCTCGTAGCGCACAACCCGAACAAAGCAAGCTATCTCTTCTCTGTTGAGGAGAGGATTGAATTGATCAAAGAGGCCGCAAAGGACTGCAAACGGGTGGAGGTTGCCAGTTTCGAAGGACTGCTGGTGGATTATGTCAAGAAAACCGGCGCAAATATTATATTAAGGGGACTCCGGGCGCTTTCTGATTTTGAGTACGAATTTCAGCTTACTCTCATAAATCGGAGACTCAACAGGGATGTCGAGACCGTTTTCCTTATGACCAGTAACGAGTGGTTTTTTACAAGTTCTCAGATCATTAAGGAGGCGGCGAGTCTGGGAGCTCCTGTTGAGGGACTGGTACCGGATATCGTGTGTCGTAAGCTGAAAGAAAAATACGCAAGGTGAGTCGAGGAAGGAATGAAACTGGCAGCGAGGATATCCACAATAAAACCATCGCCAACACTGGCAATTACCGCCAAAGCCAATGCACTGAAGGCTGAAGGAAGAGATGTAATCAGTTTTGGTGCGGGAGAACCTGATTTTGATACCCCGGATCATATTAAGATGGCGGCCGTGAAGGCCATAGAGGAGGGGTTTACAAAATATACACCCGTTGATGGGATCGTTGAATTGAAAGATGCCATCATCAATAAATTGCACAGAGACAATCAGTTGACTTATGATAGATCAGAGATTGTCGTTTCCTGTGGTGCGAAGCATACCCTCTATAATCTAACTCAGGTCCTTTTTCAGGATGGCGACGAAGTTATCATTCCCTCCCCTTACTGGGTTTCATACCTGGATATGGTTTTGCTCTCAGGTGCCATGCCTGTCATTCTCAAGACGGGAGAGGCGCAGGGGTTCAAAATACTGCCGGAACAACTTGAAGCGGCGATCACGAGAAATACCAAGGCGATCATCATGAACAGTCCGTCAAACCCGACGGGTGCCGTGTATACTGCTGGTGAACTGGCAGCTCTGGCAGAGGTCGTAAACGGCAGAGAGATGCTCGTAATATCGGACGATATCTATGAAAAAATTATATACGATGACAGACCGTTTACGAATATCGCATCATTGAACGCAGAGCTGAGGAATAGAACAGTGGTCGTGAACGGAGTCTCCAAAGCTTATTCAATGACCGGCTGGAGAATCGGTTATGCTGCCGGTCCTGAAGAGATTATCAAAGCCATGACAAAACTACAGAGCCAGAATACGTCAAATCCTACTTCCATTTCGCAGCGGGCGGCTGTAGAAGCCTTAAGCGGTAACCAGGAGAGCGTAACAGAAATGGTTGAAGAATTCAGGCGGAGAAGAAACGTCATCGTGGAGAAGTTGAATGCCATTCCGGGTGTCACCTGTGGGCTCCCGCACGGGGCTTTTTATGTCTTTCCTGATGTTTCGTCTCTCTTAGGACGGTCGTATCGGGGTCAGGCCTTAACAAATTCATCTGATTTCGCTGCATACCTTTTGGAGAGCGCTAATGTGGCCGTAATTCCGGGGGTCGATTTTGGTCACGATAATCATATCCGCCTTTCCTATGCTACGTCTATGAAGAATATTGAGGAAGGACTGCAACGAATAAAGAGTGCCGTCAAGGGACTTTCATAAGAGAGTTATCAAATTCCCTGTTCATATCACCCATGTTAATCCCACAATAAAGCTTGCCAACCGGGCAGTTGAGCTTTCGGTAACAACAATGCTCTCAGAATAGTAAAGCAATGTGGTCCCAGATGGACGGTTTCTCGAAGAGTTTTGGTCTCAGCGGATGCGATGGCGACCATTATCACTAAAGTGCCGAGAATCTAAGGGATTAACGATTGATTGCATGAGTTCCTTCATGCTATATTATATGAAGAAAGATTGAATGGATTACACATTTGCCATCTGATTCCGGCTCAGCGTCTTCGCGGTGGGAGGGATGACACCTCATGGTGTGGCTGAATTAACGGGCATGTTATATCTTGCCTCTCTTCGTTATTCCGCTGAACAGAAGTTGGCAGCGATCTCATGACATGATCCTTATCGGTGGTGCAATTTATTGGAAACGCGCATAAAAAGAAAAAGAACGCGGCCTGTTTTTCTCGGTGGAGTGCAGGTTGGCGGAAATGCCCCGGTTGCAGTTCAGTCAATGACATCTACGGACACCAGGAACGTCAGGGCCACAGTGCGGCAGATCAGGAAACTTGAGGAAGCGGGTTGTGAGATCGTTCGGGTCGCCGTCCCGGATAAAGTTGCTGCAGCCGCTCTCTCAGATATCAAGAGACAGATCGCCATCCCCCTCATTGCTGATATTCATTTTAATTATCGCCTTGCCATAGAAGCGATCAGGAATGGAGTCGACGGAATAAGAATCAATCCGGGAAATATTGACAAAGAAAAACTTCTGAAGATTGTGGAAGCTGCGAAATCATGGGAGACCGTGATCCGCATAGGCGTGAACGCAGGTTCCCTCGAAAAAGATTTACTGAAGAAGTACGGAGGCCCGAGTTCCTCCGCTCTTGTCGAGAGCGCCTTGAGAAGCCTTGCTGTCTTAGAAGACGCGGGTTGTGATTCGATAAAATTATCGGTCAAGGCGTCGGACGTAAGTACAATGGTCGAAGCTTACCGGGAATTGTCCGGCAAGACGGATTATCCTCTTCACCTCGGCGTTACGGAAGCAGGAAGCATAGTTAACGCTGCCGTCAAGTCTGCCATCGGCATAGGCATTCTCCTCTATGAAGGCATAGGCGATACCATCAGGGTTTCCGTAACGGGAGATCCGGTCTCTGAGATGGGCGTTGCTTACGCAATCCTCAGAGCCATAGGCACCAGGAATGTGGGGCCGGATATAATATCGTGTCCCACCTGCGGCCGCTGCGAAATAGATATTTTCCGACTGACACAGGAAGTTGAACAGAGACTGGCAGGCATGAAGACGCATTTGAAGGTTGCCTTGATGGGATGCGTGGTAAACGGACCGGGAGAGGCGACCGAAGCGGACGTGGGTATTGCTGGCGGCAAGGGATACGGGCTTCTTTTTAAGAAAGGCAAAGCAATAAGAAAGGTGAAGGAAAAGGAATTTGTAACAGCGCTTCTGGCTGAAATTGATTCAATGGTAGTTGAAAGAAAGGAGATATGATGCGATATTCCGAGATGTTCTTGCCCACAGTAAGGGAAGTGCCATCAGATGCTGAGATCATAAGCCATCAGCTCATGATAAGGGCAGGGATGATAAGAAAGTTGACAAGCGGCATTTATACTTACCTTCCTCTGGGTTACCGGGTCATTCGCAAGTTGGAGATGATTATACGCGAGGAGATGAACAGGGCCGGGGCACAGGAGGTATTCATGCCGACTGTGCAGCCACGGGAGCTGTGGGAAGAATCCGGAAGGTGGAGCCTTTATGGCAAGGAACTTCTGCGGTTCAAAGACAGAAATGACAGAGATTGCTGTCTCGGCCCAACGCATGAGGAAGTTATCACCGATCTTGTCAGGAACGAAATCAAGACCTACAGACATCTCCCCAGGAATCTCTATCAAATCCAGACGAAATTCCGTGATGAGATACGGCCAAGGTTCGGAGTCATGAGATGCAGAGAGTTCGGAATGAAAGATGCCTACAGCTTCGATGCCAATGAGGAGGGGGCCGAGATAAGTTATCAAAAAATGTTCGATGCATATACGGAAATATTCAAGCGATGCGGTCTCGAATTCAGGGCCGTGGAGGCCGATACGGGCAGTATCGGCGGAAGCTTTTCCCATGAATTTATGGTGATGGCTGCAACCGGCGAAGATTCTCTCGTCTTCTGCAGTAATTGCGAGTATGCGGCGAATCTGGAGAAGGCTGAAATTGCAGCACCCGAAATTCATCCGGTGCATAAGGAAGATATGCTCCCTCTTGAATCGGTCCATACACCCAATATGAAAAGTATTGAGGAGGTTTCCTCATTCCTCCGTGTGGCTCCCAGGGATATAGTAAAAACCATGATATACACTGCAGACGGCAATCCCGTGGCTGTATTGGTGAGCGGGGATGAAGAGGTCAATGAAATTAAAGTCAAAAACTATTTGAACTGCGATGTCCTGGAAATGGCAACGGACGACGTGATTCATGAAGTCACAGGGGCGCCCCGAGGGTTTACCGGAGCTATCGGGGTAAAAGTGAAGATCATCGCGGATTATTCTCTCTCGAATATGAGTAATTTTGTCATGGGGGCGAATAGGGAGGATTATCACGTAAAGAATGTAAATATCGGTAGAGATGCGTCTGTTGCGGCATTTGCAGATTTGAGAGTAGCCAAGGACTCGGATCTGTGCGCAAGGTGCGGTCGTGATCTCAAATTTGCCCGCGGTATTGAAGTAGGTCACGTTTTCAAGCTTGGAACGAAGTACAGCAAGGCGATGAAGGCCCAATACCTCGATAAAAATGGCAAGGAGCAATACATGATAATGGGCTGTTACGGCATCGGAGTGGGCAGGACTGTGGCGGCAGCTATAGAGCAGAACCATGATGAGAATGGTATCGTATGGCCGGTTCCACTGGCCCCGTATCAGGTGATAATTACGCCCGTCAATGTCAATGACGAGAAGATCAAGAAGCTGTCGTTGCATCTGTATGAAGCGTTGCAGCAAAAGGGCATCGAGGTCATCCTTGATGACAGGGATGAGAGGGCGGGTGTGAAATTTAAGGATGCGGATCTAATCGGTATTCCACTCCGCGTAACTGTCGGGCAAAAACTGCTCATCGAGGGCGTTTTGGAAGTCAAGATTAGAAGAACAGGTGAGGTGAAAATGCTTGCCGTGGACGCGGCAGAGGATTTTTTAATCAATTATGTTAATGAAGGCGAGTGAAACCAGTGCTGCGCATTACTGATATACTGGACAAAACCCAATCCTATCTCTCTGCTGAAGATCAGGAATTGATAGAGAAGGCATACATTTTTTCCGCCTCCGTCCACCAGGGACAGGTGCGTCTGTCCGGAGAGCCCTATCTTACGCATCCCGTGGAAGTGGCAGGCATACTGGCGGATATGAAGCTTGACGCGGCAACAGTTGTTACGGGATTGCTACATGACACTGTGGAAGATACGCTGGCCACTCTTCTGCAAATAAGGGAGGCTTTTGGCAAGGAAATAGAGTTTCTTGTCGAAGGGTTGTCGAAGATAAGCAGGATCACCTTTGGTAGCAGGGTTGAACATCAGGCGGAAAACTTCAGGAAGATGATTCTGGCTATGTCTTCAGATATTCGGATACTTCTAGTAAGACTGGCCGACAGAGTGCATAATATGAGGACGCTGGAGTTTCAACCGCCGGATAGACAGAAATTTATAGCAGAGGAAACACTTGAATTATACGCCCCTTTAGCGAACCGTCTTGGCATTAACTGGATGAAGGTTGAATTGGAAGATCTTGCCTTCCGGTTTCTCAATCCCGAAGCTTACTCCGAGCTGGTGCACCGCCTGGCGAAGAAGGAACAGGAGCGAGAGCAGTATACTAAAGAGGTGAAGAGCATTATCCAAAAGGAAATAGACAAATTTGGACTGAAAGGTGAAGTTGAGGGGAGAGCAAAGCATCTGTACAGCATTTACACGAAGATGGAGGAGCAGCATGTTGACCTAAATGAAGTATACGATTTAATCGCCTTTAGAATCATTCTCGACGCAGACAGGGAAAGCGAATGCTATGAAGCTCTAAGTGTTGTCCATGCCCTCTGGAAGCCTGTTCCCGGACGTTTTAAGGATTATATAGCCATGCCGAAGGCAAACAGCTATCGTGCGTTGCACACAACAGTAATCGGTCCCTACGGCGAAAGAGTGGAGATACAGATAAGGAACAGGACCATGCACGAGTGGGCGGAAGCCGGCATAGCAGCGCACTGGCGTTATAAGGAAGGACGAGCATATATAAGCGGTGAAGATGATCAGATCAAGAAACTGAGGGACTTGCTGGAGGTTCAACAAGAACTTAAGAATCCCAGGGAATTCATGTCCAATCTGAAGATGGCTCTTTTTGCGGATGAGGTATATGTGTTCACTCCGAAGGGTGATGTCAAGGCCTTTCCAAAAGGGGCAACGCCTATTGATTTCGCATACAGCATTCACACGGATGTAGGAAACCAGTGCATCGGAGCCAAGGTAAACAGAAACATAGTGCCGCTCAAGTACGAACTCCAAAATGGCGATACAGTTGAGGTCACTACACAGGCAGGGCATCATCCCAGCAAGGATTGGTTGAAATATGCAGTAACTTCGAGAGCCATATCGAAAATCAGAAACTGGGTAAAAACGGAGGAAAGAAAAAAAAGTGTCGCCCTCGGCAAAGACCTCCTGGAGAAAGAATTCAAGAAGCACAATCTTAAATTGAGTCAAATACTCAAGTCCGAAGAAATCAAGAAAATGTGCACAGAATATTCCGTCAGTTCCCTTGACGACCTGATGGCTATCGTCGGTTACGGCAAAGTCTCGGCAAAGAGGATTGTCAATCAATTTGTGCCCGAAGAGGAAGCCGGGACTGCCGAGATACCGCTCGTATCGGAGGAGAAGAAGAGAAAGGCCCCTTCATCCGTAGGCATTTCCATAACGGACATCGAGGATATTCTGGTCAGATTTGCAAAATGCTGTAATCCCATTCCGGGAGACGAAATTGTGGGCTATATCTCACGGGGAAGGGGAGTCACTGTTCATACGGTCACCTGTCCGAATGTCGCAGAGATGGACGGAGAGAGGATCGTTGATGTGCAATGGAACATCAAGGAAAAGCAGACATACCCGGTTCATATGAGGGTCGTATGCAGGGACAAAAAAGGCCTGCTTGCTGAAGTGAGCACAGTAATATCTTCCATGGATATTAATATCAGTCACGCGGAAGTGGAAACGAGGCCGGCGGATATGCAGGCAATATTGAGTTTTGAAGTGAACGTCAATGATCTGCAGCAGTTCAATCAGATACTCGCGGCGATCAAAAAACTAAAAAGCGTAATCTCCGTCGATAGGGTCAGGACGTCATGAAATGATGGACGGCTTGGTGTGGCGCCTCAAGTTTATTCGTTGACAGAAAATTACAGATATGCTGTATGAAACACAAACTTGACGACCTGAGTGAGAAAGCAGAAGGCAGTATGAAGGACTGAGGCAACAGCGAGCGAAGCTGCATTGCGAATTGACGAGTTCAAACTCCGGCAGCAGGAGATGCAGGGAGGCGCCGGAACAGGTGTCTGAAACAACAGGGGAACCAAGATGAATAACCGGCCTATAAAGATATTCCTCATATTATTGGTCTTGATTATTTTTTCACTAACCAACGCATTGGCCCAACCGCCCCGGGGCAAGCATTCAGTTACAATAGACCCGGCACATGGCGGAGGGGACCTCGGCGTCAAAATATCCGACAAGGAGTATGAAAAAAATATAACCCTGGCTATCTCGTCGCTAATGAAGAATGAATTGGATAAATCCGGGAATGTTTTGGTGCAACTGACAAGAACTTCAGACAGCGACGTGTCAATATCTGAAAGGAAGCAGATCACAAAGAAGATGCAATCGGAGGTCTTTGTCAGTATCCATGTTAATGCGGGTTTCAGTAAGAACTCGACTGGATTTGAAATATATTTTCCAGGATTCAAGGGAACTTCGTCGGAGCAGAGCGATTCGAAAGAGATTCTCAAGGACATGGCGAGAAACAAGTATTTGAACGATTCTGTGAAATTGGCGCAATTGATACAGAAGAACATGGACAAGGTCTTTCCGAGAAAAAGCAGAGGACTCCGGGACTCGCACGTACCTGTCCTTGAGGGATTATCGGTACCGGCGGTTATCGTGGAAATAGGATTTGCCACAAATCCGGAAGACAGAAAAAAAATTGTAGATGCAAATACGCAGGCGGCGATAGCACATGCGCTGTGCCAAAGCATAAGAGACTTCTTTTAGAAATTACAAATGTTTCGGAATGAAGAATGCAGATGCGGGAGTTGTGTCGATCATGAGGGCTAAGGGCCGCGGGGCGAATGAAATCAGAGAAATGAAGATTACAAGAAACTTCCTGAAGCATCCTGAAGGCTCTGTCCTTATTGAGATGGGAAATACGAAGGTTATCTGCACGGCTACTGTCGAGGACGGTGTGCCCGCGTTCTTGAAAAATTCGGGAAAAGGCTGGCTGACTGCGGAATACTCCATGCTCCCTACGTCTACCCATAGTCGTACCCCTCGGGAATCAACGAGGGGCAAGGTGGGAGGGAGGACCTATGAAATCCAGCGATTGATAGGCAGGTCTCTTCGGTCTGTAACTGCCTTGGACGTATTCGGCGAAAGAACAATATACATAGATTGCGATGTGATTCAGGCGGATGGGGGCACAAGGAGCGCCTCCATTACGGGTGGTTTTGTCGCTTTGGTTGATCTTTTCAGAAAAATGCAGCAAAGGGGGATTGCGGACAGGATTCCTGTGGAAGATTATGTCGCCGCTGTCAGTATTGGTGTTGTGGACAATCATATATATCTCGATCTGGATTATGAGGAGGATTCCAGGGCGGAGGTAGATATGAACTTCGTGATGACAGGGAAGGGGCTCTTTATAGAAATTCAGGGCACGGCGGAAGAGGTGCCTTTTGGCCGTGATCTGCTCAATAAAATGACTGATATTGCGGTACGAGGCATAGCGGAGATCACAAAAAAGCAGGTGGAGGTGTTGGGTAAATTAACCTGAGGCGAATTATCCTGGCAACGAAGAACCAGGGGAAGATAAAAGAAATCAGAGCTATGCTCGAGGATTTGGACATAGACATCCTCTCTCTTAATGACTATAAAGACGTTCCCGACGTCGAAGAAGACGGCTCGTCATTTTTTGAAAATGCTCTAAAGAAAGCAAAGGCTATCTCGAAACATACCGGTGAAGTTGTCCTTGCCGACGATTCTGGATTGGAGGTAGAGTGGCTCAGCGGAGAACCTGGTGTTTATTCGTCGAGGTATTCGGGACAAGGTGCAACAGACAGCAGCAATATAAAGAAGCTCCTTCTAAACCTGGAAGGCGTCCCCGGCGAAAAAAGAGGTGCCGCTTTCAGATGTGCGCTGGTTCTATACTGTCCAGACGGCAAATATATATTGTTTGAGGGACGCCTTGAGGGAATAATACATGATAAGCCTCAAGGCGACGGAGGCTTTGGCTATGACCCGGTCTTTTTTCTACCTGATCTGGGATTGACGGTGGCGCAGATTTCACCGGAGATTAAGAACCGCATCAGCCATAGAGCCCAGGCGGTTCTTAAATTCAAAGAGGCTTACAGGCGGAATATTTCCTCGGGCAAAAGATAAAGGAAAACGGGGCGTAGCGCAGCCCGGTAGCGCGCCTGCTTTAAACGGTATTACCACTAAAATATATACTATGTATTTTGATTCAATAAATCAGAACGACTATACTATTTAATATACTCGGGGAGTAGCGCAGCTTGGTAGCGCATCTGCTTTGGGAGCAGAGGGTCGCTGGTTCAAATCCAGTCTCCCCGACCAATATAGAAAAGAGCCGATAGGAAATCCTGCCGGCTTTTTTTGTTCATCCGGTTGATGTGTGGTTTCTGATTTGGAAGGTATTATATGGTCATTGGTTGGCCATTTCTCTCACTACAAATATGCTCGGCGGATTTTCCAAGCGACGTATTGAATACGGGATGAAACGTGGGAATGCTTGACGGCTTATTTTCCGTTCGTGGAGAACGCGACTGTTAAGCAATAAATCTTAAACCTCGGCGAAAATGCAAGACTTGAAACGATAATCCTTACTGACGGAACCGTTGATTTTCCAAATAGTCGAATCTTCATAACCTTACATCTTGAATTTGGGCTGAAAACCGAGGCTATTTCCAGAGGGCATTTTCATATTGACTTGACATTCTCATAAGAGTTTTCATAAGCAGTTGTTTTTCTTATTAGATCAGCGAACACATCTGCCTTCCCCTTAACATCCTGGAGTTCGTTATGAAAATGATTTAAAGGACTTATTATGCCTCTTTGGGTGCTATTATTTGGGCAGAAATCCTCAAACCGAGGAGAGAATAACCATTGACGCAAAGACGGTTGTTACATTCAAGAGTGCCTCGAAGATCAGATCGGGAATAAACCATTGTTCACATAACTGCAAAGGAGGATAAATATGGATCTTAAGACGCTCTTAACAAACACGCGTTCCATTAGGGATTTCCAGAAGAAGGAAGTGCCTTTATCGCTCATCAAAGAAATCCTTCAAGATACCTGTCTTTCGCCCACGGCCAGGAATTACCAGCCCTGCCGGTTCATCATCATTCAAGACGGGGATGTCATAAAAAGGATGTCGGATGAAAACAAGAAAAACCTGCTTTTCGATATTAGTCAGGACCCTGCGTTACCGATGAAACAATTGGAATCACGTTTCCGGGATTAGAAATTTAATGTATTTTACAACGCGCCCTGCCTGGTTCTCTTTATCGGCCCCGTGGGTGCGGCGTTCCTTGACGTAGACTGCGCCTTGACCGCTGCCTATTTCATGTTCTCCGCCACTGCCAGAGGGTTAGGGACATCCTGGATCGGCTCGGGCATGAACATCCGCAGCCACAAAATGCTCCGTGATCTCGGCGTTCCCGAAGACTGCCGTATTGTGGCCCCGATAATCGTCGGTTATCCGACAAGCATTCCTCCCGCTTCAGGAAGGCACGCTCCTAACATTATAAAGATACTCTGATTGACGCAGACGCTCATACAACTGAAAAAATCTAACACTCAGTGTTGACGGTTCCCATACTCTGCTAATTAACTTTACATGATAGATTTTTTTTGAAAATCGTGGTAACAATAAGCAATTAAAAGGCATCATTAAAAACAGAGTGAAAAATGAAAATACTATTTGCTGCCCATGAAAATGCTTGGGGTGGATTCTTGGGGTTGATAAAAACCGAACTTCCTCAACATGAATTTGAGGCCAGTGGTCGATTTGGATTCGAGATCTTAAAAGGATTTGATGTTTTGATTCCAACCATGAGTGTAGTAAATAGGGATCATCTTGCAAGCAGCGATCATCTGCAACTCATTCAGCAGTGTGGTGCCGGTTTGGATGGTGTAGACCTGCAAGCCGCCTCGGAAATGAACATACGGGTCGCCAACGTTCCCACCGACAAATCCGGCAATGCCGATTCCGTGGCCGAGTTGGGCATATACATGATGATCGGTCTATCAAGAGATTTCCGAAAGATGGCATCAAGTCTTGCCAGCAGAAGGATTGGGGTTCCTCTGGGTAGGGCCCTAAGTGGAAAAACAGTGGGCATTATTGGTCTTGGCGGCATCGGCCGTGCTCTGGCAAGACGTCTTAAAGCTTTCGACGTTCACTTAATCGGCATGAAACGCCACGATCCCCAAAAGGTTAAAGCGGAAATTGGTTTAGACTGGGTCGGGACCCCGGAAGATATGAAAGAATTTCTTGGCAGGTCCGACTATGTGATCCTCTGTCTTCCCCTGACTCCCGAAAACAGGAATATGATAGGCCGGCATACTTTTGACATGATGAAACGGGATTCGTTTCTGGTCAATCTTTCCAGAGGCGGATTGGTTGACCGGGGTGCCTTGCAGGATGCTCTTGCCTCGGAGAAGATCGGAGGAGTTGGCCTGGATGTATTCTGGGAAGAACCGCCTGATCCGGATGATCCTATATTCAAATACAATGTGTTAGCGACTCCTCACATTGCCGGAGCCACGGACGTCTCCATACGAGGCATCGTTAAGGCGGTGGCTGAAAATATCAGGAGATTAGAAACGGGACAGGACCTTTTTTATTTAAAAGCGTAAGAATACATCTAGGCGGCTGAAAACCGAGTTGGTACCGGCCAATTTTCCTTATAGTCCGTAATTCATCACATTTGATTTTCATGGTAAATTTCTCATAGAAATCGTGATCACGACAAATATGTAGAGTCAGAAATCCAAATTCATAAACCCTTTAAAGCTGCGTAAGGGTGCCATGGACTGATTATTGAAACCCCGTTTTTTAGAAGAGAGCGGGGTTATTATTTATAAGGAAAGTTTATGAAAAAGTGTCCATGTCGTATTGAAGAATTTAAAATATTATTGAAACGCAAAGAGATATTTGGATGGTTACAGGCCTATTCCTTTATTATTCTCTTTTCATGCGTAGTGGCTGCTCTTGTAATTTGCTTCTGGCGTATTATTAAAATGATATTTTGATAGTCAATAATATTCAAAGCAAAAACGGAGGGCCTGTTCATGAATCGCTCACCGAGCCTTACCCCCAAATCAAGGAAGCGAATGTTTGACCGGCCCATTAAATAGAACATGACAAACAAGAAAGCATAATAAGAGCTTCTTCCTTGTAAAGCATCCAACAATTTTGACTGGCATACTTTCTTTCGAGTTGTAATTCACACTTCATATTCTTATCTATTTTACACTTCAATGCATATCAATTATAACGCTGTCAGTATTTACGTCTTGCACACCGCGGACTCAAGGTGTAGTATTTAAGCATAGATAC
>JBEKOL010000027.1:0-44727 GCA_049521775.1 Syntrophales bacterium
CCACAGTAGTACTTGTGCTGATGGGTGTAAAATCTCATGGGCTTCCTCCTTCTTCTGGTATTATTTTGTCTTGTCAAAAACTAAATATACCATGTTTTAGGAGGAGGCCTTGAATAGTATCAAGTCCACAGTATGAGACAACCATGATGGTCAACGATTACGGAAAGAAATATGCACGACTAAACGAAATGATACTCTTCCACAAGTAATCTACGATCACTTAAACCCTGCCTTACGCAAGGCGTTGATAGTCTTCTCTTTTATTGCTTGATCCTTCTGTGGGGTTGTCTTTACAAAGTAATCAAGTGAGAACTTGGGATTTATCCTGAGAACCTCCGCAACTTCAGTCCGAGCCTCCTGCTCACGGCCCATCATACCATATGAAGCAGCCAACATTGCATGATGCCATTGAAAATTGGGCGCAAGTTGAATTGCTTTCCTATATGCTGTAGCTGCCTCGTCATACCGCTCTGTATACAAGAAGGCGTTGCCCAATTGTTGATAGATTACAGGAGAACCGACTGGATTGAGTCGGATTGCTTTTTTGAGCAACGGAATGGCTTCTTCCGGCCTGCCCCCGAAGTTTAGACTCATAGCATAATTGCCAAGGACAGTCGCTTCACCGGGGCTGAGGGTAACAGCTCGCTCCCCTTCAGCGATCCCCTTGTCATGCTCCCTTTTTTGGGTATAGAGAAACGCCAGAAGACCATGGGCTTCGGCGAGATTACCGTCCAGGGCTAGCGCCTTTTGTGCCATTACTATGCCTTTCTCAACGGACCCTTGCGGGGACTTAGTAGAACCAATCCAATAATCGATGGCATGTATATTGGCCATTAGGAGATAAGCAGTTGGGACCGCTGGACACATTGCAATGGCCTCCTCTGCTACCTGCCGAGCCAGGTTGTTGTCCTTTATATTACGACGCTCTGCATAATCATTTCCTTCCATGATCTTCAAATAGCAATCGAGACCCTTCTTCCCTCTATAATATTTCTCAGAACTTGAAACTTCTCCACCCTCTGTCAACTTCACTCGCACGCCCGTTAAGATTTTTAAGGTGATCTCGTCCTGTAGGGCAAATATGTCTTTCAGATCACGTTCGTATCGCTCTGCCCAGAGATGATCACCCGTGAGAGCGTCTATCAGTTGGGCCGTAACACGTATTCGATCCCCGGCCTTCTGCACGCTCCCCTCTAGGACGTATTGCACACCAAGCTCTTCGCTTACCTGCTTGACCTTCACTGCCTTACCCTTATAAGTAAAAGTCGAATTTCTGGCGACTACAAACAGTCTAGGGACCTTGGAAAGTACAGTGATAATTTCTTCGGTCATGCCGTCGCAGAGGAATTCCTGCTTGGGGTCCTCGCTCATGTTCGTAAATGGCAGAACGGCAATGGAAGGCTTATCAGGCAGGGGGTGTGCCATCTTATCTATGGAGGCAACTTCTACTATTTTGTCCTTGGAAGTAAGATCAACATGCGGGTTAATGAAACGCGCATAGAACTGCCAACCAGCATTGGCAGCAACAATCAAAGCCACTATGACTTTGATGGCCGGATCGATCCGCTTCCAATAACTTAACCCGATCCGCTCCCACCTGACTATAAATGATGAAGTCTGCCCCTCGAGCAATACCCGATATATTCTGATTGGGTCCGCAACGTTTTTCACGGTCTGCTTCCCGATATATTCGCACTTGAACTCAGGCCTGTTCTTGACCTGTTCATATGCCGTCCCGGATAAACAGACGCCACCGGCGTCAGCAAGAAGCTGTATCCTTGCTGCCACATTAATCCCGTCTCCAAAGAGCTCCCCCTCTTTCTCCGATACCTCGCCAAGATTGATCCCGAAGCGGAATTCCGTCCTCCGGGGCTCGGGTAATTTATCATTGCGATTCTTGAGCTCCTTCTGGATCTCAACGGCACACTGCAGGGCATCCGTCACATTCGAAAACTCGGCAAGTACGTTATCCCCGGGGGCATCAATCGAACTGCCCCCATACTTTTGAACAATGCTTTCTATGAATTGCTTATAGGTATTGAGAGTGCGGGTTGTTCCCTTCTCATCCTTGGACAGGAGACGGCCGTATCCTTTAACATCTCCGCTGAGGACGGCAGCAAGTTTCCGTCTGACTTCTTGTGTGGTCATGTGGTTCTCCAAGGCATTTCCTAGGAAGCTAAATGAAACTGTTCAGTTCGTGGAAGTCTACTAATTTCGAACGGAAACATCAACAAAGATTGTTGATTAGTAATTGAAATCCACAATGAAAATGAAAGGTGGTTACCTGTGGATTACAGGAAGTAGTTCACATTAGACGTGGTCGGAAAATTGTACGAGGATTCGCCTCATCTACTTAGTGGACGAGGGCTAGTCCCAGACTGCACGGATATCCAAGAAGTCACGAGTTTGTTATCAGTTCGCTCCACCAACCACCCTCCTCCACTAGATATACTGAGATATGTCTGCCCAAAGCCGCGCACGTGGCGGGCTCCATTTGCTTAGTCGACCAGAGAGACCTCCTCAAAGCAGGAAAAAGAGAGGATATCAGGTATACTCTCGGTTCGCCATTTTGCCGGTCCACTAAGTGCATGAGGAAAATCCCAGTAATTGTCGCTGTTCTGCCCAGTCCAGGGGCAAATCAGTCGCTTTGGTAAGCTTATTGACAGTGAAATCAGCAGGCTGACGTCCTGCGATGATGCTCTCCGTAATGTCAGGGGCAAGAAAGGCGAGATAAATTAGCCGGTAGACATAGCTCTTGTCTATCCCTTCGCGTGATGCGATTTCAGCCATCGTCTGCGCTCGTCCGGATGCCAGATCATCAAACCATTTATTGGCACGTACAACAGCTTTCACCAGTGTCTGGTCGACCCGAGCTGGACCGCCATCACCGATTATGAGTTTCATCTCTATCCCCCGCCGTTTCATCACCATTGGTATATCACGGGTAATAGTCGCTCCGCCTGATTCCGTCTCCGGCAGCAGCGGTGCGACGGACAGAATGAGACATATCCCATCTTTCCGCACCTCCACGCGCTCAACGAATTTGCCTATGACGTCTCCAGTATCAGGTACAATCTTCTCAACGGCATTCAGTACAGACGGGATATAATGTGCTGCGATCCCCGCTTCCTGAATGGCAGCAGTGACGGCAACATTGTCACGGAGGGTCTCCAGTGCTGCATGGGCAACGACCCGTTCGATTTCCGGTGCAGGCAAACGCCAGCCGTTTGGTGAGGCCTCTCTTGTGTCTAACAGGAGACTCTCCGAAACATAGTAGCGGTAACGTTTGCCCCATTTGTCGGTCCTGGTGGATATGAGGCGCTCGCCTGAGACATCAAATAATTTGTTCATAAGTGGATAAGCGATAATATCAGGAGAACGTCTCTTATACTCTGCGGAGTTGCCGGCCATAAGCTTCCGCACCTGATCCCATAGCTCCAGATCGATGATGGCCTCATGCTGACCAGGATGGCAGGTTCCCTTGTGGCGTAACTGACCTATATAGAGCGGGTTGGAAAGCATCCATCTGAGCGCCCCCCGTGAAAATTCGCAACCGCCCTTCTCTCCCCAGACCTTGGAACGGATATTTTTTCTGTCGAGATCTTTCTTGAGCAGGCGGACAGATCCAAGCTCAAGATAGCGGCGGTAGATATACCTGACGGTCTCGGCCTCCTTCGGTTCGACCAGCAGTTTACGATTCTCCGGGTAATAGCCGAGGGGAACTGTTCCACCCATCCATATCCCCTTCTTCTTGGAAGCTGTAATCTTGTCCCTTATGCGTTCACCGGTGATTTCCCGTTCAAACTGTGCAAAGGAGAGCAGAACATTCAGTGTAAGCCTCCCCATCGAGCTGGTGGTATTGAACTGCTGTGTGACCGACACGAATGATACGTCGCGCTTTTCGAAACGTTCGATTATCCTGGCGAAGTCAGCGAGTGATCTTGTCAGTCTGTCTACTTTATAGACGACTACTACGTTTACTTTCCCAGCTTCAATATCTTCCAGCAGCTGTTTCAATGCTGGGCGTGCCATATCGCCGCCGCTGAATCCGCCGTCGTCATATTGCGTCTTAATCGGTTGCCAGCCCTCATGTTTCTGGCTGGCGATATATGCCGCACATGCTTCCCGCTGAGCCTCAAGGGAATTGAACTCCTGTTCCAGTCCCTCTTCTGAAGACTTGCGCGTATATACCGCACAATAGAGTGTTGGCTTTATGCCCATGGTGACCCCTTTCTCTTCTTTTTCTTCTTCTTCAGCCCGAAGAATTCAGGGCCGGACCACTGTGTGCCGGTGATTGCATTCGCCACTCCGGTCAGTGAACGGTAGCGTTTGCCATTGCAATATACACAGTCCTCCATTACGATCGCCTCATAGGTTACGCCATGCCATTCACGCAAGAGCCTTGTGCCCGGTTTAACGCTAATATAGGGTGAAATCTTCCGTCCGGGTGTTCTATCTTTTTCAGCCTTTCTCAGGAAATCTAGAGCGGTAGGTTTCAGTCCGCCAAGGACTTGTTCCTGCATACGGTGGGCGATGGCATGCATGAGAAGACTGCTTCGGAATTCGCTTGGCGGCTCCGTACCATATACGACCCGCCATTTTTCCCTTAGCTTTTCTCGGTCGAGGGCAGTAAGGCCTGCCAGTTCTTTGCTTAGCCTTTGCGTATTGGGGAATGAGTTATGCTTCATATGGCAATGCGGTAAATTCGCCCACGCTCTTCTTTTTCAGAGGTAATCGAAAGCCCCAGCCTTTTCTTCAATACGCCGGACATCACTCCGCGAACACTATGCCGTTGCCATCCGGTAGCCTTAACCATGTCATTGATGGTAACGCCGCTGGGATGCTTCAGCAAATCAATCAGCATCGCTTGTTTGGATTCTCTTTTTGCTTCGGAAATTGTCTTCTTGGATTCAGTCTGCTGCTTGGAAGTGGGATTATTCCGCTTCACATTCTTCTTACTCTTCTTGTTCATGGCCATGGTTGGTCTCCTTTCTTTATGCAACGGCATCATTGCCGCTTCATGGATACCAACGCTCCGTTTGCTGAGTAAGTCCAGTCATTTGTTGTAAAATCTGGGATAAAAGGGGGCAAAACGGCTGCAAATACCCTGAAATCTACATCTTTGATAATCTTTCCCGATATCCTCTCTCACCTATTTGAGGAGATGTCTTTCCGTGAAAGCGAGTTTCTTAAGTAGCCCGTTGATGCAATCTTTCAATACAAATCTTGACATTCCTTGATTCGACTAAGCTGCTGATTGCCACGTGAAACCTGGTAGGCTTCAGCGGTTCAATCATGCCTTCAGCAAGAACACGCTGTCTTCCTGAAAGAAATAGGCTGACATTTTTCTTTATATCGTAGATTTCAAACGAAAATCGTGATAGTAAACACTGGATATTGAAGGCGGTAAAATAAAGGTTCCAGCCCTTATTGCAACGATGGAGGGAGATATGGAATGGATGTCAGAAAACCCCGTTTCTCAGAAGAATGCGGGGTTTTATATTTTGAAAGAATAGATGATGAGGCGGAAGACAGCACACATGGATGGTATGGCCGTTAGCATCATTGACCGGCAGGGTCATGATAAGGAAGGACACATATCATGGAACCGATTTTAGACGAGGGAAAAACCAAGGCATGTCACTATTGCAAAAAGCAAATTCCCAAGGGCGCTTTCCGATGCCCTTATTGCCATAGCAAATTAGGTCTTAGGGTCTGGCACGTAATAGTAATGATTCTCGTGGCTTGTTGGGCCGCAAACTTTATACGGGGCTTTATGCCGGCCTTTAGGCAGTCTTATAACGAGTCTTATAATGCCGCCAGGACTGGTGGCGAACGGGACAAGGCAGAACATCCATCGGCAAGAACAGCGGAATCGGCTATCGTCGTAGATCCGCAGCGCCTTGTATCGGCCTACCGAGCGAATGAGGTCGCCGCCGATATGGCCTATAAAGGCAAAATTCTCCAAATTACGGGAGTTGTCGAATCGATCAACAAGGATTTCCTCGACGAGCCTTATATAGTGATCGGAGGGCATTTTCAGGGGCTTTCCGGTATTCAATGCTGTTTTACAAAAGCTGATGAGCCTGCTCTTTCCGGTCTGTATAAAGGCCAGCAGGTTGTCATTACTGGCAGATGCTCTGGCATGATCATGTTGAGTGTTTTTCTCAAAAATTGCAGTGTGGAAACACCCGAAATGAATGAGGCCCGCAAAGAGGCGCAGCTTCGCATGCAAATAGCCAAAGAAGTCGGAGCGAACCTCAATGCGTCGGGCGGTATAGATGGCACGCCTGCGCAAGGCTCGGACTTCGCCATAAAATACGTGGAGCGTACCGGTAAACCATTCACTATGATTTTCAACGATGTCTCTGGCAAAGCGGTTGTGACAAAAAAGTTTGAGATGGAAGATGGAAAGGTCGTAGCGCGGGACGTGGACCCTAACGCCCATGAAGATCAGATAAACAATGCTGTCCCGCAAGAGCCGACGGAAACGCAGGCAGAGAAGGAATGAGATTATGACGGATGGAAGGAATTGTGGAAGGACGGTCGCCGTGGTCAATAACGAGGGCGGGGTCGGGAAGACAACGTCAGCGGATTGAATTGGGGTAAATGTGCCTCTATCAAAAAGGGGGAGGCCCCCCCACAATTACAGACAAGGGTCGGGATCGTCGATCCTGGGACAACGTCGCGAGCCAAAGCCGGAGGAAGTATCAGAATTGATCGACGGGACATCAAAACTGGCAAAGACAGTTTATTAGGGCCCAAAGATGAAGTGCTCACTGCACTGGTCACACCGAATCTGACGAACTGTAACAACATGCGGGGGATATTGGGAGGAGAATCATTATGTCTAATTGGGGCTTTTGGGGCTGGCTTAGCTATATTTGTATCGGTATTAGTGCGATCATGATCGCAGTCGATAAGGCGGTAAAGGGGTCTCCCGAGATGCTCAAAAGATTATCTGGGCTTCTATCGAGCGCTCTTTGGAACTACGCGCCATTAATGCTGATAGGGATAAGTGCCATCTTTCTTATCCTTCACCAACTAGGTGTGGTCGGCGCGAAGTCAGAAATCCGTCCTAGTGTTGTCAAGAGTCAGCTAACTCAAGAGCCACAATACATCAAAACTGACCTTCGTCTCCAATTCTTTGGTGATCATCGAATTCCACATGAAGTTTCTTCCGACAACGTCGCAAGTTGGTTTGCCTATTTCTCACCAAGTTTGGCGATTACTCCTATGGATGCTCGTGGCAATACGGTAGCAGGCGGCCTGAAGGTACCTCCGAATTGGGCAATTTTTCTCGCTCTTGATAAGCCTGCAAAATTTCGCCAAGCAATCGTAACTTTTTCAAATCCGGAAGTTATGCCAGTCACAGACGTGCATATGGCAAACTCACGGGCAATAGTCATTTCGATCCGCGGTCAAGTACCGGCTGGAGTGCTCAGCATCCATGTCATAGAGTGAAACTCCTGTTCGGCAAACCGAAGAGCTTACTGCAAAGAGTCTTGCAGGGCATGCATTCATGCTTTCACATGGTTATCCTTGATCGGTGCTGATATTGAAAACCGAACGTTAGTAGGTGACATCAATACTAGGCACAACACACTTTTCCCCTTATCTTGCTTGCACAGTATGACTCGAAAGATGCTATACAACGCATTTTCTGAAAATCACGATTACCAATAATAAGGGTTAAATAGCAGATAAGACGTGTGGCATGGACTTGTAAATGTAATCAGTAAAACAACAGCCGTAAACAGATGGTACCGGAGTTCATTTGGCAAAAACGCCCTACCCATCTTCTGTCGAATTATTTATAACTTCTACTACAGAACGTGCTAATGATCGGTATTATTAAAATGAAAGACCATGTTGAGTATTATGCCGAGACGTCATAAGCCATCCTTGTGGCAACCAACCAACTGGAGGTTTGATCGCCAGCTTCAGCGTGAGGTGAAAAAATATTACCCTCCCGAAGTAATGGAGGAAATTATCAAGGCAGCCCGCCTCGAAAAAATCGAACCAAATTCAGCTAAACAAAGAAAATTAGCAATAATTATTAAAAATAATATTATCATCCTTGGAGTATGGACAAAGAACTGGCTCAATTTATCTAAACGTCCTACGCCTGCTCAGCGTAAAGCAGCGCTAAGAAGAATTGAAAAGAAGGTACACACCCTCAATGAAGCACTGAAGAAGCTAGACTACGATTCTTCCGACGATCTTCGCAGTGCGATGTTGTCAGATCCATTTAGCCATCAGGCATTAAGCACCGACCCGGAGTTAGGCGCTGGTCATTCGCTACGAGGATATGCAAAATTCAAAACTCTGCTGGATATCATCAGCAAATTAGAGCAATGGGCGGCGAAGGCTCAAGAGGAGACCAAGAAACCTAAAGATGGAGATAAACGCGCAGATGTGAAACGCTGGTTTGCGGAAGGTCTTATAGATATCTGGATTATGATCGGATATAAGAAGCCTACTATTACATGGCGTACCTACTATCCAGAGGGAACAACCGGTCCTCTAATGGAATTTACTAATGCAGCCGCTCGCCCTCTTGGTCTGCTGCCAATGGAAGCAGCCCTGAGGCAGGCAATTAAAGAATGGAAAAAGAAGGGGCCTTAGAAGCCCCGCCGCACTCCATTATCCCGCCCGATTTTTCTTTGGTAGGACAAGCGTATAACCCTTTAAGGAGGTACGCTTATGTCTACCAATCTTACCATTAGTTATCTGCCAGTATCATTTTTAAAACCCAACCCCAAGAATCCCCGAAAGCACAGTGACCGCCAGATCCGACTGCTGGCAAAAAGCATCAGGGCTGTCGGGTTCAACGTCCCCATCCTGGTAGACCAGGACAACAATGTGATCGCCGGACATTGTCGCATCCTGGCTGCCCGTCTGCTTGGGATGCAGGAAGTTCCGACGATACGGCTCGATCATCTCACGGAAGCGCAGGCGAAAGCGTTCATGATTGCGGACAATCGTCTGACCGAGATCGCGGTCTGGGATGACGAATTATTAGCGGAACAGCTGAAGACGCTTTCTGAGCTGGATCTAAATTTCAGCCTCGAGGCGACAGGTTTTACCATGGGCGAGATCGACCTTCGTATCGAAGGATTATCGCTTGCAGGAGAAGAAGACGTTGCTGACAAGCTGCCGACCATTCCTATGGGTCCGCCGCTCACAAAACCCGGCGATCTCTGGCTGCTTGGTGACCATCATCGTCTCCTCTGCGGCAACGCCCTGGAGGTTACCGACTACCGCACACTGATGAACGATGCCAGGGCGGCCATGATATTCACCGATCCTCCTTACAACGTGAAGATAGACGGCCATGTCAGCGGCCTTGGTACCATCCGGCACCGCGAATTCGCCATGGCAGCCGGAGAGATGAGCGAAACGGAATTTATCTCCTTCCTCACCCGCGGCTGTTCCCTCATGGCACGCTACAGTATCGATGGCAGCATCCATTATATATGCATGGACTGGCGCCACATGTTCGAACTCCTCGAAGCAGGGCGGCTGGCCTACACGGAACTGAAAAACGTGTGCGTATGGACCAAGGACAATGCTGGCATGGGGTCACTGTACCGAAGCCAGCATGAGCTGGTCTTTGTGTTCAAGCATGGAAGAGCGGCACATCGCAATAACGTGGACCTTGGAAGGCATGGCCGTTACCGAACCAATGTATGGCGCTATGCCGGTATCAATTCCTTTTCACGCAAGACCGACGAAGGCAATCTCATGGAAATACATCCCACTGTAAAACCAGTGGCAATGGTTGCCGATGCCATCCTCGACTGCTCGGCACGTGGTGACATAGTCCTCGATCCCTTTCTCGGCAGCGGGACTACTCTTATGGCAGCCGAACGCACCGGCCGTATTTGCTACGGGCTGGAACTGGATCCCGTATATGTAGATGCTGCCATACGCCGCTGGCAGGCATATACAGGGGGACAAGTGATTAATGCATCTACCGGGTGCAGCTTCGATGAAATGGAGGTGTCTCATGATGAACGATAAGAACGGACCCTACGAAGTTGGCTATGGCAAGCCTCCACTGCATACACGCTTTAAACCCGGTCAATCAGGCAATCCAAAGGGGAAACCCAGAGGAGCCAAGAACCTCGCCACCATAGTGAACAATGCAATAAAAGAAAGGGTGGTGGTTACTGAAAAAGGCAAGCGCAAATCAGCAAGCAAGCTGGAGATAGCGGTGACACAACTGGTCAATAAGGCTGTCATGGGCGATCATAAGGCCATGACTCAGCTTCTACCCCTGGTACAGATAATCGAAGGCCGTGCCGAGGCAGATGCTGCTTCAACGCCTATTCTTGCCGATGTGGATAATATGATGATGGCCAATATCGGGGAAAGAATCAAGCAAAGTCTCCTCCGGGAGGCAGCTAATCGGCGCCAACTAAAGAAAAGAATAACAAACGAAAAGGAGGAAAAATCATGACGACCTTAACACCATCTGAGTATGAGGTGATACTGCGTAATGATTTTGCCAGTTTCATCGAACGTTCCTTCTACGAAGTAAATCCCGGAAAGAAATTATTAATGGCCCCCTATATCAATCTCATTGCTTCCAGACTCGAAGCCTGCCGGCAGGGTAGAATCAGGAGGCTTATCATCTGTGTGCCGCCAAGATACTTGAAGTCCCATTGCGTATCCGTGGCATTCGCCGCCTGGCTGTTGGGGCATAATCCCGCAACGCAGATCATCTGTGCGAGTTATGCGCATGATCTGGCCAGCAGGCACGCATTGGAGTGCAAGACGTTGATGCTAAGTCAATTTTACAGAAGATTGTTCCGGACACGCTTGTCTGCCGACAAGCAGGCGGTGGATGACTTCGCGACAACGAAGCAGGGATTCCGGATGGCCACCTCTGTAGGAGGTGTTCTTACAGGAAGGGGAGCCGATTATATAGTAATAGACGATCCCCTCAAACCGGAAGAGGCATTATCAGAAACACAGCGTTCCAATGTGAACCGCTGGTACGACAATACCCTGCTGAGCCGCCTCAATGATAAGGTGCATGGCTGCATCATCATTGTGATGCAGCGCCTGCATCAGGACGATCTCGTCGGTCATGTACTGGAACAGGAAGAATGGGATGTATTATCCCTGCCGGCTATTGCCCAACAGAACGAGGAATATTTCATTGAGTCACCACTGGGCAGCTACCGCTATTACCGCTATGCCGGTGAGGCACTGCATCCGGAACGTGAACCTCTGGAAAAACTGACTGCCATGCGCCAGATAATAGGCGCATATGACTTCGCTGCCCAGTACCAGCAGAATCCGGAGCCACTGGGTGGCGCCATGGTCAAGAAGGAATGGCTGCGCTATTATGTGCCCGGGGAGCGTCCCGCCCAGTTCGAGCGTATTGTGCAGAGCTGGGATACAGCAAACAAGGTTGGAGAGCTTAATGACTATAGTGTCTGCACGACATGGGGCGAGAAAAACAAACACTTCTATCTGCTGTTCGTCTTCCGGAGGCGAATGGAATATCCTGATCTCAAACGAGCAGTGAAAGAACAGGCCCAAATATATAAAGCCTCTACTGTGCTGATTGAAGATAAAGCATCCGGCACCCAACTCATTCAGGAACTTATCACTGAAGGTGTATCCGGTATTACCCGTTATATGCCCCCGGCCTGTGAAAAAATCATGCGCTTCCATGGCCAGACAGCCGCATTTGAAAACGGCCTTGTCCTGCTCCCCAGTGAAGCACATTGGCTCGCGGATTATGTACACGAGATCACTACTTTCCCGGGCAGCAAACATGATGATCAGATCGATTCAACGACGCAGGCTCTAGCCTGGATGAGGACCCCGATACCGGGATGGGGACTACTTGAGTATTACAGAAAGCTTGCTACAGGTGAATGGGATATAAATAATCTGCCACATAGCAAGCAATGAGTTACAAAACAGGTTTGGTCGATTCACCGACAGGAGGATTTGAGATTAGAGCACACAAATGCGTTTTTAAGATAATGTGCGAAATACTAAAAATATTTTCTTAAAATACTAGTCGCAAAAAAATGTCCTTTTACGTATGAAATAATAAATATATGTTCTCAGAGGTATTCGACAGTTTACTAAAAATGGGTAACATTGTTTTCTTATTATTAGAATCTCCGAAAAAGACTTGACTGATTGTATGTTTAGATATATTTTTGCTTAAATTTCAAGCGGATATTGAGGAGATATATTATTTAGTTCTTAGCCACAGCCTATAAAGAGGTACAGATGAGTTGATTTCTCGAAACCCCGTTTCTCGTAAGAGGTCGGGGTTTTCTGTTTTGAAATTATGATAAACCCTGTTGAAACCTACTTGAAAGATCTAAATGAAATCCGTCGCACTGGCGGTGGGACAGCGGAAGAGTCATATTATGGTGCCCTTGAAACTCTGCTAAATGAAATCGGTAAAAAATTAAACCCCAAGGTTCGCTGTGTTCAAGCACTCAAAAACATAGGTGCGGGTGAGCCTGATTTCGGTCTTTATACCCAAAATCAACTCCAAAACGCTCAGAATAACCAGCCGATGAAGGGCCAACCACCCGAGCGCGGAGTCATTGAATGTAAGCCTTGGATTGATGATTCTTTCGCTCGCACAGAAAGTGCCCAAGTTACTAACTATTGGAATAAATATGGTCTTGTCCTTGTGACTAACTTCCATGACTTTTTGCTCATAGGGCGTGACACACATGGCAAGCCCATCCGTTTGGAATCCTACAGCATGGCCGAGTCGATAAATGCTTTCCACACCCAACTGGTTCATCCCCATAGAACTTCAGTGGAACAAGGCAACCGCCTAATAGAATTTCTCCGCCGTGTCATGCTACACAATGCACCGCTCACTACACCGGAAGACCTTGCTTGGTTTCTTGCTTCATACGCTCGTGAGGCCCGATTTCGAGTTGAGGAAGCTGCCGATCTACCGGCTCTTGGAAGCTTGAAGAAGGCCCTTGAAGATGCGCTCGGCATGAAGTTTAGGGGTGACAAGGGGGAACATTTTTTTCGTGCTACGCTGGTTCAGACTCTTTTTTATGGTGTATTTTCTTCTTGGGTGCTTTGGTCTCGTGATTATTCGGGTGAACCGAATGCTCGCTTCAGTTGGCGAGAAGCTAGTTGGACTCTCCACGTGCCAATGATCACCACGCTCTTCACTCAAATAGCTACTCCTCAGAAACTGAAACCTCTTGGCGTGGATGAGGTGCTTGATTGGGCAGGATTAGCACTTAACCGCGTTAATCGTAATGCTTTCTTTGCTAAATTCGATGAAGGTTATGCTGTCCAGTATTTTTATGAACCTTTCCTTAAAGCCTATGATCCGGAACTTCGCAAGGAGCTCGGAGTTTGGTTTACGCCACCCGAAATCGTCAAATATCAAGTTGAGCGTGTGGACTATGTCCTCCGAGAAGAATTGGGTATCTCAGATGGATTAGCCGATGAACAAGTGGTTGTTCTTGACCCTTGCTGTGGCACAGGGGCCTACCTCGTGGAAGTCCTTAAGAGAATTAATAGCACCCTTGATGAAAAAGGGAATAGTGCCCTGACAGCCCAGAAACTCAAACACGCCGCTATGCAACGTGTCTTCGGCTTTGAGATCCTCCCCGCCCCATTTGTCGTCTCGCATCTGCAAATGGGTTTGATGCTTCGGCTGCTCGGCGCTCCACTCAACCGAGATAGCGATGAGCGCGTAGGTATTTATTTGACTAATGCACTTACAGGATGGGAACCAAGAGAGAAGCCTAAGGACGAGCTACCGCTTTTCCCAGAACTTTTCGAGGAACGCGACCGCGCAAATAAAGTGAAGAGAATTTCGCCCATTCTTGTCGTCATAGGCAATCCACCATATAACGCCTTTGCAGGGACCAGTCCCGAGGAGGAAGGGGGGCTTGTTGAGCCATACAAAGAAGGCCTGACCAAACCGATCAAAGATGGTGGGTGGGGCATTAAAAAATTCAATCTCGACGAACTATACGTCCGCTTCTTCCGCATAGCAGAACGCCGCATCATCAAAAGCGGTAAGGGTATTATATCTTATATATCGAACTTCTCATATGTCGGCGATCAGTCATTTGTAGTGATGCGAAGGCGCTATTTAGAAGAGTTCGACAGAATCTGGATAGATTGCATGAATGGAGATAGTCGGGAGACAGGAAAGCTCACACCCGACGGCAAACCCGATCCAAGTGTATTTTCAACGGGGCAAAATCCCGCCGGAATCAGGGTAGGAACTGCAATATGTGTGATGGTGAGAAAGGCTAAACGCGCGAGTAAGACAAGAGTTATGTTTCAGCACTATTGGGGAACAGATAAAAGAAAAGAACTACTCGACAGTCTTAACCGAAAGAATTTTGATCAGAACTACAAAATTGTTGAGCCCATTGTAACAAATCGATTTTCATTTCGGCCATCAAGTGTCGGAGGCAGTTATTTAAAGTGGCCTTCGTTATTGAATTTATCGGAAATACAGCCTTTACAAGGATTGGATGAAGATAGAAAATTTGATTTAATCTCAATTGAAAAAGAAACACTTCGAGAGCGCATGCAGAAATATTTTGATATGTCGGTTAAGTGGGAAGAATTAAAATCATCCTGTAACGGTCTTACGAGAGACAGTGCAGGGTTTTCGGCTCAAGAGACCAGAAATAAAATAACAAAAATTGAGAGTTTTTCTGAAAATAGACTGTCTCGATTCCTACTTAGACCTTTTGATACTCGATGGTGTTATTTATCTACAGTCTCTCCCTTATGGAAGAGGTCGAGACCTGACTATCAAGCCCAAATCTGGGCAGGTAATTCATTTATCCTCAGTAGGCCAACAGGTGTCGCAAGCCCGGAAGGCAAAGCAACGTTATATTCAGAAACTATTACGTCACGTGATTCGATAAGGGGGCACGCAATAGCCTTTCCAATCTTTATAAGATATGCGTCAAAAAAACGTAAATATCACCACGTAATGGATGATATGTTTGGCTATGGAGATGTTGCAATAACAGCTAAGGCTAATCTATCAAAAACAGCACGGGCATATCTTGCCGATTTAAATATTTCAGATCCAGATAAGAATATCGAAATGGCAGGATTAATATGGATGCATGTATTAGCCATGAGTTATAGCCCTATGTATTTAGCAGAAAATGCAGACGGCATCCGTGAAAACTGGCCAAGAATTCCTCTGTCAAAAAATAGGAAAGTATTACTCTCTTCGGTTGACTTGGGTCGCCGAGTGGCGGCGCTCCTCAATACCGAAAAACCAGTGGCGGGCATAACTGCGGGGCAGATCGATCCGTTACTGAAGCCAATCGGGGTAATATCGAAGGTGGGAGGCGGTTCTCTAAATCCTGACACAGGTGAATTAGATATTACCGCTGGTTGGGGTTATATGGGTAAAGATGGAGTCTGCATGCCGGGAAAGGGAAAGATTGATTGTAGGAGACAGAAAGAAAAAGGACTGAAAAAGACCTTTGGCCCTAAAACGCTGGACATTTTTTTGAATGATGTGGCCTATTGGGCTAATGTGCCTTATGCTGTCTGGGATTATCACATCGGTGGCTACCAAGTGATTAAAAAATTGCTCAGTTACCGCGAGAAGACAATTTTAGGACGTGGACTTGAGATAAAAGAAGCAGAATATGTCACCGAAATGGTACGTCGGATTGCCGCCCTGATCAACTTGCAACCCGTCCTTGATGCGAACTATGAAGCCGCTAAAAACGACACATGGCCTTGGCCTGAGGAATGATCGCAGCTCCATTTAATTTATCTTTTTAATTCTCGGCTTCAATCAACTTACATAAAATAATCAGTTGAAGATGAGGTCCTTTTTATCCCTCACAGTGTCAGTTGAAAGATGTTTAAAACCCTGAAGGGGCTCTGTTATGGATAAAATCACACCGTTTTCCCAAGAAGATCTTAATGAGATATTTAAGATATCATCCAAAGACCCTGAAAGGGTGATTTCAAGGGAGAGTAGCAACCTCGAATTTAAAGAATCTTTTGGTTGGAAGAGTATACCTAAGTACATCAAGACTGCTGCAGCTTATGCCAATGCAAAGGGTGGATACATTGTATTTGGCATAGCGAATCGGCCCCATAAGTTGATCGGTCTTAAAGGGACCAACTTACAATCATTTGAGGGGATAGAACCGGAGAAAATGACCAGGTATTTGAACGAACATTTTTCTCCCGAGATATCGTGGGATGTTCAAGAATATGTACTTAACGGGAAAACTTATGGTCTCTTATATGTACACGAATCTCATGATAAACCAATTGTCTGCACGAAGGATGCAGAGAAAGAGTTAAAAGAAGGAGATATTTATTATCGCTATCGTGGGCGTTCTGAAAAAATAAAATACCCTGAGCTTAGGGTCATTTTAGACCAGAAGAGAGAAAATGAGCAACGTTTGTGGATGCAGCACCTATCTCAAATTACCAGAATAGGTGTTCGAGATGTCGGCATCTTCGATCTCCAAACGGGGTACGTAACCGGAACTAACAGTTCTTTTCTCATTGATGAATCTTTGCTTAGTCAGTTAGCATTCATTAAGGAGGGTGAGTTTTCTGAAGTAAAAGGAAAACCTGCTCTAAAACTTATTGGAAATATGGAAGCCATTACCGATTTGCCAAACTCAATAGCAAGAAAACAAATTGTGAAAATCCGAGGGATTCGTATTGGAGATATAGTTCTGGCTTTTTTAAGCCAGGCCAAAGTTACTGAACCTCTGGAATATATAAAGCAGATCTGCTTTGAAAGCACGGCCTTCCTGCCTGTCTATTATTTTATGAGACTTGGAAACCTTGACAGGAATTCAGCAATTGAATTGGTAATTAGCGTCGTCTCTCGCTCTCCGGCAAAAAAGAAGCTTGTTGAGAGGCTTCGCCAAAAAAATACGCAGAAACTTCCGCTGCGAGACTGGAAACAGCATTTTAATGAACAAATGAAGCTGAAAAATATTAAGTCTGACTTGACCGGAAAAGAACTGGAGAACTGTCTGCAAGCTTTGCGGAGTCTAACGCCTGAAGATGTCAAAAATAACTCAGCCTACCTCCGTGGACTATTAAAGACATGGTTTAACAAACACTATGCCTCAGCTCAAGGGTCACTAGCAGGCAATCTTCGCCGGGCAATCTGCTGGGTTGACGAGGCTTGTTATATGGAGGGAGCGGAATGAGGAACAAATCCTTAAATAATGAATTTAACGAAAGATATGTTATTTTAAAAATTATATTTAAGAAAATGCATATTCTCTTAAAAATCGGTTTAGGAGTGACTATTTCGAAGTGGTTTAAGTAAGGACGGGATCGAGGTTATTTGACAGTAAAGATAATAAGTATCACTATTCGCAAATATTATTAAAACCAGCCAACCCTGGGTGAGGGTACGATGTGCTGATAAACGAAACCCAGTTTCTAAGAAAAGGCGGGGTTTTATAATTTTAAAGGGTTTATGATTCCAAGACAATGATTGTAGAATGCCCAACTTGCAAATCCAAGAATCGAATGCCTGACCACCCAAGAAGGGATGGAAACTATAAGTGTGGTTCGTGTAAGAACAAGCTTGAAGTTCGAGACAATGAAGAATCGGATCAGCACGCTGATAACTTTTCATCGCCGAAGGAATTACTCACTGAGTTCATTAAGGCCATCGATCAGGAGATAGCTGCTATTAAGGCAGGGAAAGGTGGATCAGTAGCTCGTGTATTCGGTGGTACATTTATCCGCGTTAGCTCAGGAATATTTCTCTATTCATTTACACTTGAAAATTTCATAGCAGCGATTGATGATGCTCCGGTAGAAGTCCAAATTGACAGCCAGCGTTATCAAGGTCAAATAATTCAAACACGAGGATTAGAGATCGTTATCGGGCTTGAGCACAATTTTGGAGCTTCTATCCCCGAAGCACTTCTGATTACCAACCTATACTTCCTGCATGAAATGCTCAAGAAAAAATTCCAAGCTGTTGGCAATGGCGAGAGCAGGGGAACATTTTCTCTCGCGAATATGGTATTTAGCGGGCTGAATGCAACCTCATTAAAACCGATCAGTCTGCCTTCTTTAGAGCCCCATCCAGAGAAGAAACCTAATGAAAGTCAATTCAGAGCTATTCATTTATCACAACAGGTACCCTTGAGTCTCGTTTGGGGTCCTCCCGGCACAGGAAAGACCGAAACCCTGGCGAGAATCGCGGAATGCTTTATCAAGATGGGCAACAGGGTTCTTGTAGTTGCTCATGCGAATGCTGCGGTTGATGAAGCGACAGAAGATATCGCACATATCTTGAAGGCCACCGAATTTTACAACAATGGACAGATAATACGTCTGGGGAATTACCAAAAGGATACTCTTGAGAGAGAATATGAGCTTGTACTGATTGAAAAGATTGCACTCAAACTTGGACAGAGTTTGGCACGTGAAAAAGAAATGCTTGAGCAGGAGAAATCAAGTATTGAGGATAATTTGAACTCCCTCAACGACGCAGTGAAGGCATTGAAGGAGCGAGAAGAACTGTCGAAGAAGATAGCTCATCTTCGTGATTCACTATCGAATTGTCAGAAGAATATTCGTCCAGTCGAACAGGATATAGCGCAACTAAACAAGGAGCTCGAAAAATTAAAGGGCAAACTCCAAACGGCGGAGTCTTCATCAAATTTCGTTCGCATGCTGCGACGTTTGGATCCTGTCAAAATAAGAAGTGAGATTTACGGAACTACTGTTAAAATTGATAGTAAGAAACGGCAATTATCAGAACGCGAGAAGCAACTACAAGAGATCAAGCAACAACTGGCGGCAGCCGAAGCTGATCACATATCAGTTAAACAAAAGATCAAATCTCTCCTCGCAAAGTTGAAATTGTCGGAAACGGAACTCGTATCTCGGGAACAGGAACTGACCGCAGAGAAAAATGAAATCATATCCAAGATAAATGAAATTCAGAAACAATTAGATGAAATTCAAAAGCGCGTTCTTGAGGAAGCGAAAATCGTTTGTACGACTTTGACAAAGACATTCACGGCGAAAGCATTCCCGGATAAACCGTTCGATGCCCTGATAGTTGACGAGGCAAGCATGGCCCCAATGCCATATTTATACTGGGCTCTAAGCCGCTGTAAAAAGGCTTGCGTGATCGTTGGTGATTTTCTTCAATTGCCTCCTATTTGTATATCAGATGAGGATATGGCTAAAAAGTGGTTTGGCCGAAGTATATACCAGCATCTCCATGTAGATACAGTTCCAAAGGCAAGACAACATGACAAGATACGTCTGCTTGAAACTCAGTATCGCATGAATCCGTCGATATCAGCCCTTCCTAATCAGCTGTTCTATGATGGCCTTTTAATAGACCATATAAGCACGCACAAGAAGGTTGTTTCGGAAGGAATTAGCAGCAGTCCCCTAAATATAATAGACACATCTTTGGCCTTCCCATGGTGTAGCCGTCTCAGCACTCGTAGCAGGTTTAACGTTTACCATGCACTGGTAGCTGCAACAGTTGCAAAAAGGATTCTGAGGTCCACTAATAATGAATTGCAGGTAGGGATCATAAGTCCGTTTGCTGCCCAAGCGAGATTGATCGGCAAGATGATCAAAGATCTGCAGCTGGATAGCAGTCGGGTTCGCGTGTCCACAGTTCATCGTTTTCAGGGAGGCGAGTCGGATTTTATCATTTTCGACACAGTGGAAAGTCCAGGAGTAAAACTCGCACCAATGCTTGACGATAATAAAGAAGATTCAAATGCACCACTTTTGTTCAACGTGGCGATGACTCGTGCTCAGAGTAAGATATTTTTTATCGCAAATATGGAATACTTGAAAAACCAGCTTTCGCCACAAACGATATTTTATAGAATTATCGATACAATTAGGAAGAATGGGCAAATTATAGGCAGCAACGAAATTGTAGACTCCTATTTCATAAGAGACTTTGAATCTTGGGTTGAGAAATTATTCAAATCGGCGCCCTCAGAACCTCCCGGTGATTCGCTATTTTCGGAAAAGAATTTTTATCCTGCTTTCTTTGAAGACCTGCGCAGGGCAAAAGAGGAAGTGATAATTTTATCTCCCTTCGTATCAATCAATCGTGCCGGAAAGTTCATAGAGTATTTTAAGATATTGATCAGGAAAGGTATAAAGGTCAAGGTTTTCACAAGACCCGCAAAGGAACAAACAGGAACTTTCTCCCTTAATGGAACAGAAGTGATAAACCAAATGCGTTCGATCGGTGTAGAAATAGCGGAACGAAAACGAATGCACCAAAAGGTTGCTATAATTGATAGATCAGTTGCCTGGGAAGGAAGCTTAAATATCTTGAGTCACAGAGATTCGAATGAGCAGATGAGACGTCTACCTTTCAGCGTAGCAGTTGGAGAGCTTATTCGCCTGTGTGAGTTAGATGATGCATCCACCGGTACAAAAAGAGAACCGATTCTAACACGCGAGAAATGCCCACAATGCATGGAGGAAATGGTGGTAAGAATCGGCAGATATGGCGCCTTTCTTTCTTGTCCTGACAAATCTTGCAAAGGTAAGAAGAACATCAACAAGTGGGATAAGATTGAAACTCACTCGCATTGTCCCGACTGCAACAGGGCAATGATTATTCGACAGGGCCCCAAAGGGCATTTCCTAGGCTGTTCAGGGTATCCAGATTGTAGGAAGACAAAACCAATTCGATAAGCGAGGTGGTAAGAGATGGCCTTTGATGATGATTCATTGGAAATTTGGAAGAGCTTACCCCGCCAGTCTGTTGTATTGAGTGATCTGATCCGCGATTCAGTAGGGCAGCGTGTTGCGTATGCCATGCAAAATGGCTGTGAACTTGAAATCATTTATTCAACACGAGAGTCTCCCTTAGGTCGGAGAACAATTCGCCCAATTGAAGTAATGCGAATCTCTGACTTCACATATATTAAGGCGCATTGCTTTTTGAGAAACAGTGAAAGGACTTTTCGGTTAGACCGAATAATCGCCGCTCGCGTTCTAGGAGGGCCAGCAGAATATGCGTCCGAAATGACACCTAAGGCATTGCCATCGACTGCATATCAAGATCCTCCTGAGATAAATAGATTAAAGCCTCAAGGCCGCAGTCGGCAGCTTACTTATGATCAAAACGTAGAACCAACAATCTCCAAATCGGCGCGATCAAAGGAATCAAACTATTATTGGTTGTGGTGGGTTGTAATTATCGGTTTATTCCTTTGGTACATCTATAAGAAATGAGGCACACCTAAAAATAAGATAAACCTGTCCATACTTTTTTAAAACCGAGGGGCATATCCATGAAGGGTGCTAAAAGAGGTTT
Source organism: Syntrophales bacterium (assembly GCA_049521775.1). Classification (GTDB taxonomy): domain Bacteria; phylum Desulfobacterota; class Syntrophia; order Syntrophales; family UBA2185; genus Fen-1135. The sequence continues at coordinate 21,329 of JBEKOL010000027.1, forward strand.
GTTATGACATTCTCCGATTTCATAGACATCGAATTCCCTCTTAATCCGGACATAGTATATGTTTTATATTTTAGAAAGAAGAATGACTCGAAAGAAACATTTTTTTACGTGGGACAAAGTTCAAGAAATATAGGTCGATTCGGTGACTATGTTAAGGCTGGATTTGCTGCCCCGACAGATTTCAAGGTCGGTGAAGCGATACGTCACTTGCGCAAACTTGGTTGCTTTGTCGGAGTGAAATATAAGGTTTCGTCAAACCGTAAAGTTGAAGAAAAAGACATTATGCAAGCATTAGAGAAAAGCTATAAGCTTCTAAATGATCTTGATGGCTATGATTACAAGAAGGCCGATGAAAATAATGAAAGATTAAAAGTTCATACCTTCATAAATAAAATATATGAAGAATCAGGCGCAAAGGCAATATGAAAGGAGACGTAAAGTGAATCAAAGCCTGGTCCGTCTTATTAAACGATGTGCAGAATATGTACCGGTTGATTCGATAGATGATGTAGCGAAAGGACTTCGTGGCACTTACGTGCTCTATAACCGTTAGATTTGTTTGAAATATACCAGAGGACAAAGCTCGCGCGTGATCGCAAGTATGTGTCCCGGCACAATGAGAGGATTTTGAGAGCATAAAGTGGTATGAATACGAAGGAGGTCTGAGGGAGGCATTGAAGAACCAGTATTTTGGAGACATTAATGATTTTAAGAAATACGGCTTGCTAAGATTAGTCTCGGGTTGTGGAGAGATTAAACTAGGGCTATGCTGGATGTTGACGCCAAACGATAGCCAGTCAGATGGCAGGCTACTAGACTACCTTAACGGGAAGAAACATTGGCGCGAATTTGATAAAGATCTATATGATTTTCTAAATTACCATGTATTATTGAAGAAAGAACGAAACATAAGGATAATTGAGCAATCGAATATCATTTCTAATGCCATTTATTTTTCGGAAATAGTGCCCGACGACCCCAATCTACGGAAGAAATACTGCGAAGAATTGCGAATACGTTTTAAAAACTGCGATTTGATCTTTTTTGATCCTGATAATGGAATTGAAGTCAAATCAAAATCGTATGGAGCTAAAGGTTCTTCAAAATACGTATATTGGACAGAATTAGTTTCTACATTTCGTGACGGTCATTCGTTACTGATATACCAGCACTTCCCAAGAGTTGATCGCAGTCAATATATCAAAAAAATTTCGAACGAACTAAAATCGAGGACAGAAGCATTAGATGTGCACTGCATTTATACGACAAATGTTTTATTTTTGCTCGTTCCACAACGAAGACATATAGAATTTTTCGCCAATCAACTGCACAAGCTGCAAAGAAATTGGGGCGTCAAAATGAAGCTTCTTAACGACAGCCATAAATACTTTGAGCAGCATCGGTTTGAGTGGTTTTCATCAAAGAAAATTTCTGATACTTTATAGCTCGCTGACGTTTCGCGGTGTTCAGTAGTATTGAGGGGTGGTTGCCCAATAATGGGTGATGGTTGTAATTTTCATGCCGCAGATATATGCGGCCATATCCTCACTTTTCTCAGTAACGATTTCAAGGTGACATGATGCAACAAGAAAAACAGAAATTACTAGATTACTGGACGCATCCTTCAGTGAAAATGCTAGCGAGAGGTGGCGATCCCGTAGAAATAATAACTGACAAAGCAAAAGAAGTTGTCTTCTCCGCTATGCAGAAAGGATGGAGTGGACCGCCTTTTGATCCTTTCCAACTCGCAGACATTTTAAACATTGGGCTAACTCCCAATGACGATGTCATGGATGCTAAAACTCTAATCTCGGCCAATAAATTCTTTATAGAATTCAACCCGAATAGGCCACAGAGTCGAACAAAGTTCTCCGTCGCTCACGAAATAGCTCATACGATTTTCGAAGACTGTAAAGAAATGGTTAGAGAGAGAAAATCGAAAGTCGATATGCGTTCTGACGAATGGCAACTCGAGACACTTTGCAATATTGCCGCGTCAGAATTTCTAATGCCTGTGGGAAGTTTCAAAGATCTTCGTGACCAACCACTGAACATCGACACTTTGTTGACTTTGAAAGAACGTTATGAAGTATCAACTGAAGCATTGTTGCTGAGAACCACAAAGCTGACCAAAGAACCATGTTTCGCCTTCTTCTCGTCTCGGATGCCAAGTTCTGCCGTTTATTGTGTAGATTATTCAATAAGGTCCAGTTCAAGTAAGGAAATCCTGTTGCCAGGAGTTAAACTCGCCAAATCTAGTTGCATCAATGAATGCATTGCCATTGGATATACGTCAAAGGGCGATGAACGGTTGCCGGGCTTTTCTGAGCCGCATCATATAGAATCTGTCGGAATTCCTGCTCATCCATCGCAATTGTATCCGAGAGTCGCGAGTATCGCCAGACCAGCAGTCACTGTACCATCATCGACAAGAAGTATTAATTATTTGAAAGGTGATGCAACAAAACCACGCGGAAGAGGTCATAAGATTATCGCATTCATCGTGAACGACAAAGCTTTATCGTGGGGGAAAGGATTTGGCCTCGTAATGCAAAATACATGGCCCTTTATTCAACAAGAATTTAGGCAATGGATAGTGCAGAACCGAAAACGCCAATCTTTGGGAAATGTACATATTTCTCGAATTGATGATAATCTTACAGCCTTTAAAATGATTGCCCAGCACGGCTTTGGTCTATCTCCCGGGCCACGCATAAGGTACACAGCATTAGAAATGTGTCTGCGAAAACTTGCTGACACTGCAAAAGATCTAGACGCTTCAGTTCATATGCCTAGAATCGGTGTCGGGTATGCAGGGGGGACTTGGGATATTGTTAGTGAGATCATAGAGGACACCTTGTGCAGAAATGATGTTGCAGTGACTATCTATGATCTCCCATCAAGGAAAAATGATCTCCCCCAAAATGGGTTCCTATTTGACTTGTAAGTATGAATGATCTGATGAAAAGAGGTGTCTCGTGGTTAAACAAATAATTCTTCTTTCCGGAAATGTATCGTCTGGCAAGTCGACTCTTGCAGAGTTGTTACGCGGTAATTTCAATGCGAAGATATTCAAAACGCGAGATTACCTAAAATCAAGAAGGGAGAAAATTGAGTCCGCGCGTCTGGCCATGCAAGAATTTGGTGAAGTGCTAGACCGGAGGACAAAAGGTGCATGGGTGAGAGATGGATTAACACGATTTATATCAAAGAACGGTTTACAGGAAGATAACATGGTAATTGTCGACGCAGTCAGAATAGCAGAACAGATTCTGCGGATCAGAGAATTATTTAAGAGCAAAGTTATTCACATACATCTTGATACACCAATAGAAGAATTGCGAGAACGTTACAGCCGAAGGGTTGACAAGGGGATCAGAGAATTGCCCTCATATGACAAGGTATTAGAGAACAAGACGGAAAGCGGCGTATCGGATTTGGCAAACATAGCCGATGCTGTTATAGACACGAAACTATGTACGAAATCGGACGTGATGGTCAAGGCCGCGAGTCACTTGGGTTTGTACGGGCGCGAATCTCAGCGCACCGTTGATGTATTAGTTGGAGGCCAATACGGAAGCGAGGGGAAAGGTCATGTAGCATCATTTTTAGCCCATGAGTATGCCCTGTTGGTCCGAACCGGAGGCCCTAACGCAGGGCATACAGTATATCTCGAGAATAAGCCGGTAACTTTCCATCACTTACCTTCCGGAAGCCTCCATGCCCCTAAAGCTAAACTGCTAATTGGTCCGGGCGCTACGATCTATGTACCTAGCATTCTAAGTGAAATTTCACAGTGCAAAATAGAATATGACCGTTTATCAATTGACCCGCAGGCCATGATAATATCCGAAGCGGATCGCATACGCGAGAGCAGGTTGGTTAAATCCATTGGATCAACTGGGCGGGGTGTCGGGTCTGCAAACTCTCGTAGAATCAAGGATAGAGAACCTGGGAAGGTAAAGTTGGCTAAGGACATTAAAGATTTGAAACCATTTGTCAGGGATTCTCACGAAATACTCGAGAAAGCGTTTTACAGGGGGCAGAAGATCTTTCTTGAGGGTACTCAGGGGACGGGATTAAGCCTTTACCATGGTTACTACCCCAATGTCACTTCCAGAGACACGACTGTTGCAGGCTGTCTATCAGAGGCTGGCATTTCACCTAACAGGACCAGAAAAATAATTATGGTGTGCAGGACCTACCCAATTAGAGTGGAGAGCCCTAAGGGAGGTGATTCAGGTTACATGGCACAGGAAATAGATTGGAAAATTGTTGAAAAACGTTCAGGACACAAACCAGGCAGCCTGTCTGAAAAGGAATTAACGTCCACTACAAAGCGACGCCGACGTGTCGGCGAGTTTGAATGGACATCTCTTCGCAAAGCGGCTTCATTGAATGCTCCAACTGACATCGCTTTAACTTTTGCAGATTATATTGATAAAAAAAATGAAAGGGCAAGAAGATTTGAACAACTTACCGAGGAAACCATAAGATTTATTGAAGAGATTGAAAAAACTGCTTCCGCACCCGTCTCTTTGATATCTACGAGATTTTACCACAACGATGTTAGCATCATTGATAGAAGATCCTGGAGATAATTTCTGATGAGGGCTGACCAGTTTGCCAAGCATTATCCATATCTTTATCACATGGCTGAAGCAGATGCATTTAAAGGTATTCTTCGACACGGATTACTAAGCACTTCAGCGCTACTGGACCTTTTTCAAATATCTGGAGTCAAGAGATATGAAATTGAAAGCTGCCGAAGGCCCGATTCCGTAACCATTAGACACTCTAAAGGTGATAAAGCGATTATAAGAGATCAAAAGCCGATATGTGATTCGAAGTTAGAACAGTGCTTGATAGGCTGCACAGCGAGAGATTGGTACAAGTTATTAAATGGAAAGACATTCTTTTGGACATCTGAAGAAAGACTACGAGGCCTCCTGGCAGCACGGGCTTATAGGAACAAGAATCACGTTGTCCTAATAATACATAGTATTTGTTTAGTAACTGCTTATTTCTCTGAAATTTTCCTATCCCCAATCAATTCAGGAGCAATGCCATACAGACCTACGCCGCGTGGTTTAAGAACATTTGTCCCTATCAGGCAGTGGCCTGACGATGAAAGACCACGAGCCGGTGACCTAAAGAAACCTGTCGTCGAATTGGCGGTGAATTATTCGATTCCTGACATTTGCACCTTCATCATACGAATCGAGGAATGGGTGGATGGGTGCATGAACAGAGTTGTCTGGACACCCTAGAGAAGAACGAAATGTCAATCAAAGGAAGCAGCTATGCCATCAATTACAAGTGCAGAAGAATTTGATGGCTTCTTCAGAAAAATTGTCAAACACACATGTGAGCAGTGGGGCTATGATCTTCATAAGGAAGACTATTATACAAACGTTTATAAAAGACTTTTCTGGGTCTCCGGATGATAATAGCATCGGGTTTATCATCGGGAATCATAGCTGATGTGCCTACGTCTTAAATCAAAGAGTGATGCTTTCCGTCAAACAAAGGCAGATCCATGTTTGCGGATAAGGCGGTCAAACTAGATATCTAGAGCTACTCTAGTAAAATCATGGACAATATTGACGAAAGAGTTCGTTTAGCTGCATTTGACTGGCTATCCAATCAAACCAAAGTTCACGGCGATGTGATACCGCGGACAATTCTTGCAAAGGGTTTCGAATTTGAAGGAAAGCGTGTGCCCTTAGTAGGGCCGCAAGGCATCTTTAAACCACAATTGATGCCTGAGATTCCGCTTTCGATAACAACCGTTCCTTCTGGGCCATATGACGACCGCTCAACTGAAGAAGGATTTTTGCTCTATCGATACCGTGGGACCGATCCACAGCACAGAGATAATGCTGGCTTGCGAAAGGCAATGTTTAAGAGGACGCCCCTCGTCTACTTTTATGGCATTGGTCCAGGAAAATACATGGCCATCTGGCCTGTCTATATTGTGGGCGACTTCCCAGAGAAGCTAACATTCAAAGTGGCTGTCGATGATCTTTCTTATGTTAAGTCAGACGAACTCTATGGCAGTGACAAAATAGCCTCAGAAGCCGATGAGTCAAGAAGAGCTTATATAACCGCTGTAGTCAGGCAGCGATTGCATCAGCGTTCCTTTAGAGAAAGAGTATTGCAAGCATATAGGCAGCAATGTGCATGCTGCAGGTTAAGGCACCAAGAACTTCTGGATGCCGCGCATATAATTCCAGATATTGATCCCGCCGGTGTCCCGGAAGTGAGAAATGGAATAGCCTTGTGTAAACTCCATCATGCTGCATTCGACAGTTATTTTCTTGCTATCAGACCTGATTATATCGTTGAAGTGAGGAAGGATATAATGGATGAAGAAGATGGACCGATGCTGATGCATGGCCTACAGGCTCTCCATCATAGTCGCATAGTCCTTCCTACTTTGAAACATCTGTTTCCGGACCCAGCGTTGCTTGAAAGAAGATATACAGATTTTTGTAAGCCTGTCTTATAAGATGTTAACGTCAGCATGCAAACAGATTAAATTTGTAAGACCTAATTGAGCGCTTGAGGAGCTTGCCTATGCCACGACTAAACACCCGCCTTGAAGCAGAGGGTGCGGAATTCCTTGTGTTAGGTAATTTGCTAATAGAGGGTATTCCCGCATATAAATATTACACCAATATGCCAGAATATGACCTCATTGCGACCAATCCTGAAAGAAAGACCATCGCCCATATTCAGATAAAGAGCCGCTGGGCCACCAGTGCTTCACAGTTCTTAATCAGGAAATTCAAAAGCGATTTTGTAGTGATTGTCAAACTGAATCGTGGCTCAAAATCCGGCAAAGCTGGCAAATTACCGCCTGAATTTTACGTCATTCCCACAAAAGTCGTCAAGAAGGCACCGCGAGCAAAACAATGGGGAAGGATTGCGTTTGGCGATATTCCAAATTTTGGGTCTTATCTAGGCAGATGGGACCTCATAAGAGAGTTTCTCAAGATTAAACCAAGAAAAGCACAAAGAGTTCATCGATGACAAAGTGTTATCCATCACATCGCACCCCAAATTGAAGGATATTGCAAATTTGATAATTGAAAGAGAGGAATGTTTATGAAGAGATGTTGGGTCATTGCTCCCTATTATTCTGGAGAAGCAAGTATATTTGAGAAAGCATGGGAATACGATTTTAAGAATGGCACAATCGCGGTTGGTTGGGAACAATTAGGAAATATCATCGATTTAAATTTGTCAAAAGATGAGTACAAGAAAAGATATGATGGTTCATTTAGAAATGGCTCGTCTTATGACCGAGAATCATTCTGGCGATTCTGTCATGAGATATCAATTGGAGATAGGATTATTGCGCGGCGCGGCCGTAAGGCGATGCTTGCTGTTGGAGAGGTGATAAGCAAACCATATTATGATCAAGAGAAAGGTCGGGATAGGCTTGGACCTTCAGCGAAGCACTATTATTCGAATTTCATCAACGTAAAGTGGGAAAAGAAGGAAGTTCAATTTGAAAATATAGTATTCCCAATGTTCACAATATGGGAGGTTCCCGAAGAAAAATTTAACAAGTTCATGGGCGGAACACCTCTATCAGAAGATACGGTAACAGTTTCAACGGAAGAGCAAGAGTTTATTCTCGAGAGATATCTTGAAGACTTTATCGTCTCAAATTTCAGCAAGATTTTTGGAAATAAACTGACGATATATGAAAGTGAAGAGGGCAATGGCCAACAATACACTACAGATGTTGGCAATATTGATATCTTGGCGAGAGAAACGAAATCTAATGCATACGTGGTTATTGAACTGAAGAAAGGCCGCGAGTCGGACAAAGTGGTTGGCCAGATTCTAAGATATATGGGCTGGATCAAAGAAAATCTTGCGACAGAAGGGGAAAGCGTCAAAGGTATTATCATATGCAAAGGTAAAGATGACAAACTCGAGTATTCGTTAAAGGCCATCCCTGGCATAGACATCGAATTGAAACTTTATAAGATTGATTTTCAATTGACACCTTATCAGGCAGGATAACAGTTAAATATGAAAAATAGATTTTACGGTGACATCAACGATTATATCAAATATGGAATATTGGATATTCTGTCAAACGAATATAAGTCACTTGGAATTAATTGGTATTTGACTGATGATAAGCATGGAAATCAAAAACATGGAAACAAGACTCGCTATCTTGATGATGACAAATGGAAAAATTATCATCCCCGAATATTTTCACTACTAAAAAGCAGGTTGAAAAAGCAGCAAAGAGACATTAGCTACTGTGGTACAGACAGTGTCATTAATTTTAAATGTGAGTTTTGCGACCAACTGCCAGACAATGCCACTCGAAACAATTATTCACAGTTACGAAATCAATGGCACACTAAAGCTGTAGGACATTTTAAAGAATGCGACTTGATGTTCTTTGATCCGGATATAGGTATAACGGATCAATCATCAAGAGGTCCTGTCAAGAATTCGGAATATTGTCTAGCAACGGAATTGGAAGACTACTCTTGGTGTGATTGGCTGGTAGTGCAATTTTTGCAGCGTAGACGACGATATGACCAATTGAGGGCAAATCCGATATTAAACGTTGCTAAAAGGAGAGACAAAAAGGTTATGGTTTTCATTTATAGCCAAATGGCCCTCCTATATGCTTCTGATAAGATTCGTAGCTCAGTGATGCACAGTATATTTCAAAGATGGGACACTAGGGTTGACACAAAAGTTCTTGTGCCATAGACATGGAATCTTTCAATGGCAAAAAGTACGAATGCACAAGAATTTTCTTGCTTAGGAATTACGGCGAAATGGCAAATACATACCATACCCACTGTAGGGGGGTGATAATATGAAACGCATACATATTCCAACGCTGGGAGTGTGCGAATGGCGGCGTTTTCTCGCAGATCCGGATACTCATTGGAAACGAAAGGCCTCTGCAATGGAATTAGCCATCTCATGGGAATACGCGCAATCAACGAAACGTGGTCTACCAGCAGAAGTCGCAAGGGCGCTTGACAATCAACCAGCGCTATCCGGTGCCTACTTACTCTTCGCTTTCCCTGAACATAAGGTTGATCTCCAGAGTAAGGGTAAAGCATCTCAGAACGATGTATGGGCACTATTGCTAACCGACAATGGATATCTTTCTATGACGGTAGAAGCAAAGGCCGGAGAGAAATTCGATGTAACTCTTGCCAAGTGGTTGAGTAATAGATCAAAAGGAAGGCCTGAAAGGCTAAATTCACTTTGTGAAATATTGCAAGTTACGTTAAGTCCACCCTGTGACCTTCGATATCAATTATTTCATCGAACTGCATCTGCTGTGTTGGAAGCTCAGAGGTGTCGTGCACCACTAGCCCTTATGTTAGTTCAATCCTTTCGTGAAGATGTGCAATTGTGGAATGACTTCGAGGCCTTCTGTAACCTGTTGGGCGCAAAAGCTGATCGAGGCGAGATAATGGAGGCACGTCGCAATGGATCTCCGCGTCTATTCCTCGGATGGGTAGATAGTCAAGTTGCATCTGATGCCAAGATTGCAGGTGTGGTGTAAAGATACCGGTGAGAACTTAAGCAAAGTGAACATCAAGAGATGGGACATAACTTCAAAGAGATGCTCAACCTCCCCGCAAGGCGCCGTAGCCGGCTAGCTATGATTCTCACATCCTTCCTGGGCACCAAATTTCAACTATGAAAATCGTATGCGGATCTTCAGCAACTTCGAACAGAATATTGCGGAATGAGTCTTGTGAGATCTTAAGGTGCTGGCATATTTCATTAAGATTCAAATTTGCCATGTCTCTTTGATTTTTGCTTTTGGATTTCAGTAACCCATTCAGAATCGCCGCTTCATGTGCACTCCTCATACTTAAAATCCGTAGATCGTTTATCTTGCTTTCTAAATAGATCCATAGCAGGGCCTGACCTTTGAGATCTACGACGTATAAAAAGTCAAAGTTGGTCCGCATCGTAAGATCTATAGGATCGGAATAGGCGAGTTGGAGGATGTTACTAATTCCTTCATTTTGGAATCTTTCGGATTCCTGCCTTTTCACGCCCTGCAAGTTTTCGAGTTCAGAAGAATCGGGTTCTTTTTCATCTCCCGTGCTCAGGTACTTCGTTGCAAGTCTCCTTGAAAACTTCATCAGGGTATTTATTGGGAATGCCCCGAGGAAGAATGCCAAAGGAATGCCTATCGGATCTTTTACAGTGTAGGAAAAGAAATAACCAACCGGGACCGAAATAAGAAACCGTAGCGCCCATATATTAACGTCATGAAATGTAAAATCCTGAGTTCTAAATCTCTGAACTTGATCGAAGCCCACCCACATGTATGCGCCAAGCAATGAGCTCATTACTATAGGAGGCAAAGGGCTGGATGCATATTGGTCATCGATATAATGGAGCAGCGTTCTAGAAATGAAGCAGAATGTTATAGCCGAGATGGAAGCGAAGAAAAGAAATGGTAGTATGAAATTCTTCCGCCCGTAAGATTCGTTGTAGTGGCCTTTAAATAACTCTTTTATATTCGATTGCGCAGTTATAACGACGGCAGGCTTGAAGAGTTGGTAATAAAGCCTTAGACTTTTGGCGTTAAAATAGCCTTGAAGTGAATCAAACTTATCCTTCCATCTCGATCCCAGATAAATCAAAGGCAAAGCAACCTCAAATGCCCACGCAAAGACACAAGCTGTGACTATCGTGCTATATGACATAATCGTTCCTCCAATCCAAATGGCTTTTGATACGCACTTATTACTCGTTCATCAAAGGAGGTAGGCCTACTTTTAGTCCAATATCATGATCTTGATTCACAAACTAAACCATCATCGTACCGTGTCGCATATTGACCACGAAAGAGTAAAATCACATCCAAAGACTTCCTGTCGCCATGTGGCCTCGTCAAGTTTTGGTGTGCATCTCAGATCTTGGAGGAGCTTCCGTCCACTTCCTGGATCACAGATCACACAAGCGATCTGGGTGCCGTTGGAAACAATGACCATATCGTATTTGTCGAGAATCTTTAGCTCCTCTATGTTCGTGTTGGCCTTAGTCACGATCTCCTTGATCTGATCTTTCGAAATTTTCAACGGGATTTGCTTATCAATGTACTGGCTGTACACAATATCCATAACTACCCTGGCGAAAGTAGAGACTTCCCCCATTTCTTTTTCGTCGTAATGCTTTGCACACTGGCTAGGCGCCGCGGTAAAAATGAAAAAAAAGATGATCAGAATACTAAACCCAAAGCGTCGCATTTCCCACCCCCTCAGGATCGATTGTTCCTTTATCGAGATTCCAGTTAAGAAGTCCCGGCAGATTTGGGTCTCCGGTACCCTCAATCGCGTTTGTGATGTCATTCCAAAAACGTGCAACGTTATCAGCACCGAATTTCAATACGTCTCTGTAATGCATCGTCTCCAGCGAGAACTTGTTTGGCTTTGGAAGCTTGACTTTTTCTACATACTTGGTCATGTCCTCCGGAAGTATCTTAGTGCTCAGCTCATAGAAGACCCCCTCCTCAGCCGCAGCATGTCGAAAGAAAATGGCGTTGTGCTCGGCCACAGACATTTTTTCTTCATACGCTTTCTGCCAGCCGTCTATCTGTGGTGGATTATTTGAGTAATCGGAAGGATAAACCCCTTTCAGCATTGAGTTCCAGAGCGAAGAAACAGGAGGATCCATTCCGCCTGTCTTAGGGTCCGTCAGAGCTTTGAGGTAGCCTACCCAATCGCTGTTATCGAGCTCTATTCCGAAATAGCCATTATAAATAAAGCTGTCCATAAACATTTCACAGGCCCTGTGCTCAGTCTTGTGCTGTTCGTACTCACCTACTATGGCCCTTACCACTGGATGGACACTGGCATCGAGAACGACATGCGATGCGTAACCATAGAGCCAGGCCAATGTTCTCTGAAATTCCTTTTCGTCCTTTGATGATGAATATCTGGATCCGAGAACCTTTACACCCGCTCTCACAACATCGCCGCTTCTTACATAATGGAACAGGTCCGCCCAACTCGTGGATGGGCTTGCAAGTAAATGGTGAAGATACGGATAGTCAGGCCCTACGGCACCTGCTTGAAGCCACTCCGGGAACTCATTTAATACGAGCTGCGGAAGCTTCACCTTCTGATCCTCAAGTTGCCTTTTTGCTTTATTTGCAGCGATCATATGGGCAAATGCTGCTGGCATAATTAACCTCCCTGCCCTGACGGCTTGTTATGTTTTCAGCTTTTGTTCTTCAGTTCCTTGGCCTTTTTCACTTCCCCTACAATACTGAGGCACTGATTCCAGAAGCCGGACCCGCCGCTCGCGAGAAAACCTACGATGATGCAGCCGGGAATTCCTACTTCACCCGGGGTCGGGAAGATATGAGACAGAAGCGGCTGAATCTGCTCTTGGGCAACGTAAGCTATTACTGCACCGGCAAGGGCGGCGATAGCGTGCAATGCAGCCGTACGGTAATTTTCCTTTTTTGGATCAGAGTGATCATTAGCCAGGAAAGGAACCATATTTTTTATAATTTCAACAACCCTTTCCACTGACAGGCTCATTGCTCCTAGAAATGCGATGATGTTTGTAACGTCCATTTTCTCCCTCCTATCTCTTGTGTGGAATCGATATTCGTATATTGCCAACCTCCTACTTGCATGGCTCATGCTTCTTTATGCTGTCAAAGCAGGAAAGCCAGTCAGTCGCTATAATCTTCTGTGCGTCTACTAAAGTAATATCGCCGTCGCAAACAGCTTTGTGGAGATAATTCTCAACCTGATCTTTCTCGTGAGCGCCTGGTTTGGGATAATATGGCTGCGGCCAAAGGTTTGTCTCGCAAGCGGGACAGCCGCCTAATTCTAGGCTGATTAAGTGATCCAATTCATAGCATTTGAAGTTGTCTGAATTCGCTACGCACTTGGAAAGATCGAGGCATACGGTCGTTTTCGGAACCTTAATGATAGCTTTATTGCTCTTACGTTCACTACAGTTGGCCGCCAGATCGCTATCCGGTTGGTTAACCGTATTTCCATAAGCTTTCATTACTTTCTTTTTTATCTGATTAGTCACTGAAACAGGGGGTCTTATAGTTTTAGAAAAACCCGGGACACAAATAGTATCATTGATGTTGTCACTGGTTACATTAGCATTGATGTCTCCTGGGGTACATGAGGAATCCGGCAGCGCATTATTATAGGTGCAGGTCGCATCTGCTAGAACATTCTGACTGAATAAGAATAGTAAAAGAACAACCACTGACGAATAAGCAGCTTTCTTGCCTAAAATCATCTCGCCCTCCTTAAATTAAATGAGCTGTTAGAATCTTGTAAGGCTGGAACAAAAGGACTTCGTCCTGAAATAATGTAGTGATGTGTTTATTATGAGGTTGTAGTAAACTGATTCTGAAGTCAATATTAGAAAAAATATTATGAGAATACTACATAAAATACATTATAGCACAGCAGGATCTCCATTCGAACTGAAATTCTTCTAGGTAAGACGCCGTAAGACAGAGTTAGCTTGACAGCAGATGCAAAGACGACTCATCACAACTTCCTCTTGTTTAAATCGATATCGATGCGCGGCTGCAAGACTTCAAATAGAAATCTCCAGCGTTGATAACCATATCTGGGCACTGATTGCCAGTCGAAAGATTTATTCACATTAATTGAGCTGAGGGCTTCTCCATCATACCTCATTTTAATGAAGAAAAGGGGCAGGTGAAGATAAAGGAAAGGATCAGTGCCAGGAATACAAGCTATTTATTTCTTTATCTTGCCATGGGTGTGATCGTCACATCGATAGACTATTTTGTCATGGTCCTCAACATCCCAATGAGTTGCAAAAAGCCCGTCCCCTCTATCGCAGACTGGTTTGGCTTCTTCATGACAAAGTCCAACACACTGGAGATATTCTGCGGGCCATACTTGGAGGTTTACCTCATTACTAATTATCTCACAGATTTCTGTGCGATAAGCCGAGAGTTCCTCACCCCATTCTGATATTAAAATAAGAGGGTTCCATGATGCCCCGGATACTTTCTTGATATCTTCGATGATATTTATGGTGCCTGAAAAACCCAGATGCCAGGATTCCTTATCCTCGTCACCCACATCAGAAGGGTATATTGACCCAATATGTAAAATCATCAGGTCAACATCTTTATAAATTTCTGCGGTCTTATCGGAATTGTCAACATACCGTGTATCTCCTGAAATACCAATTCTGCATCTTTTCCCGTCAGTTGATTGAAGATCAACCCTGAGTCCAATGGCTGCATCAGTTCGACCTGTAAGATCTCGGTGAATTGCCTGCACCGCCTTGACCTCAGCTTTTCCCTGTCCAGGAAGGATAACGGTTGTACCTTCGCCTGGTCGAAGTAACTGTACGGATCGACTACCAGGTAGATAAGCTACTAGATCAGCAAAGGAACTGAATGCACCGGGTGCTAAGAGAAAATCAACCTCGTGAGGCTTGCCTGTTTCATTCATTTCAAAAATACAGGTAACGATTGGTAACATGTCTCCCGTGTGGTCAATGTGGTGATGTGTTACGATTACAGATGAAATGTTTCGCGGCACGAAATCTGCTTCTCGAAAGCCTTTGCCAAACCCCAATCCTGGGTCGATCACAGCCCCCCACCCCTGCCACCAAAGAAAATAACCACCCCCGGTATTCTCATCGGTATGTTTGTCATCACTGCACATCAATGGAATCGTGCTATATGAAGCCCACTTACGCATCACTTGTAATAATCCAATCGCATCTGGCGGATGTTTTGGAGCGCAAGGAGGTTTAAGTAAAACCTTTCTCAGCATTCCTTCTCGTTTTTTTGCGTCCTTTTGTATTATTTTAATCTTTGCATACCATCCCGGACGTAGCGGATAAGACTTTATGCGCTTGGCTCTGTCGGAATTAATGATCTTTAGTTTTTCGAGTACATCGGCTCGGTCAAGTTCTTTCCCCAATTCGGAAAGAGAAAAAAACTTACTGGACAAAGCGTTTGCTTCACCCACTTTGTCTCTCGCGGCCTGGTAAGCGGCAAGCGCCGCATTGGCAGCCTCAAGGGCATCTTCGTATCGATCAAGCATGCGAAGCGTGGAAGCTATACATCGAAGTGCGTTTGCCTCACCCAATTTGCTATTAACAGTCTTGGAAGCGGCAAGCGCTGCATTAGCCGCCTCGAGGGATTCCTCGTTTCGATCTAACAAGCGAAGAGAATCGGCTATCTCTCGAAGGGAGGTTGCTTCACCCAATTTGTTTCCCTCGGCCCGGAAAATAGCAAGCGCTGCATTGGCAGTCTCAAGGGCTTCCTCGTATCGATCAAGCATGCGAAGGGACTTCGCTTTAGGTCGAAGGGAGTTTGCTTCACCCACTTTGTCTCCCTCGGCCTGGGAAATAGCAAGCGCCGCATTGGCAGCCTCAAGGGCATCTTCGTATCGGCCTAACATGCCAAGGCATTCAGCCTTGTTCCGAAAGGCATTTGCCTCACCCACTTTATCTCCCTCGGCCTGAGAAATAGCAAGCGCCGCATTGGCAGCCTCAAGAGCATCTTCGTATCGATCAAGCATGCGAAGGGACTCTGCTATTTCTCGAAGGGAGTTTGCTTCACCCTCTTTGTCTCCCGCGACCTGGGAAATAGCAAGCGCTGCATTGGCAGTCTCAAGGGCTTCCTCGTATCGACCAAGCCAGTCAAGGGTCTTAGCCTTTATTCGAAGGGTCTTAGCTTCACTCAATTTGTCTCCCGCGACCTGGGAAATAGCAAGCGCTGCATTGGCAGTCTCAAGGGCTTCCTCGTGTTGGCCTAACTTGCGAAGAGCAGTGGCTTTGCTTCGAAGGGCGTTTACTTCACTCACTTTGTCTCCAGTGTCCCGGGAAGCGACAAGCGCTGCATTGGCAGCCTCAAGGGCTTCCTTATATCGGTCTGACATTTGCGTCCCTCCGGTTTTTCTTAATTAATGACACCGATCATTTTTTAATAAAGTTGCGTTTCCCAATATGGGAACATTAACGTATCATTTAATGTGTTGAGTTTGTTTGTAATTTCAAGAAATTATTATCGAATCATAGAATTGTCAAGTGAAAAGCGATAATCTGGGGGATATAGAAAAGAATTTAAAAAGGGAATCCGGGAACTGGTATTGATTATGTTGATTCTTATGATGATGATAAAAGAATTTATAGTAATATTTGTGTTGACGATTTTGTTATAGCACTTTCAAAAATCATGACTCGTGGATTGCACTAATAACTGGTATTCTATTTTTTCATTGCTCGATCTTGAGCATAACGAGATGAAAGCTGCTACACAGATGCGTCAACGGCAAATCTCGACTTCAATAAATAATCGATAACCGGTCCGCGATTTCCAAAGTGTTGACTTGTAGGTTAGCGTTAATCATGACCGGGCTTAATTGGACGCCGCCCGTCAAGTCAAGTATAGTAAGCATTCTAAGTGAGTCTTGCCCACGTCGTCTAACTTCTGAACCCCCTTACTCAAGTATCTGTCTCCGTAGTTGACCACTTGCGATAGGATCCAACAGATTAGCTTTCTCCTTTGCCCACTCCAACCACGACCGCATCTTTACTCCCGATTCAATATCCTCGTTCTTACCAATCATTTCTTTTTCTATAGCATCAATATATTGCTTGATCAGCTGGCTGTTATTCCAATCCGCGGCGTCTTTCAATAAAGCTCTAAACCTCGCTTCTTCTTCTCTCAGTTTCCTCTCTTCTTCCTCTCGTCTCAGCCTTGCTTCTTCCCTTGCAATCTCTTCACGTGCACGCTTCGCTCGAATCTCTTTCATTTCTAAGGCAATATTAATTAGTCCGATTACGCATTCATTCAGAGTATCTTCCAGGACGTGTTTCTTGCCGTCTGAGCATAGGGTTTGAGAACCATAATAACCTGTCACTATAGATAGCCTTCCGGTCGGGGCATAAAGGTAACGATTGTGAAAATAGAAATAGGGGTCGCTTTCTTTTTTAATCAACTCCTCCCTCGTGAGGACTCTTTCCGATCGTTTTGTACTTTCGACAAGGCGGATTTCTATTTGTTCTTCTAATATGGATATCTTCGTCCCTCGTGGTTTTGCGGATACGACATAGCCACGTTTCTTTAATGCTTTAATAAGGGCATCAAATATCAGTAGGGCTCGATGAACACTGCCACGGCTCACTCTTACGTCCAGACAACCTTGGCCGTAAGCTTTAAGGCGTCCCCAATCATCAGGTTCTGCTTTCCTTAGGGCTTTTTCCGTTATTTCAGTTAGGACGTCCGGCTTGTAAAGCCTCTCTGCAACCATAATTCGATTCTCAGGAAGCCGCTCGTTCTCAATGATCTCTGGTTCTTCGACAAGAGTTTTTTGTCTCACTTCTTTTTCCCGCTTATAAATTCTCACTTCCCGAACAGTTGTTTCCTTTGCCGGTGGTAAAGGAGTGACCGGAACATCCTTACCGCTCCGTTTCATAGTCCAATATCCTCTTCCGGGTAGCGGGATTACCATCTTTCTGCAAATCTTTGCAAGGCCGACATCTGATAATCCGTAATTCTTTGAAACTGTATGGACAGGCTCTGACCATACCAACTTATAAAGATCATCTCGCCTAAGGATCACTGTGTCTTGAGTCATCTCGTTACCTTTCTACAAATTTACTTTACAAGAAGATACCATAGCAATCGAAGAGGCACTTCCTGTTTACTCTCTTATGGTCGAACAACTTGAAACATAGCAAAACCAATTTACCATTTCTGCGGGCAATACTCAGACCGTCTCCGTGCTCCAGTCTAACTATTCCCTGTTACTTGATTTTGATTCCCTGATATGCTAAAGAAATTCCCTGATACGTTGAGTAGGGAATTTTATCTGTAACCGTGGGGAATGAGCCTTTATATTGCCAGAGGATTTTTCTTTTCAGCGCCAAAAAAGAGAAAATTCCCTGTAAATTCCCTGTTTATCAGGGAATTGGGAGCGAGAGGAGCTATACCAGTAGACTGGCTACGCCACCAACATTCCCATCCAGTAAAGATAGTGCGGTACGTGCGCCCGGAGTCGCGCACGTGGCGGGCTTCGCTTGGCTAAGTCGACCAGAGAGACCTGCCTGGAGCAGTTTAAAGCCACGATATCGGCTATTCTCTCTGTTCGGTATTTTGTGAGTCCACTTCAGAAATCAGGTGAAGCCCAGTAGTTGACGTTACTCTGCCCAGTCCATGGGCAAATCAATTCCTTTGGTGAGCTTTTTGACACCGAGATCAACAGGCCGACACCCCGCTATGATGCTTTCCGTGATGTCAAGGGGCGAGAAAAGCCAGATTCATTACACGTTGACCCCGGTTTGCGCGTTATTGAAAACGAAATTCTGGGCTGATGCACCTTTACAGCAGCATTCACCTACTTATCCTCACCTAATCCTGATCATGAATGTCGAAGATTACAGATAGAAAGTAGCAAAAAAGAGCAGGCATGAACTGAAATCTAGGGATTGTCAAACTGACCGACATCAAGCCATTCCGCAAGTGCGGCGGCGTGGTCGGGCTCCAGGTGGCGGGTCGAATAGAGGTAGAAACTGGACGCCGAAGTTGCGGTCCGGGTTATGTCGCAGTATTCCTTTGCCGTGGCCATTGCTTCCAATGAGTCCAGAATCTCCCGAGAGTTGAGGCCAAAAGGGTGCCGGGTGAAGCTCTCCAGCGGCACTGGGCGCTGGTTGATTTCGGAGCTCACACGAACGACCTCCGCGATGAGCTGCAGCCGGCCAATCCTTTTTTGGAGCATGATCCTCGCATAGGCCCGAGTCATGAACTGCGAAGAATAATAGCACTGCACTTCTCCCTCGGTGACTGCCTCCATATCCCTATGTCTCTTGACCAGTTCCTTGAGCATTTCTCCCAAGGCGTCACTATGTACCTCCTTGTTCGACGTGAAAAGCTGCCGGTCGATTAAATGGTTGAGAATTTCATCTTGCGCCAGAATCCGCCCATCCCGGCTATTCTCCCGGATAAGTTCTGCGATCAGCTGAAGCGCGGCTTCCTCCGACTTTTGGCTTTCTGTTTCAGACATTTTGATCATCTTTTTATTATGCAAGAGTCGATCGCATATCAACGTGCCTTGATTCGCACTTTTGTGGGAATGGCTACCCAAAGAATCAGAGTGGTGAGGGCAACAGACCCCGTTTGTTCAGTTCCTTGGCAACCTTGTTGAGGCCAAGGCGGGCATATGTGGCGGACTTTGGGGCGCCCGTAGCTCGATCCCACCCCATCTCGTCATAGAACATATCCATAGCGAGTTTGACGTCGTTTCGATCCATTATGGTAGATCCCTTGGTGAAAGGTGTCTTGCCGGATTTGTCGGTAAACACCCATTCAGGGACAGTGTCGTGCCTAGCACGCATCTCCTTTGTTCCCATGCCACGGATGGTCAGTGCCCGGTGCAGCGTAAAGATGCGCTCGGCCACGTCATCGAGCTCCTGCCTGTCCTTCCGGTCACCGGTGGCCAGTTCGTAGAGCATCGACTCAATGGAATTATCGCCTCGGTAGTCCCTTTCCCTGAGCGGCGAGGCCGCCCACGGCCCCATCCAGTTGCACAAGGCTAGCGAATCATGGAGTTCCTTGCGGAGCAGTGACCATTTGGCCATCCTCGCCTTCGCCTTATTCATAGGAGTATAGGCCGCTACGCTATCAACAGCGTCTGGCGAACCCCAGATCTCAGTCGCCAGTTTTTTTTGAACATGCAGCGGCAGACCGTTTCGCAGGAAATTAACGTGGGAGTGGCACTGGGGGTCGCGGTTGTACTGCGTGTTGATCAGAAGCCCGCATTGTCCCGCTTCCTCTGTCGAGTGGTGCTTGGGATGACCCATTTTCCAATAGGAGATGGTCTTTTCCTCACCCCATGATTTTTCAGAAATGGACCAGCGCTCAAGGAGATAACCCGTGCCCAGGCCTAGGGTATCTCCGAGCTGGCCCTCCTTGGCGGCAATCCTGGGAAGCAGCTCGAAGAGAAACGAGGGGTTCCCGTTTTCATACTTGTCCCAGGAGTAACTTCTGAATTCCTTGTCGCCCAGTTTCTGCCTGATCGTGCCGTCATAGTAAAGTTTCTGAAAATCCCGCTGTAGCTGCGAGTAATTGCACCAGATGCCTAGGTCGTCCGCCAGGTGCATGCCAACCATGCAGGCCTCGATGTTCGTCATGCCCCTTGGTCCGTCAGGGAATTCTCTGAAGAAGGCACGGCCGAATAAGAGTCCTGTGCAGGTTTTTTGTCCTATTTCGGGGATGCCGTACTTCTTTGCGACTGGTGGAACCTTGATAATCGTATGGCATGCGATGGGGCATCCCGTACAGCCGTTCCCCCGGACTGTGTACTGCCAGGCGCTTTCCCCAAGAAAGAAGGCCGCATTGTTGGATCGGTATGCGATCCGGTTCAGGTTATGAGGGTCGCAATCCCCTGTCTCGATGGGCCGGGCGGCCGCACCCCAGATGCGCCCACGGGAGCCCTTCCAGCGAGTGGTGTCATCATGAAATTCTGCCCAAGGTTGCGGTGAACTCGGCACGACATGCTGGTTGTTTGCTCCGAGGAGTGACAGGTGATATTTGATCAGTTTCTCCCACGCATCCTTATCGCCTGCGATCCTGATACTACCGCTTCCTCTGACGCCTATAGCCTTGAGATTTTTCGAGCCCATCACCGAACCGACACCGCCAGCCGAGTGGGAGACGGAATTCATTACCACGGACATGGGCACGAGGTTTTCGCCCGCCTGGCCTATGGCGGCCACGACCGCATCCACACCCATAATCTCGCAAATCGCCTCTGTCGCCCGCCGTATACCTACCCCCCAGAGCCTGCGGGCGTCGTTGATTTCTACCCGGCCATCGGCGATCGACAACCAGACGGGACGTTCTGCCTTCCCCTGGATGATAATGGCATCATATCCTGCATATTTGAGTTTGGCAGCAAAATTACCGCCCATATGACCGGTCGCCACGAGAGGCTTCGGCCAGCAGGTCGGCCAGAGGGTGGTAATGGCTGTCCGGCCGTTGCAGGGAGCACCAGTACCAGCCAGGGGACCCGTCGCAAAGACGATCCGGTTTTCGGGATCGAACGGGCCTGTCTCCACCGGGACTTCATCCCACATCACCCTGTATCCGATCCCCGTGCCACCGAGGTAATCCTTGTACTTCTCGACAGTATCTTCGCTCCAGGACCTGCCGTCCGACAGATCGACTCGCAACACTTTTCCCGCCCATCCTCCATATGCTTTCACAATCTTAGCTTCCTTCTTAATGTTTCAGTTGTTTCTTTCTATCCGCGGCAGCCCATTCTATCGCCCTCGCCCGTTTCCTCGGCCTCTTCATAACCAGCGATCATCGCCCAGATATGGGAAAAAACTGTCGGACCCAAGGTGGCCATGTAGAAATGGACGATCAGATACAGAACGAAAAAGTATGCGCCAATCACGTGGATGGCACCAAACAGCCCAGCCATGTCCCAAAGCAGGACGTATTTCCGCATGATGCCGATATGGCTGAAGGACAGTCCTGTTAGCATCTGGATAGGAACGAAAATGAACATAACGGTGCCATAGGCGAGCTTCTGCAACGGGTTGTATTTCTCCTTGGCAGACGGCTGAAAAGGGTCTTTCTCCCCCCTGAAAATGGTGACCAGGTAATACTTTAACTGTCGTAGGATGCCGGTGATGTCCCCCCTTTTAATCAGGAAGTTGCGCCTGAGATGACCTCCCGTAATGCCGTAGGTGAACCAGAATAGAAAGGATACCGCCATGGCCCAGCCGACATATAGATGGAGCAGGAGAACGGGATCGTGCGGCCGCAAGGTGGCGATCCCCAAAATCCGAAGCCGGATGCCACTCACAATGAGGATCATGACCATCATTGCGTTAGCCCAGTGCCAGATCCGTAGGGGTAGCGGATGGAGATAAATTCCCTTCATCGCTTTCCCACCTTTCTTAGGAGGGCGTGTCCAAGTACCGAAACCAGCGCCAAAGGCAAAAGAATGGTGCCTGCCAGATCAATCCACTTGAAGCCGATCTCGCGCATGGAGAGGGGTCTGCCCCTTTGTACGGTGCCCCCCCATATCCCGGCCGCCTCCCTTATATTTTGCCGGTGGCCAGGCATGTGGCATTCCGAACAGTTCTGGGAGCGATCCGGTGGAAGCATTGCCGTCAGCGGATTTCGAGGAGATGTCTTGCCAGTGAGATCTCGCCAGGGAATGTAGCTCAGCGATTCGGCCGGGCAAGCTTCGACGCATTTGGGTTTCCCTTGACAGAGGTGGCACTTGGTTACCTTGCGGGAATCCTGATCGTAGGAAATCATATTCCAGGGACATGACCGCAGACAGATCTTGCAGCCAGTGCACTTCTGCAGATCGATTAGCCGTGCACCGTTTTTCTGGTCCGCCACAATGGCGTTTTCCGGACAGATATTGGCGCAAGGCACGGGGTGTGGACACTGCAGACATAGATCTTGGATGATGAGTCCATCCCCCCAGTCCCCATGCCCATCGCGCCAGGCTGTTATCCCCCCGGTACCGAAGCGAATATTCCGGTCCACCTTGATCCTCGACAGGGATGGAGCTGCCTTGCCGTCGTTGAATTCCGTGCAGGCCAACTCGCAACGTCCGCATCCGAGGCACCTGACAGGGTCCGCAACCACAATCCCCTGAGCCTGCTCCATGATGATAAGCGGCTTGCTAGCCCCGTGGGCTAGGAGTGGTCCAAGTGTAGAAATACCGATGATTGAAACGCCACACCATTGCAAGGTCTGGCGGCGCGTACACATCGGATTCAAGGGCTGCAATCCGACATCCTGTTCAATACGCCTCATTTTATCACAATGTGTATTCATATCTCTCTCGAGATTCTTTTTCTCTTTTTACGCCTGGTTTCCGGGATGCGCCACAATATATCAAACATGTATCCATCGGCCCCAGCCACTCCCAAAATTTGAGGGATTATTAAAACACAAAACCCCGCTCTCTTCTGAGAAACGGGGTTTCAATAATCAGACCATATTACTCTCACACAACGTTAAGGGGTTTATGAATCTTAATCTTTGACTTTTATTTTTTTTAACTATCACGATTCCGATTTGAAGTCTACAATGAAGATCAAAAATGGCAGTTTGTGGAGTATAGGAAGTTAGCCACAGAGTTCGTCGTAGAGTCGAGATGTGGCGCGGTTGCCGTAGGTATTGGCTTGTCTGTTTCCGTCCCTTTCGTCTGACGGTGCCCGTTTAGCCTTGCCATAGTTACGTTTCCACACCCCGCTCATCGAACCGGACATGCGAATTTCCCGCATCCGGCTCTCGGACAAGATGTCATGCTTTCGCCCACGGAAGGTCATGGGTTCTCCTCGGCAGATTGATCAATCCCAGCTCA
>JBEKOL010000028.1:0-41540 GCA_049521775.1 Syntrophales bacterium
AGTTTATCATGATCGGAATGGTTATAGGCTCCGTAGCAGGAGGGTATGCACCTACGCTGTTCGGTGCTGACTCAATTTCCGCTTCGTTGATAGGAAGTGCCATTGGTGGATTCCTTGGCATATGGGGGGCCTACAATCTCTATGGATAAATTGGCGCTTCTCCAAGGATAAATTACTGAGAACTTCCTCTAATGTTGTTTGCCGGTTTTTATCAGCCTATACAACATTCCAACCGGAAATCCTGAATATTTCATACAGTCCCATTTTCAGAATGTTTATAAGGCGTTGCATGTTTCAAGTCTTGACTGTAAATGACCATGCATTAGAATTTGCTTTTGATATATAAAAGTGTTTTAATAAATTGTACCTTATAAAAAGGTATTTGGCGATGCCTAAGATAGGGCGAGCTTTTTAACAAATATTTGCAGATCTTCACAAGCTTAAGCTTTCCTTATGGAGGCCAAAGTGAAATATCCCTCTTTCAGGTCTATCAGAATTCATTTGCTCGTCTTAGTATTCATTTCTACGCTACCTGCACTTGGAATAATTATTTATTCAGGATTGGATCGTAAGCAATATGATATAGAGGGTGCGAGGGAGAATGCTCTGAGAGTCATGCGAAATCTGGTGCAGGACCATGAACAAACCATAGCAAGCACCCGTCAATTTCTCATGACACTTACCCAATTGCCCGATGTGCAGAACCAGAACGCTCCCGCCTGTAACAAACTCTTCCGAGCATTGCATAACGAAAACCCGCTTTATTCGAGCATCTTAGCAGCAAATGCTGAAGGGATGGTATTTGCCGACGCCTTGCCTGTTGCCCCCTTTAGCATAAGGGAAAGAAAATACTTTCTGGAAATCTTACGTACGAAAGAATTCGCCGTGGGAGAGTACATGATCGGAGCAGCCTCAAAAATCCAGCTGCTTCCATGTGCCTATCCGGTGCTTGATTCCAAAGGCCAGATCAAGGGTTTTGTTGTAATCGGTCTCGACCTTGAGAGATATGATCGAATGTTTAAAAAAACAAATTTACCTGAAGACTCCGTGTTTACGCTCTCTGACCACAATCATATATGTCTGAATCGTTACCCCGATCCAGGAGATTATATAGGAAAGACTGATAAACCTGAGATGATAGAGCATATGTCAGCTGGATCTGAAGAAGGAACTTTCACGGCTGTAGGGGGTGATGGGATTAGGCGCCTTTACGCTTATAAAAGATTTTACATGAAAGATAGTGCTACACCGTACCTTTTTATGAGTGTTGGTATCTCCGAGGAGAAGGCGCTCTCCAGTGCTAGGAAACATTTGCTGATCAACGTGGTGCTTATATGCTCTGCTCTCATCAGTGTCATGGTGTTGGCTTGGTACCTCGGTAATCTTTTGATCGTGCAAAGGCTGAATAAGCTGGTCGATGCCACAAAACGGTTGAGAAATGGCGATCTAACGATCCGTACCGGCTTAGACTATAAGGAAGATGAACTGGGCCAACTGACGGAAGCTTTTGATGAAATGGCTGGGGAATTAGAGCACAAAGATTTAAACCGCAGACTTGCTGAAGAAGCCTTGCAGGAGAGTGAGGAAAAATACCGCTCCATCGTGGAGAATTCATACGCCGGCATCTATGCGTCAGACGGCAATTTCTGTTTCACCTATGTGAGCGACAAACTCTGCGAGCTTGCCGGCTACACGCGCGAAGAGCTCATGGGCATGGACCTCCGTCACCTGATCGCTGAAGAGAGCTTGCCGCTTGTCGCTGATCGATATACCCGCAGACGTGAAGGACAAGATGTGCCTTCATCGTATGAGTTCGTCGGCGTTCGCAAAGGCGGTGAAAAGCGCGCGTATGAATCGAGCGCAGCGGTCGTTAAGTATGCCGACGGACGGCTGAGAACCATCGGCCAGATCCTGGACATCACCGAGCGCAAGCACGCCGAAGAAGCGCAGCGGGAGAGCGAGGAGAAATACCGGAATCTAGTAGAAAGCATCAGCGATGGCATCTATGAAATAGACAGTCAGGGAGTGGTCATTTATATCAGTCCGGTAATCAAGGATATAATGGGATATGACCAGGCTGATATCGTTGGAAAGAACTTTGTCGAGTTTGTATATGAAGATGATAGGAGTCGTCTGATAGAACGGTTTCTTGAGGTCAGCGAAGGTATAGAATACCCATCTGAGTATAGATTAATCAGCAAATCCGGTGATATCAGATGGGTGCGGTCAAAAACCAGTCCCATCATGAAAGGCGGAAGTTTTGAGGGTGCTCGCGGAACGCTTATAGATATCACCGAGCGCAAGAAAGCAGAAGAGACGCTTCGGGAAAGTGAGGAACGTTTCCGTCTGGCTTTTGATAATGCTAATATCGGCGTTTGTTTGGTGAGTACAGATGGAAAGTTATTACGTGTCAATAGTCAGATGTGCAACATATTCGGTTACCGCAAAGAAGAACTTGAACGCATGACAGTCAATGACTTAGCCCATCCGGAAGACAAAAATGTGAGCCCGACGTTCATAAAAGAGGCATTAACGGGAGATATTGAACAAAGTGTGTTTGAGAAACGCTACTATCACAAACAAAGGCATATTGTGTTTGGGCAAGTGAGCAGTTCATTGGTTCGGGATGCTCAAGGAGCACCTCTTTATTTTATCTCTCATGTGTTGGACATCACAGCCCGCAAAAAGGCTGAAGAGGAAAATCGAAGCCTGGAGGAGCGCCTGAATCGCGCCGAGAAGATGGAAGCCCTGGGGACCCTGGCAGGAGGCGTCGCCCACGATCTGAACAATGTACTGGGCGTTGTCATCGGCTATTCGGAGCTGCTCCTTATGGATGCTGATAAGTCAAGATCGATTGGCCCCAGTCTCGTGAAAATTATGAACGGGGCACAGAGGGCTGCCGCGATTGTGCAGGATCTGCTGACCCTGGCCAGAAGAGGAGTGCCCAGCAAAAACGTACTTAATCTGAATAGCATCATCGCTGATTGTCAACAGTCACCGGAGTTTGAGAAGCTGTCTTCCTACCATTCATCCGTACAGATGAAGACCTATCTTGAACCGGATCTGCTGAACGTCTCCGGTTCCTCCGTGCATCTTGGCAAGACCTTATTCAACCTGGTTTCGAATGCGAGCGAGGCCATGCCGAAAGGCGGCATTGTGACCATCAAAACAGCCAATCAGTATCTGGATAGGCCTATTCATGGATATGACGAAGTCAGGGAGGGCGACTATGTCGTTCTTTCCGTCTCCGATACGGGTGAAGGAATACCGGCGGCTGATCTGAAACGTATCTTTGAGCCGTTTTATACGAAGAAGGTCATGGGGAGAAGCGGAACGGGATTGGGGTTGGCGGTGGTCTGGGGTACGGTGAAGGATCATAACGGATACATTAACGTAGAGAGCGAAGAAGGGAAAGGGAGCACCTTCACCCTTTATTTTCCCGTAACGAGGGAAGACATCACTACTGAAGCTGCCGCCATATCGATATCCGAATACATGGGGAAAGGCGAATCCATTCTGGTTGTGGATGATGTCAAGGAGCAGTGTGATCTGGCGGCAGGTATGCTCAGGAAGCTGAATTACAACGTAGCGAGGGTTTCCAGTGGTCAGGAGGCAATAGCGTACTTAAAGGAACACAAGATTGATCTGATGGTTTTAGACATGATTATGGACCCAGGCATGGACGGACTGGACACCTACAGGAGTGTCCTTGAAATCCATCCGAGACAGAAGGCGATAATCGTAAGCGGTTTTTCGGAGTCGGACCGGGTGATTACCGCCCAGGCCCTCGGTGCGGGCGCCTATGTAAGAAAGCCCTATGTCATAGAGAAACTGGGACTGGCCGTGAAGACAGAGTTGGATAGAAAATAGATGATGGCATATTCAACAGTACAAACGACATTCGTTGATTCTTAGTGATACAGTCAGGTGTGACTTTGTAGGTATTAGCAATAACCAGCGGACTTCATTTTCTCCTTGATCACTAATGCTCATTACAGGATGAAAGTTGCTGCCCTAGCACATTTCCCAAAGATATTGACTTCAATAAAATACAACCGGACCGCAGATAATACTAATGGCCAGGACTCTAGGATGTTAGCGATTATCTATACAGGACTGAATTAGACACTGACTGTGAAGTTAATTCGTAACATGATTTGAATCTATGGAAAACGCGGACACTGTCCGGCAATAAGAGGACGTAAACTTCACGATAAAAGGCAAAACTCTCGCCAATTTCGGAAGCATATTTTGGCCACTGCCCGATTGTGAGTACATTCTTGCCAAAATAATCTTTCAAAGATAGGCTAAGTTGATGTTCAGGGTTTGTTCAGGGTAATTTAAGGCATGGGCAAGGTGATATCATATTGATAATATTCACTTTTAATGGTAGGGGCGGCGGGAATCGAACCCGCCGCCTTTTTATAACTTATTGTAATTATTGCAAAATAAACGGCGATTTTGAAACTGGTAAAGAATTGGTAAAGATTCCAAATTTTCGAGACAGAGAAATTGTTCATATAGGTCATTTTTTCTGATGGTCTGTTGCGGTAAAATTGGCCATCTATCCTGCAGCCTACGAGCGGCTCTTATACTGCCGTTGCCATCCCCTACCCTATCGATGAATTCATATTTTATAAGAAGATTCGCAATAAGAAAACCCTAATTCGTTATTGACATAGACGTATTGAGGGCGTATAACCAGCGTACAACATAGGGGGTAATGTTATGCCGAAAAGTAAAATCAATATTACCATGGATCAGGATCTCGTCGAATACATCAAGAGTTATGCTGAAGAGCAGAGAACCAGCGTTTCTGACGTATTCACACAATTTATCCTAAATCTAAAACGCACAAAGACCAAGTATCCAACTGATATAATACTTGCAGATCCTGATTTCCGGGATAGCCTCATGGAAACAATTTCACGGGTCCGATCCGGTAAAGTCAAGTGGCACAAATATAAAGAGGTCTTCTAGTGGAGACTTTTTTTAGTGATGCCTTTGTTGGTTCTCTTAAGAAGTTCGCATCAATCAAAAAGGACATCAAGAAGAAAGTTGACATGATCATCGCGAATCCCATTGGCATGGGCGAACCATTAAGAGGCAACTTCCGGGGATTCTATAGTTGCCCCGTGAAGAAGAGATTTCTTATAATTTACCTTTACTGCAATATCTGCAGAAAAAAACGGGACGATGAGATAGTGCTATGTGAGAACTGCAAAGATACCTCTGACGACACAATCAAGTTCATCGCTCTGGGTCCCCATGACGAAGCTTATAGAAAATAGAGATACGACAATTTCCACTATTGATCGATTTTGATGAATTAATATTTGTGAGATATCTTTGTTGTTGTAAGCGATAAGCAACAGCGAAAACGGGAAACACGAGCTTCTAAATTTTTTCTTGAATACTGGACGAAACGTGCGGAGTCTTGACAGTAAATTCCCCCTTCATGCAGCCTACGGCTACCTTCCTGTAACAAAGCATCCGGTAATTTTAACATTGATGCACCCTTTCAAACAGTAATCCTTATTGACTGAAATCTACAATCAGACAAAAACAAGAAATAGTACTGATACAAAGTGGTAATCACCATCTTATGTCTATGTCTACAAGATTTTTAACAAGCGAAGGTACTATATCGGTTACGCATCATTGCAGACCGGTAACTGCCTTATTCGTTTGTGAATAAACTATATAATGAAATGCCTTGACTTTGCGTAAATAGTAAAGTAACATTCTCACATATCCTGTACCTCACTATGGTCTTAAGTAAGTTTGGTACAATTAAAGTTGAGTTATAACAATTTGAAGTGCAAAGGCGGCCACCATGCTCTTTAGAGTTTTGGTGGCTTTTTTATTTCTGTCATATTGGTAATTCGACTTTTGGTAAATTCTAAGAAAGGAGGATACTAATTATGTCAGAAGGTAAAGTAAAATGGTTTAACGAGAGTAAAGGTTTTGGATTTATCGAGAAGAATGATGGTGGGGATGTTTTCGTCCATTACAGCGCCATTCAAGCCGCTGGTTTCAAGACTTTAACTGAGGGCCAGTCTGTAAGTTTTGATGTTGTCCAGGGCAAAAAAGGGCCTGCAGCAGAAAACGTGAAACTCAGTTAATTAAACCTTTGGTAAGGAAAGAGGCGTTCCATTACGATATTCTGTTTTGGAACGTCTCTCCATTTTCAGCATATTCTGTAATGTTTGAAAGAAAGATAAAAACAGGAGCTTAAAAAATGGGAAAGGCCATGTACGACTTTGGCAAACGGGTGAAAGAAAAAGCAAGACAGCAGAAACAAATGGATAAGGCTTCAAAGCGCATAATGGCCAAGCAGCAAAAGGCTGATATAAAAGCAAACACTCCAAACGCAGACTCAAATATGGCTGAACCGAGACTAATGGAAGACAACGTAAAAAGCACTACATAGGGGCTATATACAATAATCTTAATTCGACTTTATGATGGTTGTAATGACCTTACAAAGTGGAGATGGATGTTTGTTTTTGTTTCCAGGATTGAGAACTTGAAGGTGAGTTGAAATGGCTGAAGATCTTTTGAGTATGAACAAAGACTTTACAGAGGCACTATCACCCGAGCAGTGTGCGAGCAAAATATTTGAGATCAGCGGCACAAAATTTGATCCTGATGCTGCTGCTGACCTGTGGCCAAGAATTTTGCAGCATAAATGGCTCATGTCCGAAAAACTCCGCCGGGATGTTGGCTTGCGGGTCGCATGCACCGATTTTCTCGAAAATATAGAGCAGGCTGGTGAGGAATACCTAGCCTATAAACGGAGGGACATCCTGAATGAGATGGGGGCTCAAACCAGCAGAAAAGAAATATGGGATACCATCTCCGACTCGCAGCCTCCAAAACAGTTGGTTCAGAGGAAAATCATACTTCCGTTGACAGAGCGAGATCTTTCTAAAAAGCACGGGGTTGTTCCACCCAAGACTATTATTTTTTTTGGACCTCCCGGTACGGGAAAGACTCATTTTGCCAAAGCAATAGCAGGGATTCTTTCCTGGTGGTTTATTGAAATTGCTCCAAGCATGCTGATGGTTGACGGAAGCGAAAGGGTAGGCGCTAACCTGCGTATAATAATGGAAAAGGCACGAAACCTGGAAGAAGCGGTCATCTTTATCGATGAGTTTGAAGAGATTGCGGGCAGTCGTGACGAGGCGAGCCGGGTTGATAAATCTATTACCAATGAATTTCTTAAGCAGGTGCCGCTGCTTAAAAACCAGGGGAACAATATACTCCTCATTTGCGCTACGAATTATATCAGGCAACTCGATGCCGCACTGCTTCGCCCGGGAAGATTTGATTGTATCATTCCCGTGGGTGGTTTAAACGAAGACGAGAGAAAAACTATTCTGGGGCACTACCTTTCCAAGCTTCATACAGGGGAGATCGATCTTGAGCGTATCATAGAGATGACATCTCAATTTACACCAGCTGATATGGAATATCTCTTTCAGCAAGTAGCACAGTTTGCCTTTGAAAGGGAACTTGCCACGAAGCGGGATTATAGGATAACTACGGAAACTATTTTTGAAATTATGCCGAAAATCCGCCCTTCCCTGACTGACGAAATCATCACAGAGTTTGAAAAAGACAAGATCACTTATTCCCGCGTGTAGAAGGCGTGTCTGCCGCACAATAATTTTAATGAAAGCGATATGTGAAGTCAAAATTAGGATATCTACGATATCAAAGTCACATGTCCAGTAACCGGACCGGTTCATCGATTACGGATAGAAGGGTGCTACGACTAAGAAGCTCGTCTATCCATTTCACGAACTCATGCACATCTTCCTGTAATGTTGTTTTTCCAATTCTGTCAACCCATTCAACCTTTCAAAGTGTAATTGTTACTACCGTCTAACTCCTGCCAACCCAACCAATCATGCTTGTCGCTGCCCGTGGCCCCAAAATATTCGGCACAAGGTGGGCAGACTCCAAACCATCGACCTTTGTCCTTTATCTTTCCGCTGCTAAATCACGCTTCATTCGTAAGGGCTTTCATGGCCCGCTCTCCGACCCTCGTCTTGTCAAAACAGTAGGTCTCCATCCCCGGAACGATCATCCGAACGGTGGGAATCCCCACGTCGGACCTTGTGAGATCAACGGCGATCATACGGTTCAGCCCTCGCGCTCGGAGCCTGGAGATCATGTTTTGAATGTCCTCAAGGATGTCAGAGCTGTAACCTACTTCAAGTTCCTTTATGCCTTTCTGAAGATGGGCACAAAACCGGGGGTCATCCTCTTCTCCGTGTCTCAGATATAGAGGCACCGTTTCGCACATGCCTTGAAGTCCGTATTTCTGGATAAAAAGGGCGCGTGTTGTCGCGATCTCAAGAAGGGCGCGAACGGTGGCAACCCGGGGATCCACATGGGCTCCGAAGCCGTCTATGGGCGACATGGTTAGATAAAACAGATCGCGGGAAAATGCAGCGACCACTGGCATCCCCACATCCGTCGTGAGATCTTTGGCTACTATTTCAATGCCCGCCTTTTCAAACTGTTCGAAAACGCCGATGATGAATTCGTTTTCCGGGACGCCCTCGATAAAAATGGCGTCGTGGAATTGCCGCGAATACTGAGCAATGCTCCAGGCATCCCGTTCGATGACCTCTGCAAGACCATGAATCACGGCCTCCTCTATGGTATTGCCGGCAGCGATGCCATTGGTATGGGTGCTCATCAAAAGCATATTATCCTCATGATAGGGATGATAAACCGCACATGCTGGGACCAGAATATCCTCTTCTCCGGACAGGTCGCATCCCCGTATCCAGTAGATCTCCTTGCCGTCATCATAATCGCTGAACCGTGACAAAATAAGATCCTCGGGATCGAGGATGTTGAACTTCGATTTGAGGTTACGATAGCTTCCCTTGACGAGCTTTTCCAGATATTCCTTCCGGAACTCTGAACAGTAGCGCTCGATCGCCTCCATGGTGATGGAAACCTGCGCCTGGATGGGGGAAACACCCTTGCCGGTATGACTGGTCATCGAACCGTCGGGCCTGATGCGATCGCAGGTGAAAACCTGAATCCCGATTCTGTCTACCTCCGTGGCGTTGCGGAACGACATCATGCCGGCGGTTTCCTTGATTCTCTCTACAAACTGCAGGGTGTCGGCCGGCGTTTTGGAACGGTGTGTTTCGAGGATATAAACCTTTGGACATTCTTTAAGGGTTATGCTGGCCATTTTTCTCCTCCATACTCTTGCTTTGCTGATTTAGCCTCTCCAGACCTGATTTCAAATGGAAATAACCCCAAAAGCGCAGAACTCTAAATAAAAATGTGATACATGTTTTGGGGACATATCAGGGCTGTTTCCTATAGATTCTTTTTTGGTCCTATCGGACAGCGTTCTAACTGTTCAACAACGAAACGTTTCGTCACGAATAACTCAACTCTTTTAAAAAACAGATGTTATAAATTCCTCTTTATCTAAACTCGTATACGAAGATGCTTTTTGTAAGTCGAGCGATTCCTGAGCAAATTTTAATACTCTGTCATAGTCAAAATACAAATCCATTTTTATATAACAATCGGCAAATAACCGTTTGGGCCTGAAACCCTTATACAAACAATCGGTAGTGAGAATTGGTATTTGATTTTCCTGAATTATCTTTTTAATGTCCTGGTCATTGTACCTGATTAACGGTTTGAAAAGGGAATAGCCTTCTTTCATTTTTAGCATTTTATAAAATCGCTGGGAGGTACGATTATACCTATCTTTGATACTTTTACCCTGGAACAGGGAATCCCTATTTGCATAGACACTACCGAATAAATATTCCAGTGAATAGCCAACAAGATCCCAGAGGGACCAACCAACTATTATGACCAGAGAATTCCAGTCGGTGACAGAACGGTTTAAATATTCAAGAAAATACTTTCTTTTTGTTGAATGACAAACCTCACATGGATTTGTTCCTTTTTTCTTGGCTATTTCGAAGGCGGATTCGTTTTCGTGTATGGGATGCCAGTTTATCTTTATGCCTTGTGCTTTCCAGTATAAATCGAGTTTATTTACTTCGTCCCTTGTGTATACATGTGTCGGAAACATGGCCGCATGTGTTTCAAATTCAAAATTAAAGTCTACCTTTGCCCGTATGAGGAAATGAAGTATTGCGGAAGCATCCTTTCCACCCGCATATGTTACAAAAACTCGTTTGTCATGAAATGTTTTCAAATACTCTTCATTGTCATTTACCCATGTTTCATAATTTAAAGTAGTTGTCATGCACCGCTCCTTTCAGTAAAAGAAAATAGAATAAGTTTGCTAAGAGACAATAGATTATCAAGTCTTTCTTTTTATTTTGTTTTGCCCTTCCAATACTCCCGCAATTTTTCATTTTCTAACAAAAATTCCTCAACATCAGTTGCTTTGAATATCTCCTTACTAAGAAAAGCCAACTACTCTTAAGCCCTATTCAGGCAAAAGTGCCGGTCAACCATCCTGTGTTATCTTTTGTAGGCACGGTCGTAGTGCCGGCTCTGAAAAAAGTCGCACTCCATACAATTAAGTAACTTCATAGCAAACGTACCTTGGACTTTTCCTGCGCATAGCGTACCAGCCACTTTTGCACAACCTTTCCCATGACGGGGATAGGCCGGACACACTCCAAGTTCTTTAGCCTTCATCCCACCGGCTTCACGCCCGCATTTCTTGAATTCCCAACAGTTCATTCTTTATTTTTCCGTCAACCTCATTTCCAGATCCTGCCACTTTTGCCTGATGATTCAGAATTATCCGGGGATATCTTCTTCATTGTACGGTTTTTATTATTAGAGATTCAAAATCAACAGCCTATTTCTTTCTCAGGGACGGGTTTTCCTTTAACGCTTCTCAGATATCATGCATAATCGCCTTTCCTACTTTTTCCTGATTCATTTTGACCAGCATATCCAGGGTAATCGAACTTAAGGTTTCTGAAATTTTCCCGCTGATAATCTCCCAAATGTCATGACTCACGCAAATTGGAACCCTTGGACATGTGGAATGATTCTTGACACAGTTAACAAGGGAGCAATCTCCTTCCAAAACATCCACGATTTCCTTCATGGTTATCTGTGAAGGATCTTTGGCAAGGCTGTATCCTCCTCCATACCCCCCCCGGATGGAGTTCACCAGGCCGATTCCCCGTAGGGGTATGATGATCAAACTCAAGTACTTCTCAGAAATGTTCTGCCCTTTGGCAATATCTTTGAGCGATACTGAACCTTTGCCATAATTAAGTGCCAACGCCAGCATCAATCTGACTCCATACCTGGTTCTCGTAGAAAGTTTCATAGCGCGTCTCAAATGTAATTACTATCAGCACAATCGTTTTGGTAGTGATTAGACTGCTGAAGATTGTTTGTCAAGAAAATATATTACATGTTTGATTGACAAATTCGATTATGATCAGGACTACCTTGTCTTGTTAAGTATCTACGAAACACTGCATTAAAGAAATACAAGTTTCTTAAAGTTTCTAATATTAGGCGCTACCGATATCGACAAGTTTCTTGAAATGAAAACGAACAGAGCAGCTTGACAATACATCAAACATGATGTATGTACTGAGTGTGGCGTGGAGGTGTGCTTGTACAATCTAGTCTTCTACACGGCTGAGCGAGGCGATTCACCGCTCGATGATTTTCTTGATGGGTTAGACAAAAAGTCACGGGCCAAGGTGGCTGCGTACATGTCGCTCTTGGAAGAGGAAGGCCAGAATCTCAAGCGGCCCTATGCTGATATTGTCAGGGGTAAAATTAGAGAATTGAGAATACATTATGGCTCAAACCATTACCGCATTCTCTATTTTTTCCACATGTTTGATCAGATTGTATTGGTACATGCATTTTCCAAAAAGACGCGGCAACTAAAAAAGAAGGATATTGACTTAGCGGAAAAACGAATGGAAGACTGGATTGAGAGGTTTCCTGCGGGAGGTGAAATATGAAAAAAGGCAAAGTCCGGACATTCCAAAGCAGATTACGGGAAGATATCAAAGATCCCGAGTTCAAAGCGCATTACCAAGAAGAGAGGCAAGCTCTAAAGCTGGCAATGAAGATTGCAGAACTGCGTGAGAAGAAGGGCTTATCGCAACAGCAACTGGCAAGGCTTATGGGAACCAGCCAGCAGGCGATTTCGAGGATCGAGAGTGGCGAGTATGAAGGCTTCACGCTCAAAACATTGGAAAAGATTGCCGAAGCAACTGGGATGAGAGTTAAAATCGATTTCGTTGCGGCATAGTCTGTCAGCTGTCCAGTGGTCTCAAATTGTCTGTTATGCCGGCAACCTCGATTGAAACTGAACCGAAATTGTACCGCCCAATTTCCTCATTAAAACTCTATGCATGCTTTCAAATGGTTATCAGTGATTTTGAAAATCTGTACTCTTAAGAACTTGTAGGTGTTCTCAATAACCGACCTCTTTAATATTTTAATTCATTGCTCTCGCACAGTACCGGTTGAAAGGTGCAAAGTCTTGGCAGCTTCTTCTCATGACATGCAGCTTACGGCTACATTCCTGAAGTCAAGCATCCGTCAATATTGGCGGGTATCCAACATTTTAAACTGTAAATCTTTAGTATGGGCTGAAAACCGACACTATTCCCAAAGGCTTTTAGACGTCGATGTTTGGTTACACCGAATTATGAGTCAATGATCCTTTTTGATGCTCTCCTTCGGCAATATTTTATTTGAGGAAATTCCGCCCCGAACATCCTCTTGACAAAGACAATATCGTATCGTAAGCATTCATAGCTCGTTAGGGGTGTTCTCTTGGACTGAGATGCCGGGTTTCCGGCAACCCCTCACTGACCTGATCAGGGTAATACCTGCGTAGGGAAATGAGCCAAATGTGTAATGCACATAAGGCCACCTCCCTTTGGGAAGCGGCCTTTATTTTTAAAAGGAATCATATGTCATAACACAACGAGATGCGGGGAAAGAGGGGGAAATAATGCCAGAAATGTTGCAGATGGTAAAGTATAAAGCTGTATCTCCTAAGGAAATTCGCCGGTGAAACCATCGCACACGGGAAAAATATTGGGAACAAAAGGGAGACCAAGAATCACTTCATCTCAGAAGCGGAAACATAAATGATCAGGCGAAACATTAATCTAACCCTTTACCTCGTGACGGATCGTCGCTGGCTTGGCGAAAAGACGCTCTGGGATGGTGTCGAAGAGGCTATTCGGGGAGGTGTGACCCTCGTTCAACTTCGCGAAAAGAAGATACCCTCAAGAGAATATTTAGAACTCGCACAAAGGGTGAAAGA
The DNA here is from genome assembly GCA_049521775.1 of Syntrophales bacterium. Classification (GTDB taxonomy): domain Bacteria; phylum Desulfobacterota; class Syntrophia; order Syntrophales; family UBA2185; genus Fen-1135. The sequence goes on from JBEKOL010000028.1 coordinate 13,295, forward strand.
AGTAACCGATCGACATGACATCCCGCTGATCATCAATGACAGGATAGACATTGCTCTGGCGATCGACGCACACGGTGTCCATCTTGGCCCGGAAGATCTGCCCGTTCCGATTGCCCGTAAATTACTGGGTGACGGTAAGATAATAGGCTCTTCCGCCGCCTCGGTGGACGAGGCGCTTTTGTTTCAGGCACAGGGCGCGGATTATCTGGGGGTGGGCGCCATCTTTCCGACCGCAACTAAGCGGGGGACGGAGAAGGTCGGCCTTGAAGATCTCAGAGGGATAAAATCGGCTGTCCATATTCCAGTGGTGGCGATCGGTGGCATCAAGGCGGAGAATGCAAAGTCGGTCATAGAAACGGGGGTGGATGGTGTGGCCGTGGTCTCCGCCATCATGAATCAAACGGACATCCGGGAAGCGGCACGGCAAGTTTTATCCCTGCTGAAAGGATCAACGGCATGAATGGAACTCGCTACCGTTGGCCTGTCCTATGGGCCGCGTTTGTGACCTATCTTCTTGACAGCTATGATTTGATGGTTCTGGCCATCGCCATGCCAGTTCTGCTCAAGGTCTTGAATATAACCCTTCCCGAAGGCGGGTTGCTGGGATCCGCCACGATGTTGGGTGCCATGGCCGGAAGCGTGCTGTTCGGGTTGATTGCCGAGAATTACGGCAGGCGTTTTGCCCTCCTGCTGGCCCTGGTCTGGCTCGGGATCGGAATGGGGGTTGTCTATTTCATGGACTCTTGGACCCATTGGATGGTCCTCAGGTTCATGACGGGGATTGCAATCGGAGGGATATGGGGACCCTGCGCCGCCCTAATCGCCGAACACTGGTCGCCCGAATACCGCGGACGCGCCGCGTCATTTGTTTTTAGCAGTTTTGCTATCGGTGCCGTCCTGGCCTCCCTGGTCGGGCGGATGGTCCTTCATGTCGAATGGCAATGGTTGTTTGTCGGCGGGACTGTTTCAATTCCCGCCACCCTGCTGATCATCCGTCTGGTGCCTCCCGATCCGGAGAGATCGGTATCAGCCGACGGCAAAAATGGGAAATCCTGGATCGGCATCGGGGCTATTTTTGAAGGTGGCCTGGCCAAGACCACTTTTCTCGCGACACTGATCAGCATTGTTAATCTGGCAGGCTACTGGGGTGCGGCATTCTGGATTCCGACCTTTTTGACTAAGGAGAGGGGGCTGAATCTGACGACCATGGCCTGGTTTTCCTTTGTAATGTACCTCGGCATGTTTCTTGGCTTTCAGTTCTTCGGCATGCTCTCGGACCGGATCGGTCGTCGTCGGGCCATGATTGCCGCCTTTGTCACCGTCGCTTTAGCGGTTGCGGTCTATATCGTTGTTCGCCATGCCACGTTCCTGTTCTGGTGGGGAATTGTGGTCGGTTTCGGCCTCTGCGGTTCCGGTGGTGTGCTGGGGGCGTACTATGCAGAGCTCTTCCCAGAGCGGGTCCGTGCCTATGCCGGCGGGTTCTGCTGGAATATGGGCCGCGTCGGCGCTGTGCTGGCACCTTTCACCATCGGTTATATCGGCAAGGTCCACGGCCTGCAGACGGGTCTTGCCGTCACCTGTGTGATCTACATCCTTGGAGCCGCAATGCTTTTATTGCTGCCCGAGACCTTTAAGGGTCGGAGAGGAAGCTGAGAAAGATGTCGGGAATTGATCTTGACGACTATCTCAGCCGAAAAACCTTGATCCTTGGCGATATCAATACCGGAAAGACCACGCTGACGAAGAAGGTATTGGAAGCGCTGTGCCATCGAAATCTCGGGGGACGGATCGCGATCGTGGATATGGCACCGGAGATCCCGGAAAAACTGGCCAAAGAGAAGGGCCTGCATGGTATCGGCGGGAAATTGACGCCGCCGGAAGGGCACGGAATCCTCTATCTGGGGGGCCGTTATGATCCGCCTCGCCTGAGTTCTAGAACGGAAGAAGATGCCATGGAAAAGGCCAAACAGAATCGGCGCATTATCGAGGGGATCTTCCGGAAGCTCGGTAGACAGTCGCAGGACATCCTGCTTGTCAATGACGTCAGCATGTACCTCCAAGCGGGAACGACGGGAAACCTGACCCGATGGCTGGATCAGGCCGAAACGGTCATAGCAAACGGATACTGGGGAGAAAGGCTGGGAGAAGGGACGTTGACCGAACGGGAAAGAACCGAGATGGCGAAGCTTAAGACTTATTTTGAACAGAAGGGGAGAGTCCTGATTTTAGAGCCCCGCCAACATCTTCTCTGTTTGTGAAGAATATCTCTGAACAGCTTGCCTACGCCAAACGGATTAAGCGTATCGTTATGGCGGCGAAGAACTCACCTTCCTTCTGCAGCTGTACAGAGATGATTCTCTTTCTTCCTGTACATCGATTAAAATACACAATTACAAGCGATAATCATTGACCATGTTTTTCACAATAATTATGACGGTAATAATTCACCGCTATAGGAATTCTGATGGCTTTTGGACAAATTTCCTATAAATTGCCAAGTTGGTATTTTGTGGTAATAAGGACCAAATGCCAAGTAGCAAAAGTTCATTTCGTTTGATTTTTAGGCACTTTTTCTCTTTTCATCTTTACTTAAACAGAGTATGAAAGTGGCGAATACAGTTAATGGAGGTGTTGCATGTATTACATAGTCGAAACCGGCAAATCATTCGATCAAGCATCGGCAGACCTTGAAACAGCAGTCAAACGTAATGGTTTTGGAGTGCTGCATGTGCATGACTTGGGGAGTACGCTGCGCAGTAAAGGCATTACATTTGAAGAGCAGTGTAAGATTTTTGAAATCTGCAATCCGGGGCATGCTGCAAAAGTTCTCGCAAATGACATGCGCCTCAATTTGGCGCTGCCGTGTCGTATCTCGGTGTTTAGGGAGAAGGGCAAGACGATGATCGGCCTTATTAAACCGACGCAAATACTTTCGGCCCTATCTCAGGATGCAGCCTTGGCGCAGGTTGCTAAAGAGGTTGAGGAAATAACCATCAAGATGGTTGATGAGGCGAAATAAGTACTCGGCACATAACATGCTGCTGGTAGGGAAGCGCAATAAGGCTGCGCTCCTCATAGCCGCGCCGTTACCCTCTTTCTATTCGTAATCTTCAATTAAGACGACTGTCAAATGTTGAGGAGTTGTAGGTGGACACGAGAGCCGGTACATTTCACATTTCCATTGATCGATCTTACGCAGTATCGGTTGAAACATGCAGACCTAAAATTTCCATTTCTTTACTGACGACAAAAATAAATATCTTCCTGTTATCAATAACCGGAGTTCTTCATGGATATGTGAGGGTTTCTTCCAGTAATCCTCGGTTGTGACATCCTAAATTTCCATCACTTTCTCCTTGATTTTCATTAGATTGTCCTCTATCTTGCCTGCGATAGGTTGCTCCTCCCTGTTAAAGTATTCCTGAAATCATTCGGAGCACCCTATAAAACTCAAACGATAGTAGTCTCTAACTATCTCACAGATTCAGTTTTTCTCTGCTTCATATATAGACAGGCATTCCTTCAGACCTGTAACGGGACAGATCTCTTGATGGAGCATCGATATGAAATGCCCGAAATGTCAGACCGAGAACCCTGAGACAAAAAAGTTTTGCCGTAAGTGTGGCACAAAACTTTCATTACCGTGCCCCCAATGTGGCTTTGAATACCTTCCCGGAGATGAATTCTGCGGTGAGTGCGGAACATCTTTTGAGAAGTCTAAAGAAGCCCCCTCTATTAACTATTCAGAACCAAAATCCTACACCCCCAAGTTTTTGGCCGATAAGATCCTCACTACTCGTAGCGCCATTCAAGGCGAGCGGAAGATTGTGACCGTGCTTTTTGCGGATGTGGCCAATTACACTTCCATGTCTGAGAAGCTCGATCCTGAGAAGGTCCATCAGATCATGGATGGATGTTTCAGAATTTTGATGGATGAGATTCACAAATATGAAGGGACCATCAATCAGTTCACCGGGGATGGGGTAATGGCGCTTTTTGGTGCCCCGATTGCTCATGAATACCATGCTCAACGGGCCTGCTATGCCGCCTTATCCATTCAGAAGGCCCTGGCCGAGTATGGAGAGAAAGTAAAGAGAGAGTCCGGGTTTTATTTTAAGATGCGCATGGGGCTCAACTCTGGACCGGTAGTAGTGGGCTCTATCGGAGATGATCTGCGGATGGATTACACAGCGATTGGTGATACCACCAACTTTGCAGCCCGTGTGGAGCAGGCGGCAAAGCCTGGAGAAGTCTGGATGAGCCGGGAAACCCGCAATATCGTCCAGGGGTATTTTAAGGAAGAATCGGTAGGAGAGATTGCCCTGAAAGGAAAGGATCAGCCGCAGCATCTCTATCGACTGATCTCTGATCTGCCTGATATGCGGACAAGGTTTGCCACGGGTCTGGCTAAGGGTGTGGCTGATCTCGTCGGCCGTCGGCCTGAAATGGAAGCGCTTCGGTCGGTGTATGAAAGGGTGAAAAACGGCGAGGCTCAAGTGGTGGATGTGGTTGGCGAGGCGGGTGTCGGCAAGAGCCGGCTTGTTTATGAATTTCAAAAGAGTTTAGGGGCCGATGAGACCCTTCTCACCGGCATTTGTGTCCCTTACGGTCGCAACATCAACTTTCTTCCGGTGATCGATGTGGTCAAGGCATGTTTTGGTATCGTAGAAGGGATGAGTGAAGAGGAGGCTGGGAATCGAATCACGGAGAGGGCCAAAAATGGCCTTGCTCCTATGATCCCTTTTTACAGGAATCTTTTATCACTAAAGGTAGACGATCCGAGATTCAACTTCCTTGATCCCGAAGGCCGCAAGTTTGGAACGTTTGAGGCGGTGAAAAACCTTCTTCTTGCCATGAGTGAGGAAAAGCCGCTGATCATTTTCCTGGAGGATGTCCATTGGATGGACAAAGTATCCGAGGAATTCTTTACTTATTTTTCCCGCTGCATTCATGACCACAAAATCCTGATGGTCTCAGCCTGTCGTCCTGAGGGCGCCCCTCCCTGGGCTCAGGGAGCTTATTATCAGCGACTGGGGTTGGAGACACTCAGTCTTGATGCTTCCATTCGGCTAGTGAGGAACATTTTGGGTGGGCTGCCCCTAGACCCGCCACTTGAGAAGAAGATCGTGGAGAAGACTGAGGGAAATCCTTTTTTCACTGAGGAAATAGTACGGGATCTTCTCGATCGAGGAGATCTTGTGAAGTCGGGTGATCGGTACATCTCAACCCATCCAATTTATCAGCTGGAGATTCCTAACACGATCCAGGGGGTACTGGCCGCCCGCATGGACCGTTTGAGTGAAGACCTCAAACAAACCATACAGGTAGCGAGTGTCATTGGGAGAGATTTTGCCTTTCGCCTCCTCAAGAGCATCATGGAGCTAAAAGAGGAGCTGCGGGTTCGCTTGAAGAACCTTGTGGGGCTGGAGATTCTATATGAGAAAGCTCTCTATCCGGAGCTGGAATACATCTTTAAACATGCCCTCACCCAGGAGGTCGCTTATGAGAGTCTTCTCAAACAGCGGCGCCAGGAGATCCACGGACGGATTGCCCGGACTATTGAAGAACTGCATGCAGATCGGCTTCCCGAACACTACGAGCTGCTTGCCCACCATTATGGGAAAAGCGAAAGCAATGAGAGGGCAGTTGAGTATTTAATGTTGGCAGGAGAAAAATCGAATCAAAATAAGGCTCCTCAGGCAGCCTGTGATTTCTTCAGGCAAGCCCTAAAAATCGTAGATAGCGCCCATATTTCACTGGATCCGGAAAAAGATATGAGGATTCATCAAGGATTGGCCGCGGCCAGTCTTGACATTGGTGATATTAATACAGCTCTGGAGATGTATAGAAAAGCCATCGAAATCTGTCAAAAACACGGTATGACCGCACATGAAATGGAGAACTTGATGGGGTTTATACGGGCAAAGTGGTTTATCCGTAAGAACCGTGAAGAAGCAATCAGATCTTATGAAGAAGCAATCACAAGAGCCAAAGAAGTGGGGGATAAAGGAGCCGAGAGTCAAATTCTATCGGCCAAGGGGTTCTATTTGTGTTCACTATGCCATTGGTATGAAGGGTACAATATGACAGTAGAAGCTGAGACAATGGCCCTTCAGACGGGGAACAAACGAGCAGTCGTCGCTACTCGTGCAATACGTGCGATAGCGGAGAGATGGCTTGGCAGACCTAGTAAAACAATTGAATTAACAGAAGGAATGACTGATGCATTCAGCAAAATGTTTAGTCTTACCTCACTCTCAGGGCTTATATTCATCCGGGGACTTTCTCTTGCCGAAATTGGTCGTATAGAAGAAGCAGTCTCAGTACTTAAATATGGAATTGATCTTTGTGAAAAACTTGGAGGAGAAGTTCACTCGGGGAGGCTTTACAACATTCTGGGTTACTGTTACGGCGAGATCCATCATCCTGAAGAGGCCCGGAAATGGAACCTGAAAAGTGAGGCAATTGCACGTAAACTTATGGAGCAATATTTGATGGGGCGACCAACGGGCGCTGAGATCTTTGCGAACGCCAATGTCAACTTGATGGAGAATTTGTTCGATCAGGGGAACACGGCAGAAGCATGGGACCGCATAGTATCTTTTGAAGAAGAATCAAAGGCTCCAGACTATTTTAGAGCACGAGATCGTTGGGAGGCCCGACTGGATTTTCTCGCCTCACTTATCCTCTTGCAACGTGGAAATGTTGATCAAGCAGGGACCAGAATTGAGAAAAACCTTGAAATGTCAAGGACGGAGCATACAAAGAAAATCGAGGGACGATTCTTGAGGGTACTTGGCGAAGTGCAGATGAAACGTAACGAGCCCGATAACGCCATTCGGAGTTTAAACGAAGCCATTTTGATTCTTAAAGAAGTAGGTAACCCACGACAGCTCTGGGAGGCACATGCGTCACTGGCATCGGTTTACGATAAGCTACGGCGAGAAAGTGAAGCGAAAAAGGAATGGGGCTCCGCAGCTGATATCATCCGAAAGACAGCAGGTGGCCTGTCTGACCAAAGTCTCCGAGAAGGTTTTCTCAATGCAAAACCGGTTCGGGACATCCTCGCAAAAACTGGAAGTTGAAAGAGGAAAAAGATGAAAGCAATGCCCGATAAGTCGCCCTTCACGAAATTTCTCAGAACCTACCAGAAATCAGATATTATCTTTGAGGGAAACAGTCTTGGCAGTGAGATGTATGTAATTCATTCCGGAAAAGTCAGGCTGACAACAAAAAAGATGGGAAGAGATGTCATCCTGGCGACCCTTGGGCCGGGTGAGTTCTTTGGAGAGATGGCGCTGGTCGATTCCTCTCCCCGAACTGCCACAGCCATTGCCGCAGAGGATAACACCCACCTTATCACCCTGGACCAGGATAAGTTCCTCTATCTGGTGAGCCAACAGCCCGCCTTTGCCCTGACCATCATGCATGAGCTCTGCCATCGGATCAGGGAACGGTGGAGCTTATACGACACTCTGTTGAAGGAAAACGTCGAAAAGGCAAAAAAACCCGCAAAGAGGAAACGGAAGTGAAGGGGAAGAAACGGATAGTGGAGCTCAGACCAGACATCTACCAGATCCGGGTGGACCGGCCCGGCAGCCATGTCTATCTGATCAAGGGCGAGGCAAAGAACGTTCTCATTGATACAGGCATAGCTGCCAATTTCCCGAACCTTAAAGACCGCCTTAAAGAAGTCAAGCTGCAACCTGAAGATATCCACCTCATCATCCTGACCCATGAACACTTTGACCACATCGGGGCCAGTTCCTTCTTCTTTGACACAGCCGTTCTGGCCGCCCACCGTCTGGCAGCTAACAAGATCCAGCTCCAGGACGAGTTTGTCATGATGAGCAAATACTTTGACCGCCTTGCCAAACCCATTCGTGCCGATATTTACCTCGAAGGGGACACCATGATTGATCTCGGCAACTACCGGCTCCAGATCATGCACACCCCCGGTCATACCTCCGGCTGCATCTGCATCTATGAGCCCGATCACAAGCTCCTCTTTACAGGCGATACCGTTCTTGCTGACGGTATCCTCTCCGGTGTTTTCGCTTCCGGCAGCATCAGCGACTACCATATGTCATTACAGCGGTTAAGCGGTCTGCGGACAGAGAACCTCTATCCGGGCCACGGCAGGATCTCCAGCTCTCCCGAGCGGGACATCCAGAAGGCTCTCGAAGAAACCCGATCGCTCCTTGAAGACTCCAGGATGCTCTTCGAGGCTCTGGATACAAAAGCCACCTTTGAACGTCTGTTTCTGTCCTGGAGGAAGTTTCCCTTGCCTCCAGAGAAAAAACGGTAATGGGGATGAGGACAATAAGACTTGAATTGCCCGAAGTGCCAGTTTGAAAATCCTGAAGGCAAGAAATTCTGCGGTAGATGCGGGACTAAGATAGAGAGCATCTGCCCAAAGTGCCAGTCTCCCAATCCTCCAGACTTCCAGTTCTGCGGCGACTGCGGCCACAATATATCCATTCCCTCCGAGCCCACCCGCAGAGAACTCTCCTTTGATGAGAAGCTGGAGAAGATCCAGAAGTATCTCCCAAAGGGCATCACCGAGAAGATCCTCTCCCAGCGGAACAAGATAGAAGGTGAGAAGAGACAGGTCACGGTCCTGTTCTGTGACATGAAGGGCTTCACTCCGTTAGCTGATAAACTTGGCCCAGAAGAAGTGTATGCTATGATGGATGAGGTGTATGAGATCCTCATTCACAGAGTACACGCCTACGAAGGCACGGTGAACGAGATGACCGGTGACGGGGTCATGGCCTTATTTGGAGCCCCTATAGCACTGGAGGATGCACCTCAGAGGGCTCTGCGATCCGCCATATCCATTCACAGAGAAATATCCAGATACAATGAGAAGGTCAAGCGGGAGAAAGGAGATTTCCCCCCCATCCAGATGCGTATTGGCATTCATACGGGTCCCGTGGTTGTGGGCACCCTGGGGAATGACCTCCGTGTTGAGTTCAAGGCGGTTGGTGATACAGTGAACCTAGCTGCCCGGATGGAACAACTGGCAGAACCTGGCACTACTTATGTGACTGAGGATACTTTCAAGCTCACGGAAGGGTACTTCCGGTTTGAGGCTTTAGGTGACAAAGAAATCAAGGGCAAGGAGAGATCCCTCCGTGTGTACAGGATCATTGCAGCCAGTACGAGGAGGACACGGTTTGATGTCAGTGCCGAAAGGGGATTGACTCCCTTCGTTGGGAGACATCGGGAGCTTGAACTTCTTCTCGATGGCTATGAACGGTCCAAGGAGGGGAGAGGCCAGGCCATTTCCATCATCTCCGAGGCAGGTATTGGTAAGTCCAGGCTACTTTATGAGTTTAGAAAGGCTGTAACCAACGAGGATGTCACTTTCCTTGAGGGGAGATGCCTCTCCTACAGCAGAAACATTGCCTACCATCCCATCGTGGATGTTCTGAGAGCCAACTTTGAAATCGAGGATATGGATACCGATGAGGACATCCGTCAAAAGATCACGAGGTTTCTCAAGGCGCTGAACATTGATAAAGCCTCGACCCTTCCCTTTCTCCTGGAACTCCTCTCTGTGAAAGAGAGCGGCATTGACAATATCCCCATGAGCCCCGAAGCCAGGAAAGAAAGGACCCTGGAGGCTCTAAAGCGCATAGCAATCAAGGGCTCCGAGGGAAGACCGCTTATTATGGCCATCGAGGACCTTCACTGGATGGACCGGAGTTCTGAGGATGCCCTGAAAGAACTTTTAGAGAGTATACCGGGTGCCAGGGTATTCCTCATCTTCACCTACCGGCCAGAGTTCGTTCATACCTGGGGAAGCCGCTCCTATCACAGCCAGGTTACATTGAACAGGCTGTCCAACCGTGAGAGCCTCGCCATGATCGAGCATGTCCTTGCTGCCAGGGACATAGATCGGAACCTGGAAGACCTGATCCTTCAGAAGGCAGAAGGGATTCCTTTCTTCATCGAGGAGTTCATCAAATCCCTGAAGGACTTAAAGATTATTAAGTGCAGGAACGGAGAAGTAACAATCACCCAGGACATCATGACCGTCTCCATCCCTTCCACCATCCAGGAGGTAATCATGTCCCGGATTGATAAGCTTCCCGAGGGTGCAAGAGAAGTATTAAGAACAGGCTCTGTAATAGAAAGGGAGTTCAGCCATGAGCTGATCAGGAGGGTGACGGGGCTGCCGGAGCAGGAGCTTCTATCCCATCTATCCACGCTCAGGGATTCGGAGCTCCTCTATGAGCGGGGCATCTATCCCAGCTCAACCTACATCTTCAAGCATGCCCTGACGAGAGAGGTCGCCTACGACTCCATCCTGACCAAGAAGCGGAAGCAGATCCACGCCAAGATTGCCAGGACTATAGAAGAGATTCACGGTGACGATATCTGTGACTGTTACGGTGTTCTGGCCAACCATTGCATGGCCAGCGAGGATTACGAGAAGAGTGCTGAGTATTCAAGGCTGGCAAGTAGACAGGCTGAAAAGACAGCTTCGATGAACGATGCGATTGCCTATGCAAACAAAAGAGTAACATCACTTGAAAGCTTACCCCGGACAGATGAGGTAGATAAACAAATTATCGATGCCAGGACGAGCCTCGGGATCTACATGGCTCAAATGCACTATTTTGTTGAGGCAAAAGAGGCTGTAGACCCGATTATTGATTTGGCCATAAGGCATGACTATAAGAAGAGGCTTTGCCAGTTATACACGATCCTTGGTACATACCACGGTTTCGCAGAGGAAAATTTTCCAGAGTCATTTAAAACTTTTGAGATGGCTCTGAAGATATCAAGCGAAGTTAAAGACGTCATTTCTTCAGTTTTAGCGAGCTCCTGGTTTGGGAATCTTTTAGGTTGGAACTGTGATTTTGAGAAGGCATTAAAATGTTACCAAAGAGCCCTTGATATTAATGTGAAGGCAAATAATCTTTGGGGGATTGCAATTTCGAAGAGCAATCTGGCCGAGACTGGTTATTACTATGCCGGAAAAATAGATTTAGCATTTCAAACAACCCTGGATGCTGTCCGTATTGCCGAAGAAAGCGGAGATATTTATTCAAAACCGATGCCGTATACCCTCCACGGACTTTCCTGCTACGGAAAAGGATTATTGAAAGAGGCAGAAGAACATTTGCTAATAGGTGTCAAATTTTGTGAAAGGATCAATTTTCATTCATACAATGCGTATGCGCAACTTTACTTGGGGGAGATATATTTTGAAACGGGAGATTTCTTGAAATCCAAAGAAGCTTATGAAAAACAGATTCGGCTTTTCGAGAATATGCGATATTTGCCATCCTGGACGAATCTTGGGAAAGTGGGTTTAGCGAGATCAAAAGTGATGAATGAAGAAAGAGATTTGAATTTAGAATCCTTATATACCTATTCACGAAACAATAAGTTAAAAGTAAACGAGGGCTGGATTCAAAGATATATAGGAGAGATATTACTCAACATTGATGATCGACACATATCTGATTCTGAACATTGGATTCAGAAGGCCATTGAAGCTGATCAAAGGAACCGTATGATGTTCCACCTGGGCAAAGACCACTCCCTCTATGCCGACTTCTTCAAGAAGAAAGGCGATGTTCAAGGAGCGAAGGTTCAACTCACCAAGGCCATCGACCTCTTCAAGGAATGCGGTGCTGACGGCTGGGTGACGAGAACAGAGAAAACTCTGGCTGAACTTTCGTAAGAAAAGGAGGAAGAAAAATGATCAAAGTCAGCGTGTTTTATCCAAACAGCGAAGGCAAGAAATTTGACATGAACTACTACTGCAGCAAGCACATCCCCATGGTCCAGCAATTGTTAGGGAGTGCGTGCAAACGCACTGAAGTGGAACAGGGATTGGCTGGCGTAGTACCCGGATCTCGACCAACCTATATGGCTATGTGCCATCTCTATTTTGATTCGGTGGAGGCATTTCAAAACGCTTTCGGTCCCAACGCCAAAGCGATCATGGCAGATATGCCCAACTACACCGACACTCAGCCAACGATTCAGATCAGTGAAGTTAAAATGTAGTAACGCTGGCACTGTATGCATTTACGGGAAATTGAAATAAGATGTATTCGTTATCTGTGTCTTGGACTCAATGCCAACCATAATGGATAGGAGGGAACAAAATGACAATATTCTTAGGGTACGGATTGCTCGTCGTCGTTGCCATCGTTGTCCTGCCGGTGGCATTTTACTTCCTTTTCCCGGAAACGGTGTTCAGGTTGGTGATGGACATCCAGAGACGCTCCGCCGATCTGGTCAAGAAGGAAGTCCAAGTTGACGATCACAAGATAGTTTACCTGGAAGGAGGAAAAGGAGAAACAGTCGTACTCCTTCATGGATTCGGCGGTTACAAGGATCTCTGGACGGCCTTTGCCAAATACTTGAAGGGCTACCACCTGATTATCCCTGATGTCCCTGGTTTCGGTGAAAGCTCACAGGTGCCGACGGATAATTACGATATCAAGAGCCAGGTGGGGCGCATCGACCGATTTATGGAGGTGCTCAAGCTCGATAAAGTCCATATGGCGGGAAATTCGCTGGGAGGCGCACTTACTGCAACCTACGGAGCAAAACACCCCGAGAAGGTTCTGACTCTTGCCCTGTTGGATACGCTCGGAGCTCCATCTCAGAACAAGAGCGAGTTCGTCATGCAACTGGAAAAGGGCAATAATCTGTTCTGGATCCACAACTACGAAGATTATGATAAGCTTATGGCATTGGTCTTTGTAAAGCGGCCGACACTCCCTGAATCCTTCAAGAAAATCATGGCCGCAAATTGGATTGCCCACACGGGGTTCAACAAGAAAATATGGAACGGCTGGGGAGGAAATCCTCTCCAATTTTCTTTGGCACCCGTGCTACCTCTGATTCAGGCACCTGTCCTGATCATATGGGGGGATCAAGACAAACTGCTGGACATAGGGGGTGTTGCTTTCCTGGAAAAGAATCTGAAGAATTACAGGACGGTTATTATGAAGGACACTGGGCATTGCCCCATGATGGAGAAACCTGAAGAAACAGCGAAGGCTTATATGAGTTTCTTGAAGGAGAAAAGATGAAAATTCCCTATAATGGATTGTACTGCTGACGGTAGTAACCGTATCTCTCGGATCCCCACTGCAAGCGAAGAAGAGGAAGGGTCATATTGACTCCTCCTCTTTTATTGCACATTTCTACCAATAATCCTTATCTTTTAGAGATAACTTAGAGTGAGTATTAGTAGGTGGACACGAGAGCCGGTACATTTCACATTTCCATTGATCGATCTTACGCAGTATCGGTTGAAACATGCAGACCTAAAATTTCCATTTCTTTACTGACGACAAGAATAAATATCTTCCTGAACTCAGTAATTAGTATAAGACAAGAAAAGGTGCTGATATCAAGTGGAAAACAGCATCTGATGGACTGCATTGCATTTGACTTCTCAATAAGTTTCAATTAGTTTTGTTATTAATTTACAGGTCTCATAACTAATACGTAGCCTTTCCTTTCCAACCAACATCAATTATCTAATACAGGGGCAACCGGATGAAAGATCAATCCAAGACAAAGCAGGAATTGATTCAGGAACTGTCTTCTTTAAGGCAGAAAGTTTCAGAAATGGAAAGACTGGAATCGGTCTTCAGGAAAGCTGAAATGAGGCTGAGTGCAGTCAATGAATGTCTGCTCAGCCTAAGCAATGATGTCGGTGATAACATCAGGCGCCTGACTGCCCTTGCGGGAGAATTGATGGGCGCCACGGCTTCAATATACAACCGCCTGGAAGGGGATATGCTTGTGGCCGTAGGTCAGTGGCAAACACCCGCGGACTTTAAAGTAAAGGACGATGCGCAGGGACACATCTGTTATGATGTCATTCGCAAAAATGAGGGGAGAATTGTTCATATACGGAATCTGGCGGAGACCAACTATGCAGAAACCGATCCCAACGTCTGTGCTTATGGACTTGCGACTTATATCGGTCATGTGGTGCGATATGGTTCGGAACCTGTCGGTTCTTTGTGCGTCGTTTTTCAGCGTGATTTCATTCCCACAACTGATGATGAGCGTTTCCTTGGCATCCTTGCCTCTTCGTTAGGGGCTGAAGAAAAGCGTAGGCTAAATGAAAATGCCCTGCAGGAGAGCGAGGAACAGTATCGCACGGTTCTGGATGAAATGGAGGAAGGTTATCAGGAAGTGGATCTGGCCGGAAACTTCACTTTTTTCAATGAGGCATTCCTGAAAATCTTTGGATACAGCGCTAAAGAAATGATGGGCAAGAATTACAGCCTGTACGCTGCCAAACAAGAGATTGCGAAAAAGGTCTACCGTGCCTATAACCAGATGTACAAGACTGGAATTCCTCTCAATAATTTCGAATGGGATATTATAAGAAAAGACGGCGCCAGAAGAACCATTGAATTTTCCGCATTCTTGTTAAGGGATTCAAATGGCCACCCCACCGGTTTCCGGGGCATTGTTCGTGACATCACCGATCGCAGACGGGTGGAACAGGCATTAAAGGAGAGCGAGGAGAAATACCGCAACATCCTTGAGAGCATGAGCGATAGCTATTTTGAGACGGATCTGCGTGGCAACATGACCTTCTGCAATCCCATGCTACCAAGGTCTCTTGGCTATTCTCCGGAAGAGATGGCGGGAATGAATCACCGGATGTACATGGATCCTGAAAACGCAGAAATCGTAGAGAGAAACTTGAGGGATGTCTACAAGGGGAATATACCTTCGAAAGTCATCAGCTACGAGGTAATTAGAAAGGATAGAACGATTGTACATGTTGAATCGTCGTTTTCACTGATAAAAAACAACGACGGTCATCCCATCGGGTATCGCGGTATCAGCCGAGACATCACCGACCGCAAGCGAGCGGAGGAGAAGTTGCGGGAGAGTGAAAAGCGGCACCGTGAATTGACGGATTTCCTGCCAATATCAATTTTTGAAATTGATACCGCAGGAAGTATTGCCTCCCTTAATCGAACTGCCCTCGAAACCTTCGGGTATAATGAAGAAGATTACAAAGAGGGTATGACCGCACTTCAGTTCTTTCCACCAGAGGAATGGCAGAGAGTTGGAGAGAATATGAGCCAGGTAATCCAGGGAACATCAACCCCCGGCCGGGAATATACCCTTCTCAGGAAAGATGGCAGCAGGTTTATAGGACTCATCTATTCCTCGGCCAAGATTCATGAGAACAAGACCGTGGGGATAAGGGGAGCCATGATAGACGTCACCGAGCGCAAGAAGGCAGATACCGAGTTGCGTAAGGCCTACCAACAGCTCAGAGCGGCAGATGAGCAAATGCAAGCGCAGTATAACAGCCTCGTAGAGAGTGAGCAGTCGTTGCGTGAAAGCGAGGAAAGATACAGGTATCTTGTCAAGCATGCGCCTACCGGTATCTACGAAGTGGATGTCACAGCGCGAAAGTTTTTAAGCGTAAACGATGTCATGTGTCATTACACCGGCTATACCAGAGAAGAATTTCTGGCGATGGATTCCATACAATTGCTCACTGAAGAAAGCATGAAAACTTTTATGCAAAGGCATCCCAAAGTCCTTGCGGGTGAACCGTTCCCAGATAATGTCGAATACCAGATAAAGCGTAAGGATGGCAGTGCGTTTTGGGCTCTTCTAAATTCGCGTCACTCCTACGAACCAGACAATCGAATCATTGCGACGGTCATCGCGCATGACATCACCGATCGCAAGACGATGGAGCAGTCCCTGCGCGAGAGCGAAGATAAATACCGCACCATTCTGGAGAATATTGACGAGGCCTATTTTGAGATAGATTTGAAGGGAAATATGACTTTCTGCAATGATTCTACCTGTAGTGTTTCGGGTTATGCCCAAAGCGAATTAATGAATATGAATTACAGGCAATATACCTCACCGGAGACAGAGAAAAAGCTGCGCGCTATCTATAGCAATATTTACAAAACAGGAGAAAAAAGGAGTCTCTATGACTTTGAGGTGATCAGGAAAGACAAACACACTCGCAACATGGAACTATCCGTGAATCTCATGAGAAATTCGGAAGGGGAAGCAATCGGTTTTCGGTGCATCGCCCGCGATATCACAGTGCGCCGTCAGGTTGAGGAGGAACGCAAAATGTTGCAGGAGCGTCTGCGGCGAGCGGAGAAGATGGAGGCATTAGGGACTTTAGCAGGCGGCGTGGCCCATGACCTCAACAATGTTCTTGGAGTCCTGGTGGGGTATTCGGAGCTTCTTCTGCAAAGCGTCCCTCAGGAGAGCCCCTTTCAAAGACACGCAAAGCAGATTTTCAAAGGCGGTCAGCGCGCGGCGGCAATCATCCAGGACTTGCTTACACTCACCAGGAGAGGTGTGCTGGTCTCGGAGGCGCTGAGCCTGAACAGCGTTATTTCGGATTTTATGCAGATGCCGGAGTTTGAAACAATCAAATCCCATCATCCCGGCGTTCAATTTAAAACATCCCTGGACGCCGAGCTCCTGAATATCAAGGGTTCATCCACACATCTAAATAAGACAGTCATGAATCTGCTTTCGAACGCTGCGGAGGCGATATCCGGGTCGGGAGAGGTGCTGATCAGGACCGAGAACCGTTACTTGGACAGGCCGATTCACGGGTATGACACCACAAAGGAAGGGGAATATGCCGTGCTTACCGTATCGGATACGGGATCGGGAATATCACAGGCAGATCTCGGAAGGATCTTCGAGCCCTTCTATACGAAGAAGGTGATGGGCAGAAGCGGCACCGGGCTCGGACTAGCAGTTGTGTGGGGCACTGTGAAAGATCACGATGGGTACATTGATGTACAGAGCACAGAGGGTGAAGGGAGTATCTTTACCTTATATTTCCCCGTGACCAGGGAAGACCTAACCAACGCTGAACAGGTCGTCCCTCAGAGTACATACATGGGCCTGGGTGAACACATTCTGGTTGTGGATGATGTGGAAGGTCAACGCCTTTTAGCATCAGCAATGCTGGATAGTCTTGGATACAAGGTGAGTACTGTTGCCAGCGGTGAAGAGGCTATAGAGTTTGTGAAAAACAAGCCGGTTGATTTGCTCATCCTGGACATGATCATGGATCCTGGCATGGACGGACTTGATACCTACCGGAGCATCATTGATATCCGTCCGCAACAGAAGGCGATTATCGTGAGTGGTTTTTCGGAAACGGATAGGGTGCATGCTGCGCAGTCACTCGGAGCGGGCGGCTATGTGAGAAAGCCTTATGTCATAGAGAAACTGGGACTGGCCGTAAAGAAAGAGTTGGATAGAAAATAGATGATAACATAGTCAACGGTACGAACCTTAATCAATGATTCTCAATAATGTAGCCAGGTGTGACTTTGTAGGTGTATCATTCAAGAGTATCATCTCATATAATTTGCCTGTTGATCGTCTGATTCTTAGCATTTTTTCATTCCTGCCTTTATAATTCCGTCTTCCCCAAAGACCTCACAAACATAGAATATGGAGGTGTACCATGACCACAAAAGAAGCGATAACCCTGTTCAAATATTATCTTCAGTCAAACCACAAAGAGAGAACCATCGAGAGCTACAGCCTGCTGCTTGACAGATTCAATGCGATTCATGGAGAGAGGCGACTGGAGGATATCAGTCCCGATGAGATCTTCCATTTTCTGGAAAGTGTGACTCAGAAGATGTCTAAATCCACACGCAGGCTCCGGTATGCCCAGATAAAATCCTTTTACAACTTCATAATCGACCGCTGCTCCCTGAACATGAGAAATCCCTGCAACACGACGCTGCTCAGCAAAGCCTTCAGGGCACCGAAACAGTTACCACGCAAGATCCTCGACAGGGAAACGGTGGAAGAAATGATCTACAACGCGAAAAGGCAACGTGACCGGTTGATATTGGAACTTCAGGCACGGTGCGGATTGAGAATCGGTGAATTGCTGAAGATCAAGGTATCGGATGTCTCCGATAGAACCATCACTCTTAGGGAACCTAAATCAGGTAAGGAGACGGAAATTGCCTATATGCCTGAAAACGTCTCGAGAAAACTGGTAGAGTACATCAAAGAGAAAGCCTTTGAGCCGGAAGACAGGCTCTTCCCCATCTGCTATTCGACGGCAAGATCCCTTGTCAGAGGGCTGGGAGCCAAATTGAATGTCCATGTGTCACCCCATGATCTCCGGAGATATTCGGCCACGTATGCCAGCAGAAACGGTGTCCCCCTGGAAGTAGTATCAAAGGTAATCTTGAGGCACCAGGATTTAAAGACCACGCAGGTCTACCTCGGAAAGATCACCGATTCCGAAGCGATCCGATGGATGGACATCCTTCACGAAAAATGGGATCATTCAACATAACCAATTGGAACATGGAGGTCTTTGGGGTTCATAAATCGCGACCAGATCACGCATAATGCATCATCTTATCATCAGAAACTGCGAGTTTCATCCTGATAACATTAACCATTTATTTAGAAAAATCTGAAGATTTCAAACGGTATTCATCACAGTTCAAAAAAAGCTATGGAGTTTAATGGTGATAATATTTCTTGACAAGTGTAACCATATTGGTTACAATACGTCAAATGATAAAATCTTTTATCCATAAGGGTCTGGAAGATTTTTTCTACGATGGCACCCGTAAAGGCATACAGACAAAGTATGTTTCCAAAATAGAGGCGATATTGGATCGACTTGACGCGGCAAATGAAATCAAAGATATGAACTACCCCGGTTCCGGCCTTCACCTGCTGCATCCAAGAAAGAAGGGGCGTTGGGCGGTAAAAGTGTCCGGCAATTGGCGGGTGACGTTTGAATTTAAGGATGGAGACGCATTTAACGTAAACATTGAAGATTATCATTAAAGAGGATGATTTATGAGAACACGAAAGAGACCGCCTACTCATCCAGGATCTATTCTACGGGTTCATTATTTGGAGCCGTTGGAAATTTCGGTAACGGACTTAGCGAAGAAGCTTAAATTGTCGAGAAAAACAGTATCCAAGATATTGAATGAAAGAGGTGCCGTGACAACAGACGTTGCTTTAAGGTTATCGAGGGCGTTTAATACTACTCCTGAATTATGGTTGAACCTTCAAAGAAATTACGATCTCTGGCATACGGCCAACGAAACCACTGACTGGCAGGCGATAAGACCCATATTAAAAATTGCCCATGTAAGCGCGTAGGGTCTCAATATTGATGCAATTCAGTTCTTTTTGATATCCTTTTCACGCATTCCGGTAGAAACATGTAATAGTGCAGCGGTCTATTTTCTGTTTGTATTGCGCCTCAAATACTTCCTGTAAGTGAGCATGTCAATTTTCTGCCATCCATACTCTGTTTCAATCAGGAATGAATAGAAATATCCTTGACTATTTTATTTATTGGGAATAGTAAAATACATGAAGGCGATGTCAGCAGGTTAATATATCGTGGAACCCGGTTTAAGGGTGATGCCATGAAAAGATTATTGAAACCCCGTTTCTTAAAATAGAGCGGGGTTTTGTATTTTAATGAAGTAATGCCATAATTGATGTTCCTAAATTGTTGGTGGACAATTGAAAGGATGATTAGACGTGGGGTGGATACACCCGGAAAATTGTTTGCCGTGATCATGCCGGCTCGGAGAATTTAATTTTTTTAGAAACATAGAGAAACGAGTGAGATTAGGAGGTCTTGAATGAATGCCTTGACACTTGTATTTGTTTCATTATGCGTATTTGCCATCGCCTACAGGTTCTACGGGCTCTTCATTGCAAAAAAGGTTTTGGGGATAAGGGTGGATCGGCCGACGCCTGCAGATACCTACGCGGACGACATCGATTACGTTAAAACAAACAAGTACGTTCTGTTCGGTCACCACTTTGCGGCCATTGCTGCCGCAGGCCCCCTTATCGGGCCGGTATTGGCGGCTCAGTTCGGTTTTCTTCCCGGGGCCCTTTGGATCATTTTCGGCTGCGTTCTGGGAGGGGGGGTCCATGATATGGTGGTCCTATTTGCCTCCATACGCCACAAGGGGCAAAGTCTTGCCAAAATCGCCGAGAGCGAAGTCGGCAAGACGGTCGGGATTGTCGCATCATTTGCTTTTCTCTTTATTCTCATTCTCACGCTGGCAGGTCTGTCGATTGCCATTCTGAACGCCCTTTTTGAAAGTTTCTGGGGCGTCTTCGTTGTGGGCTCCACGATCCCGATTGCCATTTTCATGGGTGTCTGGATGTCCAAGATTCGACCCGGCGATATTAAAACGGCCAGTATTTTTGGTGTTGCCCTGCTCGCCGCAGCCATCTATGCGGGGGGGGCCATTGAACCGACATCAGCACTGGCCCAGTATCTGAAATTGAGCAAGCATATGATTGCCATTGCCATTCCACTGTATGCGTTCATTGCCTCCGTGTTGCCCGTATGGTTTCTTCTGGCACCGCGAGACTATTTGTCAACATACTTGAAAATTGCAACGATCACCGCGTTGGCGGTTGGTATTCTTTTCGTCCATCCCGAACTAAAAATGCCGGCTCTTACACAGTTTACAGGTGGCGGCGGGCCGATCATCCCCGGCAATGTCTTTCCCTTTGTCTTTATCACGATTGCCTGCGGTGCCGTATCGGGTTTCCACGCGATCATTGCCACGGGAACCACCCCGAAAATGCTGGGTAATGAAATGGATATTCCATTTGTTGGTTACGGCGCCATGCTGACAGAGGGCTTTGTAGCCATTATGGCCTTAATCGCAGCCTGCGTCCTTATTCCGGCAGACTATTTTGCGATCAACTCGGCGCCTGCGGCATTTGCGAAGCTGGGAATGCCTACCGTAGAACTGAATAGGCTCGCCACCGAGGTTCAGGAAAACGTCCAAGGCAGGCCGGGTGGCGGGGTATCCCTCGCCGTCGGCATGGCCTATATCTTCGATTCGATTCCCCATATGAAGGGCTTGATGAAGTACTGGTATCACTTTGCGATCATGTTCGAAGCGGTCTTTATTCTAACCGCCGTTGATGCAGGCACCAGGGTCGGCAGATTTATTCTGCAGGAAATGTTCGGTAAGGTTATCCCCAAATTCAACCAAACGCATTGGGTACCGGGAATAATCATAACCGGCGGCATATTTAGTTTCCTGTGGGGATATCTTTTGTACACTGGCGACATCTCGACGATCTGGCCCCTGTTCGGCATGAGCAACCAGCTTCTTGCCTCAAGCGCCCTGATAATTGTGACGACCATGTTGATTCGCATGGGGAAGGCCAAGTACATGTGGGTAACGGCCGTTCCTGGCATCTTCCTCGGGTTTGTGACCATGTATGCCGGCTATTTAAACATCGTGGACGTCTATCTGCCGAAAGAACTCTATATCCTGGCCACGCTAGCCATCATTGTAATGGTCATGATGATCATCGTCATCATCGGCACCTTCAAGCGGTGGAGCGAACTCCTTCGGATCAAGGAGCGCGTGCAGGATGTCTGGGGCGATATGGTTATTGTCCCGATTGAAGGCGAATCACGTGTGCTGCCTGCCAAACCTGAACTCAGCACCCAGCAGAAACGGGCAACGTAAAAGTGGATGGGACCAAACCCCCTTTTCATAAGGGAGGCCCGAATGTCGGCGCGGGGCAGATTTGTCCCCCGCCTAAGTTCCGGTCGTTCGGCGCCTTGTCATGGCTTTGCCTCTGTTTGTTTATTACTACCGCGAAGTTTCATCCGCGATAGGAACGGCCTTGGAAAATGACATGACGTAACTCTAACGACGCGATCATCGAGGAGGGAGCACAATGAAAAGAATAGTAGTAGCCATCACCGTTATTCTGTTCGTAGTTGTCAGTCTTGCCTACGCAGAGGATCGCGGAACTCCGGCGGAGGCCAAAGCTATGCTGGATAAGGCAGTCGCCTTCTACAAAGCAAATGGTCCCGAGAAGGCCGTTGCAGCCTTCAACGATCCCAAGGGTCCGTTTGTCCACAAAGACCTCTACATTTTTGCTGTGGATATGAAGGGAAAAATAATTGCCCACAGCATCAAACCGGGATTGATCGGCAAGAGCTCAAGGGAGATCAGGGACGCCGATGAAATGGATTTCATAGATATGATGGTAACAGTAGCGAAGACGAAGGGGGCAGGCACTGTTGATTATAGGTGGGAAAATCCAGAAACCCTCGTTGTGGAGAAGAAAACCTCATATATTGAGAAAGTAGATGGATTAGTTCTGGGCTGCGGGTACTTTAAAGCCTATGATTGGCAAAGGTCCGCAAAGCCATTCGAGTCACCGGAATGGTGGCAGCGTTGACGATGCCGAGTGGATTTCCGAGAGCAGGCCGTAAAGATCGTAAAATGAAAAACCATATACAAAAGGGGGAGGAATCATGGTTCATGTATTAGTTCATCATAAGGTCAAGGATTATGCGCAATGGAAAGAGGTGTTTGATGAGCACGCAAAAGTGAGAAGAGAGTTGGGATTACTAAAGAGTGTAATGGAACGGGCCGGAGTAATAGGCAGGCCGGAAATCTTTTTCGAGGTGGAGAAAGTGGAGGTATAAACACCCCAGACCGCTTTCCGAAATGGCCCTAACCGGCAGGATAAATGAATAATATATCTTTGTATTGCCGATCCTCTCGATAATACTCATAACACTTTTCGGAGGTACTCATGCAAAAGATCTTAAAATGGCAATATGACCAATTAATTAAGGAGCTTTTGCTTTTACAGGAACACCAGGCTGATACGAGTTGCCCATGCGAGAGCGGTGGTGAAATGTGTGTGCATAAACATTTGATGGAAATCGAAGCATATGCCCAAGAAACCATTCCCATGGAACACAATAGAGAATATCGTAAAAAGCTCGAACAGTTGGAAAATGAGGCGCGGGAATTCAGGATAAATGAAGAAGTTAGGCTTCGGAATAAAAAGATTAAATATCCTTTTGATCCTGTGGAATGGCCGCGAAAATGGCGCAAAGAATTTGAGGCATACAGCGTGATAAAGGCACCTGAAGCAAAAGAGAGGACAACTAAGAAATAAAGCGACCTTCAGGAAGAGACTGCACTTCAGCGATCGACAAGGGGACCAGGATCAATCAGAGAATATACATTGTAAAGTATAAACTGGAGGAACTCATGGAAGTTACGTTACAAGAAAACCGTTCGCTTGATAAAATCATAGAGCAGCAGATCAAGAAATGGCAGATTGATCAGAAAAAGAAATACAAGAAAACGATACGGCCAGTCATCACCATGTCGCGGCTGCTCGGTGCAGGCGGTAATTCCATTGCCCAGCGGCTTGCGGAGGAGTTGAAGATTGATCTCTTCGACCGCGAGATTATAGAAAAAATCGCGGAGAGCTCTAAGGTGAGCAAACGGGTCGTTGAATCGCTTGATGAGCAGGATCGCTCAATTCTCAATGACTGGATCCGGGCTCTCGGCGAGAATCACATGTGGTCCTATGAATATCTGAAACATCTGACGAAAGTCGTGGGAGCCATTGGAGCGCACGGCCATGCCTTGATCGTCGGTCGCGGCGCAAGTTTCATCCTGCCGCAGGAGGTCTGCCTGCGCCTCCTTGTCGTGGCGCCACTGCAGACGAGAATTGACAACGTGGCAAATGCCTACGGGGTATCTGAAGCGGAAGCAAAGCGGGTGGTCCTGCTCAGGGAATCAGACCGAAGGGCTTTTATCAGAAAATACTTCAATGCGGATATGATGGACCCACTCAACTTCGACCTTGTTCTAAACACGAAAAATTTGAGCATCGATGCCGCCGTGAATATTGTAAAGGAGGCATTCAACTCGCGGCAGTGGTACAATTATAGTTTAAGGAAATGAAAATCGAATATTTTCTTCTTGGACACCGCCGACTCAAGGTGTAGTATTTAAGTATAAATGTTGAGGGGTATGAGGGAATTTGTTCATAACCCTGTCCAAGTGGAAAGGAGCTTTTTAGATGAAAAACTTGTCAGTGAAAATGAAAAAACAGGCGTTAAAAGATATTGAGATGTATTTTGGCAAACCTCCATACAATAGCGAGCATGTTAGGCATCATCTTACATCCGGTCTTTTTGAAGAACAGTCACTCATGAAATACGGTTTGACGCCTATTGAATTAATGAAGGAATTGCAATTGATAAATTTGAGTAAGAAAGCAAAAAACGAAGCGTTGAAAGACCTTAAAATGTATTTTGGTGAACCTCCAGTAGCGAAAAAAGTCATTAGGAATAGGCTTTCGTCAGGCCTTCTGGAAATGCAAATCCTGGCAAAATATTTAATGACAGTTGACGAATTGATTAAAATAACAGGTTTTAAGGTATCGGATTAATCATGACTTAGATACGGTTTTATCCAAAGCAGAGAATTAGAAACTTTAATTTGAAGGAGGGGGAAAATGCTTGAACAGTCACAGCAGAAAGCGAAAGAGTGGGTGGCCAAGGCAGTAAATTTTTATAAATATTCCGGTAGAGGGATTGCACTGGCTGAGTTCACAAATCCTAAGGGACCTTTTGTCCAATAAGCTATGTACATTTTTGTATTGGATACTCAAGGAACCATGCTTGCGCACGGAGTAAATGAAAGGTATGTAGGTCAGCACTTCATTAACATGAAAGATTCTGCCGGCAAGGATTTCGTCCGGGATCTCGTTAACACAGCTAATGAGGAAGGTAGCGGTTGGGTCGATTATCACTGGTACAACCCGGTAACTAAAGAGATGAAGCCTAAGAGCGTGTATTTTGAAAAGGTCGATGACATGATCATTTGCAGTGGGATCTACATTGAAGCGTTGTTAGACATTATATCTTATAACAGCGTATTTCCGTCATTATGAAGATGATATGTACGTAAGCTACTTCACTGTACAATAAATTACAGTAATCTAAGAGAACAACTTCCATGTAAAGAATACCGCCTCATCTTTCTGACATGCCTCCCGACAAGGTGAAGCACATGCCAGAAATGATGCGGGAGGCATGTCGAAACAGATGACCGGTATGTACCATATGATAAAAAAAGCTCTTATTCTGAGAAAAAGATGAATATGATACAGGACGGGATGTCAGGGATGCTGCAAGAATTAACAAACGCAAGAGGTGTTTAGCCATGACGATATTGGCCATATTTGATGCGGATAAGAAAGGAACAGATATACTTTCAAAAGCTCTCGAAGGGACAGGATATGAATTGCGTTTTTTCCAAAAGCAGCTTGACCTAGATTCAGTGCGTGACA
Source organism: Syntrophales bacterium (assembly GCA_049521775.1). Taxonomy (GTDB): domain Bacteria; phylum Desulfobacterota; class Syntrophia; order Syntrophales; family UBA2185; genus Fen-1135. The sequence goes on from JBEKOL010000028.1 coordinate 38,477, forward strand.
ACGGAGATATGGAAGGAATAGCAATGTTCATCAGGCCCAAAATTACTTCCGCAATTCTTGACCATCTCCCACGCCTGAAAATCATTTCTACCATGTCCACAGGATATGATCATATTGATCTGCAAGCCTGCAAAGTCCACAACGTGACAGTCTGTAACGCCCCCGATTATGCTGACAACACTGTGGCCGAGTATGCTTTCGGACTCATCGTTTCTCTCATGCGCAAATTTAAACCAACATTTGGACGCATAGATCGTGGGGTATTTAGCCGTACGGGACTTGTGGGTACAGACATCAAAGGTAAAACCCTTGGCCTTGTGGGTACGGGCCGAATTGGTTCTCATATGGCCCGTCTTGGTTGTGCATACGGGATGAAGGTCATTGCCCACGACCTGCACCCGAAGATCGCTCTATTGGAAGAATATAGCGTAGCATTTAAGAGTATGGAAATTGTACTATCGGAGGCAGATGTAATAAGCTTACATGTCCCCTATAACTCTTCTACCCATCACATGATCAATGAGGAACGACTGCGCTTATTTAAGCCTTCGGCCTTTCTTATAAACACGTCCCGCGGGAAAGTGGTTGACACAAAGGCTTTATCTGATGCCCTGCGTGAGGGACGACTGGCAGGTGCAGCCTTGGACACTTTTGAAGGGATGGAAATGGAGATTCTGATTGAGGAAGAGATGCTCAGGCGAGATGATCTAACGGCCATGGCATTGAGGCATGCCTGGAATGAATTTTCGATTATGCACTCGGAGCGAGTAATCCTAACACCATACAATGCTTTCAATACAGAGGAAGCTTTGGAACGTATCCTGACTACAACAGCGGAAAATATCAAAGCGTATTTCAGCGGTCATCCACGGAACGTGGTCACAGGTTCGTGATAGTTGCACTATATCTTCAATGGGGTAAATATTAAAGACTAACCCGATTATTAATAAATTAACTGGGTATCAGCCCATTGAAAAAGGAAAAACTTATGCTTGGAAGATCAGATCAAGACGCGAAAGATTGGGTGGCTAAAGCAATAGCGCTTTACAAAAAAACGGGCAAAGCGGCAGCTTTGGCTGAGTTCTCAAAACACGGTGGACCTTTTATTCAGGATGATATGTATATATTTGTCTTGAACCGAAAAGGCACTGTACTTGCGCATGGAGTAGATGAAAAATATATAGGGAAGGACTTCATAGACATAAAAGATTATGAAGGCAAGAGATTTATCATGGAAATCGTTGAGACCGCCAATACACAAGGCAGTGGCTTTGTAGAATACACATGGTACGACCCGTTAAGAAAAAATGGTGTACCAAAGAGATTATATTTTGAGAAGGTTGACGATCTAATCATTTGCAGCGGAGTCTATCAAAAAATGTGGGAGGAACAATATTAGTTTGCATCACCTCCACAAAATACTTTATCTCACTGAAAATTGACACATCAAGGTGTGGAAGAACTCCTGGATTAGGACCCCCTTTCAAATTTGACATTAAATCCTGTCAATGATTACAAATTTCATTTAATGGTTCCATTTGTACGTCTTCAAATGGTTTTGGACAAATTAGGTCTAAAACTAAGAGAGGGTTTCAGATCTCATATAATCCAATCCTGACTTTCAGGCAAGCCTCAAAAAGCGCTTCTGCTTCCTCCGTAAAAGCATGGTCCTTCGTTTAATCTGCTCGCGCCGGGCAAGCACTTCAAGATCACGGCCATAATATACATCCGCAGGGGTGACGTTTTCCAGCGCTTCGTGATACCGGTCGTGGTTGTAATAATTCACGAAGGCGCTGATCCGATCCTCCAGCTCCGGCGGACTGTAATAGTTTTCCAGCAAAATGATGTTTTTCATGGAACGGTGGTACCTCTCGATCTTCCCTTGCGTCATCGGATGAAACGGCTTGCCACGGGTGTGGCTGATCCCTCCTTGTTTGAGATAGTCACCGAGGGCTTTTGAGACATAGCAGGGGCCGTTATCGGATAAAAGTCGTGGCCAACTGATAACCTTTGCATGTCTTATGCCTGTAAATAAAATCGCGTCATCAAGGGTCAGCTTCACATCATCCGCTGACATACCCTGACACAACCGCCATGCCAGAATAAAGCGGCTGTAATCATCCAGAATGGTGGACAGATAATACCATCCCCAGTGCACCACCTTGAAAAAGGTGAAATCCGTCTGCCACAGCTCATTCGCTGCCCTTGTCGGTTGGGGAAACTTCTCATGGGCGCTGACCACCGCATACACGGGACTGGTCACCAGGTCGTGGGCCTTTAAAATACGGTACACCGTTGATTCCGAGATGTAATAACCTCGCTTATCCGTGATATGCCACGCAAGTTCGCGGGGAGATTTCTCAGGGTGGTCCAGGGCCGTTTCCACCACCCGTTCCTTCTCCCATGGAGGAATCTCGTTCCAGAACCGCTCCGGCGGACGGTACCGCGTTGCCAGGGCATCATAGCCGCCCTGCCCGTAGCGTTTGTACCAGGTGTAAAAGGTGCTGCGGTTGATGTTGAGCTCTTCAAGGGTCTGCCTGACACTCACAGGCGAGCCTTCCACCAGCCGGATGATCTCCAGCTTTTCTGCCTGACGGTATCGCATATACAGCTCCACCCTCACTCCAGACCACTCAAACTTTTTTTCAGTATGCGGTTCTTCAGGCTCAGCTCTGCCACCAGCTGCTTCAGCTGCTCATTCTCATTCCGGAGCTCAGACACCTCATCACGGCTGGCCTCCCGTACTGTATCGCCGCTCAACTGCCGCTTGCCCGCCTCCAGAAAGGCCTTGCTCCACTTGTAGTAAATCCCCGGGGCGATACCCTCCCTACGACAGATGTTTGCGATACTGTCCTCACCTTGAAGACCTTCCAGAATTATCCTGATTTTCTCCTCTGAATTGAACTTACGGCGGGTACGTCTCTTGATCTCTCTCACTACAGATTCGGGGCTTTGTTTGGCTTTAGGTTCCATTACTCCTCTCCTTTCTCAGAGTCATTATAACCTAAAACCGTCTCTTATTTTATCCCCTCATCTGTCCACTTTCCTTTGAAACGCTACACCG
>JBEKOL010000029.1:0-41189 GCA_049521775.1 Syntrophales bacterium
AGAGATGGATGGTCAATTGTGCTTCTGACCCCGACAGATCGTATCAGGATTTACAAGTTGATCGGCATTGTGGCAACGATTTCCGTATGCTTTTTAATTCTGGCCTTGTCAGGAGTTATCTATATCACAGACAGATCCAAAGAGTCCATTCGGCAAAGCGAGGAACTTTACAAGACGCTTGCTGAAAAATCCCTCGCCGGTGTTTATGTTACGCAGGATGGCAAGTTCCGTTTCATTAATTCCAATGCGGCATCCTATGCAGGTTATACAAGGGAAGATCTGTTAGACCAGGAGGCGGGTCTAATAATCAGTCCGGAAGACAGGGGAAAAGCAAGACAAAATGCCAAGGCCATGCTGCATGGCGAAATGAGTTCCCCTTATGAATTCAGGATTATCACGAAAGAAGGAGAAACCCGATGGATTATGGAGACTGTAACGTCCATTTTACATGAGGGGCGGCCAGCCATCCTGGGAAACTCAATGGACATCACCGAGCGCAAGCGGGCGGAGGAGGCACTCAGGGAGGGTGAGCAGCGGTTGCATAGTATTATCGATGGTTCTCCGATCCCTGCCTATGTCATAGGGAAGGACCACCTGGTGATCCATTGGAACAGGGCACTGGAAGAAACGAGCAGCATCAAGTCTGATGAAGTAGTAGGTACCTGTGAGCACTGGAAGGCCTTTTACAAAGAAGAGAGACCCTGCATGGCAGACTTATTGGTGGATGAGGCCGTTGAGTTGGTTCCGCAGTGGTATTCCGGGAAATATATCAAGTCTCTGTTGATTGAAGGTGCCTATGAGGTCACAGATTTTTTCCCTGCCCTAGGGGAGAACGGGAAGTGGTTGCGCTTTACTGGCGCTGCAATCCGGGATTCACAGGGGATGATTGTTGCTGCCGTCGAAACCCTGGAAGACATCACCGAGCGCAAGCTGGCGGAGGAAGCCCTTCGGGAGAGCGAAGAGAAGTACCGCACCATTCTGGAGAACATTGAGGAGGGCTATCACGAGGTGAACCTTGCCGGGAGTTTCACCTTTTTCAACGATTCATTCGAGAGGATCATGGGTTACCGCTGGGAAGAATTGATGGGCATGAATTATAAGCAATATGCGGCGGATGAGGAAAGCGCCCGGAGAATTTTTCAGGCCTACAACAGTGTATACAGGACCGGAGAACCTTTAACACGGTTTGAATGGAACATGATCCGAAAAGACGGCGCCAGAAGAATTCTCGAGGTATCGGCTTCGCTGATCAAGGACTCCTCGGGGAACCCTCAGGGTTTCCGGGGGATCATCACCGACATCACCGACCGCAAGCGTGCGGAGGATCAGCGCAGAGAAATGGAGGAACGTCTCCAGCGAGCGGAGAAGATGGAGGTGATAGGACTGCTGGCGGGAGGTGTGGCACATGATCTGAACAATGTACTAGGCGTTGTCATCGGCTATTCGGAGCTGCTCCTTATGGATGCTGACAAGTCAAGATCGATTGGCCCCAGTCTCGTGAAAATCATGAACGGGGCACAGAGGGCTGCCGCGATTGTGCAGGATCTGCTGACCTTGGCCAGAAGAGGAGTCACCGGCAGAGACGTTCTTAATCTGAACAAGATCATTGCTGATTGTCAGCAGTCCCCGGAGTTTGAGAAGCTGTCTTCCTACCATTCCGCTGTAAAGATCAGGACCGATCTTGAAGCGGATCTGCTGAACGTCTCCGGTTCCTCCGTACATCTTGGCAAGACCTTATTCAACCTGGTTTCGAATGCGAGCGAGGCCATGCCGAAAGGCGGCATTGTGACCATCAAAACAGCCAATCAGTATCTGGACAAACCCATTCATGGATATGATGAAGTCAGGGAGGGCGACTATGTCGTTCTTTCCGTCTCCGATACGGGTGAAGGAATACCGGCGGCTGATCTGAAACGTATCTTTGAGCCGTTTTATACGAAGAAGGTCATGGGGAGAAGTGGAACGGGATTGGGGTTGGCGGTGGTCTGGGGTACGGTGAAGGATCATAACGGATACATTAACGTAGAGAGCGAAGAAGGGAAAGGGAGCACCTTCACCCTTTATTTTCCCGTAACGAGGGAAGACATCACTACTGAAGCTGCCGCCATATCGATATCCGAATACATGGGGAAAGGCGAATCCATTCTGGTTGTGGATGATGTCAAGGAGCAGTGTGATCTGGCGGCCGGTATGCTCAGGAAGCTGAATTACAACGTAGCGAGGGTTTCCAGTGGTGAGGAAGCAATAGCGTACTTAAAGGAACACAAGATTGATCTGATGGTTTTAGACATGATTATGGACCCAGGCATGGACGGACTGGACACCTACAGGAGTGTCCTTGAAATCCATCCGAGACAGAAGGCGATAATCGTGAGCGGTTTTTCGGAGTCTGACCGGGTGATTACCGCCCAGGCCCTCGGTGCGGGTGCCTATGTCAGAAAGCCCTATATCATAGAGAAACTGGGACTGGCCGTGAAGACAGAATTGGATAGAAAATAGATAGTGGCATATTCAACAGTACGAACGGTTATTATTGACTCTCAGCGATACAGTCATTTACTGATAAGCAGGCAGACTCGTTAACGGCGTGTTTTCTGCAATATTGTTCTGCCTATTAAGCCATCCAGTAGATTAGCTCAAATTTCCCTGGTGCTTTATCAAACGCTGAATCGAATGCTGAGAATATCGCCGTCCCTGACGATGTAATCTTTTCCTTCCAGCCGGAAGTGGCCGTTCTCCCGTACCCTTTTTTCCGATCCGCATTCGATTAATTCATCGTAGGCAAAGCACTCCGCACGGATAAATCCCCGTGCTAGGTCGGTATGAATGGCGCCGGCTGCCTTCACGGCAGTATCTCCTCCGCAAAGACTCCATGCCCGCACTTCATCTTCACCGACGGTGAAAAAACTCACGTATCCGAGCGTCTTGTAGGCGAATTGTGTCAATCTCTCTCGCACCGAGTTTCTTATGCCCATATCCTCCATAAAGATTTCAGCTTCTTCATCGTTGAGGCGGGATAATTCCATTTCGAAGCGACCGGCGAATTCAATGACGTTGTACCGCGATTCGATTTCGGTGATTAGACTCCTATTCTGTCCGAAAACGGCCTCATCCGAATTCAGGATGACCAGGATCGGCTTTTTCGTCAGAAATTGAAACCCGCGTATTATTTTTTCTTCATCTTCATCAAGCTCGATGTTCCGGATGGGTGTATTGTTGTTGAGGTGATCCGCAATCTTTCGCAGGGCTCTTTCTTCCAGGGCAAGGGCATTTGTTTTTTGCCCCCGTTTTTGGAACCACGCAATTTTCTCAAGCCTGTTTTCCAGGAGTATAAGATCGGCGAGGAGCAACTCCGTGGAAATCTCGTCAACGTCGCGGAGCGGTGTGGGATCTCCGTTCAAATCATCATGAAAGTCACGCACAACAAGGGCCAGGGCATCGATGCCTTTGATCCAGCCCATGGAGTTGCCTGTAAAGATACCGTTCCTCGCGGAGCCTTCCTTCAGGCCAGGAAAATCGATCACTTCAATCGTGGCGCCGGTGGTCTTCTTCGGCTTATACATGTCGCTGAGGCTAACCAGCCGATCGTCGTCGACCGAAACGACGGCCATATGGGGTTCCGCCTTCACATCGGAGTATGTACTGACGTTCGCCTCCATTTTCGTGAAGGCATTAAAAATTGTCGTCTTGCCGGAATTGGGCAAACCTATTAATCCCATTTTCATACGAGGTTTTATTCTCCTTATGTATGGTTCTGCAAAAGGTGTGGAACATACGGCTTTATGTATAATTTGTCAAGGGATTAAAATAGAGGCGTTAGCAACAAATAGGTTTGTCCGGTTTTGTGGCAAATGAATTGTAAATTTCTTCATGTCACTTTACCTACTGATCGGCGGCAGTCTCCGGAATAGCCGTGGTTCAGCAGGCCCGGCGATGACAATGGGGGACGCCTACTTCTTCAGTTTGGTGAATTTCGATCCTTGTATCATTGCACCAGCCATCAGTCCTTTCTGACCGAATACGAAGCCTACGATGGGTTGTTTGAATTTCGTCGTGTCTATGGAACCTTCAGCTCCATATTCCATAACCGTTACCGTGCCATCGACACCGGCCTGCCAGTTGTCGCTGTTGCGAAATTTTTTCAGGGCTGCTTCGTCCATGAAGACGAGGATCACGTCCTTTCGCTGGGCCCCGATCTGATAGCCTAGAGAAGCGGCAGTTATGTTATAGTAATCTACAGTTTTTCCGCCAATTCGGAGCGCGCCTTCACCATACTCTCCGCCTATGATTAAACCGGCCTGAATGACGTTTGGTATGACAAGAACACCCTTGGCTGCTTTAAGAAATTCATTTGCGCCTTTTACCTCTTTGGTAAAACGATCAAGAGAGACATCGACACTGACGTTGATCTCCTTGGCCGTGGCAGCGAAAGCTGTATAGAGAGGCACGCTTATGATAACCACGATCATGAATATGGTCAAAGTCATTTTACCGGTCATTTCTTTCTTCATTTCTATTCCTCCTATTCTCGAGAAAGCAGCAAAGCGGAAACATTCATGTTCTCTGGCAATAATCTTATTATTCTCAGGGATATTTCGCAATTCATGAAAAGACTGATTTATATATGCTAAATACCTCACATCATCAATATGTTCAATATACCTTTATTATGAATTGGAAAGCGATTAATTTTTTCGAACCGCAGCTTCCCATTGCGAAGAAGAGGCATGGCGTTTGTAGGCCCTGCAAAATCTTCTTACGTGCTTCTTATGTGTTCTTGTGAAATGAGAGGGAAAGTGCTATTAATGATTGAATGTATCTTTAAGGGAGAGAACAAGCGCGTAACAAATGGCAATAGAACTGACATATGTGGTCATTACGCCATACAGTCTCATGAAGTCCCGTACCGGAAATATCATTGCGCGACTCATGTCATTTTCGGGCTGCGATCTGGTCGGAATCAGGATGATGAGGCCATCGGATGAGTTTGTGAATGAGTATATGCGACGGGTGAAAAGCCTGGGTATCGAACCCAAGATACAGAAGGCGCTGGTGGATTATATCGATCAGAATTTGCGTCGCGAAAATATCCTCGGCCAAACTAACCGCTGCCTGTTTCTCTTGTTTGAGGGTGAGAATGCGGTGGAGCGTGTCTACGATGTGGTCGGAAAACTCACGACGGAGGCAGAAGCTGAAGCCGGGCTGGGAACGATTCGCGGCACTTACTGCGACTTCATAACCAATCCCGACGGAACGATTAGATATTTCGAACCGGCTGTTCTTGTGCCCACGAATCTTAAGTATGCAAAAACCAATTTGGAGCTGTTCGCAGAGCTTGGATTCAATGACTCCGGCATTTACGAAGAAACCGCTGAAGGGGAAACCACGCTCGTTATTTTGAAACCGGACAATTTTTTCAAACATTCCGTCCATACCGGTAATATGATCGACATGTTTTCGAAGACAGGTCTCAGGATAGTTGGAGCCAGAGTGGTCCGGATGAGCGCCGCACAAGGCGAGGCATTCTATGGTTTCCTGAGAGGCACATTCAAACGAAAACTGAAAAAAAACGTAGCTGAAAAGATAAAAGAACGAATTTGCGGACTCTTTGGGTTTGACATTACGGATGAAGAATACAATGCCATGGCGGCGGTAATCAACGAGACGAATGCCCAATATGAGTTTACCCGGATTGTGGAATATTTGACGGGAATTGATCCCAACAGCGTCGCGCCCGAAGATCTCGAAAAGCCCGGCATGCACCCATCGCTGGCGCTTCTTTATCGCGGGTTTAGCGCGGTAGGGAAAATCCGCAGTAGATTGGGCGAATCTGACCCTGCCAAAGCAGCCGCAGGCACTATTCGTTCGGACTTCGGGCAGAGCGTCCTGCAGAACGCAGCGCACGCATCTGATTCTGTACAACGGGCAATTCATGAGAGAAAGATCATCGGCCTTTATGATAACGCGGGTGATGATTGTGCGAAGATCATCACAACATGGCTGAAAGAGCGTTAGATAATATTTGAGACGTTTGAGTCATTGCGAGGATTTGCTTTTTAGTTGATAGTGAAAGATTCATAGAGGAGGAGCCAGATGAGTAAACGGTCGAGAGAGGATGCCAAGCGCTGGGTGGAGAAGGCCGCTGTTTTTTATAAGACTTCAGGTAAAAGAATCGCTTTGGCTGAATATACGAATCCCAGCGGGCAGTTTGTCCAAGACGAAATGTATATATACGTCTTGAACCCCAGGGGAACCATGCTTGCACACGGAGTCAACGAAAGATTCGTGGGAGAGGATTTCAGTGAACTCAAGGACGCAGACGGAAAAAGCTTTATCCATGAGATCCTCGATACAGCTAATAGCGAAGGCAGCGGGTGGGTGACTTATAAATGGTATAACCCGGTGACGAAAGAAGTATGGCCTAAGACAGCCTATTTCAGAAGAGTGGACGACCTTATCATTTGCAGCGGCGTCTACGGAGAATAAATTATAAAAATGTCCATATATTCCACTTTGCAAGGGATGAATGCGCAGAGACCCTGCTGTTCTTCGTTATCAGCGCTCACCTGTTCCGTGTCCAATCGTCGCCGGGGTTGATTTGTCGGGCATCTTAGCCGTGATATTCTGATAGAATGCCCGAATCTTTTCCATATCCGCTTCGATGTCTCCGGTCGGCATAAGCATCGGGCCGAAACCTCCCTCCCTCCGCACGTAATCAATAAAACCCATCACAAGAGGGACGTTAGCACCCATGGCGATGTAATAGAATCCGGTCTTCCAATGGTTGACCCTCTTACGTGTGCCCTCGGGGGCGACCACCATTATCATTTTCTCCTGTTCTTTGAAGGCCTGCACTGTTTGCGCAACCACGTCAGCGGATGTTGAACGATTCACGGGAATACCGCCCAGCCATTTGAAGAAAGCGCCGAAAGGCCATCGAAAAATACGCTCCTTTCCGAGCCAGTATATCTTGACTTTGAATGCAAGGATTATGGCCAGTCCCACGGGTAAATCCCAGTTTGAGGTATGAGGGGCGGCTATTGTCACGAATTTGGGGCAATCCGGCACCTCGCCTGCTCTCCGCCATCCGAAAATTCTCAGCACAAATATGGCAAGAAGCTGTAGCACTTTCCTCAAAACGGAGATGTCGAAGATGGTGTAGCCCATAAGCCCTTTGAATTCGGTAGCGAGCGCATAGTGAAGGATGCAATTCCCTAAAAATCGAAGATTCTCCGCAGCTTGCTGCGGAAAGCTTCAATTATTGTTTTGATCGGCGGTATAAAAATAACCATGTAAGAGAATTTCAGTCAAGGACATTGTTGCTATAATGGTCAATGAGACTCTTAGATCAGGATTTTCGAGGCAAACAGTCAGGACTTCCCCGATTGCGGCTTGCTGCGCAATTCACTAATGAGAATAGAAACGGCCTGATTAGGGGCCGTATCCTGAAGATTGAAGGTTCGAACGTTATGGCGGCAAGGGATTGCATAAAAGACTGGTAGTGGAGGTCTGGTCGGTGTGGCTCTCGGGATGCGCTACGCCCCAAAGCGTGGAGAAGAAACCCGTGAGGAAATTGCAAAATTATTTCAGGAACTGCGGGATAAGGCCAAGCATCAACTTGATGAAACGTGTGCAAAGAAAAAACTTTATAACGAAGACAAACAAGAAAATCAATAAGACATTAGATTTCTGCGCCGAGGAATCGACGGAGAAAAAAGCCGCTAGCGTTTCTTAAGCTTCTAAGTGAGCATCCTTGTCTATGAGAGTGCTTTTTTGATATCTCTCACGAATGACGATGCGATTTGGATCAGGTCGTCTTTCTCGCCGTGTTCCTCCACGATACGTACAAAAGCGCTGCCGATGACGATTCCATCGGCGTGGGTAGCGATTTCTGCCGCCTGCGCCGGTGTTGAAATGCCGAATCCGATGACGAGGGGCAGGGCGCTTATTTTCCGGATACGCTCTACGTCTACTCTAATACTTTGCATGAGGGGTTGTGCCGTTCCTGTAACTCCTGTGACAGATATATAGTAGAGAAATCCCCTCGCATTCTTTGCAATTCCCACGATGCGCTTGTCGCTGGTTGTGGGCGCGATGAGAGAGATGAAATCGAGACCTGCACGGTCAGTGTGCTGCCTCAATTCATGTGATTCCTCCGGCGGCAGATCAACGACAAGAATGCCATCAACACCTGCCCTCTTCGCCCTTGCAGCGAATCGTTGATTGCCGAATGAATGAAGGGGGTTGTAGTATCCGAAGAGGACAATAGGTATCTCACTAACTGCTCTTAGAGATTCTATCATATCGAGGATACCCGACAGTGTCGCCCCACGTTGCAGAGACCTCTGCGAGGCAGCCTGGATGATGGGACCGTCCGCCGTCGGATCAGAAAAGGGAACTCCGATCTCAATGAGGTCGACACCCGATTCTTCGAGAGCGAGAATGAGACGGCGGGTGGTTTGCATGTCCGGATCTCCGGCCGTGAGATATACAACCAGTGCCTTCTCCTTTCTATGTTTTAGGTCTCGAAATTTCCGTTCTATTCTCCCTGTCATAAAAGTATCTCCTAATGATCTCTTTTTGAAAGTGCGACTTGCATAAATTATTTCTTGTTGCTCCTCTGTGATATTATCTGCGCATCTTTATCTCCCCTGCCGGAGAGGTTGACAACGATAATCTTATTCTTATCGAGTCTGGGGGCGAGCTTGCAAGCGTACGCCAGTGCGTGGGCGCTCTCCATGGCGGGGATGATGCCTTCCAATTTCGAGACAAGCATAAAGGCCGCGATTGCCTCATCATCGTCAACGCTCACGTAGGTTGCCCTGCCTGTATCCCTGAAATAACCGTGTTCGGGGCCGACGCCTGGATAGTCGAGACCCGCTGCAATGGAATATGCGTCCAGAATCTGGCCATTTCCATCCTGAATAAGGTAGGTCTTGTTGCCGTGAAGGACGCCGACGCTTCCGGCGGATATGCTTGCTGCATGGCGCCCTGTTTCAATGCCTTTTCCCGCTGCCTCTACGCCGACCATCTCAACATGGGTTGCGTCTTTAAAGGGATAGAAGAGTCCCATGGCATTGCTGCCGCCGCCTATGCACGCAATAAGAACGTCGGGAAGTCGTCCTTCTTTTTTCATGATCTGCCTTTTTGTCTCTCTACCGATGACGCTTTGAAATTCGCGGACCATCATCGGGTAAGGATGAGGTCCTGCAGTAGTGCCGATCACATAGAAGGTATCTCTTACTCTCGCCACCCAGTGCCGCATTGCCTCATTCATGGCATCCTTGAGTGTCGCCGTTCCCGATGACACAGGTACGACCTCGGCGCCGAGTATTTTCATGCGAAATACATTAGGTGCCTGCCGTCTGATATCTTCCTCTCCCATGAATATCATGCATTCCATGCCGAAAAGGGCGGCCACTGTGGCCGTAGCTACACCATGCTGACCGGCTCCCGTTTCCGCAATTACCCTCTTTTTACCGATACGCCTGGCAAGAAGTCCCTGACCGAGCGTATTGTTTATCTTATGCGAGCCCGTGTGATTTAGATCTTCGCGCTTCAGGTAGATCTTGGCCCCCCCCACTTCTTCTGTGAGACGTTCCGCATAATAGAGAGGGGTTTCCCTCCCTGCGTATTCACTGAGGTAATAGGCGAATTCATCCATGAATTGTTTGTCTTTTTTGGCTGCCTTATAAACCCCCTCAAGCTCTATGAGGGCGGGCATGAGGGTTTCTGCGACATAGCGGCCGCCGAAGATTCCGAAGTGTCCTCTTTTATCGGGTAGCGACTGATGCATGTTTTCTCCTCGTAAATATTTTTGTCATACTTATTTCGCCGGCGGCGTGGACGGTCTCAATCATGCTCTGAACTGTTTTGGGATCCTTTTTCCCTAGAGAAAGTTCAACGCCGCTGTTGACATCTACGGCATGTGGTGAAACTGTTCTGATTGCCGAGAGAATATTGCCGGCGTTTAATCCTCCCGAGAGAATGAGCATATGCACTTCTTTCAATTTGGCTGCGAGCTCCCAATTAGATTTCTTTCCCGTTCCGCCGTAGAGTCCGGATTCGCGTGCGTCTATCATGACCGCCCTGACGCCGTATTGTGTTACGATGCCAAGGTCCTCTTCGTTCCTGGGTGAGATTGCCTTGATCAGAATAGATTGCGGAAATTCGCGGCAGTAAGCAGGCGATTCATCACCATGAAGTTGAATGAGGTCAAGCCCACAGAAGTCATATATTTCTCTTACGGCAAGGATGTCATGGTTCACGAAGACACCCACTTTTGAAATATCGTCCGGAAGGTTCCGTATGACACGCATTGCCGTTTCGGGGCTCACATATCGCGGGCTCTTCTCATAGAAGATAAACCCTAATGCATCAGCACCGCACGCGAAAGCCATAACGGCGTCTTCCATGTTGGTAATCCCGCAGATCTTTATTTCCATTCTTCCCTCTTCTCGCTTTCTATTCCTTGCCCAGAAGCTGTCGCAATTTCCGCCCCATATCATCGGACGTCATCAGTGTCTCCCCTATCAGAAATGCATGGATTCCCGCATTCTTTAACGTCTCAATGTCCCCTCTGGAACGGATGCCGCTTTCGCTTACTACAATCCTGTCCGTAGGAATATAGGGCGCGAGATTTATGCTGGACATCAAATCCACCGAAAAGGTCGTGAGAGCCCTGTTATTAATCCCGATAAACCTGGCGTCGGACGCGAGCGCCTTATCCAACTCTTCGTGGGAATGAATTTCGCAGAGTACAGAAAGACCCAGAGATTGTGCAAGTCCGGAGTATTCTCTCAACTGTTCCTTGTCCAGAATTCCCGCAATGAGAAGGATGGCATCTGCTTGGACATAACGAGTCTCATATATCTGATAGAGGTCGATGATGAAATCCTTTCTCAGGAGAGGAAGGCACACACATTTTTTTATATTGGCGAGATAGGCCTCATCACCGCCAAAAAATTCACTGTCGGTGAGGATGGAGACTGCCGCAGCGCCGCTCGCTTCGTAAATATTGGCAATTCGGACAGGATCAAAATCCTCTTTTAGGATTCCCTTTGAGGGCGAACGCCTCTTGACCTCCGCAATAATGGCGCATTCCCGGCCGCTAATGGCTTCATGGAAATTGCGGGGGGAGGGGAGGTCCCGAATAGCATTTTTCAATTCCTGAAACGGCCTTATCCTTTTCAGACGAGTGACTTCTTCTTTCTTTACTTCGATAATCTTGTCTAAAATCATCCTTAAGACCCGTTCAACTGTTGCTCAGCTCAATAAGAGCTTGGAGTTTTTTTATAGCGGCGCCGCTATCAATGCATTCCTTGGCTATCTCAATCCCATCTCTGACGGATTTAGCCATTTCGCCCGCCATAATTGCCAAAGCTGCGTTGAGAAGAACAATGTTTCTGCAGGCCCCGCTGCCGCCCGTCAAAACACTCTTTGTAATCTCGGCATTGACCGTTGCGTCACCGCCAAGAAGGGCATCGCCCGAAAATATATCGTCGAAGAATAGAGAAGGATCGATATCATAGGTATTGATAAGACCATTATTCAGTTCCGTTACGCGTGTCTTGCCTGTTACGGTCGCCTCATCTAGGCCGTCCGAGCCATGAACCACAAAGGCCTTCTTTGTGCCGAGGTTCTTAAGAACACCGGCGAACATCTCCGTAAGCCTCGGATCATAGACGCCGATCAGTTGCGATGTCGCGCCGGCGGGATTTGTTAAGGGGCCAAGCATGTTGAATATCGTCCGTATCCCGATCTCCCTGCGTGGTCCAATGGCATGTTTCATCGCACCGTGGAGCTTAGGGGCAAAGAGAAAACCAATACCGATCTGATGAATGCACTCCTCCACGATCTCCGGGTGGGCGCCGATATTGACGCCTAAGGCTTCCAGGACGTCGGCGCTCCCGCAGCCGCTGGAAACAGCGCGATTCCCGTGCTTGGCCACCGTCAGGCCCGCCGCTGCCACGACGAAGGCCGCAGTAGTGGAAATATTGAACGTCTGCATTCCATCACCGCCGGTCCCGCAGGTATCGATGATAATCGGCGACCTGGCGTCTATCCTTGTGGCTTTTCTGCGCATTATGCGTGCTGCGCCTGTGACCTCATCAACAGTTTCACCCTTGATCCTGAGGCCTGTCATGAAAGCGGCGATCTGCGCAGCCGTCGCCTTCCCCTCCATAACTTCATCCATGACCTCCATCATTTGAGGCTCATTGAGGTCTTCACTACTTACTACCGTGGCAATTGCTTCCTTAATCATTGCAGCTTCTCCTTTTTTATAATCAACTCTAGAAAATTCCTCAAAATCCGTTTCCCCTGCGGTGTCAGGATAGATTCCGGGTGGAACTGAATCCCCTCCACAGCATAATCCTGATGCCTCACGCCCATTATTTCCCCTTCCTCTGTCCTAGCGCTGATCATGAGACATGAAGGCAGCGAAGCTTCCTCAATCAACAGCGAGTGGTAGCGCCCTGCTATGAAAGGATTGGGTAGGCCTTTGAATATAGTCTTTCCATCGTTGATGATGGGGGATGTCTTTCCATGCATGAGCCTGCTGGCCCTGACTACATTGCCTCCGAAGGCATAGCCGATCGCCTGGTGCCCAAGACATACCCCCATGATGGGTACTGATTTGTGAAATTCCCTGATGACATCAACGGTGATCCCGGCCTCTTTCGGAGTGCGCGGGCCGGGGGAGAGGAAGATGGCTTCGGGCACGAGGTTCGATATGTCCTCCAAAGTTATCTCATCATTACGATAAACTGCAACCGACTGGTCCAACTGCCCGAGATACTGGACCAAGTTGTAGGTAAAGGAATCATAATTGTCGATCATTAGAATCATGACTTGTTCCCTCACATATTTTTTTTTAATTCAAAACCGGAAGCGGCAAGGCGTATGGCTTGCATTATTCCTTCGCCCTTATTCACTGTTTCCTGATATTCCTCTTCTGGGTTGGAATCGGCCACGATGCCGGCGCCCACCTGTATAAATATTTTTCCGTCTTTGACCATCATGGTTCTGATGGTTATGCAGAGATCCATATTGCCTGTGTAACTGAAGTAGCCGACGGCTCCCCCGTAGGTGCCTCGTCTGGTCGGCTCAAGTTCATCGATGATCTCCATGGCCCTGACCTTCGGCGCACCGGATAGTGTGCCGGCGGGAAACGCGGCCGCAAGAACATCAAAGCAATCTTTTCCCTCGGCCACTTGTGCTTGGATATTTGTGACGAGATGCATGACGTGGGAATACCGCTCCACAGTCATAAGCTGATTGACCTGTACGCTACCGGTACGCGCTATTCTTCCCAGGTCGTTTCTCCCCAGATCAACGAGCATGACGTGTTCGGCCCTTTCCTTCGGATCATCCAGGAGCTCGTGCGCAAGTTGCCTGTCTTCCTGTTCATTCCTTCCCCTTCTCCTCGTTCCCGCGATAGGCCGGAGTTCCGCGACACCTTCTTCAAGCCTGACCATAACCTCAGGCGACGAGCCTATGAGAAACACATCCTCAAGCTTGAGAAAGAAAAGGTAAGGGGATGGGTTTACATAACGGAGCCCCCTGTAAAGATCGAGCGGGTCTATCCCGTTTTCCGTGTGAAAGCGCCGCGACAGAACGACCTGTATGACGTCGCCGGCAACGATATATTCCTTGGCCCTTTCTACTATTGCCTTAAAGTCTTCCGCTGACATATTAGACCCGAGGGGCGCGTCGTTTTCTACCTTTCTGTATCGCTCCTTTGTTTCGAGAGGTTTTCTCAGGATTGCTATCAGCCTCTCTATCTTATCGATGGTTTCGTCGTAAATATCCTTGAGGGCCTGAGCGCCCTGTGTTGCAGCGCATGAGACCACTTTGATCGTGTGTCTGATATTGTCGAAAATAATCAGCGTATCGGTGACGACAAATATAGCATCGTCCGTTTTCAGGTCATCCGTGGCACGGGCAGCGAGTTTTTCGAAATAATGAACCATATCGTAGCCCAGGTATCCAACAGCCCCTCCGTAAAACCGGGGTAGCCCGTCCACGGGAACAGGGCGATAGGCGTTCAATAGGTCTTTAAGATATCTGAGCGGATTGCCCCCGTGTCTATGACTTCTGCTTATGCCGTTTTCAGAGATCAGGACATGGTCACCCTGGACCCTGAAAATAACACGCGGGTCTGAACCCAGAAAGGTATAGCGCCCCCATTTCTCGCCACCCTCAACGCTCTCAAGAAGAAATACGTGGGATTTCTCTCTGAGTTTCATGAGGGCGGATACAGGCGTATCGATGTCGGCCAATATCTCCCTGTAAACGGGGATGAGGTTCCCCTGTTCGGCAAATTTCTTGAACTGGTTAAAGACCGGGTAATACATGCTTGAAAGCCCCTTTCCTTTGTACTTTAGCCAAAATAAGAAAGGCCGCTAATGATTGCGGCCTTTCTTGTGCTCCAAAAATAAAAAAGCCGCGGAGTCCCGAAGAGGTCTCCACGGCTCTGCTTTAGTCAGCGAGATAAATCAGCGGTGGACGAACCCCTGCATTGGATTCTGCCACCACCAGCTAATGATTGTTGAAAATAAGTATTTCAATTAAAGACTGTCCTTCGCATATTTGTGATTCTTATACCAGTGCGTGGATGACTTGTCAACAGTATTTTCTCATTGGCGACGTGTCATGGTCCGAATCATCAGTCTTCTGTCCCATATATATAAGATTTCCCAATTTGCCCATTGATTTTGTTTCAAACAATTTGTAGTCTTAAGAACTACTTGGCTAATTTATTATTTTAGATCTTCTTCAACCGATGGGGCAAGGACAAATGATCACTTACATTCTAACGATCAAGAAGATGATTCTCCCGTTTGTGTTTATCGCAGGAGGATTTCTTCTCGGAGTCATATTTGAAAAAGTCATTCTCAGGAAAATCAAGATGGTGGCTGCAAGGACTAAATGGGATAGTGATGACATCTTTATTCGGGCTCTCCATGGGACTACCACGCTCCTCTTCCTTGCCGCAGGTATCTACTGGGCGCTGGAAAATTCCGATATAAGCCACGAGACCCTTGTTTTCCTTCATAAGGTTCTACTCGTCGTCGTTATTTTCTCCGTGACCTTGATTTTGTCCCGAATCTGCGTCGGCTTTGTTAACCATTACAGCAGAAAGGCCGGTGGGGCTTTCGTATCTACGTCGATGTTTACGAACCTGACGAGGGTTCTGGTTCTCATTATCGGTATTCTCATCATCCTCGAATCTCTGGGAATAGCAATTACACCGATATTGACGGCATTGGGGGTAGGCGGACTTGCCGTCGCCCTTGCTCTTCAGGATACCCTTTCCAATCTCTTTGCCGGAATTCATGTGATAGCCTCCGGCCAGTTGAAGCCGGGTCATTATCTGAAACTCGGCAGCGGTGAAGAAGGTTATGTGCAGGACATAACATGGCGGTATACAACGATCATGACGCTCCAGAATAACACAGTAATTGTTCCCAATGCAAAACTGGCGTCGGCAATAGTTACGAATTACAATATTCCGAATGAGGAAATATCGATATCTCTTGATATAAGTGTAAGCTATGGGAGCGACCTTGAGAAAGTTGAAAGAGTGACAATTGAGGTTGCCCGAGGAGTCATGATAGATGTTCATGGGGGTGTTGCGGATTTCGAGCCGGCCGTAAGTTATTACAAGTTTGGCGAGTCCGGTATCCACTTTAATATTGCTCTTCGTGCAAGGGCATTTGTCGATCAAGATGCAATTAAGCATGAGCTGATAAAAAGGCTGTATAAACGCTACATGGAAGAGGGGATTGAGATTCCTCCCGCGAGAATTATTTACATCAAGGAAAGGCTCTTTTGAAAATATGATCATTGTTTCCGGACGAGAAGTTTCTTTGTCTTTCTTCCGGAAGACTCATGCATAGCTGCATCTCGCTTGACACGGGTTGTTAAGTCTATTAGAGTCCATGTGTCTTCAACGGATATGAGGAGGACCATCATGGCAGATATCCTATTTCGCAAAGTTAAAGGCTCGGCTGATCTCTATGCCAAGGAACTTTCTTCCCTGCTCAGGGATTTAAAAAGCCCGTTCAAAAAAGGGGATAAAGTGGGGATCAAACTTCACTGGGGAGAGAAAGGCAATCGCAGCTTCTTGCCGCCCGAATATGCCAGGGAAATTGCGCAATGGCTCCGTAAACTGGGTACAAAGCCCTTTGTCTTCGACACGACGGCTCTTTACTCGGGCGGCCGCCGCACTGCGAACGATTCATTAAAGACGGCCCAGGAACATGGTTACACGGAAAAGTTCCTCGGCTGCCCGGTCATAATTGCGGATGGTCCCGAAGGCAGAGACATCGCAGATATACCTGCCGGCTTCAAGCATTTTAAAACAGTTCAAGTCGCTTCCCTCGTGGAGAAAACAGACGGTTTCGTAATCTTTTCTCATTTCAAAGGGCATATGGCCGCAGTTTTCGGTGGGGCCATCAAGAACATATCCATGGGTTTCGCCTCCCGGGCGCAGAAGCAGCGCATGCACTCGGATGTGCGCCCATACATGAAAAGGGAGACATGCACACGCTGCGGTACATGTATCGAAGTGTGCCCATCGGGAGCAGCGCGGCTTGATGATGAGGGGTATCCCGTCTATGATCACAACACATGTATAGGCTGTGCTCAATGTATTGCGCTGTGCCCGGAAATGGCGCTAAAAATATTGTGGAATATTGAAGATAAGATTTTCCAGGAGAAACTGATAGAAACGGCGGCAGCCGTCTGGAAGCACATTGCCGGCAGGGCTGTAATGATAAACGCCCTGATTAACATAGCCACAGAGTGTGACTGTCTGCCCGGAGAACATCCCATGATGTCGCAAGATCTGGGTTTCATGGCAGGCTACCATCCTGTAGAGATCGACGCTGAATCTCTGAATCTAATAGGCGCAGAGGTGTTCGAAATGGCTCATCCGAATGTTCCCTGGCAGAGACAATTCGAATATGCCAGGGAAACGGGATTTCATCCGTATGATCCATTACGAAAAAGAACTTAATCCGGAACAACTCCGTGTCGTGATGGAGGGAGATGGCCCAGTTCTTGTTATCGCCGGCGCCGGCAGCGGCAAGACGCGGACACTGACTTACCGTGTCGCACGCTTGATAGAATCCGGCGTCAGTCCTGCCAGGATAGTACTCGCAACCTTCACTAACAAGGCCGCTCGCACGATGCTTTCCCGTGTGAAGTCTCTTACCGAATTCGATATAAGCGGTATGTGGGGCGGAACTTTCCATCATATTGCCCATCGCCTGCTCCGGGCAAATTCCCCTCTCCTGGGTTACGGACGGAACTTTTCCATTCTCGACAGCGAAGATTCAGCGCAACTCATCAACACATGCACCTCCGAGATAGGCATCAATACGAAAAGCCTGAAATTTCCGAAAGGGGATGTTCTCCGGGATGTCATCAGTTTCTCTTTAAACACGGAAACAGCTATTGAAGCTGTTGTTAGAACAAGGTACCCGTATTTCTGCAATTGCCTTGACGATATAGAGTCAGTGGCAGCGCAGTATGAACTGCGCAAGAAAACATTAAACATCATGGATTTCGATGATCTTCTCATCAATACAAAAAGGCTTCTTATGGATCATCACGAGGTATTGCAGAGATATGCCGGTAAGTTTGTTCATGTCCTTGTAGATGAATATCAGGATACGAATATAATACAGGCTCAAATTGTGGAGCTTCTGGCCTCGACGCATATGAACGTACTCGCCGTAGGAGACGATTCTCAGAGCATTTACGCTTTCAGGGGTGCTAATTTCGCCAATATAATTATGTTTCCTGAGAGGTATGCGGACTGCAAGGTTTTCAAGCTTGAGACAAACTACCGGAGTACACCGGAGATCCTGCATCTCGCGAACATGAGTATAGAAAATAATTACAGACAGTATCAGAAGAATCTCAGGTCCGTGCGAAAGACTGGCGTAAGACCGATTCTCATAGCGCTCAGAGACGTCATCCAGCAGGCCAATTTTGTGACCCAGAGAATACTTGAACTGCTCCATGAAGGTGTGCCTATCAATGAAATTGCCGTCCTTTACCGGGCGCACTATCACTCTATGGAGCTGCAAATGGAGATGGTGCGCAGAGGAATACCTTTTGAAATCCACTCCGGTATTCGTTTCTTCGAGCAGGCCCATATCAAAGATGTAACCGCATACATGAGAATCATCATGAATCCTTTCGAGGAACTGGCCTGGAAGAGGGTGCTCGGACTTTACAACAAGATAGGAAAAGCAACGTCAGATAAATTGTGGAGGTTTCTGTCGGCAAGGAAAAACCCCCTGGAAGCGGCCCTCGGCGATGATTTTGACAAATTGGTCACAAGAACGCAAAAGCAGTCGCTTGCTCTGTGCCGGCAGACCTTGGAGAAAATCATGGACTCCCTTCCCGGCGCAAGTCCGGCGAGGATCATTGAGATTCTGCTGGAGAGCGGATACCAGGATTATTTACAGGAGAAATATACTGACGCTGCTTTACGCGTAGATGACCTTGGGCAATTAGTGAATTTTTCCGCCAGATATCAAACTTTGGAAGATTTTCTAAGTGAACTCTCCCTAATGACAAATATGACGGAGGTGAATGAAGCCAAACCCGATGACACAAATGGAGACAAGGTTGTCCTGAGCTCGATTCATCAGGCCAAGGGACTTGAATGGTCAGTCGTCTTGATGATCTGGTGCTCAGACGGGATGTTGCCCTTGGCGCGCAGCCTAAAAGACCGGGAGGGCGAGGAAGAGGAAAGAAGACTATTTTACGTAGCGACAACAAGGGCAAAAGATCAGCTTTATCTTTGCTACCCGCAGATGAGCTACGCAAGGGGGATCGGCAGCGTAAACCAGATCCCCTCAAGATTTATCAGGGAAGTCTCTCCCTCTTCAAGGCATACAAAGGCATGCCCGTACGATCAGTGGATGATAGACGAAGACAGCGGTTACTAAACCCAGCGGTCCAGCTTGGTTTTCGCATCATACTCTTCCCGGAGGGCGATTTGGGTCGCTTCCGCCATTTGCTCAACGCTTTTTACCCAGTCTTCAAACTTTATGTCCACTCCGAAGATGCCCACCATCTCTTCATTATCATCTATAATCGGAGCCGAAACGGTTATGCACAGTGCCCCCGTCATTTTTGATATGTAAAAATTGGTAACATACATCTTGCCGCTCTGCAGGGGCTTGATGAACCACTCGCGGTCTGACTGATCAGTGCCGACTCCGTAGTTTTCATATTTTGCCCTGTCTCCGATGTTGGTAATGTTTCTCGTTGTCTTTTTCCCGTTCATATCTACAACGTAGGCAAACTGTATGGACGGGTTTTCTTCGATTGTCTGCTGCATGATCGGTTCCTGGAGCTCCGGTTTCATCGACTTCATAACGGGGTGCTCTATTACCTGTTTAACAACATCCATAGCCGCGTGTGTCGCCATGTACTTGATCTTCTCCAGGTCGGACATGAATAGTTCAGGAAGATATTTGCGTACCAATTTCTCAAGTTCTTCGTGGGATATTCCGGTTGCCCTTCCGGCATCATACTGTTCCGTAACCCATTTATGAATTTTGGAAACGCCCGGATGTTTCTTATCGATGACATCATGCCCCTTGGCAGTGAGGCGCGCATTGATCCAGTGCGCGATACCGGCTTTCCCGGACTTATCGGTAATCATGGTTACGATGGGCCTCTTCAATATCTTTGTCGTGTCGAAGATATTGTAGATCTCCTCATTCTTGATCAGCCCGTCGGCGTGGATGCCGGCCTTGGTTATGTTGAACTCTGCACCCACCAGCGGATAATTAGCAGGAATTTTTACCCCTGTTTCACGTTCGAAATAGTCGGCTATATCGGTAATAGCGGTAGTGTCTATGCCATTATTTGTTCCCCTGAGTCCTATATACTCGATAATGAGACCCTCTATGGGGGCATTGCCTGTCCTTTCTCCCAGTCCCAGCATTGTTCCGTTTGCGCCGCCACAGCCATAGAGCCAGGCCGTCGTGGCATTAATCAGCGCCTTATGGAAATCGTTATGGCCGTGCCATTCCAGCAAATGACCGGGCACACCGGCATCATCGACAAAGGCCCTGATCAATTTATCAACACTGCGGGGGAGTGATGCGCCCGGATAGGTTACGCCGTAGCCCATAGTGTCACATAGCCTAATCTTGATGTCGATACCGCTTTCCTCGCGCAGCCTCATCAGCTCAACGGCAAAGGGAATGCAAAATCCATAGATCTCCGCCCGTGTGAGATCTTCAAAGTGACATCTTGGTACGATGCCCTCATCGAGAATGGCTCTTACTATTTCAAGGTAAGAATCTAACGCCTTTTTCCTGGTAGTGTTAAGCTTTAGAAAAATATGGTAATCGGAAACGGATGTCAGTATGCCCGTTTCCTTCATACCCGCCTCTTTCACGAGCTTGACGTCCTCCTTCTGCGCCCTTATCCAGCCAGTAATCTGGGGATATTTCAGTCCCAGTTCTACGCATTTATCCACAGCATCACGATCTTTTTTACTGTAGAGAAAGAACTCGGCCTGTCTGATGACGCCGTTCGGGCCCCCCAGCCTGCTCATCAAGGCGTATAAGTCAACAATCTGCTTAACTGTGTATGGCGGTCTTGCCTGCTGTCCGTCCCTGAATGTTGTGTCCGTAATAAAAATGTCTTCCGCCGGGCTTATCGGGATAATCTTATGATCGAAATCAATCCTGCTTACCTCGTCATAGGGGAAAACGCCCTTCTGTAAATTTGGCTCCTCGACTTCCCTCAGTTCATGTCTCCAAAAGCTTGTATGTTCGTGGTCGAGGACTCTCTTTTCTTTGTTCCATTTTGCCATGGTGAATGCTCCGATTTTCTCCTAAAAAAAGAGGGCACCCTGAAACCAGTCGTGCCCTCGTTAGGAATATGCCACGGGTTTCAGTCTACCGGTATGTTTGCCTGCTGGGGAGGCAGATAGGGCTTAGCTGCGCCTGCCTTCTTTCTTATGCTCTTGATCTCCTCCAATGCATATCCTTCTCTGGGTATGCCCAGCTCCTGGCCCGGATGGAGCAGTTTGGGATTCTTGATAATATCTCTATTAGCCTCATAAATAATGGGCCAGAGGAATGGATCATTGTATACGTCTTTGTATTTTGCTATCCACCACAGAGAATCGCCCTTTCTGACAGTGTATTGCTCGCAAAGACAAATAACTATCTCTTGCTTCTCGCTTTCTTTTGCTGTCATGCTATCGCGTTTCACAACTGTCTGTCTTTCGGTCGGCGCAGAAGTCTTAACTTCCTGAGCCGGCTCCCCCGCTCTTTGCTCGGCGGCAACTCTCTGCTCAATGTCGGCCGTTTTTGTAGGTGATGTCACGCACGATGAGAAAACAAATATAAGGGCAATGATAAGGGACGCATCCATGATGGCGCCGATACATCGACAGTTAATCACCTTCTTTTCCTCAATCATTTATTATCTCCGGGAAAGTCAGCTAGAACCAATAAAAAATTATCTTCTCTGGTTTTAGATTAATAAAAAAAGGATTGCCTTGTCAACAGAAATTATATTGGAGGATCAGACAATCTTCAGGGAAAGTTCCATAAGTTGCTCGATACTTACCTCTGATGGGGCTTCCGTCAGGAGACATGTCGCCTTCTGCGTTTTGGGAAATGCAATTACATCTCTGATGCTCTCTACGCCAGACATTATCATGACCAGCCTGTCAAAACCTATGGCGATGCCTCCATGCGGCGGGGTGCCGTACTCCAGTGCGTCGAGGAGAAAGCCGAACTTCCTCCTGGCCTCCTCATCTCCCATGCCCAGAGTCCGGAAAATCAGGGACTGGATATCCTGTCTAT
Source organism: Syntrophales bacterium (assembly GCA_049521775.1). Lineage (GTDB taxonomy): Bacteria > Desulfobacterota > Syntrophia > Syntrophales > UBA2185 > Fen-1135. The sequence continues at coordinate 21,861 of JBEKOL010000029.1, forward strand.
GTATACGGATGCTCCCTCCGCCTATTTCGGTCCCATTGAGAACGAGGTCATAGGCCCTGGCTCTTACCCTGCCGGGGTCCGTTGCGAGCAGGGAAATATCTTCTGTGACAGGCGAGGTGAACGGGTGGTGTTTGGATACGTATCTTTTCTCCGTATCACTATATTCAAACAGGGGAAATTCATTTATCCATGTGAACGAGTATTGCTTGGGGACAACCAGATTCAATTTTCTCGCAAGGTGGTTCCTGAGATTTCCCAGTGCGTCATTGACAATAGACATAGAGTCAGCGAGAAAAACAATCACATTTCCCTCTTTTGCGTCCATCCTATCATTGATATTCTTGACTTCAGAGGGTGTGAGAAACTTAAAGATCGGCGATGTCCATCCGTCGAGATTAATTCTCGCCCAGGCAAGACCTTTTGCTCCGTAGGCGCTTACATAATCAGTAAGACCATCGAGATCTTTACGGGTGAGACCTTTTCCGTCCTCTATCTTCATAGCCTTGATAACACCGCCCGTGTTGGCAACTTCCTGAAACACCTTTAGCGCAGAATTTCTGACGATGTCTGTGAGGTCTCTTAATTCCATGGTAAAACGGATATCGGGGTTGTCCCGTCCGTAACTTTCCATGGCATCCCTATATGTCAGTTTAGGAAAGGGGGTTTGCAATTCCGTATTGAGACAAGTCCTGAACAGATGAACAATGAGCCCTTCCGTAATTCGATAGATATCATCCTCTGTTATAAATGACATCTCAACATCAATCTGTGTGAATTCAGGCTGACGGTCCGCCCTGAGATCTTCGTCACGGAAACATTTGACAATCTGGTAATATCTGTCGAATCCTGAAATCATCAGAAGCTGTTTAAAAAGCTGCGGCGACTGGGGCAGGGCGTAGAACATGCCCGGATTCAAACGGCTCGGAACGAGGTAGTCGCGCGCGCCCTCTGGCGTGCTTTTCGTAAGAACCGGCGTTTCCACTTCAATGAACGCGTTTTCCTGATAATAGCGGCGACTTTCAGTTGCAATACTACTCCTGAGGATAAGATTCTTCAACATCTCGGGACGTCTCAGATCAAGGTAGCGGTACCTCAAACGGACAGTTTCAGATACCTCCGCTTCCTCGTTCAGGACAAAAGGCGGCGTCTTGGCCTCGTTCAGGATTTCTAGCTCCGTAACCATAACTTCAATTGCACCCGTTTTCAAATCAAGATTTTCCATTCCCGCCGGTCTTCCTTGCACCTTGCCGCGCACAGCCAGGACAAATTCGCTTCTGATATTGTGTGCTTCCCTGTGGCTATCAGGACTGATATCAGGGTTGAAGACGATCTGGGCAAGACCCTCGCGATCACGAAGATCAATAAATATGACACCTCCATGATCTCTTCTTCTGTTTACCCAACCCATGAGGATTACTTCCTCGCAGACATTAGCAATAGTGAGATCTCCACAATAGTGGGTTCTTTTCTTAATTGTCAAAAAATCAGACACAGTGCTATCGACTCCCTTTAACGATTCTTGTTATGGTACTTTCGAGATCATCAAGGCCTATAGTTTCCTGCGTTCCCTTTTGCATATCCCTGAACTCGGCCTTGTTTTCCAATATCTCTCTCTCACCCAGGATAAGAGCATAACGGGCAGAAAGTTTGTCCGCTCTCTTCATCTGGCTCTTAAGGCTTTTTCCTGAATAATCCATCTCCGTCTTAATCCCCATCGTGCGCAAACGGTTACAAATAGAGAATGCGAACTTCTGTGCTTTATTTCCGAGGGCTGCAATGAACAATTGCGGTGATATCAAGAATCTCTCGTCCATAATAGGTGAAATTGATATCAGCCTTTCCAATCCAATAGCAAATCCGATCCCGGGTATATCCGGTCCGCCAAGGTCCTTTACGAGGCCATCGTAGCGGCCCCCGCCGGCCACGGCATTCTGGGCGCCGAGATGCTCTGTCACTACTTCAAAGGTCGTTTTTGCGTAGTAGTCGAGACCACGAACCATCTTCGGATTTACTTCAAAGGCTATCGCAAACATGCCCAGGGCCTCCTTGACCCTTGTAAAATGATCCATACAGCCCGGGCACAAAAAGTGGAGGATTTGTGGGGCATGATCGACCACCTCGATGCAGGTTGTAGTCTTGCAATCGAAAACCCTCAAGGGATTCATGGCAAGACGCCTCAGACAGTCCTTGCAGAGATGATCTTCTTTTCCAGTCAGAAAATCGTTTAATGCTTTCGTAAATAAAGGGCGGCATTCTGTGCATCCAAGGGAATTAATTTGCAGATGTAAATCCGAAATCTCTGTACGCTTGAGAAACTGCATTAGCATGAGAATCACTTCGGCGTCCGTCCGGGGATCATCGAGGCCAAGAAGTTCGGCATTGATCTGGTGAAACTGCCTGTATCTCCCTCTTTGAGGTCTTTCACGTCTGAACATCGGGCCGATGGTAAAAAGCCTCGCCACCGGATCCTGTGCATACATGACATGTTCAAGGTATGCGCGCACGATTGAAGCCGTTGCCTCAGGACGCAGGGTCAGATATTCATCACCCCGATCGAGAAATGTGTACATCTCTTTCTCGACTATATCCGTGGATTCACCGATGCTTCTTTTGAAAAGTTCTGTCTTCTCGAGGATGGGAACCCTTATTTCCCGGAAACCGAAATTAGCAAGTATTTCGCGCGCCACGTTCTCGACGTATTGCCATTTTCCCGTTTTCTGGGGAAGGATATCCTTAAATCCTCTTACGGCGGTGATAATTTCCATAACTTTTGGCCACTAACTCCGACTACTCATAATAACAATTATTGCCGCAATAAAGCGCATTTAATGGCATTCATAATTATCCAAAAACGAGTTGTTCGATAACACATAAAGCCTTGAAGTGCAATAATTTAATCGTCCTTGGCCGCTGCGGGAGAAAAGCAAAAATATGTGGAAGGATCACTGAATTGATCTATAAGCCATCCGTAAAGACATTGTATGACACATTAGTGCCGTCTGTCGTTATATTGATGGCACCGTTTATGTCAATTCTCAATACTTTCATTCCCCACCGGATCCTTGATAAACCCACGCACCATGACCCCTCTGCATCTGAGATATTCTACATAATCAAAACAGCCAGGATTCTGAAAAGGGACATCACTAATGGAGGGTCTGCGATGCGACAAAGATGAGCAACTGTAATCCTGGTGATAACTGCACAGAGAAGAGGAATTAATGGCCGCTTCATGGTCTGGACCAAATTAACTCAGTAAGGGATTCATTTTTTTGTTCAAAATGTCTAAATATTTGCTAAACTGTTAGCGACAAAGGGATCTGATGGTGGAGATATTGGTTAATGAACATCGTAATTTTGTTAGATTAAATTTTTGAAATGTTATAGCATACCGCAGTGGTAGATACAGCAGAGTTTGCTTGTATACCAGATTTCTTGTAGGCAAAAAAAGCAGTCCGTCGGATAGATCGGAAGCAGGTGCTGGCACGATATGAGTGAGCAGTTATTACAGGAAGAAGGTATAGACTCGAGACTTCGATGGTTGATGCTGTCGAGGGTGGCAATCGTCACCTTTCTCTTAATGGTGACAACATTCATCAAATTTCAAAAGACAGAAATATTTCCCGAGAAAGCGCTGACATCGCTCTATGCACTTTGTGCGATCACCTATTTCCTTTCCCTAGCGTACCTGCTCCTTCTGAAGTTGGTCAAGAAAAATAGGTTGAGCATATATATCCAGGCCCTCACCGATGTCGTCCTAATAACTTTCCTTGTGTACATCACGGGTGGAATTAGCAGTATATATTCAGTTTTCTATCCTTTGGTCATCATATACGCGGTCTTGTTTTTAGAAAGGCGGGGTGGGCTCATAATAGCCTCTGCCTCAGGCATTCTATATGGTCTATTACTGGATCTGGAATATTACGGCATTATCCATCCCATCAACGCCATGGCTGTTCATGACTATGCCAGGGGTGCGGGATATGTCTTTTCGAGAATATTCATCCACCTGCTGTCCTTCTACATTATCGGGCTCCTTGCGAGCTTTGTAGTTGCGCAGGAAAGAAGGGTGAGGACGCTTCTAGCCGAAAAGGAAACTGCTTTTGATCAACTTGATTTATTGCATAGGAGTATAATCGAGTCAGTTGAAACTGGCATTATGACAATCAACCGCCAGGGCAGGATAAAATCTTTTAACAAAGCTGCTGAAGAGATTTCCGGATTTACTTTTGTAGACGTGGAAAATAGAAATATCGTGGAAGTATTTCCAGGCTTCGCCGAGGTACAGCAGAAGATCAAAGAAGATGATGACAAAAGATCATCGAAGAGCAGATATAATATAGAATTTACCCGTGACAAGAACAATAAGCTTATATTGAGTTGCCTGGTATCAACTCTCAAGGACAGTACTGGAAAAAGGATAGGCGACATTGTGATCTTCCAGGACATCACCTCTCTGATAGAAATGGAAGAAGCCTTGGAAAAAAGTAAAAGACTGGCCATTATCGGCGAAATGGCGGCTGGTCTTGCGCATGAGATGAGAAATCCTCTTGCCTCCCTGAGTGGATCAATCCAGATTTTGAAGCGGGATCTTCAACTGAACGATGTAGATGAAAAGCTCATGCAGATTATTCTCAGGGGTAAGGATCAGCTAGATCGCGTCATAAAGGATTTTCTCTTGCTCGCAAGACCGGCGCCTGGAGAACGGGAGACGGTATTCATCAAAGAAATTATTGAAGGCGTGATAGAATCTATTCAGTATCTGCCCGACTGGAACGATGGTATTAGGGTTTGTCTTGAACTCTCAGATAATCTCAGTGTTTATGTCAACAGGACAGAAATAAGAGAAGTTATATGGAACCTTGTCATAAATGCCGTTCAATCTATGCCTGAAGGCGGTGAACTCTCTGTGGAAACAAAAAAGATATATGACGATGCACGCGGTGAATCTCTTGAGATACGGGTGAGTGACACGGGTTACGGCATAGATGACAAGTATCTGGGCAGGATATTTGAACCCTTTTTCACAACGAAGGAGAGAGGAACAGGCCTTGGTCTCGCCATAGTCAATAGAATCATTGAAGCATACACGGGAAGAATTTTGATTAGAAGGGGCATCGAAAAAGGCACATGCTGTATGGTTTCGTTACCTCTGATTGGAAGAAGAAGTTAATTTGCATGAACAATCAATTTTCTTCATAAGGAGAAAGTGCGTGGCAAAAATTCTAGTAGTAGATGATGATGAGGGGATGAGAGAATTTCTCGAGATCATGCTCACCAGGGAAGGTTATGATGTGATAACCGCACCTGACGCAACCAAAGCCCTGAACCGATGTAGGAAAGAGAAATTTGATCTCATACTTACCGATTTAAAGATGCCTAAAGTGGACGGCATAGAATTTTTGAAGGCGGTCAAGGAGATTACACATGAAGCGATGGTAATCTTAATTACCGCTTACGCATCTCCGGAGACGGCTGTGTCGGCTATGAAGGAGGGCGCTTATGACTACATAGAGAAAGGCTTCAACATAGAAGATATAAAGACGATTATCAACAGTGCCCTCGATAAAAAAGGTGTCAAAAGAGAAGATGCTTTGTTCATTAAGGAAGTGGTTGATGCAGTATCGTTTGGAAATATGATTGGCAAGAGCAAAGGAATGCTTAAGGTATATTCACTCATTAAAAAGGTGTCTGAAACGCCCACCAACGTCCTGATCTTAGGTGAGAGCGGAACAGGCAAGGAGCTTGTAGCCAGGGCTATTCACGAAAACAGCCCCAGAAGGAATATGCCCTTTGCAGTGATTAATTGCGGTGGCGTTCCGGAAAACCTGCTCGAAAGTGAATTGTTCGGTTACGTGAAAGGAGCATTCACTGGCGCCTACGGAGACAAATCAGGGCTTTTTGAAATTGCTCGAGGAGGAACTATATTTCTCGATGAAATAGGTGACTTACCGCCACTTCTTCAAGTAAAACTTCTTAGAGTCGTCCAGGAAAAGACATTTAGGAGGGTAGGGGGGGCGGAGGAGAAAAAGGTCGATGTCAGAATCATCTCGGCGACGAACAAGAATCTGGAAGAAAAAGTTAAGGACGGTTCCTTCAGGGAAGATTTATATTTTCGCCTGAATGTCATACCTATCAACATCCCCCCTTTACGAGAACGGAAAGAGGATATATCTATCTTAACGAAACATTTCATTGAGAAGTGCTCAAGGGAATTGGGTAAAGAGGTTAAGACTATCTCGTCCTATGCAATGGAGCTTCTCATGAAGTATCCATTCCCCGGCAATGTCAGAGAGCTTGAAAATATTATTCAACGCAGTGTTGCCATGGAGACATCTAACATAATCCTGCCGGAGAATCTGCACATGTCGGGAAACCTGATGGAGGTCAGTAGATTTGCGGACGCTGACATGCCCGTGTGGTCAATTCCTCCTGAGGGTATTAACGTAAATGATGAAGTAGCAAAATATGAGAAACATCTCATAGAAGAGGCCTTACGAATGGCCAAAGGGTCAAAGACCAGAGCCGCCGAGATCCTCCAAGTAAGTTTTGATTCACTGCGTTACAGGATAGAAAAACTCGGGGCTGGGTGAAATTAGCAAAGAATTTTTCTTGACACAGGTCTGGATTAGCTTTATAAGATGCAGTACGCAATAGAATAATAGCTTGGAATAAAGGACATGATGCGCATACAGGCAGGAAGTTTCTTTGTTTTTTTTGGCTTTTTTAGTGGGGTCTGCCTGCCGCGCTTGTGACCTGAGAATGTATTAAAGGTAGCCGTGGGCAGACCAAATACTGCCGACGGCTTTTTTTTGCAAAGGGCCGTGGATTTTCCAGGCCTTTTTTATTTTGAGGGAGGACGCATGACAACAAGAATTACTGCAATTATCTGTTCAACCATAACTGGTCTGATTATTTGTCTCTCTAATTCAGCGGTTGATGCCAAAACAATAAAAGTTGGAGCGGCAATAAACATGACCGGACCTGCATCTTCGTGGGGACAGTTCCATGCGAAAGGGCAGCAGGATTATTTCCGTTACGTAAACGAGGTGAAGGGGGGCGTCGGCGGAAACAGGATTGAGATGATCCTTGTCGATACAGGATACAAAGTCCCGGAGGCAGTTGCTGCCGCGAAGAGATTTGCCATCCAGGATCAGGTTGATATGATGGCCACATGGGGAGCGGGAGAAGGCTTGGCAGTCAAGCCGATCATTCAGCAATACAAAATTCCCACTATTAATTACTCGACAAGTTGGGAACTCCTTGAACCGCCGGTAAATTACATGTATCTGCCGTTTGGGAGCTATCGGATGGATAGTTATGCCGTACTGGAATATATACGCGCCATCCACAAGGGAAAGGATGCGCCAAGAGTGGGTCTCCTCACATACAATAATGCCTATGGCCGTTCCATTCATGAACCTTGTGCAGAATATGCAAGAAAGATCAATGTAAATATCGTGGCCATTGAAGAGTTTCCTCCCAAGACTGTGGATCTAAACACCGAGTTGCTCCGATTGCAGAGAAAAGGCGCGGAATACATATTCATGCAAATGCTTCCTGCGGCCGTTGTCACGGCTTTTAAGAGTGCGGACCGAATAAATTATAACCCCATATTCTTGGGCACATGGACGTCGACGGACCCGGATTTTTTCAAGCTCGGCAAAGGCGTGATAAGGGACCGGTTGCGTATCCAGTTTCCGGGAGGCGTTCCCTCTGATAAAAGTCAGGGTATTAAGCTGATGACGGAGCTTTGGAACCGTTACAAGACGGTTGATAAATTCGACGCATCTTACTGGGAAGGTATAGTTGTCGGCATGATCATGGAGAGGGCATTTATCCGGGCCAATCAAAAATTTAGGGAAATCAATAGAGAAACGATCAATAAGGCAATGGAGTCTTTTAAAAATGAGGATTTTGGCGGTATCGTCCCAAATGTTACCTATACACGAAATGATCACGGCGCATCATTTAAGGCGAGAATTGTAAAGGTGGGAGAGGACGGATCCTTCACCCCTTTGACAAATTTCTTTAACCCGTTAAAGGAAAAGATAAAATTGCTAAAATAGCCGCTTTGGATTTATGAAAGCATATCGAGGAAAGCCTGGCATATTCGAATCAAGGAGTCCGGTAAAGAGGGCTGCAGAGCTTGAGGTAAGAAACCTTTCCTTGAGCTTCGGCGGCGTCAAGGCGCTCAATGACGTTGATATTTTTGTGCGTACAGGAGAACTGGTGGCAATTATCGGACCGAATGGCGCCGGAAAGACGAGCCTGCTGAATTGTATGACTGGATTTTACAAGCCGCAAGGCGGCCGCGTTGTATTTAACGGGAAGGACATAACACATCTACCCCCTCACCATCTTGTCTGCATGGGCATTGGCAGAACGTTTCAAAACATTGAGCTCTTTCCTGGTATGACGGTCTTATCCAATATGCTTCTTGCGCGCCACAATTACTGCAAATATGGAATTGCAGGTGCCTGTCTTTTTTCACCATCTATACGGAAAGAAGAGATTCATCAGCGACGTGTCATAGAAGAGCTGGTAGATTTCCTGGAGATCCAGGCCATCAGAAAGAAGAAGGTGGGGTCATTGCCCTACGGTTTGATGAAGAGAGTCGAACTCGGTCGTGCACTTGCCTTGGAACCCGCTCTATTGATATTGGATGAACCGTTCGCGGGAATGAACCTGGAAGAAAAGGAAGACATGGTGCGCTTCTTGACAGAGATGAACCGGGCATGGGGTCAAACGATGATCTTGGTGGAGCATGACATGTCCATAGTCATGAGTATTTCCCAGCGGATTGTAGTCTTGAACTTCGGGGAGAAGCTAGCCGAGGGAGACCCAGATGAGATTCGTAAGCATCCGGAAGTCATCAAAGCATATCTCGGTGATTCTGCGAGTAGATAGAAGAAGGTGTATGCGGTGGTAGATAGAAAGCAAGCAGATGACGCAGAGTTGGCAACCGTCACCCAGTATACGCTGCCACAGATCCTCATGAGACAATCCGAGCTTCTTGGATCCGAAGCGACGGCTATTCGAGAAAAAGCATACGGCATCTGGCAGACTTATAGCTGGCTGGATTACTACCGTTATGCGAAACACACAGGCCTTGGCTTGAGCAATCTCGGGCTGATAAGGGGGGAGAACATCGGCATAGTCACGAACAATATTCCGGAATGGCTCTTTTGTGAAATCGGTTGCCAGTCCGTTGGCGGGGTATCGCTTAATCTATTTACCTCTTCCATACCTGAAGAATTGTGTCATACCCTCAGCCGCATCAAGGCAGCTTATGTTGTCGCGGAAAACCAAGAACAGGTCGATAAGCTAATTGAGATGCGTCAACGTCTGTCTCATGTTCGCCGAGTCATCTACATAGATCCCACGGGTATGAGAACATACAGGGATAATCCATGGCTTGTAAGTTTTTCCGATCTTTTGGAGATGGGTGAAAAACTTGACCATGAAAATCCGGCTTTATTCCTCAAGGAATTGCAGAAGGGCAGACGCGATAATGTGGCAATTATGATACAGACGTCCGGCACCACGGGAATTTCCAAACTCGCCATGCTGTCGCATCGCAATATTACTGAAATGGCAAGAAATTGGATTGAGTCCTTACCTATCACATCCGTCGATAACTGGATATCAATATCTCCGCCGGCGTGGATTGTGGATCAGATGTGCGGAGTAGGGGTGGCACTCTTGAGCGGCATGGCCGTAAATTTCCCTGAAATGCCGGAAACGATAGACGAAGATTTTCGCGAGATAGGCCCGTCGATTATCATAACGTCATCCCGATTCTGGGAAGATCTGGCCTCGCGCATCATGGTGAAAATGGACGACGCCGGATTTATGAGGCGTAAGCTTTTCTCTATGTCAGTGGAAATCGGAAAGAAGGCTGTCGGGCTGCAATCGAAAGGAGAGGCGGTTCCGGTTCATATAAATTTACTTCTCCGTATCGCATCATTCGGAATATACAGACCGCTGCTTGATAGAGTAGGATGTACAGGTTTCAAGAACGCCTTCACAGGTGGTCATCCCATCAGTCCTGATGTGATTCATTTTTTCCGCGCAATCGGCTTAAATCTCAAGCAGTGTTACGGCCTGACCGAGGCAGGGGGGATATTCCAGGTCCAGCCTGATTCCGAAATAAAGCTCGAGTCGGTGGGGAAACCCTTACCCAGGACCCTTGTTGCGATTGCAGATGATCAGGAGGTTCTGGTGCGGAGTGATTCAAACTTTGTCGGCTATTATAACGATTTCAGGGCTACGGAAGAGGCCTTTAGCAGTGGCTGGCTCAAAACCGGCGACGCCGGTTACATAGACAAAGATGGTCATCTCGTTATCATCGGGCGTAAAGGAGACATTATAAAAAACAAGGATGGGGCAGCGTTTTCACCGGATTTCATAGAGACACGCCTCAAGTTCAGTCCCTATATCAAGGAAGCAGTGATGTTCGGCGAAGGGCGCCCTTATATCACTGCACTCATCAATATAGACATGGGTAATGTGGGGAATTGGGCTGAGGAGCGCATGATCCCGTACACGACTTATATAGATCTCTCGCAACAGACGGAGGTCGAGGCTCTGATACTCAGTGAAGTGAGAAAGGTGAATAGCAATCTGCCGGACCTCATGAAGATCCGTAAGTTCATATTACTCTATAAACTCCTCGACGCTGATGATGAAGAGCTGACGAGAACGGGAAAAGTTCGCCGGCGATTCGTTTATGGCCTATATCTCCAGCTCATCGAGGCCATGTATACGGGCATGGACGAAGTTGATGTAAAAACAAAAATCCAGTATCGGGACGGTCAGATAGGTGAAATTGAAACAAGGGTCAGAGTTATTAAGGTCAATTGAGGAATAGTCTATGAATTTTTTTGTTCAACTTTTCATAAACGGTATAAGTATAGGATTCCTGTATGGCCTGTCCGCAATGGGTTTTGTTATGATCTTCAAGTCCTCGAGCGTCCTCAATTTTGCCCATGGCGAATTGCTTGCCATGGGAGCCTTCTTTTTCCTCGCCATGGTAACATGGGTGAAATTGCCTATAGCTGTCGCATTCCTGGTAACCCTTGCCGCATGCTTTATCCTGGGATTCCTCATAGAGCGCTTCTTTTTGCGCCGCCTTATCGGCGAGCCTCTGATCTACGTAATAATGCTGACTGTAGGACTGGCGTCGATGTTTAAAGGCCTTATGCTTCTTTTTTGGGGAGGCAATCTGCAGACATATCCCGATTTTTTGCCCGAATTCCTCGGTGTTCAGTGGCACGTGATTAACATACCGCCTGTCTATACGGCTGCCCTCATAATCGGCATAATGTTCCTCATTCTCTTTGGAGTATTCTTCAAGTACTCATCGCAGGGCATATTTATGAGGTCCGTCGCTGACAATCAGAAAGCAGCCCTCTCGCTGGGTGTTCATGTTCAGAAAGTCTTTGCCCTATCCTGGGCTATTGCCGCACTTGTAGCCGGCATGAGCGGCATAGTCCTGGGCATCATAAACGGCATTAACGTCCACGATCTAAGCGCCATTGGCCTAAAAGTGTTCCCTGTTGTTATTCTCGGCGGATTGGACAGCATCGGTGGAGCTATCATTGGCGGTCTTATCATAGGGCTTCTTGAAACGTTCACCGGAGGCTATATTTCACCGTCACTGAGCGACGTTGTGCCGTACATAATCCTCGTATTCATACTTATGGTGAAGCCCTATGGCCTTTTCGGTCTCGCGGAAATTGAAAGGGTGTGAGGCGGCAATGAAAAAATTGAACTTCCACCCTTGCGGTAATTATAAAGAGCGATATGAACAGGAGATTACTCTCTTTGAAACAGACTTTGGCATGCTGTGGTCGGGGATAGGCATCTTCTTCCTCTTTATTATTTTGCCCTTAATTGTCAGTCCATACTTCCTTCATGTTCTGAACATGGTGGGGATAGCATCAATCGCGGCGATAGGTCTGAATATCCTTATCGGATATACAGGGCAGATATCTCTCGGCCACGGGGCCTTCATCGGAGTCGGGGCTTACGCTGCCGCGATACTGGCCACATCGGTAAACATGCCCTTTGTAATTACTCTACCGATGGCGGGTTTGATCTCGGCCATGACAGGCATGATATTCGGCATTCCCTCGGGTCGCCTCAAAGGCCTCTATCTTACAATTGCAACACTCGCAGGCCAGATCATCATCGAATATGTCCTAGTCCACTGGGAAAGTCTTACGAAAGGCACTATGGGAATAACCCTGCCACGGCCGAACATTTTCGGAATCGAATTGGAGAGTGATCGAAGTTTCTTTTTTCTCATCTTCATCTGCCTGGTAGTCATGATATGGTTCGCAGTTAATCTCATGCGGACAAAGTATGGCAGAGCCTTCATCGCTATTCGCGATAACGACAGGGCTGCGGAAGGCATGGGGATTCCCCTCTTCAGATATAAGCTCCTTTCTTTTGGGATCAGTTCTTTTTATGCAGGCTTTGCCGGCGCCATATGGGCTTATTATATGGTCAGTATCACAGCTGAACCTTTCACCCTGGGCCTTTCCGTAGAATACATTGCGATGGTAATCATAGGAGGGTTGGGAAGTATCTCAGGCTCTATATATGGAGCAGTCTTCATAACCCTTTTAAATGAGCTCTTGCGGTGGCTCACGGGCATTATGATGAACATAGGCGTACTCACGGAAGCCGGCTTAAATGTGGCGCCTTTAAGAGAATTCTTCTTTGGAACATCCATAATCCTCTTTATTCTCTTCGAACCGCGAGGACTTGCTGAAGTATGGCGCATCATCCGTTCCAACTTTAAACTCTGGCCGTTTGCCTATTGAGGCGTTGTCAAATGACTGATGGCAGTACTATTCTTGAGATCAACAATATATCCGTTGTTTATTCGGACATAATCCAAGTCCTCAAGGGGGTCTCTCTTGTCGTTAAGAGAAAATCCATCACGTCGCTTATTGGGAGCAACGGCTCAGGCAAGACGACAACGCTGAAAGCCATCTCTGGCTTGCTTAAGACGGAAAACGGCAGGGTGACGGATGGAACAATCACATACGACGGAGTACCCATCCAGAATCAAGCTCCGGAGGTAATTACGCGTAAAGGAATAATTCAGGTTCTGGAAGGACGTCAACCTTTCAAATATTTGACTGTGGAAGAAAACCTAATTGTCGGAACGGCTATCCGCTGGCAGAAACCATATAAGAAAGATCTTGAAATGGTTTATAATTATTTTCCCAGCATATTGAGGCGGAGAAAGATGCTTGCAGGATACTGCAGTGGAGGGGAGCTTCAAATGATCGTCATGGGAAGGGCGTTGATGGCACATCCCGCCCTCTTGATCCTAGATGAGCCGTCTCTGGGACTTGCACCAATGGTCGTGAGTGAGATATTTGAGATTATAAAGAAGATAAACGCAGAACAGGGAACTAGTATTATCCTCGTGGAACAGAACGCCAATATGGCCCTGCAAATCTCCGATTACGGGTATGTGATGGAAAACGGCAAGATAGTCATGGAGGGTGCTTCAAAGAATCTTGTCGAGAATCCCGATATAAAGGAATTTTACCTAGGCATGGGTGCGTCAGGCGCTTTAAGGTCGTATAAAGACGTTAAATCATATCGGCGCCGAAAAAGGTGGCTTTAGATCACAAATAACTCCCTTTCATCCGAGGGATCAATATGCCGGACTATTATGGCGATAGAGAATGTATACTTCAGGAAAAAAGGGAACATCGGAAAACATTGCAGATGCTGTAGATGCCCGGATCAGGACACCGGAAATCAAGTACTATGAGAAAAACCTTTGCTGATTTCGGGCTTCATCACGACGAGATAAAAACAAACATTGGGGGATCCAGATGCTTCCTGTCATTTAGCGGGATGAATTAACCGGACTGGAGACAACGAATACCCCTTTCGCAGGACTGGGCAATGCCGATGAGCAAATTGACAGAATCCCTAGTTCTCCCGGTCGGTATGTGAACCACACCTCCAGGAGAACGATCATCTGTGGGCAAGGGCTTATCATGCAGCCGGTATCGGCAGGCGGGATGTCGTTCTCAAGGTCTTTTCCTATCATAGGGTAGCTGCCGGGCTCACCTTCCATGCAGGTTTAAGGCGCGTCGGCGCCACGGTTGTCCCATCATGGACTTCCACTTCGCCACTCCATCTCCAATTGGTATATGATCTCTCCGTGACTCTCTATTATAGGCACTCCCACTTTCTTGCTGAGCATAATGAATAGAGCCTACGAATTCGGCTATGATTTCAAAAAATATTTCGAGATGAAGCGTGCGTGCTTTGCTGCAGGGCCTTTTCCACGTGATTGCGGGAAAAATTCGAACAGGAATATGTTAGTGATACATATCAGATGTCTGGTGCAACCAAGGTGGGGAACGTATCGTTCGAATACGGCGAAAAGAAGGGGTGGTATAGCCCTGAGGATATTCTCGTGACAGCGGTAATGGTCAAGAGAATTTCTATAGCGCCGAGTCAGCTAAATGGAATCAAAGATGCGTTTGGTCATGTGATATTTCAGTTGCTCACAAGCAGAACTTCACATGAAGATATTCTCACAGTTCAGCTCGAACCCAAGGATCCCGGGGTTGATGCGGCCGAGAAGTTCAGCAGGTTATTCAGGGACAGATGTGTGCTCGCGATCGATCGTCTCGAATTTCCGAATCTCAGCACGGTCAAACAAGATGACGGACTGGTTATGGGCCAGCGACTGAGGAAATAAATAGCAGAGCAAATATTGCTTCTTAATGATTGGCGGGCACGGACATATCTTTCATCTTGAGCTGTATGTCATAAACCCCGTTCCAGCTATTGATGTGAGGCGTGAAGGCTATATCGATAGCAGGCACTGAAAGAAAATTGATAAGATGACCCTTGTTGAACCAGATGGAATTGTAGGACATGCCGTCACCTGACAGACGCATCCATAAGTGGTTATTGCCCACCACCGACTGGGAGGTGACATTGATATTTCTCACGCAGAGGACCGGTTCAGGGTTGCCGCTGCCGAAGGGGGCAAGTCTCCCGATCTGGGATACGAGTTCGTGGGTTATTTCACTGAGACTACAGATGGCATCGATGTTTGTTTGAGAAACAAAATCCGAAGCGTCAATCTCCTTGCTGATGACATCTTCCAGCATGCCGGAGAATTCTTTAATGTCTTCTTCCTTGATCGATATCCCGGCCGCGTACCGATGTCCTCCGTAAGACAACAATAAAGAATCGCATTTCTTCAAGCCTTCATATATGTTAAACTCAGCGACACTTCTTCCGGAACCCTTGCCGATGCCGTCTTTGAGACTTATTAAAATAGTGGGCCTATAATATCGATCTACCAGTTTTGAAGCTACTATGCCAATGACTCCCGGATGCCATTTCTCTGACGCAAACACAAGTGATCTTACTTTTTCCGGATCTATCGTTCGCTCGATTTCTTCGAGTATTTCGTTCAGTATATTCCGCTCCATGGTCTGTCGCTTACGGTTACACATTTCAAGATTTTGAGCGATTAACCTCGCCTCCTCGATGTCCTCGGTTAAGAGAAGCCGGACGGCCTCGTTTGCAGATGCAACACGACCCGCGGCGTTAATCCTGGGAATCAGACAAAAGGAGGCTTTCCCGGAATCTATGACCTGATTCTCGACGCCGCAAATCTCCTTTAAGGCCCGCAACCCCACTCTCTTGCACTCTGTGATCAAGTCCAGACCGATTTTCGCAAATATTCGGTTCTCGTCCACAAGGGGGCAGATGTCGCCTATGGTTCCCAGGGCGACAAGGTCAAGGTATTCCTTCAGATTCGGATATTTTCTATTTTTCCAAAACCCTTCTTTTCGCAGTCTTCCCCTGAGAGCAATAAGGAAATTAAAAACTATGCCAACAGCGGCAAGATCCTTAAAGGGGAAATTGCAGTCCTTACGATGCTGATTGATTACTGCCACAGCGTCGGGGAGGTTCTGCGGAACTTCATGGTGATCCAATATAATAGTGTCTATGCCACAGGAGCGCGCATAGAGTATCTGTTCATGGTCCGAGATGCCGCAATCGACGGTAATAAGCAGCGTGACCCCGTCCGCCTTCATCCTATCAATGGCAGGTCCGTTTAAGCCATATCCTTCCTTAATCCGATCAGGGATGTAATATGTAACTGCATGATCGATATCAAGGAGGAATTTAAGAAGAACAGCCACTGACGTTACGCCGTCGGCATCATAGTCTCCGTAAACAACGACTTTCTCACGATCATTGATCGCCCTGACCAAACGTTGAACGCCCTTTTGCATGTCCTTCATTAAGAGAGGATTGTACAGATTATTCAAGGAAGGATAGAGGTATCTGTTGGCGTCACCGGGCGTCAGTATCCGGCGGCTTGTCAGTATTCGAGAGACGATACGGTGAATCTGCAGCTCCTTGGCCAGTATATCCTGTATGTCCCTATCGCCTTCCGATAGCCGCCACTGTGTAGTAGGTAACGTTATTGCCTTCATAGCGATTGCAGTCGCATGTCCCCTTCGATTACATGGATGAAAAGACTTGTTTCGATCATATCAATATAGGTCTCCATGTCAAGGAAAGAATAATAGCTGATGGTAGAAAGCGTCGATGCAACTGCATGCAGTTGCTGAATCTATAGAATTCGGCATCTAAGGAGGGACATATGCCACAGAAAAAAGACGGGACCTTTTTGACAAGATAAATAGCGTCTTTTTGTTCACGAACACAAGAAAGCCCAGTGGCCTACCCAGACTTATGACGGCAGTTCTCTTGAAATCGTCTTACGGAAGGATCAAGAAGCGTGCGGTTTGCAGGGCGGAGTTCATTCCAGATAATAAGGTGATTATTGGCTAAAGTCAAAAAAGTGCTTAACAAACACGCGAACGAAAGGCACCTGTGAGCGATTAAACAGATTCTTTGTACTCAAAATTCTCAGCCACAAGAGCCATCAAGATTAATACATGCGCTACAGAGCCTTCTTTACGAAACCGGAACGAATACACCTCGCACAAACTTTTGTGCGCTTTATTGCACCCGTTTTCTTATCTACACAGCGCAGTTTTTGAAGGTTAGGATACCATGTTCTTTTTGTCTTATTATTGGCATGGCTGACGTTGTGACCGACAACGGGCTTTTTCCCACATACCTCACAGATTCTCGACATATTTGATCTCCTATATAGAAATGTGGCCGATTACTAAAACATCGCGGCTTGATTTGCAAGAGTTTTTTGTGTGCATCTATCCAGGGAGGGGATAAGGAATTTCGGTCAATCCGGCCGGGTGAGTGGATGCACGAGATTCTTGCAAGGCAGCATGCTCATACAAAAACTGTCATTATACCGAACCTTGAAGCGGCTGGACCCCGATGCACCGACGGGTAAATTCACTAAGTTTCGAGGGCAACCAGTCCTTCGCGAATCGCGTATTTAGTCAGCTCGGCGATGGTGTGAATATTTAGTTTCTCCATGATATTCCGTCGATGTGTCTCGACAGTCTTGATACTCAAATTCAAATGTGCGGCAATCTCTTTGGCTGACAGACCCTCCGCAAGTAATTGCAGGATCTCTCTCTCCCGTGAAGTAAGTACCGTGCGTGTTATCAAAGATGAATTTGGTGCTTTGTTGAGATACGCTTTCACAACAACGTCCGCGATCCTTGGACTCAGATAGGTATTTCCTGAAGTGACCTGACGAATTGCACCGGCAAGCTCACCAAAAGCACAGTCCTTCAAGAGGTAACCGGATGCACCGGCTTCCAACATGCCGATAACGAATCGACGGTCCGAATGCATCGACAAGGCAATTACCTTTATGTTTGATGTGGAGGCTACGATTTTTCTTGTGGCCTCTATACCGTTCATGTCAGGCATTGTGACGTCCATGATAACCACGTTGGGCGCCAGCTTCTCCGCAATCTTGACCGTTTTTCTGCCGTTTTCCGCTTCAGCTACAACTTCCATCCCGTCTTCCTTTTCGATCAAAGTGCGCAGGCCGTCTCGAAAAATCTTGTGATCATCGGCAAGAAGAACCCTAATGGTCATGTCTTATTCCCCCTTTTCTATTTTTCCTTCTTCGCGGCGCCACGAGTGAAATACGGGTACCGATTCCTTTTTTGCTCTCAATTTCAAACAGGCCTCCGAGATACTTCAGCCTTTCGTGAATGCTGAGCAGACCAAAACCTCCGGAGCGTTTGGCTACCTGTCCGATTCCTGATACATCAAAGCCAATCCCGTCATCTTTGACGGTTATCCGGATTCTATTGCCGACATTCTGAATCATCACATGAGCTTGTTTTGCCCCAGCATGTTTGACAACATTCGTGAGCAGTTCCTTCGTAGCCCTGAACAGTAAAAGCTGGATTTCCTCTTCTATCACCTGGATCTTAAAATCATTCATGAGGACAATCTGGAGATTGTGTTGCGCCTGGATTTGTTCACAAAGCCACTGGATGGCATAGGTCAAACCTAGTTCATAGAGAACCGGTGGGCTCAAGTCTGTCATGAGTGATCTGGTTTGTTGAATGGACTGATCAATCATATCCCCTATCTCCACCAGCGGCTTCCTTACTCCGTCCGTCGATGTCTGGCCCATGACACATTCAACTTTAATTTTTGTAAGAGCCAGCGTTTGCCCGATGTTGTCATGGAGATCCACGGCGATACGCCTCCGTTCGCGTTCCTCCGTCATCACGAGTTCGGTGGTCAGCGATCTCAACATTTCATTGCTGGCTAAAATCTTTTTTTCGGCTTCAACGCGCTCCGTGATGTCGCGCGCGACAGCTAACACACCCTGTATGTCGCCCGATTCACTACGGTACAACGATGCGTTGTAAAGTACTTCGGTCACCCGTCCGGAAACATGCCGGATCGCTAATGTACAATCGCGGACGACTCCTTTTGAGAAGACCTCCTGATAGACTTCTTGAGCCTTTTCTGGCTCCGTAAAATAATCGGCGAAGTCGCTGCCGATAAGATCGAAGCGCGGCACTCCCGTCGTAGCCTCAGCCGCACTGTTTACATCCATGATCTTGCCCTCAGCATTAATAGTAATCAGTGGGTCGATGCTTGCCTCAATCAAGCTTCGGGCATAGAGCGATGCTTCACGTCTCTCGCGTTCGGCTCTTTTGAGTTTCGAAATGTCAAGAAGAGACATAACGTTTCTTTTCGTAGAAGGTATAACCGCCACGTTTGCCAGGACATTGAGGATATCACCACTACTGTCGGAAATCCGGAATTCATAGCCGTCAGAGGGCGTCCGCGAATGCTTACCCACTGCGCGCGCGAGGAGCTTCACCTTCGGGAGGTCGTCCTCAT